>JAYSVS010000201.1:0-33825 GCA_043718395.1 Acidobacteriota bacterium
AATACCGCCTGGCAACTCTTTAGCGGGATCACTCCGGGATATGCACGGGCCAAGGCAATTTGTGATTATGTACACAATCATCTGACCTTTAACTACGGAAACGCGCGTCCGACACGCAGTGCGGCGCAGGCATATGAGGAAAGGTCGGGCGTGTGCCGGGATTTCGCTCATCTGGCCATTGCCTTCTGCCGCTGCATGAATATGCCAGCGCGTTATTGCACTGGATATCTGAGCGATATCGGGACTCCGCTGCCGCATCCGTCAGGAGATTTTGCGGCCTGGATAGAGGTCTGGATTGGCGGACACTGGCATATGTTTGATCCCCGTAACAATGTGCCGCGCATTGGGCGTGTACTGATGGCGAGGGGGCGGGATGCGTCCGATGTTGCGATCGCGACGACTTTTGGACCTAATATGCTCGAGAGCTTTCGGGTGTGGACCGATGAGATCGTCGAGAGTGAAGCTAGCTGATGTCAGTGCTGACTGTTCATCATTCGACCGTCTACCGGTATAGCGAGCCCGTGGGATTGGGAGAACATCGCATGATGTTCCGCCCTCGCGAAAGTTATGACTTGCGACTCATCCGGACCGAGCTTGAGATTACGCCGAAGCCGACCTTGGTGCGATGGCTGCATGATCCTTTTGATAACTCGGTGGCAGTGGTGAGCTTTGAAGGAACTACTACTGCGTTGCGCTTTGACAGCACAGTGACTCTCGAACATGTTGAGACTTCCCTGCCTGAGTATCCGCTAGAGGAATATGCTCGAACTTATCCCTTTCGCTATGCCGATGAGGACTATCCGAATATCGTCTCGGGACTGGAACGGCGCTATGCGGGGGCGAGCGTGCCGGAATGGGCATTGCAATTTCTAGATCCTGCCGAACAGACGATGACGATGAAGGTGTTGCGAGCGATGGCAATGGGAATTCGCGAACAGTTCAAGTACAACGTCCGGAATGAGAAGGGAGTGCAAACTCCCGAAGATACGCTTAATAGCAGAAGGGGGAGTTGCCGTGATTTCGCAGTGTTGATGATGGAAGCTGCGAGGTTTTTGGGGATTGCAGCGCGGTTTGTGAGCGGTTATATTTTTGTACCCAATAGTTCAGGACTGGCCGGGGGCGGAGCGACGCATGCCTGGATGCAGGCTTATCTGCCGGGTGCGGGGTGGATTGATTTTTGTCCGACTAATGGGATCATTGGCAATCGGAATCTGATTCGGGTGGCAGTAGCCTGGACGCACGATCAGGTGTTGCCGCTGTGGGGCAGTTATGCGGGTTCTGCCGAAGCCTTTCAGGGGATGGATGTGAGCGTGACCGTTACGGAAGTGTCCGAGTAGTTTGGGTATGTCTTTGCCTGTTGTTCTAAGACGTGGCGCGGCGAGCCGGTTTGTCTTTTTGTGTGATCATGCGAGCAATCATGTGCCGGAGGAGTATGGCGGGCTTGGCATTGCAGCAGAGGATCTCAAGCGGCATATCGGGTGGGATATTGGGGCGGCAGGGGTGACTTGCGTGTTGTCGGAATACTTTGATGCGCCTGCGATTCTTTGTGGAGTTTCGCGGCTGGTGATTGATTGCAATCGTCACCTAGACGCGCGCGATTTGATTCCAGAGGTGAGCGACGGTACGGTGATTCCGGGGAATCTTAGGTTAGACTCAGAGGCTCGATCCAGACGTATTGAGCGCTGGTTTCAGCCTTATCATGATGCGGTGGAAGGGGTACTGGCGGGGCGTGAGGGAAGTGTTGTGGTGTCAATCCATTCGATGACACCTTCACTTGCTGGGGTGGCGAGGCCCTGGCAGATTGCGCTGTCGAGTTATCTGGATCGCAGTCTTGCAGAGCAGATATTGGCTGAGTTGCGTTCTTCGGGGGATGTGGTGGTTGGGGACAATCAACCTTATGATCTCGACCCGGCGGTGGACTACAGCATACCCTATCATGCGATGCGGCGAGGATTGCCACATGTGCAGGTGGAGTTTCGACAGGACGAGGTGGCGGATGCGGATTCACAACGGTTGTGGGCTTTGCGGTTTGCAGCGGCTCTGCGGTTAACGATAGAAGGGTGACCAGCTAATCCAGCGGGGGCCGTAGTGGGGCTGGGGCTGGTCGAGTTCGAGGGCACCGAGGTCTGGGGCTTTGCCATTAAAGTTGTCGTTGATGTTGGGCAGGACTTGGCCGGCGTCGATGGCTTTGGAATTGGGCTTGAGGCGGAAGTTGAGATCTGTCGAATGATAGACGTGATGGCGGCGCGTGAGGTCCGGCTTGGCAAGGTTTTCGAAGATGTCGTAATCGAGCTCTACAGCATGAGTCTCTTGGCCGGTTGCTTGCTTGAATTCAGCCAGGGTTGCAAAGGAGCGCATCTCTGCACCGGGGCCTCGCCAGTTGTACTGCTTGGTTACATTGCGATTGGGGCGGAAGCCATTGTAGTCGCTACTGAAGCTGGGTGTGGCGTGTGCCCAGGTCATGATGCCCTTATTAGGAATGTCCCGGCCAAGGAAGATGTTGTTGCGGTAGTGAGAGTTGGAGTAGGGCTCGCCGGCAGATTGCTCTGCGATGAAGGTGTTGTGATAAACGATAATGCCGGCTGGGGAGGCATTGAATTTAAGCGCACCGCCGCTGGGGACGTGGTAGAGCAGGTTGCGGATGAAGTAGACAGGGCCGCCGAACATGGGCTGGGCGCTGTAACCGTTGTGGGCGGCGTTGACACCCCGGTTCTGATAAACGCGGATGTTATGGGCACCGCCGTCGGATTCGATGAAGTCGTCGTTGGTGAGATGGATGTCGTTGTTGTAGATATCGATGGAGGAGGCGCGGCGGTCTGGGTCGGCCTCTGGTGGACCGTAGGTAGAGATGCAGATTGCGTCGTGAAAATATGCGACAGCGTTGTGGGCGATGATGTGGCCGGGGCCGTAGACCTTGATTGCGAAGAAGCTGCGGAGCTGGTGTGAGGGGTAGATGCCAGCAGCCCGGGAGTTGACCTGGTTCCAGCCGATGACGCGCATCTGGTCTTCGCGGCCGAGGAAAAGATTGTCGCTGATGAGGAAGTCGCTGGAGCCCGCATTTTCGGTCCAGATGCCGACGCCGATGTCTTCAAAGCGGCAGTTGCGGACGGTGAGGGCGACGGCACCCAGGACTTCTTTTTCGCCGGCGAAAAGGGCGACTTCAGTGTTGCGGAAGGTGAGGCCTTCGAAGATGTGATGGTGGGTGGCCATGACGTCGAAGAGTTTGTGATTGCCGGCACCGTCGAAGATGGCCTCACCGTCGCCTGCGCCTTTGATGGTGATGGGCTTGCCCTCGGTGCCTTTGAGGGAGAGCGACATACTGCCGGTGAAGGGGGCGCTTAGAGGATCGACGTAGTTGAGACGGTCTGGACGGTAAAGGCCGGCGTGGATGAGGATGGTGTCGCCGGGCTGGGCTTTCTTCATCCGGACGGCGGTCCAGTCGCCTCGGCCTTCGCCGTAATAAGCAGCCTTGAGACCGATGAAGCTGGGTTCAAGTTTGGGGCCTTCGTGGTCATTAGGGTAGACGTGGAGGGTGCGTCCGGTGTTGGAGGGCTGGGGTTCGGTGCGCGTTTTTACAGTCACCCGTTGTTGGGCTTGGCCGGAGACGCCGTCTGGATCGCGGAGGGTGAACTCGCATTCGTAGCTGGTGGCGGGTTCGAGGTTGAAGATGCTGCCGGCGAAGCCGTGGGGGACGGTGTAGGTCATGCTTTCGCGCTCGCGGAAGACGCGCTCGCCGCCGATGCGGAGGAGGGGGAGTGCGGGTTGCCAGGCTTGGGTATTGGCTTTGCGGAAGCGAACTTCGACCGTCGCGTTGCGGTTGGTGTCGCCGTCGATGAGCCATTCAAAGCCGAGGTTATGGAGGGTGGGGTGTTCTATATGGAAGCGTCCGGGCGTGGTTGTAGATTGAGCCTGGAGGGTGTAAAGGGCTAGAAGGAGGATGATAGCGGCGCGCATGGTGGAGATGTTGACGATCTTATATCAGGCGAGGCTGGTGTGTAGTTGCATTGGAGGTTGAGCTATCAACTCTCGATTGGATTTCGACTTGCGTGCCGAGCGGCGGCGATTGCTGGCGATCAGTTTGCGTTTGCAGCCGCAGACGCGCCTTCGCTGTTTGTGATGATCACGCTCACACCGGTAATTCCGCCGGCGTCGCCGCTTACGGTGAACGGAAGCGTTAGCGCGAATCTGCCGCCAAATGGCTGGCTGGCAGCACTGGCAAACCAACTCTGAATCGCTGCGTTTACATTGACTGTCAACTGGCTTGCCGTCGTCAGATCCACATTGCCCGACGCGGTAAAGGTAACGCGAGCCTCACTCAGTTGACGAGTATTGGTGGCTCCTTCAATCCGGATCTCCAGACCGCTCGCTGACCTTGTCAAAGTGAGGGTGGTAATGACAGGAACTGCCCGGCGGATGACAATCGTCCGCGTCGGCCCAGGCATTGACGTGCCAGCGAAATTGAGCACGCTATCGATGCGAATAGTGCCCGCCAGTGTTCCGGTCGCGAGTGAGGCGGTGCCTGCAATCGCTACCGTGGTTGAGCCGGCAGGAATCGTAAAGTCGAGAGTCCTCAACCCGTTTGAGAAGCGGACTACCGGATCGTCGGCACCGTGGATGGTGTCAGGCACAAAGCCAAGTGTGATGCGGCCAGAGACAGCAACGCCAAAGGGGCTGGCAATGCGCACAGTGAAGGGCTGGTTTTGATTGACAGTTGTGGCATCGGGAAGCCCGTCAATGGAAACGGCTGGAGCAGTATCTGTAGCGATGCGAATGCTCAATGCGCGAGAAGCCCTAAGGCCAAGGGAATCGATCACTGTGACCAGAAAAGTCGAGGTGCCAACTGCGGTGGGAATACCGCTGAGCGTGCCCGATGCATTCATGCTGAGACCGGCGGGAAGATCGCCATTGAGTGTCCATGAGTAAGGTTCACGGCCACCGATAGCACCCACTGATGTGCTGTAAACCACACCCGCACTACCGTTTGGCAAGGAAGCGGTGGTGATGCTCAATCGGCTCACCGCCGGCGGCCGGACTTCGAAAGCATAGCCTCGTCTGGTGGTTGCGCCGGAGGCATCGATCACCTCAAGGGTGACACTGAATTGCCCGTTGGTTGTCGCCGTGCCTCCAAAGCTGCCGCTGGCAGGATCAAAGCTAACTCCAGCCGGAATGACACCGCTTACGATGCTCCAGGTCAGAGGCGGACGGCCGCCATCTGCGGCGACTACAGGAATGTAAGATTCACCCAGCACTCCGTCGGGCAATGACTCAGTGGTAATCGTCAGGCCAGAGGCTTTGATTCGGAGCAGGAAAGATTTCGATGCAACTGCGCCTGCGGAATCACGAACTTCGGTACCGAGAGTAAACTCTCCGGCCAGGGCAGGCGTTCCGCTAAAGCTGTCACCGCTGGCGGTTAAACCATTCGGCAGTCCATTGATTGTCCAAAGGTAGGGAGCTTTTCCTCCTTCGGCAGCAAACCCTGTCGAGTAGGAGCGGCCCACAAAGCCATCCGAGAGCGGAGACCCGGTAGTGATCCTGAAGCTCCGGGGACCATCAATGATTCTAAGAGCCACCGACTTAGTGGCGCGACGGCGCGCCTCATCGCTAGCTCCGACGCCGATTGTGAAACTACCATTCTGCTGGGGAGTGCCGGAGATAGAGCCGCTATTGCCATCGATCTCAAGGCCCTCGGGAAGACCGCCGCTCGTCAGACCGTAGCGGATGCGGCCTATTCCGCCACTTGAGGCGAATGCGGCAGCGTAAGGCGTAGAGACAGTGCCATCGGGGAGTGAGTCAGTAGTGATGAGGAACGGCTGGCCAACCACCTCGAAGCTGCACCGCGTGGTCACTGCCGTATTGGTATCATCGACGGCTTGCAACTGGACGGGGAAGGTGCCGGGTTCCAGGGCACGTACGATAAAGCTGCCCGAGTTTGTGAGCTCAAGGCCAGAAGGCAGCGCGCCGCCCACCAAATTAAGACGATAAGGGGCAACGCCGCCAGTGAGTCCAAAATTCCCGGAGGCGCTGACGCCGAGTTGGAATCGAGTCACGGTTGGGCAAGCCAGCGCGAGGGTGGAATCCCCGGCGACGATTGGAATTGATCGTGATGCTGAGACTCCAGCCGCATCACGCACCTGGACTGTTGCTATGTAGCTACCCTTCTTCGAAGCACGAGTAGACAAGCGTCCATCAGTGTTGACGCTAACGCCAGCTTCAGTAGCGGCGCTGAGCAGCGACCAGGTCAGTGCCCCTTGGCCACCACCAGCTTCGAGCACTACTTCACTAAGCTCACCAGCCTTGGTAAGGATAGGGCCTTCGGTGAAGATGCGCAGCGATCCGTTCTGAACCGTGATGCTGCATTGAGTCTGGGTTCGAGCCTGCCGGGCATCGCTGACCGCGAAAGTAAATACAAAGGGTCCTGCAGTGTTAGGACGTCCGGAAATCGTACCGGTGGCTGCATCAAGAACAAGTCCTCCCGGAAGGCGGCCATCAGGAAGAGAGAAGCTGTAAGGCTGCGAACCTCCGATTACATTTGCCATCGAAAGGTAGTTGACACCAAACTCCGCCGAGGTATTGGGGCAACCAAGACGAAAGTTACCCTGGAAGACAGCCATCGAAAAGACAGCAGCGACACGTCCGCCTGCATTGTCAGCAAGCTCTACCTCAAAACGATAGGTACCCGCAGTGGCAGGGACACCGCGAATCTGCCCGTCCGGTGACAGGGAAGTGCCTGGAGCCGTGGAGCCGCTTCTCAAGCTGAATCTATAAGGAGGAGAGCCTCCAGCCGCCTGTAGCAATTGAGTGAAGTTGATACCTACCGTGGCGTTTTCCAGAGTCATTGTGGAGAAGCGAAGAGGGTCAGGATTAGGCGCGATAATTGTGACCTGAACAGTAGCCGAAGCAGTGGCACCAGCGGCATCCGTGACACCCACACTAAAGCTAAAGATGCCGCCCGCGCTTGGTGTTCCGGAAAGAAGCCCGCTAGAACTTAAAGAAATTCCTGGAGGCAGAATCCCGGACGTGACACTGAAAGTAAACGGGGCCGTCCCTCCGACGCGAGCGGACGCAATGTTCGATGTAGCGTAAGCCACACTTACGTTGCCGGCGGGAAGGGTGATGCTGTTGAAGGAAGGCTGAGGATTGATGGTTACTGAAAATGAACGAGTGGCAAAGTTTTGATACTCGTCATTTACATTGAGACCAAATGTGAATGTCCCTGCAGTTGACGGTACACCGTTAAGCGAAGAAGCATTTGCCTGGCTGGGGGCTGAATAGGTTCGAATGGAGCAGGCGAGATCCTGAGTTCCGTTCCCAGTTTGCGTTTGTACCGTGTAGTTGAACAAGCCGGGAGATCCGGATGGAGTGCCAGTAAGGGCTCCCGAGGCCGACAAAGTCAGGCCAGTTGGCAGTGCACCGGCTAGAAGCTGGAAGCCTGGCGTTTGGACCGCGTTCTGAACAGTAACCCCCGAATTGTAATAGTTGCCAATCTGGGCTGTTTTGTACGGGCAGGCCAATCCAATCGTTGTCGTAGCCGTAACAACCACCATACTGCAACTGCGAAAAACGCCAAGCCCGTTGGCATCGCGCGCACCGATCGTGTAATTGAATGTGCCCGTATCGGTGAGAGGCCCGCTGAGCACACCTGAACTGGAAAGGCTTAATCCTGGCGGAAGGAACTCTCCGAAGTTTCGGTAGGTGTAGGGCATGGTGCCACCCGTCAAACTGAGAGTGCCGCGATAATACCGCAGAAAGCCAAACTGAATGGTATCCACCTGCTCTGGGCAGCTTAGCTTCAAATCGGGTGCCAATCCGGGAGGAGGGCTGCCGTTTGCCAGGTTGTATGTATAGGCACCCGTGCCGCCTGAGCTCACGATTGAGGAGAAATACGGCCGATTGACCGTCCAGGCAGGCAAGCTTGGCGTCGATATGGAGAGCCCGGTGGAGGAGGCGTTGATAAGGAGGAACGATTGATTAGAGACAGCACCATTGGCATCAGTGACTCGAAAAGCAACTTCTCCAGTGAAAGAGGGAACCAAAGGTGTGCCGGCATAGTTTGTGCCTGCGGCGTTGACGCTTAGCCCAGGGACGCCGCCTGCGCCGAGTTGAAACCGAAATGGCGGGGCACTACCGGTGACAGAATAATAGTCTGCCAGCACTACGTTGTACGGCACGTTGCCAACGGCAGCAGGCAAAGAGGTGACGTTGAATGCCGGGGCAAGCGTTAGCGGGGCAACCACGTTGATAGAGAAAACCCTATCGGCGGTAAGAAGCGTTTGATTGAACTGCTGTGAGGCTCGCACGGTGAATGTGTAGAGCCCGATCGCAGCTCCGTCGCTGATTGGGCCAAACACTAACCCGCTGCCACTGACGCTCAGTCCAGGAGGCAATTGCGCCGGGTTGGGAACGCTCCAATTCGCCTGAGGGCTAAAGGCAGTCAATTGAAAGGGGCCATAGGCAAATCCTCGCGTCGCAGTAGGGAAATTGAATGGATCCACGCTCAACTGGGCAAATGCCGGGTTGGCAGACGCCAGAATGCCCAAAACGACGAGCCGATTCACGAGAGACACAGAGATGTTCATTTAGCGGGGTGCTCCTGCTGTTGGCGAGCCTGGGTTGATGCCAACAGTAGCGCGGCCAGGTCCGTTATCGCGGGTTACAGCGTAGGCCGTTCCCGCAGCGGCAGCAACTCCGATAGCAATAATTGCCGCAGTGAGACCTGAAATGGCCGCTCCTGCCGCTAATATATTTGACTGGCGCACTTCGAGCTGACCGAAACTCTGTTGGTAGTTGGCACGGACTTGAATGTTATACCGTCCAGCCTGCCCATTCGGCTTCAAACCCCGCATAGCGGCACGGCCCTTGGCGTCAGTCATCGTTGAAACCATGCGCGTACCATTTGAACTGACAAGTCCGGCACCCGAATCGGGCAAAAGGAAGACAACAGCAGCGCCAGAGATTGGCTTGTTGTTCTCGTCGCGCACTTCCACGATGGTTTCGCGCGCTGTCCGGCTTTTGATGTTATTGATCGCTCCATCGCCGCTGATCAGGACAATGTTTAACTTTGCAGCTCCCGGCGTGGCTGGCTGGTCTTGGGCGAAGGTGCCCACTTCGATCATCAGCAGGACGAGAACTTGAGCTATGACCTGACGCAGGAATAGGCTTTGCATATCGTTTTATAAGAATATACTGAAGAAGAATTGGGAGATATGAATATGTTTCACAAAATTGGCTCGCTAGCTGTTCTCGGTTGCACATTGGTTTGCGCACAAGAAGCGCAAACTGAGACCGGGCCCAGGCTAACCGCAAGAGAGATCTTTTATGGTGCCAAGCCGGCAACGCCTCCTCCACCGGCCACGGTTGCCGCTGTCAAGAAGCCAGCCGCGCCTAGCTCCAATGCCAAAAAGCTGGGGGATGCCGTGGAGCAGGCCAGCACCAATCCGGCTCAAGTGAGCGGAGAATCACGAGACCGGCCAATCCCGGTGAGACTTGCCAACGACTCAGTATCGGAAGGCGGCGGACTGGCCATGCGCTGGACCATCACCCAACTAATGCCCGACGGGAACAAGAAAGAAGTGCCGGTGACCAAGGCATTCAAGAGCGGCGATAAAATTAACGTCCGCGTTGAAGTGAATGATTTCGGCTACCTCTACATTCTGGCTCGCGGCAGTTCCGGCAAGTGGAGTCCCCTCTTCCCTTCTGTCGAGATCTCTGGCGGAGACAACCGCGTTGGGCCGAATATGGCTTACACGATTCCAGCCGGATTCGTATTCAAGTTTGACGAGCAGCCAGGCGAAGAACGCATCTTCATCGTCTTCAGCCGCAAGCCGGAACCTGACTTTGACGGCCTCATTTACAAGGTTGCTCCAGATCGCAAACAGCGCCTTGAGCTATCTCCAGCCGCGCCCATCCGGCCCGCACCGGGTATCATTCTTGCAAGTAACTCCAATTTCGCTGACCCTTTCATCGACCGGATCCGGACGATGTACGCTCGAGACCTGATCGTTGAAAAAGTTGAGGGTGAGCAGAAGAGCTCAACGAAGGGGCCGCGCTTTGAGCACGCCGCCTACGTGGCCAGCAAGCGTAGCGATGATCCGCGAGTCACTGCTGAAGTAACGCTCACACATCAATGAAGCTCTTAGTCAGTATCCTGATATGCGTCGCGATGCTCGCGGATCAGGAAAAAGCGCGCGATCTGAAGGTGGAAGCAGACCCCTTTCCTGAAGGCGAAAGCCAACTCATGACAAAGAAGGTGGATATCCCGCGCAGCTACGCAATCGTGATGGGAGTGGGAGCGTATCAGAATCTCCCCAAAGATCTTCACCTCGCCTACGCTGAGAGGGATGCAGACTCCCTCTACTCAATTCTGATCAGTCTCGAAGGTGGTAACTTTCGCGCCGAGAACGTAAAGAAATTGCTTGGGCCAAAGGCTACTCTTGCCAACCTGAAGAAGGAGTTGGAAGAGTGGCTGCCAAGTGTCGCCATGGAGAACGACCGTGTCTTCATCTACTTCGCCGGCCATGGTTTCGTGCATCAGGGCAAGGGTTATCTTGCTCCTTATGACTTCAGTCTGAACAATATTTCCGGTAGCGGATACTCCATGGAGGCGCTTGCCAAGACCGTCGGCCAAACGGTCAAAGCCAAGTGGAAGGTGTTGCTCACTGACAGTTGCCATTCGGGCTTTGTCACGTCAGAGACGCGAGCCGAGAATTTAAACAACCTTTGGCAAAACCTGGACAAGAACATGTTCAGCCTGACCGCTTCGCGTGATCAGGAACGGAGCTTTGAGTCGCCAGATTTCGGTGGCGGCCATGGAGTTTTCACTTATTACGTAGTGAAAGGTATGGAAGGCGAAGCTGACGATGATCGCGATGGCCAGGTGACGGCTGTCGAGATGACCGAATATGTGCGCAAGAATGTCCGTGAAGCTACCCGGGGCAAGCAGACACCGCGCTCGGATCGCGGCAGCTTTGATCCGGAGATGCTGATCGCCTACGTGCCTTCGTATGCAACAGCCGCACCTCCTCCAGCGCCCAAGTTTGGGACGCTCATCTTTGAGACTAACCGCGAAGAAGTAGAAGTCTTAGTCGATGGCAAGAGCGCAGGCTTGGCCAGCAAAGGCGCTCCTTTGCGTCTGCCGGGCTTGCGCCCGGGTACTCATCAGATCCAGGGCGTCAAGATGGGCTATGAGCCGGACGGTCCTCGCGAAGAGATGGTCTATCCCGGTCAGGAGTCTACTGTAAAGATCCAGATCCTCATCCCTCGCAAGCGGCCCAAGGCGGCTGTCGACCAGTTTGAGAGGGGACTTGATTTCTATAACAAAGGCTTCGAGCAGAATTACAAGAAGGCGGTAGAGCACTTTAGCCAGGCGCTCGCCGCCGATGCCACATATAGCCAGGCTGCCCTATATCTGGGAAGAAGCTACAACGCATTGTTCGATCAGGCCAATGCGAAACGATACTTCGATATGGCGATCAAGATTGATCCTGACTATTCAGAGGCCCGCTCCAGCTACGGCGGAATGTTGCTGGACATTGGCAACGTCGACGAGAGCATCCGTCAGTTTGATGTTGTGCTCAAACGCAACCCTAAAGATTTGCAAACCCTCTATCTGCGCGCTCAGGCTTACAGAATCAAAGAGCGCTACGACGATGCGATTGAGAGTGCGCGCGCGGCCATCGCAATCTCCCCTAACATCGCTGAACCTCATTTCTGGCTTGCCGAAAGCCTGCGGATGAAGGGCAGTTACAAAGATTCGCGCAAAGAATACGTAGATTACCTGCGCTTCAGTAACTTTGATTCCGGAATGTCTGGCAACCTCAACTATTACGTTGTCGGCTTCCTCATCGGACAAGGCAAGCGGCGCCGCGCCGCCCAGAAGGACATCTGGCAAGACCTGCGCAGTATGGCGTATTTCGGCCTATGCGATTGTGCTTTTAGAGACAAGAAGCTTGTGGATGCCACGCTCTTCTGTCAGAAAAGTCTTCAGTATGATCCTGACTATCCATACGCTCACTACTTGAGTGGTTTGGTATATGCGACCCAGGCGCAGACTTCAGGAAGCCTGGAAACCCTTGCCGTAGCTCGCAAGCACTTTCAACGTATGTTGACGCTTAACCCGGATCTGGATGAAGCCAAAAGTGTCAAGACGATGCTGGGAAGCTTTGACCAGGCACTCGCCGCCAGCCGCTGAAAATCAGGCCTTGTGATACCAATAGAAGGATATGAAACGGCTCAGCATCGCGTTGCTATTGGGTATCTCCACTCTTTGGACACAAACCTCCAACAAGAAGCGTGAATTCTGGTCGTTCCGTACACCCGTCAAAGGCCCGAACAAATCAATTGATGAGTTCCTTATTGCGAAGTTGAACGCAAAGGGTCTCACCCCAAATCCAAGATCCGATTCACGCACTCTGATCCGCCGTTTGCACTTCGATCTCACTGGTCTATCGCCTCAGCCTGAAGACTACAAACGCAGCTACGAAGAAACGATAGACCACTTGCTCGCCTCTCCGCACTACGCCGAGCGATGGGCGAGACACTGGCTGGACGTCGTCCGCTTTGGCGAAACAGATGGTGGCGAACACAATTACGAGCGCCTGCATGCCTGGCCCTATCGTGACTATGTCATTGATGCCTTCCATACCGACAAGCCCTACACCCAGTTCATCCGCGAACAAATTGCTGGAGATCTGATCGAACCGGGTAACCCGAAAAAGATTGCTGCCACCGGCTTTCTGGTAGCCGGTCCATGGGATCAGGTCAGCGCCGAACTGAACAAGGACAAGCTGCTTGCTGCCGCTGCACGGGTGGACGAATTGGACGACATGGCCACGACGACCTTCCACACGTTTCAAGCCCTGACCGTCAATTGCGCCCGCTGCCATGACCACAAATTTGATCCTATTCCGAGTAAAGATTTCTATCGCCTCACCGCCGTTTATGGCGGCGTTACATTTGGTACACGCCGCGTCGCCCGGGACGAAGAAATTACAGCCTATGACGCTCAAACGAAGCCAATCCGTGACCGGCTGAACATCGCAAATCAGAAGATAGCTGACATTGAAGACCCGGTTCGGTCTGCGTTGCTCCTGGATCGTTATCGCGCCTTCGATCAGCAACGAGCCTCGGCTCCACGCCGGATGCCCCTGAACCCCATCTGGAATCGCAATGCCTTCACCGCCGGCAAATCGACCAAGCTCCGCCTGGTAATCACCAACCACCAAAGTGATCGCCCGCGCCTCGAACATCTCGATTTGCAACCCGCCGGGCTGTCTGTTGAGAACTGGACTGGCCTGGCAAAGGCCAGTGAAGATGCACCGGTCTACATCGAGATCGCCAATCCAGAGGCCAAACCAATCGACAAGCTTTTCTGGTGGACAGATCAGAAGACGGGCCGCAACACAGGCATGCCAAAGGTATTCCGCCTGGAAGCATCAAACGACGGCCAATCCTGGCAGACGCTCTGCTCATCGATGGATCACGTGCGGGACCTTGAGCTTGATCTGCCGCGAGTGAGTGATCCTGACCTGGTCGCAAAACTTGGAAGCGAGAAGGCCAGGCAAAGGTCAGTTCTTCTGGAAGCACGAAAGCGAATCGAATCCGAGCTGGCAGCCATTGCCGAGCCATTGCGCCTTTATGCTGCCAAGCCACATGCGATGGATAAGGCCTTCCTGCTGGATCGCGGAAGCGTTGCCAAACCAATCGAAGAGGTGAGCCCAGGTACACTCAGCGCGGTGCGTCAGATGGACCCCAATCTCGGCTTGTCTGCCACAGCTACCGACAGCGAACGCCGGCTCGCTCTCGCCAACTGGATCGCCAGTGACAAGAATCCTCTTACGGCACGCGTACTGGTGAACCGCATCTGGTACAACCACTTCGGCAACGGTATCGTGAATACTCCCAGCGATTTCGGCCTCAATGGTGACCGGCCTTCGCATCCCGAGCTTCTCGACTGGCTGGCAGTATCGTTTATGGAGAACGGCTGGAGCATCAAGTGGCTGCACCGTCAGATTCTCTTATCCGAGGCTTACCGGCAAAGCTCTGCGATGAATGAAACAGCCTTCGCCGCCGACGGCGACAATCGCCTGGTGTGGCGCATGCCGCTCAAGCGCATGGATGCGGAGGTGCTCCGCGATTCTATCCTCAACGCCAGTGGGCAGTTGCGCCTGGACACCGTTGGCGGGCCGGGTTTCTTTCTTCAGAAGAAGAAGGATCGAGGCGCGTTCATCTATGAAACACTTGACAATGATGGGCCTGAAGTTTGGCGCCGCGCCATCTACCGCTTCGCCGTACGCGGCGGAGAACGGATCATGATGGACAGTTTTGATTGCCCCGACCCATCCGTGGCCACCCCGCAACGCAGCATTTCAAACACACCCGTCCAAGCCCTCACCCTGCTCAATAATGACTTCGTCCTTCGCCAGGCAGGTCTTTTCGCTGACCGGCTCAAGAAGGAAGCAGGCAGTAAGGCAAACAACCAGATTCGCCGTGCCTACGAGCTACTCTACGGGCGCGAGCCAAGTGCAGCAGAGCTGAAGCTGGGGAATCAATTCCTGGCCAGCCAGCCGCTACATATTTACACCAGAGCCCTCTTCAATTCCAACGAGTTCATTTATGTCCCATAAACAGTGCCAATCGCAGATCACGCCGCTGACGCGCCGTCAGGCCCTATGGGAGATGGGTGGCGGCTTGGCTGGCATCGCCCTCGCGCAACTACTCGCACAAGACACAGCATCGGCTGCCCCAGCCAAGATCCGCATCCCCAAGCCAGATTTCGCACCCAAAGCCAAGAACATCATCATGATCTTCCTGCCCGGCGGGCTCAGCTCGATCGATACCTTCGACAACAAACCTGAGTTAGTCAAACACCACGGCAAGGAGACACAGGGTGCCAACGAAATCACCCCATTCTTTGGCAAGCGCGGAACGGTGATGAAGTCGCCGTGGCAGTTCCGTCCCAAGGGCAAAAGCGGCAAATACGTATCTGATCTTTTGCCTCAAATGGGAGAACTGGTCGATGACATGACCTTCTTCCACTCGATGGTCTCGCGCAGCAACGCGCACGGCCCCGCCTTGTTCCAGATGTCCACCGGCTTTATCTTCCAGGGCTTTCCTTCGATAGGGTCCTGGGTGAGCTACGGCCTTGGGTCTGAAAACAAGAATCTGCCGTCCTTTGTAGTGCTGCCAGATCGCCGTGGTTTGCCGCCTTGCGGTGTTGCCAATTGGGGCAACGGATTCCTGCCTGCCTCGCATCAGGGCGTCATCTTTGGAGACCAACGGAACCCAATCTCCGACCTGCAACCCAAAGCCGGCGTTAGTTCCAAAGCTCAAGCCGCGTCCTACGACCTACTGAGTGCCCTGAACGAAGAACACCTCAAACAGAACCCTGGCGAAGACGCGCTCGTATCGAGAATCAAAGCCTACGAGCTTGCTGCCAAGATGCAGATCAGCGCCCCCGACGTTACTGACATCTCCGGCGAATCAGAGGCCACCAAAGAGAGCTATGGCCTCAATGATCCTGTCACTCGCGAGTATGGCTACAACTGCCTGCTCTCCCGCCGTCTGATCGAAAAAGGCGTTCGCTGCATCCAGCTCTACAACGGGGGCCACTTCGGCGAGCCCCGGGTCAATTGGGACGCTCACGAAGATCTTGTCGCCAATCACAACAACAACGCTGCGATTCTCGATAAGCCCACCGCCGCTCTTCTGCGTGACCTCAAGCAGCGTGGATTGCTCGACGAAACACTGGTTGTCTTCACGACCGAGTTTGGCCGTCTCCCGATCAGCCAGGGTTTGGGCGAGGGTGGCCGTGACCACAACCCCGAAGGCTTCACTTCTTTCATGGCCGGCCCCGGCCTCAAGAAGGGCTTCAGCTACGGGGCGACCGATGAGATGGGCTACAAAGCGGTGCAAGATCCAGTTACGATCTACGACTTTCACGCCACGATCCTTCACCTCCTTGGCCTGGATCACAAGCGCCTCGCCTGGTATCACAACGGCTTGCAGCGCCGGCTCACCGACGTACACGGTCACGTTTTGCAACCGGCGCTGACGTGATGCCGCGATAATGAAAAGGTGACTGATCTTATCGGGATGGAACTTGCTGACCTCGAAGCAGCTTTTGCCCCGGACCATTCCAGGTTCCATGCTCGTCGAGTTTTTGACTCGGTTTATGCGCAACGCAATTACGACCCCAGCCTGATTCCTGCTCCAATCCGCAATCAGTTCCAGGCCGGCGCTCTTACCGAAGCCGAACGCTACGTCAGCTCCGACGGTACCGTTCGCTACTTGATGCAACTCCACGACGGCAAGTCGGTGGAGACTGTCTTCATGACTGAAGGCAGCCGCGACACGATCTGCATCTCTTCACAGGTGGGCTGCCCGGTGGATTGCAAGTTTTGCCTCACCGCACTCATGGGCCTCGAACGCAATCTCACGGCGGGCGAAATCGTAGGCCAGGTTCTACACGTCATGCAGCGGCACAACCTCGCACCCAAGAGCCGCACGATGAACATCGTCATGATGGGCCAGGGCGAGCCGCTGATGAATCTCGATAACGTCTTGAAAGCTACGCGTATTCTGATTGACCAGCGTGGTGTCGGAATGGGTGAGCGCCGCATCTGCCTGTCTACCTCAGGCCTGATTCCCAAGATCGAAGAACTCGCACAGGCTTCGATCCGCCCCAGACTCGCTATCAGCCTCAATGCTTCAAGCGAGGAGCAGCGTCAGGAGATTATGCCAATCACCAAAAAATGGCATCTTGCGGATCTTCTCGAAACCTGCCGCAGCTTTCCGCTTAAGCCCAAAGAACACCTCTTCTTTGAGTACGTCTTGCTTGGTGGGGTCAACGATAGCGACGCCGATGCCGAGCGAGTTGTTGCATTGCTGCAGGGCCTCACCTGCAAGGTCAATCTGATACCACTGAACCCTGGCCCGGGAATCCCTTACAAGACGCCGGCAGACGATCGAGTGGCCCGATTCCAGCGCATCATCATGAGAAGCTTCCACTGTTACGTGCGCAAGCCACGTGGCCGCGATATTTACGCCGCCTGCGGGCAGTTGAAGCTGGTACAGCTTCAGCAACCTATCCTATAGGTATGCAGAAGTTTGCCTGGGCCTTTGTTGGGTATTTGATCTTTGTGATTCTCTTTGGCGCTTGGGTTCGCATCTCAGGCTCTGGGGCCGGCTGCGGAAATCACTGGCCCACTTGTCAAGGCGTAGTCTTGCCAGTAGAGCCAGGCGTCAAAACCATCATCGAATTCACGCATCGCGTCACCAGCGCTTTATCTGGCCTCATGGGCATCGCGCTCCTGATTTGGGCGTGGCGCAAGAAGTCCCCGGCATGGCCCTGGGCCGCAGGAATGTTCTTCTTACTATTGGTTGAGGGCTTTATCGGTGCGGTTCTGGTTAAGAAAGAACTCGTCGAAAACGACGCCTCGATGAGCAGGGCCGTAGTCATCTCTCTCCATCTGGTAAACACAATGCTGTTGATGTTTTGTTCAGTAGCAACTGCCGTGAAAGCAGGGGCGGAACGATACCGCAGGTCTTACGCAGGCGGCCTGATTTGGCTTGCCATGGCTGTGCTCGTGATCACCAACGCTACAGGCGCTGTTACCGCATTAGGAGATACGATTTTCCCGGTACAGCCGTCCATGGGGCCGGAACTTATCGCCAAAATCCGCGAGGACGTTTCTCCCGGTCAGCATTTCCTGATTCGTCTTCGCGTAGTACACCCGGTCACTGCTGTAATCACGGCAGCAATTGTACTCGGAGTCATAAGCTATCTCCAACGTCGCAACCATAGCCGCTGGGCATTAGCAGGAATGGGGCTCGTACTGATCCAGGTGGCACTGGGAATAGGCAACATCTGGCTGGCTGCTCCGGGTTGGATGCAGATCTCGCACTTGCTCACTGCTCAACTTTTGTGGGTCTGCGTTGTCGCCGTCTGGCTCGACTAACGGCTTCTATTTCTTTTTGCCAGACTGCCGTTTGTCCACTTCGAGCAAATTCTTCACATTGAAAACGCCGGATACGCCGTTGGCCAGTATATTGGCGCGATCTGAATCACCCTTATTGTCCACAATGCCAACAAGAATGACATTGCCGTTCTTGACGATGATGTGGATTGGATAAGAGCCAAGGGGCTCCATAGTGCCCGCAGGCATGTTCCATGTCTCGAAGGGTCCGCCAAAAAATGCGCCGCCTCGTCTTCGGCTAAGCATTCCTCCGTAAAGTCCACCGCCGGGTGCGTATCTCGACAATGCCGCATCACGATAGATCGTCCTGAAGACCGACCACCGGATCTGGTCGTCATTTGGCGAAAGGGGCAATACCTCAATCGCGTTTTCGATTTTTGAAATGCGCTCAATCGACTTCAACGTGCGCTCGGCATCATCCTTGAGCGTTGGGCGCATCGCGTAGCCGCCAAGGGTCACCTTCGTATCTTCCAGCTTGAAAGTCAGAAAATCGAAGCAGCCGTAATAGGGAAGCATTAGAAGCTCCTTGCGGATCTTCTGAATCAAATCAGCTTCAGTTTTTTGCGCAAGCAGTGGGGTTGCCGCGCCAGCTAGTAGTAGTTGTCTGCGTGTCATGGCAACCCAATCTTACCGGATTCTATGGGAGGCGTGTTGTTTGCCGGGCGGTCAACTGCCACACACCCTTTTCCTTCACCCAAACCATCAGGACACTTAAAGGAGTCGTCTTCGGAACGCCCTTCTGGGCATTGTTCACCATCATCTTGGTATGTACGATTCCTACATTGCCAAACATGCGATACGTTGTTTCGGTCATGTCCATGGACTTATAGACCATATCGGGAGAGACCATCGCAGCGATCATCTGATCGCGGTTTTCCATCATCGCGTTCGAATGCGAGTACGTCACTTTTGGTGAGGTGTGCTTTTCAAGCGTCGCCTTGTCTTTGTTGACGACGGCCGTCTTCCACTTCTCGACAGTGGCCTTAAGGTCCTCTTCGTTGGAGGCTGCGAGCATGTGGCATCCAGCCACAAGCGCCAGCAGTAGTAATCTGGTTTTCATGCCGACAATCGTATCGCAGTCTAAACTCGACAAAATTTTTGCCGGCAAATGGAGATTCTGATGAACGTAAATTGGCAGGGGGTCTACCCCGCGCTGACGACGCAATTTCGAGAAGACGAAAGCATCGATATCGATGCAACAGCCGCGCATCTCGAGAAGATGATCGCAGGCGGAATCCATGGAGTGATTCTCCTGGGCAGTGTTGGCGAAAACACCGCCCTCAGCTACGAAGAGAAATTGCTTGTGTTGCGGGAACTTCTGCCCGTGGTCAAAGGCCGAATCCCGGTGCTTTCGGGCGTCGCGGAGAACACAACCCGTACCGCCTGCGCCTACGCGCGGGACTGCGAAAAGATCGGCATCGACGGCATGATGGTTTTGCCGGCCATGATCTACAAGGCAGACCGCCGCGAAGCCATGACCCACTTTCGAGCTGTCGCTCGCTCCAGCGGCCTGCCGATTATGGTCTACAACAACCCGCCCAGCTATTTTGTCGACCTCACGCCAGACTGTTTCGTCGAACTTGCCGATGAGCCCACGCTGGTCGCGATCAAGGAATCCGCAGGCGACCCACGCCGCATCACACACCTCAAGAACACCGTTGGTGATCGCTATATCCTCTTCAGCGGCGTCGACGATCTGGTGGTCGAAAGCGCAATGCTTGGCGCTGCCGGTTGGGTTTCAGGTCTGGTCAACGCGTTCCCCGATGAGAACCGCGTGCTTTGGGAGCACTGCGTGGCAGGACGCTGGAAAGAAGCGATCAAACTTTACCGCTGGTACACGCCGCTGCTTGAGCTCGATACCCGGATCAAGCTCGTGCAATACATCAAAATGTGCATGGCCGAAGTTGGCATGGGCAGTGAAGTCACCCGCGCCCCAAGATTGCGCGTAGAAGGTGCCGAGCGCGAGGAGGTTCTCAAAGTCATCCGCAAGGCCCTCGCGACAAGGCCCAAGCTGTGAGGCGTGTCCGCGTCATCGATTCCCATACGGGAGGGGAACCAACCAGGGTCGTCGTCGAAGGCGGCCCTGACCTCGGCTCGGGGAGCATGGCCGAGCGGCTCGAAAACTTTCGCCGCGACCATGATGGCTTCCGCAGCGCTGTAGTAAACGAGCCTCGCGGTAGTGACGTTATGGTCGGGGCCTTGCTTTTGCCTCCTTTGAACAGGGCTTCCAGCACTGGAGTCATCTTCTTCAACAATGTCGGTTATCTCGGTATGTGCGGACACGGCGCGATCGGGGTGGTCGCCGTGCTGGACTATCTCAATCTCATCGATCCGGGTACACATCAGATCGAGACACCCGTGGGCACAGTCACTGCTGCGCTTTCTGCCACTAGCGACGTAACTATTACAAACATCACCAGCTATCGCTACCGCAAGGCGGTGCCACTGGAGGTAGAAGGCCTCGGCACCATCCATGGCGATATCGCCTGGGGCGGCAACTGGTTCTTCCTGGTTGAGGGCTTGGCTCAAGAACTGCATGTGCAG
This sequence comes from Acidobacteriota bacterium, assembly GCA_043718395.1. Classification (GTDB taxonomy): domain Bacteria; phylum Acidobacteriota; class Terriglobia; order Bryobacterales; family Bryobacteraceae; genus Bryobacter. The sequence continues at coordinate 20,517 of JAYSVS010000201.1, forward strand.
GATGCCGGGCATTGGACCACCGTTACCTCAAAGATTCGTGAAGCGCTCGAGCGGGATGACATCACTGGCGAGAATGGTGCAGAGCTTGACCATATTGAAATCTTTGGCCGTGGCCTTAGCGGTGGTGATAGCCGCAACTTCGTGCTCTGCCCCGGCAAGGCATATGACCGCTCGCCTTGCGGCACTGGCACAAGCGCCAAACTTGCCTGCCTGGCCGCAGACGGCAAATTGAGCCCAGGAGCTGTCTGGCGGCAGGAGAGCATCGTGGGAAGCATGTTTGAAGGCCGCTACGAATGGGAAGGCGAGCGCATCCGCCCGTCGATCACTGGACGCGCGTACGTAAATGCAGAGTCCTGGTTGGTGCTGGACCCGCGTGATCCTTTCTGCTGGGGAATTCGCCGTTGAGCCCTGATGTACTGATCGTGGGTGGCGGAATTGTTGGTGCCGCTTGCGCACGGGCTTTTCTTCGCGAAGGCATGCAGGTGACCATCGTCGAGCGCGCCCTCATCGGCGGCGGAGCAACGGCTTCTGGCATGGGGCACGTGGTTGTGATGGACGACAGCGAATCCCAATTTGCACTTACGCACCGATCGCGCGATCTCTGGGACGGTCTCATTCCTGAAATGCCCGCTGAGTTGGAATTTGAACTACGAGGTACGCTCTGGGTGGCGGCCGATGAAGAAGGGCTCGCGGCAGTATCAAGCAAGAAGGCTTACTACGAAGCTCGTGGCGTCCCGGTCGAGTTACTCGATAGCAAATCGCTCTACATGGCCGAACCTGGGCTGCGAAAGGGGATGGCCGGGGGCTTTCTCGTGCCTGGCGATAGCGTGATCTATGCTCCCTGTGCTGCTAGTTGGTTGAGCCAGGGCGCGACGCGCATTGCAGGGGACGTTGTTGAGATCGGGGATGGTTGGGTGAAGCTTCGCAACGGAGACCGGCTTAGCGCGCAGATTCTGATTTGCGCGACAGGTGCCTGGGCGACTGAGCTCTTCCCTTCTCTGCCGGTCAAGCCCCGCAAGGGGCATCTGGCGATCACAGATCGTTACCCCGGCGCGGTGCATCACCAACTCATCGAACTTGGCTATCTGAAGAGTGCCCACGGCCATTCCACAGAAAGCGTCGCCTTCAATGTGCAGCCGCGCAAGACCGGCCAACTTCTGATTGGGAGCTCCCGCCAGTATGGGGTGGAGGACAAAGCGGTAGAGAAGCACATGGTCTCGAAGATGCTGGCGCGTGCTATCAGTTATCTGCCTACGATACAGGACATGAGCGTGATTCGGCTCTGGACTGGCTTCCGTGCTGCCACGCCCGATAAGCTCCCCATAATCGGCCTTTGCCCAGGACTCAAGCACACCTATCTCGCCACCGGGCACGAAGGCTTAGGCATCACAACTTCGCTAGGAACAGCGGAGTTGCTGCTGAATCTAGCTAAGGGGAGACAAGGCATCCTCAATCCGTCAGACTATGGTGCCGAAAGGTTTGCTGAATGCCGCGTATCAAGTTGAACGGAACTGAATGCGATGCACCCGCACAAACGAGCGTCGCGGCTGCGTTGATGAATGCGGGCCTTGTACCGCGACAGAGCATCCACGGAGAAGCCAGGGGCCCTTTGTGCGGAATGGGGATTTGTTTTGAATGCCGCGTGACTGTAGATGGAATTCCCCACGTGCGCGGCTGCCAGTTGATGGTTCGTGAGGGCATGGAGGTATCGACGGATGCGCCATGACACCGTCATCATCGGCGCAGGCCCAGGCGGACTTGCTGCAGCGCGTGCCGCCAAACGAATTGGCAAGCGTGTCTTATTGATCGATGACAATTGGGGCCCTGGGGGACAGATCTGGCGCGGCTATGATGGCCTCGAGATCGAAGGCATCGACAAGCACTACAGCACCCAGATCTCGGATTTGGATCTCGATTGCCAGCAACTCATTCTGGCTTGCGGGGCAAGAGAGCTGTTTCTTCCCTTCCCAGGCTGGACACTGCCCCATGTTGTGGGTGCCGGCGGCTTGCAGGCACTGGTGAAGTCTGGTCTCAACATCAAGGGCAAAAGAGTGGTCATCGCAGGTAGCGGGCCGCTGCTTCTGGCCGTCGCAGCGAACCTGTCGAAAGCCGGTGCGGACGTTGTGATGGTAGCTGAACAGGCAAGTTGGCGCAGCCTAATCTCATTTAGTATCAACCTTTGGCGCTGGCCTGAAAAGATCTCTCAAGCTGTGGGTATGACGACATCCAAATTTCGAGCCTCGCTTTGGCCGGTTGAGGCTGAGCCGGGTCGTGTCCTGATGTCGAACGGTCGATCCTGGAAATGCGACTATCTTGCCTGTGGTTTTGGTCTTGTGCCGAATCTCGAACTCGCCATGCTGGCTGGTTGCAAGATCGAGAATGGCTTTGTGAGTGTGGATGAGAGACAGCAAACCAGCGCCAAGGGCATTTGCGCAATCGGTGAGCTAACGGGGATCGGCGGAGTTGAAAAAGCGGAAGCAGAAGGAGAAGCCGCCGGCAGCGGAACCAGCCTCAAAGGCGACCACGCAAAATTCGTAAGCCTGCTGCGCCAGCACTTCGCTCTGCGCCCAGAACTCAAGTCGCTCGCCAAGCCGGAGACCATTGTCTGCCGCTGTGAAGATGTAGCGCTCGGCAAGATCGAAGCTTGTTTGAGCAAACGCGAATCTAAACTGCAAACGCGCTGCGGCATGGGGCCCTGCCAGGGGCGCATTTGTGGATCTGCCCTCGAATTCCTGCTTGGATGGCCACCTGATACTGTGCGCCAACCGGTTCACCCTGTTTCGGTGCGAGAACTACTCAGACCAAAAGAAACCGCCAACCCCTGAGGGATTGGCGGTTTCTTGTTTTTACTGCTTGAGTCTAGAACGTGTAACGAAGTGCAAGCTGCAGTTGGCGCATGTTGTTTCGCGTACCGCGGATCTTGCCAAAGTTACCACTCTGGATGTTGGTGTCGGGGTTGCCCCAATTTGGGTGGTTCGGGAGATTGAAGGCTTCAAAGCGAAACTGCAACTGGTGGCCTTCCGCGTAAGGCATTTTGAAGTTCTTCAAGCTCGAGAAATCCAAGTTAATAAAGCTGGGGCCGATGAGGGTATTGCGACCGACATTGCCGTAGGTTCCGGCGGCCTGCTCAATGAAAGCGGCTGTGTTAAAGCCGTTCTCGGTCGAGACAGAGCTAACTTGCGGGTTCTGGCCAGTGGCGTTCGGACGGTCAAAGAAAGCACCGGTATTCGAACGGTCACGACCATTTACGACAGTGATGGGGAAGCCCGATTGGACCGTGAAGATCCCGCCCAACTGCCAGCCACCGATGATGGCATCGGCGAAGCCATTGGAAATGTTGAACTTCTTGCCCTTACCGAACGGGAGGTCATAAAGGATGCTCGAGGCGAAGCGGTGTTCGTTGTTGAAGCTCGACAAACCGCGCTCGCACTGGCGGCAACCGCTGTTCTGTGGGAACAAGGTGTCGCCACCCTGGTTACGAATGGCGCTGGCGGTGTCAATCGACTTGGCGTAGGTGTAGCTAAACAGGGCGGTGAGGCCACCCGAGTAACGCTTGGTCAACTTGGTGCCAAGGGAATTGTAGTTGCCCTTGCCACCGTTATCGACCAACTGGATGCGACCGAATTCCGGGAAGGGGGAACGGGCAGCCAGTGAAAGACCAGAGACACTCGGATCAACCGGGATGGATTCATTGACAGCACGCAGGCCTTCCAGGCGACGGCTTACAGAGCCGAGATAGCCAGCTTCAAGAACTAGGTTGTTCGACAACTCGCGCTGGATATTGAAAAGGTACGTGATGGTGTAGGGGGTACGGCGATCATATGGATTGGCAAACGAGTAAGGACGGTTCACATTGGCAACGCCACCGGCAATCGAGGCCAATCCGTTGTTCCAATTGAGCTGCGGGGTAACCTGGCTGGAGTTGTCACGAAGACGGCCAGCAAGATTACGCGACATGTCGAAACGGGGGTTGCCCGTATCCTGGGAGTAGAATGCGCCGGTACCCAAGCGAATCACTGTCTTGTCGTTCAACTGGTAGCTGGCACCAAGGCGCGGAGCCCAGTCGTTGTTATCGCGACCCACCAGGCTGTTGCCTAAAGAACCATCGCAACGGACTTGAATCGGGATATTCGGGAATAGGGGCCCGGCAGTCCAGCGAAGATTGATGCCTTCATAGCAATTCTGGCGGGAAGCGCCTTGACGCAGAAAGTAAGGATGTTGGGTTTGATCCTGAACGATTGCCGCCAATGGGTTGGTGGGGCGAATGTCGTTTGGGACAATTGCATTGAACAAGGTTCCGGTCTGATCTGTCCAGGGCGGCGTGTTTTCATAGCGCAGACCGAGGTTAAGAGTCAGACGCTTACTAACGCGCCATGTGTCGTCAATATAGAAAGCAAAACCGTTGGCACGGAACTGCGCTTTAGCAATCGAGACTGCAGCTTCAGCCTGGAATACTTCTCCTAGGAGGAAGTCGGCAAAGGCATTGCCAGAGCCATTCACCAGGGGGTTACGAGTGGCATTGCGGTCGAAGGTGAACTGACCGCGGGCAAACTGGTTGCCGACCTGATTATATTCGTCGCGGCGGAACTCACCACCCACCTTGAGGGTATGCTTGCCTTTGACCCAGCTCAAGTTGTTGATGAACTGCATCGCGCGGTTATTGTTTTCATAGGGACCTTCGGAGCTATTGCCGAAACCGCTGTAGGCAGTGATTCCGACACTCGGGATCCCCCACTGAACGGGAGGACCGGAGGAGAGCCCGGGGATACCCAAAGTACCCACAACGTCTGTACCAAAAGCAAGCTCAGGGCCGGTGGTGTTGTAGAACTTCGTAAGACCGAAGCGGAACTCATTCACGAGGGTGTTGGTGAGTACGCGGGTATTGGTTACCGTCCACTGGCTGGCGTTGGTCACGATTCTTTCACCGTTATTGAGCAGGTTCGCGTTGAGCTGGTTTTCTTCCGATTTCGAATAGCGGCCAAACCAATTCGATTTATCGCTTTCGACGTAGTCAAATCGCTGAATGAACTGGTCCTTGTTGATCGGACGGCCAAGCGAGATGAAGTGATTGTTGTTGAGGCCAGCGGCTGGGGTATTCGCCTGAGGATAAAACGCCAATAGCTTTTGCGAGATGGGGCTCAACCGGCTTGTTGGGATGGTGTTGTTGGGGAACAAAGATGCACCCGAAACAGCGCCATTAGTGATCACGCGCGTACGAGGATCATAAATGCCATTCGTTTGAATCGCATTATTGAAGTCCCCAGCAAAGTTGGCAGCAGTCGGCAGAGTGAACTGTCCGATCACGTCGCGACGCTGACGGAACCATTCATAGTTCGACATAAAAAACAGCTTGTTTCGACCATTGAAAAGTTTGGGAATCACAACCGGGCCAGAGAGAACGAAGCCGAACTGGTTCCACTTGAAGGGATCCTTCTTGCGCTCGACTGCACCAACACCACCAAAGAGATAGTTTTTAGCGTCCAATTTTTCGTTGCGCAGGAATTCGTACATCGCACCATGGAATTGGTTGCCTCCGCTTTTAGTCGACACGTTGATCTGAGTTGCACCACGGCCGAATTCGGCAGGATAAACACCGGTCTGAACTTTGAATTCTTGCAGCGCTTCGGCTGACGGGAAGATCACGTAAGTATTGAAGTTAGGATCTGTGTTTTCGACACCATCAAGCGTGAAGCGGTTGAAGTTGTTGCGCATACCGGCAACAGAGATATTCTGGTTCGCGCGATCACCACCCTGGCGGCCATCTGCCTGACCAGCCGACGGGAAGCCGAAGCTCACGTTCGGGGCAAGGGCAGTCAACTGCAAGTAGTTGCGGCCATTCAAGGGCAATTCGACGATGCGCTTTTGCTCAACAACGGTTCCAACCGTTGCGTTTTCAGTCTGGAGTGCAGTGGCTGAAGAAGAGACTTCGATCGTCTCGCTCACCTGGCCGAGTTGCATCGCAATATCAATGCGCAAACTCGCCTGAACCTGCACTTCAATATTGGATTGGTTGAAAGTCTTGAAGCCCGCTTTGTCCACTTTCACCGCATAGGTGCCGGGGACAAGAGCAGGAAAGCTATATATGCCTTCGCCATTTGTTGCCGTGGAACGCGTTGCGTTCGTTGAAGAGTTTTTGATTGTGACGTTGGCTCCGGGAACAGGAGCCCCTTGGGGATCCTGTACTGCACCGGAAACATCGCCGAGGGTCTGGCCAAATACTGAGGCCGATAAAAGAAGTAGCACCAGGCTAACCTGTGCAAACAACCGAGTTCGCATAATTTTCCTCCTGAAGGAAAGGGTTTTGTAACATTAACCTATCACAATTTCGAATTGGTCACATGAACGAAACTTTAGTACTAAAGCGATATCGTCCAAACAGTCTCGAAACATTAGCTCGACAAGACTGAGAGAGAATGACCTAAACACATGAATCGCGACCGCAAATTCCCCCTCCGCAGCCAGAATTGGTTTCAGAATCCAGACAACCTGGGCATGACAGCGGTTTACCTGGAGCGCTATGCCAACTACGGCCTGACGCGCGAAGAATTGCAATCCGGTAAACCGATCATCGGCATCGCTCAGACCGGTTCTGACCTCTCACCCTGCAACCGCATCCACCTGGACCTCGCCGACCGCATCCGCGACGGTATTCGCGACGGAGGCGGGGTTCCCTTTATTTTCCCGGTCCACCCGATTTTTGAAAACTGCCGCCGACCCACCGCAGCGCTGGACCGTAACCTCGCATACCTGGGTCTGGTCGAAATTCTGCACGGCTACTTTTTTGACGGTGTCGTGCTCACTACCGGATGCGACAAGACCACGCCCGCCTGCCTGATGGCGGCAGCTACCGTCAACCTCCCTTCGATCGTCCTGAGTGGCGGTCCTATGCTCAACAGCTACTACAAAGGCAAACTAGCCGGCAGCGGCATGACTGTCTGGGAAGCCCGCCGCATGCACGCCGCAGGCGAGATCGACTATGACCAGTTCATGGACATGGTGATGGCTTCTGCTCCTAGCCCCGGGCATTGCAACACGATGGGCACCGCCTCTTCGATGAACTCGCTAGCCGAAGCCTTGGGAATGAGCCTTCCCGGCTGCGCCGTCATCCCTGCGCCTTATCGCGAACGAACGCAAATGGCCTTCCGCACCGGCAAGCGGATCGTAGAAATGGTTCGCGAAGATTTGCGGCCTTCTGCCATCATGACCCGCCTGGCATTCGAGAACGCGATCGTCGTCTGCAGCGCCATCGGCGGCTCCACCAACTGCCCGCCGCATCTGATCGCTATCGCCCGCCACATGGGCGTCGAACTGAAAACCAAAGATTGGGAGACCGTAGGGCACGAAATCCCTCTACTGGCCAACGTCCAACCGGCCGGCGAATACCTTACCGAAAGCTTCCATCTAGCCGGTGGCATCCCGGCCATCATTGGAGAACTCATCTGCGCCGGCAAGATCCACGAATCGGCCATGAATGTTTGTGGCGCAACCGTCGGCGATTGCTACCGCCACACTCGCTCCACCGATCACAAGGTGATCCGTGGCATTGAGGATCCTGTCTCCGAGAAAGCAGGCTTTCTGGTCATGGACGGCAACCTCTTCTCCAGCGCCTTGGTAAAAAGCTCCGTCATCGGCAAGGAATTCCGCAAACTTTTCCTCGAAAACCCCGGCGACGAAAATGCCTTTACCGCCCGGGCCATTGTCTTTGAAGGGCCTGAAGATTATCACGCACGAATCAACGACGACTCTCTAAACATCGACGAGCACTGCATTCTGGTAATCCGTGGCTGCGGCCCGGTTGGTTATCCGGGCGCGGCTGAAGTCGTAAACATGCTTCCTCCAGATCGCCTGATCAAGATCGGTGTTAATCAGTTGCCCACACTGGGGGACGGGCGCCAGAGCGGCACCAGTGCCAGTGCCTCAATCCTGAACGCTTCACCCGAGGCCGCAGTGGGCGGCAATCTCGCGATCCTTGAAACCGGCGACACCATTCGTGTCGACTTCAACACGCGACGCGTCGACGTCTTGCTGAGCGACGAAGAAATTGAGACGCGTAAGAAGAACGTGAAGCTGCAGATCGCCGAAACACAAACTCCGTGGCAGGAATTCTACCGCGCACATGTTGGACAACTTGAATTCGGCGGCGTTCTGGAATTCGCAGTGAAGTACCGCAATTTGGGCGAGATCATCCCCCGCCACAACCACTAAGCCCGGTCCATTCCCAAGGTCAGTTGCACTGCGGATTCAGGGAATCCAGGCTCCTTCAGCACTGTGGAATCCTTGCGGATATGCTCAATTGCGAGGAACGAGAAATCCTCCATCAGAGCACGCGACAAGAGGTAGCGGCGATGACATTGGTAGGGGTCTTCTTCAGCGCACATCATGACGGTAGGCCGTTCTTGTGATTGCCGGATCAGATCCCGCAGCGCCAATTTAAATCCTTGGGTCTGACGCAGTTCCGTGTTGATTTGGACGCGCCGCCCACCCAGGTGTTTGCCAGCATAAACATAGTCGATTCCGGCAGCAGCCAATGATTCTCGCAGGGCATCCTGATTGAAGTGCGGTGAAAATCTCGATGAAGGAAATGTGCGCACATCCACAACTTGTGCGATGTTGTGAGCAAGCAGCAATTTCACAAACACTTTGATCGAATGATTCGAGTGCCCGATTGTAAAAAGCGATTCCATTCCCAATTAGAAAGAGTAGCGAATGATCAGTCTGGCTCGAAAGAGCTTTCTTGCCAATCTCTGCACAGTGCTACTGGCGCAGCAGTTGCCTCCGGTCGACAAAGAGGAGAATGTAAAGCGCCTCCCCGACGGCACGCTGCAGAGCGAAGCCATTCTCAAAGACGAACAAAAGAAGCTCCTCACCGACGCAGCCAAGCTCATCCAGTTCAGCCAGGAAGTTGAAGCAGAGCTCAAGAAGAACGACCACAACATCCTCAGCATAGGCATGCTGAAGAAACTCGACGAGATCGAAAAGTTGGCCCGCCGCATGCGCGGCAGGCACAATCGCTAGAGCGGCAGCCGCAAGAAATCTCGCACGTTGCCAAAACAGATATTGCGAACCATGTTTCCAGTCATCGCCTCATCATCCGGCAACAATCCCTTGGCCATGTCGTTGCCAAGCAGATTGCAAAGCGTCCGCCGGAAGTACTCATGGCGCGGAAAACTCATGAAAGAGCGTGAGTCGGTTAACATCCCGATAAAGCGCGAAAACAGCCCGCAATTGGACAACGCATTCATCTGCCACTCCATCGCATCCTTCTGATCTAGAAACCACCAGCCGGAACCCAACTGGATCTTGCCAGCGATCTTTCCGTCCTGAAAATTGCCAGCCATAGTGGCAAAGGTGTAGTTTTCATTCGGGTTGAGATTGTAGAGCACCATCCGTGGCAACTGGTCTTCTTGATTCAGCCGGTCAAGGTAAGCCGCCAACGCATCGCCTTGCGGCGTATCACCGATAGAGTCAAAACCTTTATCGGCGCCCAACTCCTGATACGCCCTCGAATTCGCATTGCGCCTGGCACCGAGGTGGATCTGCTTGGTCCAACCCTTGGCCGCGTCCAGCCTGCCGAAGAAAAGCATCATAAAGCTGGCGTAGCGGTCAAATTCACCGGCGGACACTTCCCCGCCCTCCCGCGCCTTGTCAAAAATCCCTGCTGCCTCTTCTTCATCGCAGAAGTTGGCAAAGCAGCGGTTGAGCCCGTGATCCGACAAGCGGCAGCCAATCGCATGAAACGCATCATGCCGTTGAAAGATTGCTGCTAGAAAATCGGCAAAGGAATCAATGCTTACGCCAGAGGTCTCGTACAATTTTTCGATCCACGGCAGAAACAAATCCGGACGCTGGACGTGCATCGCCCCGTCCGGTCTGAAGGTAGGAAAGACTTTAGCAGGGCAATCGCTCTTGGCAATCGCCTCATGCCAGCGAAGGTCGTCAGCCGGGTCATCCGTAGTGCAAACAGCCTTGACACCAAACTTCTCAAAGATGCCCCAAACGCGCAGATCCTCAGAGGCCAGTTGCGAATTCGCCTGATCCCAGATCCGTCGCGCATTGCCTTCGTCCAGCAGTTCATCGATGCCGAAGTACCGCTTCAGCTCAAGGTGCGTCCAGTGGTAAAGCGGATTCCGCAACGTATGTGGAACTGTAGCGGCGAAGGCCTCAAACTTCTCTAGCGGCGAGGCGTCTCCTGTACAGTGCGACTCCGGAATTCCATTGGCACGCATGGCACGCCATTTGTAATGATCCCCTTCCAGCCAGATCTCAAAGAGATTCGCAAAACGGCGGTTCTCCGCTATATCCTTTGGCGGCAAATGGGAGTGATAGTCAAGAATCGGTTCTGTTGCTGCATAGCGATGATACAGGCGCTGAGCCTGTCCGGTTTCAAGAAGGAAATTGTCGTGGATAAAGGACATGAAACCTATATCCTATCCTTCAACGCGGCTTCAGGCCAAGTCGTTTCGCGATGATCCAATCGATCCAGCGGACAGGCAGCAGCCTCGGGATCCACCAGCTCAGAATCGGTTTCGGAACCAGCGCATAGCGAGTCGTTGGATGCGATGCCAGAAGGATCTCAACCAACAGATCCGCGCACCGTTCTACGGCAAGCCCTTCTCTTGCAGTTTTCAACATGGAAGCATGGGCAAGCTTGAGCGAATGGGCATAAGGTGTTGCCAGGTATGCGTCAAACTCAGCTTTGCCCCAGATAGGAGTTCTTATCGCGCCAGGCCCAACCACGATCACGTCTATACCAAAGAGCATCAACTCCCGCCTCAAACAATCAGACAAGCCCTCAAGCGCATGCTTAGAAGCAACATAAGCACCGGCAAAAGGCGACGCGAACTTTCCCGCCACCGAACTGATGTTGATGATCCGGCCAGGCTTTCCTTTGCGTGCGTCATCAATGCCCAAAAGAGGTGCAAAGGCCCGCGTCACAGCCATCACTCCAAACAGGTTTACATCAAACTGATAACGCAATTTCTCTGCAGGAAGATAAATTAAAGGCCCGCTGATCGCAACTCCCGCGTTGTTGATCAACGCATCAAGCCGCCCGTCGCCCAGTGCCCCGGCCACTAGCTCTGCCCCGCGCAAGATCGCTGCTTCATCAGTCACATCAAACACAAGCGGGATAAAGTTTTCCGGGAATTGATCGCTCAAGCGTACGCCGTCTTCACGGCTGCGAACGGATCCAAACACCACAAAACCAGCCCGAAGCGCTGCCTCTACCGTAGCCAGCCCAATCCCGGTCGAAACCCCAGTGATCACAACCGACTTCATAGCAAAAGCGCGACCCCCATGACGATCAAGACCAGCGCACTCATAATCGGGATCGTGACAGCCAGAGACTTCATTCGATTCATGGAAGGTGCAACCAGCACCGCCGCAAGCCCCAACCCAATCAACACCACCGCCAACCCGATCGAAAAGCTCAACAGCAATACCAAACCATAAAGGCTCTGCCCTCGCGACAGAGAGAGCAGCAGTAGCGACAACGCCTCGGGGCAAGGCACAATCCCTCCCGATACCCCCAAGGCCTTCAAGGAGACTCCATGGGCATGATCTAAACCGCCAGCGAGTGAATCAGGCTCGATCACTTTCTGTGGCCGCAACCGTTGATACAGCAGCCAACACCCTATGCCCGCAATCAGCAACCCGCTCGCCTTGTTCAAGAGTGGATGCAGCGCCTGCAGATCTACTGACTCGGTCAGATAGTAGGCCAGGAGTCCGAGTACAAACACGCTCGCCGTGTGCGTGAATGTAACGATCGTGCCCAGCCGCAAAGCATCAAACGCAGAACCGCGGCTGCCGGCTAGATAAGCTGCCACTACAGTCTTGCCGTGCCCGGGGGTCAAAGCATGAGCTGCACCTAGGACCGCCGCAGATCCAAGTGAGAAAACTCCTGGTGCCAGCAACAATTCAGAAAGAGTGCTCATGCCTTCCGAAACGCTTCAGCCACCTGATCCATCTGATCCAGCGAATTGTAAATATGCGGTGAAACACGAATGCCGCGTAGAGGCCCGGCCGGCGTCACACTGAAGGCCATGCCCTGATCCGCATAAAGCTTCGCATCAAGCACCCGCAAATCCGCAACCGCGGGCAAATCCACCTTCACCACTCCACAGTAGAGCCCCTCTTTGCGATTCGTGCGCAACTGGGCATTCGGGTTCTTCGCCACTTGATCCATCAATCGGGTGGTCAACTGCCGGATCCTGGCTTCGACAGACGGCATCCCGATCATCATCAAGAAGTCGAAGGTTGCCTCCAGAGCGGCAAGACGCGCATCATCGCGTTGTCCATAGGCTTCGAGAAAGCGCGCCCCACCCTTGCCATCTTCGCTATACCCAACGCTCACAATCGATGGCCACACGTTTTTCTGCTGGAAACTGGCAACAAAGAGTACGCCGGCTTCCAGAGGACCCATCAGCCATTTATGCGAACTGGTGGCATAAGAGTCACAGCCGGTCTGACGTAAATCCACCGGCAACATCCCGCCGCTTTGTGCTCCGTCGACATGGCTCCAGATCCCCCGCTCGCGGGCTGCACGGCAGAGCCTGGCCACCGGATAGACCAACCCGGTACTGCTAGTCACGTGTGTCACGGCCAGCACCTTTGTCTTTGGGCCAAATGCCGCTTCCACCTTAACGGCCAAGGCTTCACTCGACTCAATAAGTTGTGTGGCAGCTACGATCTTCAAAACCAGCCCGAGCCTCTTGGCATGGTTCTTCCAGGAGTCCAAATTCGAAGGGTGGTTGTCTTCAACCAGAACAACCTCATCGCCCGCCTTCAGATTTAACCCATGAACGATGGTGTTTGATGCCTCGGATGTATTTCGAGTAAACGCAATCTCGTCAGCGGTTACTCCAAAGAATTGCGCCGCCCGGGCACGAACCTTCTCACGGATTGGGCCAAACTTCGCCCGGTTCTGAAAACTCGGATCGGCCTCAAAATCACGCAAAAGGTGTTGGTGGCGATCAAGCACCGGCAACGATGCGGGGCAAACATTGGCCGCGTTCAAATAGACCAGTCCTTCACGCAAAGGAAAGTGCTTCCTCAGCATCGTCCAGAACGCCTCGTCGCGAACAACAGCAGGATTGACCGACTGAGCAAAAGCAGCCCACAAGGGGCTTAAGCCGAAGGGTAGTAGATTGCGACGCAACATATCGTGAGAGTATAGCCGAGCCGAGGCCCGAGATGAAGCCCGAGATGAAGCCGCTGTTGTTGCTCAGCGATTCTGTCAGGTTAACTGCTCAGCGACTTTGTCACCCCTGCGGATGGGGACTCTGTCCCCAAACCCCTGGGATTTATCGCA
>JAYSVS010000202.1:0-10598 GCA_043718395.1 Acidobacteriota bacterium
TCGCCGGATTGATTGCTTCGCTCGCGTTCCATGCATCAACGATACCCGACACTCGCGTCGAAGGCAATTCTTAAGTTAACGCTTATGGGGCGGAGCCCCCGATGATCTTGTTTGTACCGCTTGTAAGTGGGGTCTTGTTAATAATTGAGTTAAATATTCCTGGAGGGATGCCCGCTTGCTTACACCACGTCTGGGGGAAAATGTGGTGGATGTCGACTGGGTCGTTATAGAACCCAGCAAGATTAGTGCTCGTGCCGACAATGAAGTCGTGGCAACCCTTGCTGATCAATAGGCAATGGATCGCTTTATAGGCGGCCGAAATTCTGATTCGAAGGTAGTTGAGACGGTCTTGTTGGAATATGGCGTCGTCGATGGAAAGTGGCCGCTGCTTACCACCTCGAATCCACTCAACGAGTGCTGGGATATCGCGTGCGAGTTTTGTTTCTGTGCCTGAGCCATAAAGTTCGCCCAGAGAAACGCACCAAAACCACTGCAGTATCTTGTCTCGAGCTGGAACCGCAAGCGCTTCGTCACCCAAAATGGCATATAGCGCTGCGAGACCCGTAATTTGTGGCGGATAGGGGATGTCCCAACTCCAAGTGATGTTGAGGGCGTTGAGCATCTTGCCTGCCTCCGAGAAACCTTTGGTCAAGGGTGGCGCAAAACGCTGGTATTCCGAAAGGGGAAGACGAAGTATTGCCTCGCGACGGCACGAAATCTGCGGCAGTACCGTCTCTGGAGTCTTTTGGGTCTCCTTTTCAATTCGTAGCGACCTAGTACTTACCAGTGCGCAACCTTGGAGAAAATCAGTGCTAGAAACATCTTTGAGCACTTGCATTGGATGTACAGCCCCCATGATCTCCTTGTGTCGTCCGAGCAAGGAGCCGTCGAGAGTGCCGTTCCAATCCTCTCGCAATTTGAATTGGTCAGCCGCATAGATGGCAGTAACCAGTTCGAAGGCGTCGAGCTTCTTTCCACCTACATTGACCTTCTCGAAGACCAAGCAAATTGCCTCGCGTTCGTTCTCGCGAGAGAGTTGGATAATTGGCATTTTGTAGTGTTCGATGACATCCAAGACCTGTCGGTCAAGTTCTTGCAGCCGCTCAAAATAGTCTTTGCCTTTCACTTTCCAATATTCGACCCATCCATATAACCATTTGTGGCGATCAAAAACCTGGTTGAGCGGGAAATGGTGATTTTCAAACTCCAATTCTTTCGTTGACAAATTCAGCCCGTCGGGTTTTCCGAAGATCCCACGCACAACTCGGTCTTCCGGTACTGGAATAATGGCTGATTCAAAATCGCGCGGTAGTCCGAGAGTATGCTCTATCGAGAGGTAGAAGTAGCGGTTGACGCGCTTTCCCTTAGCATTCCTGGTCTTCACAGGGTAAGGCGAAAGAAGCGACTGATAGAGAGAAGTAATCCGCTGCTGTCCGTCGAGCAGTAGCTCCGTAGGTGCGGCGCTTTGGGTTGGTACTCCTTCGAGCAGGCGTGGCTGGAAACGAACAGGGCCACCGGCGGCAAGCGTAAGCAATGCGCCCACCGGGAATCCATTTGCGATTGATGCAAGGAGGCTAATCACATCGGGCTCCCCCCAAACGTATTCCCGCTGAAAATCGGGGAGCTGGAGAATTCCTTGGTCAGCCTGACGGAGAATGTCTCGGAGGTCGCGTTTCGAAGTATCAAACATTTCTGGCATTAGCTAGGATTCCATTTTGGGGTTACAGACGAGATGAGAGCGTCGAACTCGCGGGTGATCTTGGCGTTGAGGTCCGCTTCCATGCTGAAGGGGGCACCGAACTCGGCGAAGGCCCAGCGGCCATGGGTGCCGAGGTGGTTGACGCCCGGGATCCAATAGGTGTCCATGGTTTCTTTCTTCTGCTTCGCGTCTTCGCCGCGAAAGCCCTTAATTTCGATGATCAAGTTGAGCGGTGCCTCGGGGTTGCCAGAGTCGATCTGAATAATAAAATCTGGCAGGTACTTGTGGGGATTACCGGCCAGCAGGTAGGGGACTTCGAAGCCCAGGGCGTGGTTCTTCGCATAGGCCAATACTTTGGGATGGGATTCAAGGACGCGACAGAATTCGGCTTCCCACTCTGAGTCGTAGACCACGTAGTTGATGTGGCAGTGGCTGGACAAAGTCTCCCAAAGAGTGGTGCGGGAGGTATTGAAGCGGACATGGGTGGTGGAGCCAACCGGGTTGTAGGGATCTACGACGGCGCGGATGGGCCGGGTGTCGAGGTGGGCGCGGGTGATGGCGGCGGCGATGCGTTCGCAGGCCATCTGGGCGAGGTCCGAATAGAGGAGTTGGGCGGGATAAGTGTCACCCTGGCAGACGAGATGGTTGTCGAGCCATTGACGAACGATGGGCTTCAACTGGCCGAAGAGGTGAATTTCAGGCTCGCCCCCCTGATCGCGGAATTGGGTGAGGATGAGGTGTTTGGTGAGGTGCATCAACAGGGTGGATTGGCGCAGGTCGCGGGTGTGAGCGAGGTTGAGGTCAACCGATTCGCCGATGATGCCTGAGTTGCGGGTGTGGGATGGACCGATGAGACTCGGAGTGAGCGGCAGAGTGGAATCGGCTGTGAAGTTGGCCTGGAGGCGCGTGTCTGGCAGTTCAACGCGGTAGCCGGAGACGCGAGGGAAGCGGATCTCAAGGTGATCCCGTTCTGGACGGATAGCGCGGACTTGAACAGTTTGGGGTGGGGGCTTTGGCGGAGCGGGTTGAGGAGTGACAGTAAAGTCAAAGGGGATGCCCAGAACATCGGCGTACTCGACATCGAAGAGGCCTTCTTCATTGAGGTGGTAGGACTGGCGGCGGAGGGCTCGGCCGATCACTTGTTCGCAGAGGAGTTGGGTGCCAAAGGCGCGGACGCCGAGGACGTGAGTGACGGTGTTGGCGTCCCAACCTTCGGTGAGCATGGAGACTGAGACCACGCATCGGATGGATTCGCCGAGTGAACCCTGGCGACCGACAGTGTTCATTACCTCGCGGAGCAGTTGGGAATCGGAGATGTTTTCGGCGGCGCTGCGGTCTCCGGTACGTTCGAGGATTTCACGCTTGAACTGTTCGATCTCTGGGCCCGCAATTTTGCGGAAGTTGTCGTCTAGGGCATCACCAGATTCGAGCTGTTCGCTGTCGATCAGGAGAGTTTTGGGGCGGGCGAAGGGCGTGCCGTTCTCGTCCTGGTTGCGGAAGAGTTCGAGGCGGCCTGGGACGAGGGTTTCGGTTTTGTCGGGGTTCTTTCGGACGAATCCAGAGATGTAGTCATAAACGAGTTTGGAGGCGGAGGTGTTTTGACAAACAACGATCAACACAGGCGGGACTTTAATGCCCGACTTTTGCCATTCATCGTAGACGAGCCTGTAATGTCCGTAAAGTGCTTCGAGGGCGGTTTGCAGTTTGGCGGGTAGCTTCAGCGGATCGAGATCGTCGTCTTTGCTTCGGCGCTTTCTCGGCATGTCGGGCCGAATGTGCTCCCAGAGGTTGCGGAAGATTGGGACTTCGGCGCCGGGGATGTTGTCGGCGACGGGGACGCGCGGGAGTTTGACGATGCCGCATTCGATCGCGTCCATGAGTGAGAAGTTGGACATGGTCCAGGGGAAGAGGGTGCCTTCGACGTAGCCTGAGCCGCGAAGGAAGAAGGGAGTGGCGGATAGGTCGATGATGCGCGAGAGCCCGAGGTGCTGTTGGATCAATTCGAGGCCGGAGATCCAGAGGCGGGCGGCTTTGTTGCGGTTTTCGGCTTCTTCACGTTCGTCACCGGTGAGAGGGTCTTCTTCCTCGATTGAGGCCGGCTTTTGACGGTAGCAATGGTGGGCTTCGTCGTTGAGGACCATGATGTTTTTGGCGTTCATCAACTCTGGGATGACACGCTGGATCATCTGGCCTGGGGTTTCGAGAGATTCGATGTGGCCATCGCGACCTTCGAGGAACTGACGGTTACCCTTGGAGAGTTCGAGGCGTTCGCGAAGCTTGAAGGCGTGGTAGTTGGTGATGACGATGCGGGCTTTGCCTAGCTCAGGGAGGAATTCCGGAGGTACCAATTCGCGAGTGGTGAAGTAGGAGTTTGGGTCGTTCGGGAGCAGGACACGAAGACGGTCTTTGATCGTCAGTCCGGGGGTGACGATGAGAAAGGAGCGGGTGAAGCGCGATGAAGTGGAACGGCGGGCGGCGTTGATGGTTTGCCAGGCAATGATCATTGCCATGACTGTGGTCTTGCCTGCGCCTGTCGCTAGCTTTAGGGCGAGGCGGGCTAGGCCCGGGTTGGCTTCGTGGTTCGCGGAATCGAGGTCATTGAGGAAGCGCTGGGAGGTGGCACCGAGTTTGGGCGCGACTTCGGTGAGCCAGATGACTGTCTCGACGGCTTCGAGTTGGCAGAAGAAAGGGCGGGGGCCGGAGAACTTGTAGTGGCGCCAGTGGGTGAGAAGGCGTGCAGTTTCCGGGGTGACATTCCAGTTTGCAGGATCGGGAATGAGCCGCCATTTCTCGACTTGAAAGCGCAAATCATTGATGAGCGAGGAGAGGATGTAGCGCTGATTTTCGGCGGCAAGTTGCTCTGGATTCAGGTTGAGGCTGGACTGTTTGGGGCTGCCCTTTTTGGATTTAGGGATGGGAGTGATGAATTCGGCGGGGCGGCGGGATTCTTTAATGGTTTGAGTGGGTTGGCCCAGAGGGTCCAGTTCCCAGTGCCGCATGGGGGGATCGTATGGGGAGTTGAGAATCGGGCGGGTGAAGAACGGGTTGTCCATGGGCAGAGAAATCAATTCCAGTAGGCCCAGGTGGACGAAACCGGAGACCGCGTACACAAGATTAAAACACAGAAGTCGTATTGGATTTGCGCCGATCCCCAAATTCAGTCCTGGATTACGTAGAAAATTACGAATTCGACTTCTGAGGGTGCCAAAGCAAGTTTTACCAAGTGTGAGATGCGTTCGCAGTGCACCTAGACTAAGTCTTTATCATTCGAATGCACTTTAAAAATTCGATCACGCATTGGTGCATGTGTATGCAGAAATGCCTCGCGAGGACTTGAGCAGCCAGGGATTGGACTCTAGCCGGTCGAGATTTGGGGTGGCGGCGACGTTGCGTACGTACTGAAGTTTCGGTATCATACGTATTATATGTCGAAGCTGACTCTGAGTGTAGACCCGCATGTGATTGAGCGGGCAAAGACCTATGCAAAATCAAGGGGCCTCTCCGTTTCGGCGATGGTGGAGGCTTATTTAGACGCAATTGCAAGTAATTCTGAGAAGTCTAAGATGCCGCCTGTGTTGAAGTCTTTGAGAGGGTTGCTCAAAGACGCAGACTTGAATGCATATGGTGCACATTTGGCTCAGAAGTACCGATGATCCGGTTGCTTGTCGACATCAATGTAGCGCTGGATGTGCTCCTGGACCGCCAACCCCATTCCGAGGCAAGCAGCAAGTTTTGGGCGGTCGTTGAAAACAAGTTGGCCGAAGGTATGCTTTCCGCACACGCAGTGACAACAATCTATTATCTGATTCAGCGCGAAGCGGGGAACGTAAAGGCAAAACGGAGTGTCCGGGCGATGCTTCAAGTGTTCGGGGTGGCTGCTGTGGACCGGCAAGTAATTGAGTCCGCTTTGGAAGCGAAGGGCTCTGATTATGAGGATGCAGTTAGCGCTGCTGCTGCGGCGCGTTCGGGTTGTGAAGGGATTGTGACCCGGGACCCAAGAAGATTCCGGGGGGCTGATTTGCCCGTGTTTACGCCTGAATCTGCGCTGGCGCTCATTGAAGCCCGGCAGGCGGATTGAGAGAGGGACGAGAGGGGAACATACAACCGCAATCAGGTCAGCCGCAATCAGGTTTTGACGGCGATTGGTATTTGAACTTGAGTTAAGGAAGAGGGACAATTGAGAGGCCAGAGACTTGCCACTGATTGGATTAAGACATAACTTGATTCGCCAGGCCGAACAGGCCGTGCGGCAAACAGTTGTAGAAATCGCGTCGTATTTTGCGAATCTCTCCACAAGTCGTCAACTGAGGAAAGGGCCTCGCAGAAAAGCAGGATATCGGGAATTGGCCTGATTGCCGTATTATAGAAGCGTATGACCGAGCTTGTTTTTGAGGTAACACAAGAAGCAGATGGCGGGTATTGTGCCGAATGCCTGACCGAGAGCATCTTCACCCAAGCACACACGTGGGAGGAGCTTAGGGAGAATATTCGTGAGTCAGTAAATGCCTTCTATTTTGACTGTGCGACGCCTGAAAGAGTCCGAATGCACCTGGTGAAGGATGAGGTGCTTTCGGTCGCGTGAGAATTCCGAGAGGGGTTTCGGGGCGGAAAGTTGCGTGAATCCATTGAAGTAAGTAGTGGCTTAGAAGAAGCACTGAAATTGTGTTGCGGACTATTCTGCTGGGCTTCATGGAACCTTTGAGGAAGCAGGTGCCGTCTATATGATCAAAGTATGAGAACAGCATTTGTTTTTCTAGTTGCAGTATGTTGTCTGGCGCAGGCTCCCGTTGAGGTGTTTGCGCTGAAGCCTGAAGAAGTGGTTGAGGCCAAGAAGTGGACCGAAGAACTAAAGCGAGCGCGGGAGCGGGAGCAAAAGGCGACGCCTGAGTGGGATCACACGATGCGCAGGATGATGGCGGCTCATCCAGAGATAACTGGTGCGCGGTACTCGACGAAGTTCGAGTTTGTCGTTGGCCGCAAGCGAAGTGCTTTTGATTTTGACGAGGCGGTGATGGTGCCGGTGAGCGAGGCAGAACGGACGCGAGCCAGGGGTGCCTACGTCGAGATGACAGAGAGCAAGCTGGCGGCTGAGGCGGCACGTAAGGGGCTGGAACAATTCAAGATCGAATTGCTGGCGAAGCACACGGCGTCCAGCAGCAGGGGCGGCGCGATTCACGTCCTGAAGGACGGGCGGCAGTTCATCGCACTCGAACCTTGGAACAGCAGTCTTGTGCTCACGCCGGACGGTCGATTTGCCGTCCCCTACACTCATTAACTAAAAGTTGTATTTGAGGCCGAACTGGATGCGGCGGGGGTCTTCGGCGGCGTTGATTCTGCCGACGGCTGGAGTGCCGACGCCGGTGTTGGGGTTGGCGAAGTTGGCTTTGTTGAGGGCGTTGAAGGACTCGAAGCGGAACTGGAGGGCGTGGCCTTCCCAAGGCATTCTGAAGGTGCGGGAGACCATCATATCGATGTTCTGGCGGCCCGGCCCGATGATGAGGTTGCGGCCTGCGTTTGAGGTGACACCAGGGGCGCCAGGAACGACAAAGGTTGTGTCGAAGTAGCGGTCAATGGTGCGTTCCGATTCTGGGAGGTTGGGGTTGCGGACCCAATCGCCACGGACGGCGCCGCCGAGATTCTGGTTGTTCACGTTGATGGTGTGGCTGATGGGAATGCCTGTGTGAGCAGAGACGATGCCGCCGATCTGCCATCCGGCGAGGGCCCATTTGGCGGGGCCGGACATCGTGCCGGTTGGGATTTCGTAGACGAGCGACAGAGCGTAGCCGAGTTTCCGGTTGAGGGTGGAGAGGGCACGTTCACGACGGAGATCGTAGGGTGTGACTGCGCCGGGGCTGCCATCGAGAAGGTCTTCATTGCCGTAATCCATGTTGCGAGACCAAGTGAAGGAAGTGAGGAAGGTGAAGCCTTTGGAGAAGCGTTTTTCGGCTTTGAGGGTGAGGGCATGGTAGACGGAGTTGAGGGAGTTTTCGTGGTAGCTGACACCAGAGAATTTGGGGATCACGAGGCGCTGGTTAGCGGGAACCGTAGCCGAGGGTGTGCTGGGGAGATTGATGTTGCGAATCGCGTGCAAATTCGTGCCTTTCGTACCTTGATAGCCGATGGTGATCAGAGTGTCGAGAGGGAGAGTGCGCTGGATGTCAAGGAACCATTGGGAGGCGTAGAGCGTGCCACGGAAATCTGGGAAGACGAAGACGCCGGCGTTGGGAAGGAGCTGTGTATTTGAGAAGGCCGGGAAGCCCTGTTGGACGAAAACGGGTGTGGTTTCGAAGTTGGTCTGGATGGCGATGTCTTGCGAACGGGGCGGGCCGGCGCGGAAGTTGGCACCTTCGGTGGAAAGGCTGTTTGGTTCGCCGTAGAAGATGCCGCCGCCGGCGCGGATGACGGTTTTCGAGTTGAACTGGAAGGCGAGGCCTGCGCGAGGGGCGAAGTTATTGAAATCGTTTTTGCAGCCGCAATCGGAATCAGAAGTTGGGAAGACAATTCTGTCCTGGCCGGGGAGGTAGCGGCCGACGGATTGCTTGTCCGCCTGCGGGAAGGTGCCCTTGGGGAAGGCTTCCCAACGAAGGCCCAGGTTGATGGTGAGGCGGGCAGAGACTTTCCAATCGTCCTGGATGAAGGCGCCCATGTAGGGGGCGACGATGTTTTCACCCTGGTTGTTGCCAAAGGTGCCGCCGGAGACCCAGCCCAGGAGCATGTCGGCGAGGCCGTTGCCGGAGTTGCCACGGCTGGCGCCATTGTTTGGCTGTTGCGAAGTGAATTGACCGTTGAAGGCGAACTGGCCGCGGCGGAAGCGGGCTGCGTTGCGGAAGATGTTGAGACGGCGGTATTCGCCCCCGAACTTGAGGATGTGTTTGCCCTTCTGCCAGGAGAGGGAGTTGGAGATCATGCGGTTGTCGAGGTTGTTGAAGTTGGGCCAGAAGGCGCGGGGGCCGGCATCGGTGAAGCCGGACGGGGAGAAGAGAGAGAAGCCAGTGTTTGGTCCGTCTTTGAGGACTTCGCCGGGCGAGTTTTTAATGCCGAAGCCCGGGTTGAGGTTTTCGGTGAAGGGGATGTCGAACTTGGTGTCGAACTTGGAATAGCCAAAGCGGAGCTCGTTGAAGAGGGTGGCAGTGAAGGTGCTGGAGAGGCTGGCAGCAATGTTATGGCCTTTGAGATCGACGGTTTGGCCTTGGCCGCCCATGACGGGATAGGGGAGAGTGCCGTTCTCATCGCGGAATTGATCGCGCATAGAGTAGCGAACAAAGAAGCGGTGATTGGACGAGATGTTGTGATCGCCGCGGAAGTCGTACTGGCCGGCGTCGTCGGAGTCTTTTGGCGAGAAGAAGTAGTTGAGGGGAGCGTTGTCGAGACCAGCAATGTTGGACGTGGGATAGAGTTTGACGATTTGTCTTGAGACGGGATCGAGGCGGGTTTCTGGAATGCGGTTAGCGGGGAATTGCTGGCGGGTGGCGGTTGCGCCGGTGCCCGCGAGGGTGAGGGGATCGTAGATGTTGCGGCGGATGGCGGGCTGGGCGCTGAAGTCGAGACGGTCGACAATGTCGCGTGAGGGGACTGAGGAGATGTAGCTTTGGCCGCGACGGATGCGGGTGCCTTGATAGGAGGCAAAGAAGAAGGTGCGGTTTTTGACGATGCGGCCGCCGAGGGTGGCACCGAATTGGTTCTGCTGAAGGAGGGGCTTCTTGGCACCGCTGCGATTGGCGAAGAAGTTGGTGGCGTCGAGTTTTTGGTTGCGGAGGAATTCGTAGGCTGAGCCGTGGAAATCGTTTTGTCCAGACTTGGTGTTGACGATGATTTTGGCACCGGCACGGTAGCCGTACTCGGCGCTCATGTTGTTGGTGACCACTTTGAATTCACTGACGGCGTCGACGGGAGGCTTGACGGCCTGAGCTTCAAAGCCGAGTGGGCCGCCGGAGGTGCGGGAACTGTTGTCGTTGCCATCAAGGAGAACGTTGTTTTGGGCGATCTGCATGCCGACGGCGGCGAAGGCGCCTTCGTCGCGGGCACGGCTGCCTGTGCCTTGGCCACCACCGGGGAGAACGCCGGCGGTGAACTGCGCGAGTTGAAGATAGTTGCGGCCGTTGAGGGGCATCTCGAGGATGCGCTTACCGTCGATGACCTGTCCGACTTCTGTGGTTTCTGTGTTGAGGAGAACGGCGGAGGCGGAGACGCTTACGGATTCAGTGACGGCGCCGGGTTTGAGGGTGAAGTCGAAGCGGGCGGTCTGGTTGACTTCGAGACGAAATTCTTTAAGGGACTGAGTGGAGAAGCCGGGTGCGAGGCATTCCAGTTTGTAGAGGCCGGAGTTGAGTAGGGGTATTAAGTAGAAGCCTTTGTCGTTGGTGGAAACTTTGGTGACGACGCCGGTGGCGGTGTTGGTTAGGTTGAGACTGGCCTGGGTGAGGACGGCACCAGAGGTGTCAAAGACATTACCCTGAATGCTGGAGGATTGGGCGTAAATGGAGAAGGCAAGAAGAACCAAGGCGGAGATGAGGCGCACCATGTGATTTTGTCACGGATTGATGCTGCTGACGGTGGGAATCTAAATTCGTTGGACGACGGGGATGCAGGCGCGGAGGGCGGTGTGGGTTTCGGAGAAAGAGCAGACTTTGTTGTCGGTGAGGCCGGCGGCTTTGATGGCTGTCATGACCTGGGCTTGGGTGATGTGCTTTTGGCCTTTAGGGTAGATGACCCAGATGGCTCCCTTGGGGGCTATGTATTTTTTGAGGGGGTCGAGGCGCTTGAGCTGGCCTTCGGATTCTACTCCTAAGAAGATCAGGTCAGATTCTTTGGCGGCTCGGTGCTGGGCGGGGTTGGCTACCTGGGGGAGGATTTCTCGCAGGAAGTTGGGGTCCCGAACCCCAAGTAGAGAGACTCGGGA
>JAYSVS010000203.1:0-33246 GCA_043718395.1 Acidobacteriota bacterium
TTCTTCCCGCTCGGTTGCGCTGGCTACCTTTACCTCGTCAATAACCTCTCCATGTTCGCCAGTATGGGCTTGGCAGTGCCCGATGTCCTCAAAATCGACTCCAGCTTCTTCCGCATCTTCATGAACTTCCAGGGCGGCCTCGCCTACATCCTCACAGCCCTGATAGGCCCGAGCCTGATCGCACCAGACCTCGCCAATAACGCCTTACCCACCTATTTCTCGCGCCCCTTCTCCCGCACTGAATACGTAATTGGCAAAGTCTCGGTCCTCTTCATCCTGCTCTCGATCATCACCTGGGTCCCCGGCATCCTCCTCTTCTTCCTGCAGGCCTCTCAAGCCCCGGGCGACTGGCTCTCCAGCAACTGGTTCATTCTGCGAGCCATCATCCTCGGCAACCTCGCCTGGATCCTGATCCTCTCTCTTCTCTCGGTTGCCCTCTCGGCCTGGGTCAAGTGGAAGGTCGTCGCGGGCGCGCTCATCCTTGGCGTCTTCGGTATCGGCGCGGGGCTCGCCGGTATCATCAACTCCATCCTCAACACAGACTACGGCTCGATCATCGACATCTCCCGCATCATGTACACGATCTGGTCCGACCAGTTGAATATTGATGCACAAACCGGCCTCGAACCCTTCGAAGCCTGGACCGGCTTCTTCGCCGTCTGCATCGTCTGCCTTCTCATGCTCGAACGCAAGATCCGCCCGAAGGAGATCGTCCGTTGATTCCATCGAGCGACCAGATCATCTTCGATAACGTCTCGCGTTTCTACGGTGAAGTCCTCGGCGTCAATCGTGTCAACCTCACCATCCCGCCGGGCATCACCAGCCTCGTCGGCCCCAACGGCAGCGGCAAGACCACGCTCATGAATCTCATGACTGGTCTCGTTCGCGCCACCAAAGGCGAAATCTCCGTCCGGGGTATCGCCCCAAACGATCCTGAAGCGCTCTTCCGTATCCTTGGCTACTGCACGCAGTTCGATTCGTTCCCGCGCGGCTACACTGGCTTCCAGTTCGTCCACGCCTCACTTCTGCTTCAGGGAATTAGCGCGAAAGAAGCGGAAGCAAAAGCATGGCGCGCGATTGAAAAGGTCAACCTGGTCGACGCCGCCAAACGCAAAGTTGCGGCTTACTCCAAGGGCATGCGCCAGCGCATCCGCCTCGCCCAATCCATCGCCCATGAGCCCCAGGTCCTCATCCTTGACGAACCCTTAAACGGCCTCGACCCTCTGGTTCGCTCCGAGACCATCGCCCTCTTCCGCGAACAGGCCGAACGTGGCGCACACGTCATCGTCTCCAGTCACGTCCTCCACGAAGTCGACATGATCTCCGATCAGGTCATCCTCCTCGCCAACGGCTACGTAGTTGCCGAAGGTGCGATTCGAGGCGTCCGCGAAGAAATCTCAGACCGCCCGCATCAAATCGTCATCCGCTGCGACAAACCCTCAGAGATGGCTTCGCGCCTCTTCCAGTTCGATCACGTGGTCGAGGCACGCATCCATCCCGACTTTCAAGGCATCCTCGTCAAAACCACTGACGCCAGCCACTTCCACAAGCTGCTCAACAGGCTCGTAATGGAAGGAATCAACATCGAAACCATCGCTCCCGCCGACGATGACGTCAACTCACTATACGAGTACTTAATCGGCGACGAAGGAGGCCATAAGTGACCGGCTTCGCCCTCTGGCAAAAACAGATCCTCGCCATCGTCGGCCTCGAATGGAAGAAAACCCTCTTCGCAAAACGGGGCCTCTGGGTCTACGCCCTCGCCTTCCTTCCTGCACTGCTCTTCGGAATCAACGCCGTCCGCATGTACAACATTCGAGCCAACCAACAGCAGATTCAGATCGCCTCGCCCAACGCAACTGCAATCGCTGGCTCCCTCCAGATTGGAATGAAGATCGACGACGCGGCCAGACTCCTGTCTGATGCCAAAGTCGACTACAACCGCTTCACCCGCGGACGCAAGCGGCAATTCATCCGTTATAACGACGGAGCCAAATCCTGGGAACTCCGCTTTACCGACGGCCTCCTCTCCAGCAAAAGCCCTAGAAACCAGGCCGATCTCAACCAGAACATCCTCGCCTTCGCCGGTGTCTTCCAGTACTTCTTCCTCCGCCTCGCCATCTTCTTCGGCTGTGTCGGCATCTTCATGAATCTCTTCCGCGGCGAACTCCTCGACCAAAGCATGCACTATTACCTGCTCGCCCCTGTCCGGCGTGAAGTCCTCATGGTCGGCAAATATCTCGCCGGTATCATAGCCGCCATTGCCATCTTCTGCACCAGCACCGCCATTCAGTTCTTTCTGATGCTCAGCGCCTTCCCCACGCGTGAAGTCACCGAGTACATGAACACTGCCGGTTGGGGTCACCTCCTCAGCTACATCAGCGTAGCGGCGCTAGCCATCGTAGGTTACGGCAGCATCTTCCTCGCCTCTGGCATCATCATGCGCAACCCGTTGATCCCCGCAGCACTGATCCTATTCTGGGAAGGAGCCAACTGGTTCCTGCCCACGATGCTCAAGAAGTTCAGCATCATCTACTACCTCCAGGCCCTTTGCCCGGTAGTCGCCCCGATCAGCGCAGACATCCCGGAACCACTCAAAATCCTTGTGACAACCGCCGCGCCAATCGCCGCCCCCTTAGCCGTCCTCGGCATCTTCGCCGTCTCGGCCACAGTCCTCGCCTTCGCCTCAATCTACGTGAAGAAGCTAGAAATCAACTACGGCGCAGACTAGCACCGCATCACGCATCAGATGCTTGATGCGGTAAACTAGCCGTAATGCGCACGACTTTAGATATCGACGACGACGTGCTTGCCCTTGCCAAGCAACTGGCGCAAGGAAGGAATCAAAGCACAGGCAAACTGGTTTCGAACCTCCTGCGCCTCGTTCTTCAAACAAAAGAAGAAGCACCCTTGATGCGAAACGGCTTTCGTCTTTTTCCTGTGCCTCCGGACGGCTTACCGATTACGCTGGCTGAGGTAAATCGCCTGCGAGATGAAGAGTGAGTCTTTTTCTCTTCGATATCAACTTCATCGTTGCGTTTCTGCAACCAAACCACGACCACCATGAAGCCGCACATGCCTGGTTCCTCAATCGCGAAAAGTCTCGCTGGGCGACATGTCAGCTTTCGATCAACGGTGCATTCCGCGTCTTCTGGAGGCTGACTGCATTTTCCCGGCCCATGCTTGCTTCCGATATCGCCGAAACGATGCAAATATTCCTCGACAAACCCGGTCGTGTGACACTCAACGGCCACCCCCAAATCACCGACCTTACTGTCTTCGACCTCACAAAGTTACGTGGCCACAATCAGATTCCAGACGTCATCCTTTTGGCAATCGCAGTCCAAAACCAGGCCCGGCTCCTCACCTTCGATCAATCGATTCCATGGGCTGCCGTCAAAGGCGCAACGGAAAAAGATATCCGGCTCTTAGCGCCCTGACCGCCCAGCCTCAAAGCTCTTTGCCAAATCCTCCAGATACTCCCGCGCGGTCCTATCACCCGGAATAGCGCGCTGTAAACCCAGCTCCCACTGCCTCCACCTCAAACACCCACGTCCCGCCAAAACCCAAGTTGCGCGTTCCACTTCTGCACCGTCATAGCTCGAATCAAAACATCCACCCCATGATCCCGGTCTGGAGCGGCCGCAGTGGCAACGCGCGTTTCCTGCCCGCAAACCAGCCATGACCCAACCAGAAGCGGTAATCCCAAGCGAAAAATCATCTCACCCTTATAGCATCGATCCCCTGCTCAAGGTATCGTTTGGATATGACCGTCGAAGCAATTAAAGACGCTATCGCTCATCTCTCCGAACCTGAGCGCCACCAACTGGCGGAGTGGATCGGTGAACTGAAAGATGATGATTGGGACCGGCAGATGCAGCAGGATTTTGCGCCAGGCGGACGATACGTTCACTTGCTTTCTGAAATAGATAGTGAAATCGACCAGGCAATCGCCACTGGAAACGTAACATCTCTAGAAGAGGGATTGCGGCAACGGCGTGATCCAATCATTGGTAAGTGAAGCTTTACTCCCATCCGATAGCGAAATTCTGGGCATGCTACGAATCCTTGCCAGTTGAAATCCGGCGGCAAGCCGCTAAGCAATATTCGCTTTTTGAAGTGAATCCCTACCATCCATCGCTACATTTCAAGGAGGCAGGCCCCTACTGGTCTGTAAGAGTGAACAATGCCTATCGCGCATTGGCAAGACGCCGGGGCAATGATTTATTTTGGTTCTGGATTGGCCCGCATGACGAATACGAACGAATCATTAAGGGCTAATCCCCCTCTACCTCCCCAATCCAATCATCACCCTCTTATAGCATCGATCCGCCACATGAGCTACTGTGTGGGTATGACCGTCGAAGCGATCAAAGACGCCATTACCAATCTCTCGGAACCAGAGCGCCACCAACTCGCCGCCTGGTTCGATGAATTGAAAGAAGACGAATGGGACCGCCAAATGGAAAAAGACTTCGCTCCCGGCGGAAGCGGAATGCAACTACTCGCTGAAGCAGACGCCGATCTCGAAGCTGGTCGCACGCGATCACTCGAAGAAGTTCTGGCTGAATTAAAGGCCAGCCGCGAACCACAACTTCAGCGCTCGTGACTAACTTCAAATCCACCACGACTCCCCGCTTTTGGAGTTGTCTGTACAACCTGCCTGTTTCCGTTCAAGACCAAGCTCACAGACAATATGCATTGTTCACCCAAGATCCATTTCATCCTTCACTCCGGCTCAAGCGCGTAGATTCGATGTGGTCGGTTCGCGTGAGCTGGGGTATCGGGCACTAACTAACCGCAATGGCAACCACTTCAATTGGTTCTGGATCGGCCCGCACGCCGAATACGAACGTATCATCAGGGGCTAGCCAGCCTCTACCTCCCCAATCGTCTAAACCCGCAACCAACCGATACCTGCGAGAATCAATTCATACAGGGACTCTCGCCAATGTCAAACTCTATCAGTGTCGAAAGTCTGGCCAAGACCTATCGCGGCGCTAGCGAGCTGACGATCTTTGACGATATGACCTTTGTGGTCAATCCTGGAGAACGTCTGGCGCTGATTGGAGAATCTGGCGCTGGCAAATCTACGCTCCTGCATCTCCTCGGCGGCCTCGACACCCCGTCACGTGGCGCAATTCGCTATGGCGATACCGATATCACCCGCCTTAACCCGCGACAACTCGCCAACTTTCGCAATCGCGAAATCGGCTTCGTTTGGCAAGTGCAAAGTCTTCTCCCTGAATTCACGGCGCTCGAAAACGTCATGATGCCTTTGCTGGTCCGCGGCGAAGATTCTTCCTCTGCCCAACGCAAGGCCGAAGCCATGTTGACTGAAGTTGGTCTCGCTGCCCGGTTCGAGCACCGCGCCGGCGAACTCTCCGGTGGGGAACAGCAGCGCGTTGTGCTTGCCCGCGCTCTAGTCGGCCAACCGAAATATTTACTAGCTGACGAGCCCACTGGGAATCTGGATGAGCAGACCGCATCGCAAATCCTCGATTTGATCGAGCGTCTTCAGGCACAGTTTCAATTGACCAGCGTCATCGTCACCCACAGTTCCGTCCTCGCCAGCCGCTGCACCCGCACACTTCGCCTCGCCAAGGGCGGCCTTTTCGCGATCCAGTCCAATCCCATCCCCGGCATAGCAGTTACAATGGAGGCACAAAGCCATGTTTGAGCGTTATACAGAGAAGGCACGGCGCGTCATCTTTTTCGCCCGTTACGAGGCGAGCCAGTTTGGCAGTCCGTATATTGAAACCGAGCATTTGCTCTTAGGCCTCTTGCGGGAAGACAAGGCGTTAGCCAACCGTTTCCTGCGCTCGCAAGCCGCAATTGAGTCGATCCGGAAGCAGATTGAAGCCCACACCACCATTCGTGAAAAGGTTTCCACCTCGGTCGACTTGCCACTCAGCCACGAGTGTAAGCGAGTGCTCGCCTATGGCGCAGAAGAAGCCGAGCGGCTCAACCACAAACACATTGGCACCGAGCATCTCTTGCTTGGCATCCTGCGTGAAGAAAAATGCTATGCCGCTGAATTGTTGCATGAGCGCGGTCTCCGTCTGTCGCAAGTGCGCGAAGAGATCGCCCGCAGCTCCAGCGAAAAAGTCGCTACTAGCCGTACCAAAGAATCCAGCCTCCTTAATGAGTTCTCCCGAGACCTCACGCAGGTCGCCCTCGACGGCACCCTCGACCCGCTCATTGGCCGCGATCACGAGCTCGACCGTGTCATCCAGATTCTCTGCCGCCGCACCAAGAACAACCCGGTCCTCATTGGCGAACCCGGCGTAGGTAAGACGGCTATCGTTGAAGGTCTCGCACAGCGCATCGCTGACGGAGAAGTCCCCAGCTTCCTTGCCGACAAGCGCATCCTCGCCCTTGACCTTTCCTTGATCGTCGCTGGCACCAAATACCGTGGCCAGTTCGAAGAGCGCTTGAAGACGATCATGAAAGAGCTGATGGAAAACCAAAACGCCATCATCTTCATCGACGAGCTTCACACCCTCGTCGGCGCTGGCTCTGCCGAAGGCTCCCTCGACGCTGCCAACATTTTGAAGCCCGCCCTCAGCCGGGGCGAGATCCAGTGCATCGGCGCTACAACCCCTGCTGAATTCCGTAAGTCGATCGAAAAAGATCGTTCGCTCGAGCGCCGCTTCCAGGCCGTCAAAGTGCCGCCCCCCAATGAAGCCGATGCAATTCGCATCCTCATGGGCATCAAAGAACGCTACGAGAAATTTCACGCTGTCGCCTACACTGACGATTCGATTGAAACTGCGGTGTATGCTTCCAATCGCTTCATCCCTGATCGTTTCCTGCCCGACAAGGCCATCGATTTGATTGACGAAGCCGGCGCAAGAGTCAAGCTGCGTCAGACCACTCTGCCCCCCGACATCGCCGATATTCAGAAGCGCATCAAGTTCATCGTGCACCGCATGGAAAACGCGATCGCCAATCACGAATTCGAGAAGGCTCGTTTTTATTCGGACGAAGAGCGCAAAGAGCGCGAGAATCTCCGTGTTTTACGTGAGAAATACAACCTTGATGACACCTCAACCGGCGTAGTCACCAAAGACGACATTGAAGACGTCGTCGCCCGTTGGACCGGTGTGCCGATGACAGCCATCCGTGAAGAAGAAGTATCGAAGCTGCTGCGCATTGAAGAAGAGCTGCACAAGCGTGTCATTAGTCAGGAACGCGCCATCGGCGCTCTCGCCCGCGCCATCCGCCGTTCCCGCGCCGGCCTCAAGTCTCCCAAGCGTCCCGCCGGCAGCTTCCTCTTCCTCGGCCCCACCGGCGTTGGCAAAACAGAAGTCGCAAGAGCCTTGGCCGACTTCCTCTTCGGCAGCGAAAAGTCGCTCATCCGCTTCGACATGTCCGAATTTATGGAGAAGCATTCCGTCTCTAAACTGATCGGCTCACCTCCCGGATACGTCGGCTATGAGGAAGGCGGGCAGCTTACTGAACGTGTG
The DNA here is from genome assembly GCA_043718395.1 of Acidobacteriota bacterium. Classification (GTDB taxonomy): domain Bacteria; phylum Acidobacteriota; class Terriglobia; order Bryobacterales; family Bryobacteraceae; genus Bryobacter. The sequence continues at coordinate 7,470 of JAYSVS010000203.1, forward strand.
AAGCGCAACCCTTACTCCATCATCCTGCTCGATGAAATCGAAAAGGCACACCCGGATGTCTACAACATCCTGCTCCAGGTTTTTGAAGACGGCCAGCTCACCGACGGCCTCGGTAACACAGTCGACTTCAAGAATACGATCATCATCATGACCTCGAACCTCGGAGCACGCTTCCTCGAAAAGAAGAAGGGCATCGGCTTCGACGCTCCTGTAGCGAATGGTATGCAACCCAAGGTTGAAGATCAGGTCATGCAAGAGGTCAAGCGAGCCTTTAATCCAGAGTTCCTCAACCGCCTCGACGAAGTCATCCTCTTCACCTCCTTGATCGACGAAGACCTCCTGCAGATCATGCATCTGCTCGTCGACCAGATCAACTTAAACTTGGTCACCAAGCAAATCAAAATCCGCCTCACGGTAGAGGCCGCCAAGTATATCCTTGAGAAAACCCTCGTAGACCGCAGCTACGGCGCACGTCCGCTCCGCCGCGCCCTCCAGAAGTACATCGAAGATCCACTCTCGGAAGCCCTCATCCAGGGCACGCTTGCCCGCCCCAGTGACCTTGAGATTTATCTCAGCGACACCGGCCTCTTCTTCCGTCCGATCCAGGCCGCTGAAGAAGCCTTGGTTGGCGCCGGCGCACCAACAGCACCCATCGAAGGTACGCCTCTCTACACCTTCTAAGACGTACTTACTAACAAGCAAAAAAGGGCACCCCACAGGTGCCCTTTTTTGCGATCTAATTAGAGGCGTATACAGGAGGATTTCATGCGCTTCATTATTGCAACCCTCTCCCTTGCATTGGCTAGTCAAGCCATTGCACAACAGCCCATGTCCAACCCCGTGGGAGCTATCGAAGGCACTGTCCTCCATTCATCCACCAGTGCCCCCATCGGTCGCGCCCAAATCAGTCTGCGTCGAGTCGCAGCCAATTCCTTTCCTAACCCAACCGCACCTGGCTTCGCCGCAGACACCGACGCAGCGGGTAAGTTCGAACTCGCCCATATCGAAGCGGGCGCCTACACACTCGAAGTCCAGCGCTCCGGCTTTGTCACACAAGAATACAAAGGCCAACTTACCGTTACCCCCGGCAGCCGCATCAAAAGCGTCGACTTTAAGCTCATCCCGCAAGCGGTAGTAACCGGACGTGTCTTAGAACAGGACGGATCCCCCCTTGCTGGAATGGAAGTGCTGCTGCTCCGTCCGCAAAGCATGAACGGAACGCAACAGTTGCTTCGCATCGGCTCAGCCCAAACAAGCGACACCGGCGAATTCCGCATCGCCAATCTTAAGGCGGGCCGCTATCTGCTCAGCGCCACCAATCAAAACGGCTATCAGGCCTTTCTGTCCAATTCGCTGCGCTACGATTTTGACAAGCCCCAAATAGCCTTCGCCAAAACCTTCTTCCCCTCTGCCCCAGACGAAGCGGGAGCGCGCCACATCGACCTCACCTCCGGTCAAACTCTTTCCGGGCTCGAAATCCGCATGAAGCAAGAGCGCGTCTTCCGCATCCGTGGAAAAATCGCTGCATCGATTCCCACCAAAGACCTTCGGGTCGTCATTGCCCCCCGCACCGCCGATGCATTCACTTCTTTCCCAGAAACCAGAGAAGCCACCCTCAATCCAGACGGCAGCTTCGAGATCGCCAGAGTATTCCCCGGTGCATACAACGTCTTGGCGACAATGGCATCCGGTTCCCGCAGCACTATTGGCAGAACACAACTCGATGTCGCCGCTGAAAACGTCAATAATCTCATCGTCAACAAGATTGAAGCCCACACAATGATTGGAAGCATTCGAAGCGAAGGCTTTCAAGCCGCTCTTGACTCCATCCGCGTTTTTCTCTCCGCACCCAACGGAAGCCCCAGCGAATTCGGGCAGGTCAGTCCCGACGCCTCAGGCGCCTTTCGTATCGAAAACGTCACTGCCGAAAAGCTCCGGCTGCGCTTGCAAGACCTACCAAACGGCTTCTGGCTCAAGTCCATTACCGCCGCCGGTCGCGACATTCTCAATTCGGACATAGATGCAAGATCCGGCCCCATCGAGATCACCCTCGCAAGCGGAGTCGGCAGCCTAGCCGGCGCAATCACCACGGCGAACGGTCAACCTGTTTCGGGCTCAAGAATTTATCTCGCGCCAAACCCCAGCCAGCCCGCTCGCCCAGACTTCTTCCGCAACGCCACCAGCGACCAGAACGGCCGCTTCCACCTCGCCAACCTCGCTCCGGGCCACTACAGCATCTACGCGACTCTGGCAGCCGACACGCTCACTCCCCCAGCAAGATCCAAAGCCCAGCAAGTTGTTATTGGGCCCAGCACGCAACAACAGATAGACATCACTCTTACCTATGATCGCTTCTAGCCCAGGAGAACCCAATGAGAACCTTGTCACTGATTCTTCCCTTCGCATGGCTCGCCACTGCCATAGCGCAGCAACCCTCCCCTACCGAACCCATCGACCCCAAGAAGCTCGGCGCGATCGAAGGCCAGGTTACCAACGGCGTTACCGGAGAAGCCCAGCGTCGCGTCAACCTCACTCTCCGGCCCATGATGATGGGGATAGGCAGTGTCGGCGGTGGCCCTATCGCACCCCCAACAACCTACGCCGCCGTCACCGACGCTGAAGGCAAATTCCGAATCGACCGCATCGATCCCGGCACCTACATGCTTCAAACCGAAAAGCAGGGCTTCGTCCGGCAATCCTACAACTCACGGCAAAGCCTCGGCTCCAACACTCCCCTCGTCGTCACAGCCGGTATGGAGATGAAAGAAGTCAATTTCAAACTCACCCCTCATGCCATCGTCACCGGTCGCATCCTCGACGACGAAGGTGAGCCCCTGGCCAACATCATCCTTCAGGTTTTTCGCAGCGTTCGCATTCGGGGCAAGCAACAATTGACGCCCGTTGGCGGCGGCCAATCCAGCGACACCGGCGAGTTCAGAATCGCAAATCTCGCCCCTGGCCGCTACTGGCTCAACGCCTCAGACCGCAACCGCCGCATGATGATGGGCGAAACTGCCGTTCGCAACCCCAACGGCAAACCCGAAGAAGAAATCGTCACTACCTACTATCCTTCCTCCATCGACGAAGCCGGTGCCCGTCCTATTGAACTTACCGCCGGTCAAACCCTAAACGCCATCGACATCCGCATGAAGCGCGCCCCTGTCTACAGGGTGCGCGGCAAGATTGAAGGGCCTCCCCCTCTCCGGAACTATCGTGTGATGTTGATGCCGCGAGAGCGCACACAGTTCATGATGAACTTTGGCTATAACAACGGGATGGTCAAAGACGATGGCAGCTTCGAAATCGGCAGCGTCACCCCAGGCGCATACGACATCGCAGCCACCCCCAGCAACGGAATGATGCGCATCCTCGGCCGCAGCCCTGTCGACGTCGCTCGCGACCATGTCGAAAACATAGTGGTCACCGTGATCCCTGCCATCACCCTTCGGGGCCAAATCCGCGTAGACGGCGAATTCCAGGGAACCCTTTCTAACGCCCGCATCATGCTCAACACCGAAGGGTTCATGTTCAACAACCCCAACGCCGTGGCCGACGAAAAAGGTGCCTTCACGATTGAAAATGCCAGCCCGGAAAAATACCGTCCAATGGTCAATAATCTTCCGCAGGGTCTCTGGCTCAAGTCTGTGCAGTCCGGTGGCACTGAGGTGATCGACACAGGGCTCGACCTCAGCTCAGGGGCGTCCGGCCCAATCGAGATCGTCCTCGGCGTCGGCACCGGCACCCTCACCGGCACTGTCACAGATTCCAAACAACAGCCCGCCCCCGGCATATTCGTAACCCTGATTCCAGACCCTCTCAGAGAACAGCGCTTCGATCTCCTGCGCACCGTTCCATCAAACCAAACCGGCCAATTCACCCTCAACAACATCCCGCCCGGCGAATACAAACTCTACGCCTGGGACACAAGCGATCAGTCAAGCGTAACGGACCCGGAATTCATCAAGCCCTACGAAACCCGCGCCAAACGAATCACCATCAAGCCAGGTGGCAGCGAGCAAGTCACCCTCAACGCAATCACGATCAACGAAAAATGACCAGGCCCGGCACCCTCATCTCAACCGATTTCGATCCGCTCACTGGCGGTAGCGGCGAGCAAATTTGGGCCTTCTTCATGGCCTGCCACGACGGCAATATCGAACAAGTAAAATCGCTGACCAACCAACACCCCAACCTGATTAAGGCCAGCATCCACTATCACACCCCGCTCCATTTCGCCCTCCGCGAAAACCATCTCGATATCGCCCGCCACCTCCTCAATCTCGGCGCCCCTCCCTTCTGTGACGACTTCACTCCCTTCCCCCTCCTCCACCTCCTCAAAGAACGTCGTCAAACCGAAGCCCTCCAACTGCTCGACTTCAACACCATCTCAGCGGAAGCCGAACCCCTAGCCCAGCTCATCCGCGATCGCAACCTCCCCGCCATAGTCAAACTCCTGCACGACAAACCCCATCTCATCCATACAGGCGACAAGCGAACCAACCAGCCCCTCCATTGGGCCGTCATGACCCGCAACCTCCCCCTGATTGACCTCCTCCTCGAAAAGGGCGCAAACATAGACGCCATGCGAGCCGACGGAGCCCGCCCCATCAACCTCACCAATGGCGACTATTACTACCGCGGCTGGCGCGACGTCCCCACCGATACGCTCCGCCCTCACTACGTCCTCATCGGCTACCTGCTCGCCAAAGGCGCCGAATACGACATCTCTACAGCGGCCAGAATAGGCGACCTGGATCGGGTCAAACGTCTCGTCGATCAAATCAACGATCTCCCCCCGTACCACGGCTTCTACAACTCTGCCCCCCTGAGAAACGCCGCCGGCCAAGGCCACCTCGAAGTAGTAAAGTATCTCCTCGATCAGGGCGCAGACCCAAACCTCCCCGAACCCATCGCCCCCCACGGCGCCGCGCTAAGAGATGCCATCGGCGGCGAACACTGGGAGATCGTAAAGCTCCTTGTCGATCACGGAGCCAACGTGAATTCTATGGTCGACTCCTCCGGCAACTGCATCTGGGCCGCAAAAGATGCCCCCGAAGAAATCCAAAAACTGATCGAAGCCAGGGGCGGCATCCTCGGAATCGACATGGCCTGCTACGACCTCAACTACGCATACGTAGAAGCTGCCCTAAAAGCAAATAAAAACGAGCAAATCCACGAGCACCTCCCGCTCAAAGACAAGCGCATGGTCGAGATCACCCTCAGGTACCAGCCAGACGTCTTAAGCAAGTGCGTCCTCCCAGCCGACACCCCCCTGGACCACGCAAACTGGCTGCTAGCCAACGGCCTCAACCCCAGCCATCCAAACTGGCTCGGCGTCACCCCCCTCCACGAATGTGCCAGACACGGCAACACCGAACTAGCTCAACTCCTGCTAGCTCACGGAGCCAACCCAAACCTCATCGATGACCACTTCCGCGAAACCGCGCAACAATGGGCGCTTCGCTTCAAGCCAAAGGACGAACACAACTAATGCCCACACCAATCGAACTGAATGCCCCAGACCGCCTCGACAAGGCCAGCCTCACCCCTCGCTCCACCGTCCACCCTAGCCCCGAAGACTGGCGCGACCAAACCCTTTACTTCCTCCTCCCAGACCGCTTCAGCGACAACCGGGAATCCACCCGCCCACTCTTTGATAGAGACAACCCCACGCAATTCAAAACCACCGACAAAGCCGCCTGGATGCAAGCCGGTAATCGTTTCACCGGAGGCAACCTGAAAGGCATTGAAGACAAACTCCCCTACTTAAAAGCCCTCGGCGTCACCGCCCTCTGGGTCGGCCCCATTTTCAAACAATGCGCCAGCCTAAATACCTATCACGGCTACGGCATACAGAACTTCCTCGACGTCGACCCCCGCTTTGGCACCCGTCAAGACCTCCGGGACCTTGTCGACGCCGCCCACGCCCTCGACATGTATGTTCTCCTCGACATCATCTACAACCACACCGGCGACGTCTTCTACTACAACCAAAACGGTAACCCGGCCTCCACTTTAAACTACCGTTTCGAGCCCCCATACCCTGTCCACGGCTGGCGCTCAGATTCAGGCCCAAGTACTCAAAACCCAACCGGCCCTGGCGATGCAATCCAACCCGAAGAATTCCAAAACCTCAACTGGTTTACCCGCGCAGGCCAGATCGGCAAATGGGATCAGCAACCCTGGGAAGACCGGCAACATCCTCTCAACGAATTCCGCCGGGGCGACTTCTACAGCCTCAAAAATCTCGAGCTCACCAACGACCCCCTCTCCGCCATTATCGACGTCTATCGCTACTGGATCGCCCTCAGCGATTGCGACGGCTTCCGCATCGATACGGTCAAGCATGTCCCCCTCGATGTCTCCCGCCACTTCTGCGGCGGCATCCGCGAATACGCCGAAACCATCGGCAAAAGCAACTTCCTCCTTCTCGGCGAAGTCACTGGCGGCTCCGCCATGGCCCGCGATTACCTGGATGTCTTCGGCCGCAACCTCGACGCCACCCTCGACTTCGGCGAACCGGCAGAACGCCTCAGCGGCTTCGTCAAAGGCTTCCAGCAGGCACAGGACTTCTTTCAGATTTTCGGCGGCCACGACCAACTCGGCAGCCACCGCGAAGTCGGCCGCTACCACGTCTCAATCCTTGATGACCACGACATGGTAGGCCGCACCAAACGCCGCTTCGCCGCTGGAAACAACTCGAGTTCCCGATACGAACAATGCGCTCACGCCGTCGGTGTCCAGCTCACTACCCTCGGCATTCCCTGCATATACTACGGCACAGAGCAAGCCCTCAACGGATCAGTAGACGACCACGACACTACCATCGAGCCAAACCTCTCTTTTGAAGATCGCTACATCCGCGAAGCCATGTTCGGCGGCCCCTTCGGTGCGTTCCAAACCGGCGGCTGCCACACCTTCAACCAAAACCACCCCACCTTCCTCCGCATCGCCGCAATTGCCCGGCTCCGCAATCAGAAGGGCAAAGTCGCCCTGACACTAAGCCGGGGCCGCTCTTATCTGCGAGACACCTCAACAGACGGTATCTCCTTCAAACACCCCCAGCAGCAGCAAATCGCAGCTTGGTCACGCATCCTCTACCGTACAGAAGTAGTAATCGCCCTGAACACATCTGGCGACCAAACCCGCTCTGCCCACATCACCATTGACGCTGCGCTTCATAGCAACCAAACCCGGCTCAACGTCTTCTATCGCAGCAACTGGACCGACGCCCAACTGAAGAATCCCCCAACAAACGAGACCATCCAGATCGACAACCACAACGGCCGGCGAACCGTCCTGGTCCAACTCCCACCGGCGGGAATGATCATTTTGTCAGCCACGTAGCAGACCCTAGCGCGGCCCCTGCAACTTCGGCGGATTCTTAACAAATTCCGCCACATCCCTTGCGGCCTTCGTCTCGATACCCGGCTTCTGCAAAAACCCCAAATCCCTGAACCACTCAATAAACCGGGTCTGCCAGGTGCCAAACGGAATCCCCAGCCGGTCCGTCATTGCCCCGCCATGAACGCCATTCCCGTAAAGGTGCATCTCGATATTCGGCACTCCCTTCATGAGCATCGCGCTGTAATACTCCATCGCCCAAATCGCATGAATCCGGTCCCCGCTACCAGGGCTCGCAATAAAGGCCGGCGGTACATTCGCAGGAATCTCCGGTGCGGTCCGCCCACGAGTAAAAGGCGTCGGCCCAGGATAGATAATCCCAGTAAAGTCCGGTCGCGAACTTACCCCCGGATTCTTTTTGTCAAACTCGACATACTCAACCGCTGCCGGAGCCGACAATTCCGCTCCCGCAGAAAACCCCACAATTCCAATCTTATTCGGATCGAAGTTAAACTCCTTCGCATAAGCCCGCACCAGCCTTACCGCCTGCAAGGCATCGTTCACCGCATCCACCCGCGCATCATATCCGTCCTTCCGCAACCGGTTCCGCAAGATGACGGTATTAATCCCGTAGTTAAAAAAGTAGTGTACAAAGTCAGCACTCTCCCCACCCACATTGAGTGTGTTGTGCCCGCCCCCTGCCGCCAGAATCACCACCGCTCCAGTATTCTGGCCCTTCTCCACTACGTGTACCTCAATCGAAGGATTATGAATATTCACGATGCTGCTGATCCTGCCCGGCACCACCGCGCTCATGTTGTAAACTTCCGCCTCCCGCAACTTCTCAGCCTTCAGAAAAGGGCTCCCTGCCGGATAGAGTGGAATCACCACCCCACCAGGCAGAATCGGCTGCGGCGCATACGCGGCATCCGTCACTGGCCCCGGCTTTGGAATTCCCATCGGCGCGGGCAGAGGCGGCAGCCCTTGCCCCAATCCCATTCCACAAACAACCAAAACACAAACAATGATTCTCATGTAAAAAATCCTATCAACATCGAAATAAATGGATTCACCCGCCTCAGCGCCCGCCGTCAAAATCTACATACTTCTCCAGCGCCTTGCGGATCATCTCCACCGTCACTGCCTCCGGGGCAACGGTGCCTTCAAACTTGATATTGAATCGCGATCCCCCGTCCAGTCGCTTTGACGCGATACGCTGCTCCTTAGCCTCCTTGATGATTTCCCCCTGTACCCTCTCCCGCTCATCCCGCCTCTGCCGCGCAATACGTTCATACCTCAAGTCACTCTCCAGACTCCGTCGCCGCCCCGAATCTTTCTCATTCCGGATCCGGTCTTCCAGACTCCGCTCCCGCGAAGACTTGTACCCCGTGGACGCAGAGTTTGTAGCTTTTTCATCCCAAAACGTCCCATACCCGCCCCCGCCCAAGTGAAACTCAATCGCCTTGTCTTTCACCTTCACCTTGGTCACCATGATCGTGTCCCCTGCTCGCGCAGCAACACCAAACTGCTTTAATCTCCTCTGATAGCTGCCCAGTTCTAGCGGCTGCTCCCGGTCAGGGAAAAGATCCACGCCCTGCTGTGTCGCCGGCATATCGATCTTCACCCTCACCATCTTCGCCTCAAACGGCACCCCAATCTGTGCGAAACCGAGCCAGGGCAAAGCGCCAAACAAAATCAGTTTGCAAACCATCCCAAAACTCTACCAAATCAGAAGAATCGCTCGCCACCACTTGGCTAGTAGCTCAAGATCTGTTCACTCGCCTTCATTGTTTGATTGTATTTGTGTTGGCTGAATTAATATGTTTCTGCCTCGCATGGCTGAAGACATACCTGCACCCACAAGGCCGAACCAAACTCATCAAGCGCATGGTACATAGAGCTTCTTGTGATGGAGTAGGGTTGATTTATGAAATTCTTCCGGCAGCATTCTTTGAGCATTGTTACGGGGTTGATTGTGGTGGCGCTGATCGTTTGTTATGAGTTTCTGATTCGGGACGCCTCGACGCATTTGGGTTCGTTTACCGGGAATGCGCTTGCAGACTGGAGCGGAATGTTTATGACTGTGCTGGCGACGAAGTATCTGTACGAGGCCAAGCGGCATCCGCATGAGAAGATGCACGTGGGGCTCCGGTTGATGATCCATAATCATGCGCTATCGATTTTTTTGCTTGTGACCGGGTCTGGGTGGCTAGGGTTGTTTTTGGCTTTGCCGGTGGAGGACAAGTGGGGGCAGGTGGTGGGAAATCTGGTATCAGAATGGACACAGAGTTTGGGCTTTGTCCTCCTGACTAAGCGATTTATTGAACAAAAGGCTGTGGAGCATGGAAGGCTCTTGCGGTAGATAGAGGGGGATATGTGCGTGATTTGCGACATGATGATTAGACTGCATTGATTGTTCTTGGCCCAAATCGAGTGGATACTGATCTGGAGCTGGCGAGAGCTGTTCTTCAACGAGACCGGAAGGCATCGGCCGAGTTTGTTCAGTTCTATTCAGATCCCGTCTATCGCTATGTCCGCTTCCGGCTTCAGCCGAGGGTGGAGGCGGTGGAGGACCTGGTTCAGGAAGTTTTTTTGACGGCCTGGAAGTCGCTTGGCCGGTATGAGGGTGGCGCACCTCTGAAGCAGTGGATTCTTGGAATCGCGCGGCATAAAGTCCAGGATCATTACCGGCAGGTGCTGAAGAGTGTTCCCTTCCCAGAGGATGCCGATCAGTTGGCCGATTCCAGTGACGGGCTGGAGATTCAGCTTGGGACGGCGCAGGCACAGGCTCGAATTTCTTCGATCCTGGCCAAGTTGCCTGATCATTACCGGACCGTGCTGCTGTGGCGGTATTGGGAGAAGAAGAGCGCTGAGGAGATTGGTTCCGAAATTGGGAGGACACCCAAGGCAGTGGAGAGGTTGCTCTCAAGGGCGAGACAACAGTTTAAGGAAGCATGGCAAGGAAAGGAGGAACACAAGTGAATCAAGATAACTGGATGGATCAAATCGCAGAGCTTTGTGACGAAGAGGAGTCGCTTGCTCCTTCTTGCCTGAAATCGAAATTGTATTCGCGGTTGATTGAGGCGCAGCAATTGGATGGCCCGCTGATGAGTCTGAAGGAGACCGTGGCCAGCGGCCGGGGCTTGTGTGTATTTGAAAAGCTGATTGAGATTCTGCCTGCGGAGAAGAATTTGCAAAGCTTCCAATATTGCCAGGTGTGCCATGCTCGGGTGGCGGGAGAGCGTATCGAGAATGCACCGATTTACTGGGCGAATTGCCCTTACTGCGAATTCCAGCCGCGCTAGAATTCGCGGACGATTCCGAAGTTGTTTAAGAAATTGAGGAAGAGGGCTTTGCCCCGTGGGCGAAGTTGCGCACTGAGAGGATTTGACGAGACGGTTTCCCAAAAGGTGTAGCGGAAGTGCCATTTGGGGCGGAGCTGAAGATCGAGACCAACGGCAGTACGCCAGTAGGGTTTGGTGGCGGTGAAAGTGTCTGGCGGCATCACGGGGCGACCCTTTGAGATGAGCAGCGCTTGCGCACGGCTGTTGAGATGAATCAGTCCAGCGCCTCCTGCTACATAAGGGCGAATTCGGCTAGAGCGGGGACGGGCGTAAATCATTCCATCAAAGCCAAAAGAGTTTTGCGTACTGCGGCGGTCTTGCTCAAAGGTGTCTTCTTGAGTGCCCCCGAGGTTGGTGCCGGTAAAGGTGACAGGGTTGCGATTCCAGCCGTAGGCGGCCTGAATGCTGAGGTAGTCGTTGAGGTGGCGGCCGGTGAAGAGTTGTAAGGCCGGGCCATTTGAGGGCTGGTAGAGCGCGATCTGGGTGCGGGTGGACTCGATGATGGTGCGGCCGTCGCCCGTGACTGTGGCCAGACCCGCAGTGCCGCCGGCAAACCATTGTGCCTGTACAATCCTTGCGGTGAAGAACAAGAGCAAAAGGATGCGGGACATTTCTTTATTTTGAGGGGGATCGATTGAGAAGTCACGACAGAAAGGGAGGAAGCGCTTCCCGATTGAAAAGAATAAAGGATTTGACATGAGAAACAACTTTGTAAATACCCTCGCGGTACTCAGTCTGAGTGCGGCTTCCTTGGTGGCGCAGCCGCAGACTGTTCGTTTGATTGGTATTGCCGGGCCGACGATTTTGACCGAACCGGGCACGTATATGTTGACCACTGGATTGACTGTGAGCTCTTCAACTGGAGCGGGCATTCAGATTTCGGGCAACAACATTGTACTGGACATGAATGGGCAGATCATCACCGGGCCTGCGAATGCGACAGGAGCTGGCGTGCGAGTGGTGGGTGCTCGCAATGTAGTTGTGAAGAACGGCATTGTGGAAGCGGCACTGATGGGTGTTGTGACTATGATGTCCAGCAATGTCCGTATTGAGAACATGCAGATTCGCGGGATGGCAGGCGCACCGCCTGAGGCTGGGATTATGATGGTGCAGACTTGGAATTCTGTGGTTGCCAACAACCAGATTGCCAATACAGCGTTGGGGATTTTTGTGCGCGGCGGCGGCACATTTGGGAACAGGATTGAAAACAACACGGTGACAACGTCCAGCCTGAGCGCTCCTCTTGGGATTTGCTACAACCCTGCGGATACGGATCCCGCAGGGCCCAAGGGCGATCTGATCAAGGGCAACTTGATTCGCGGATATCGTCAGGCGATCGCGTTTTCATCTAGCTCGGACTTCAACGTGGTAGAAGGGAACACTCTCATTTTCAGGACGAGTGCATCCAGCAATCCGAGCGAGAAGAATGTGATCAAGAACAACACGGAAGTGAGGATCGAGAACTAGGCATTCGGTTGTGGGAGGGTAACTTTTCCTCCGGAGTTAAAGTCCTGCTATTTTAGGGCATTCCCTCCCACATCTTCATGCTTAACCGGATTTTTCAATCGACTGGCTTGTTGGCCGCAAGTATTTTGTTTTTAAGCTCCTGCAATCAGCAGGCAGCGACTGCACCTGGCAAGGGTGGCAAGAAAGGCGGCGGGGATGCGCCTGTAGTTGCAGTGAAAGCAACAACGAAAGACGTTCCGCTAGACCTTGATGTCATTGGAAACGTGGAGGCAAGCTCCACGGTGAGCATCAAACCGCAAGTGAGTGGTGAACTGAAGGCAGCTTTCTTTAGGGAAGGCGAATTCGTAAAGGCCGGCGATAAGCTCTTCGAAATCGATAAGCGGACGCTGACGGCGCAGATCGACCAGGCGAATGCGAATCTGGCGCGGAGCGAAGCGCAGTTGCGAATGGCGACGGCCAATCTGGCGAAAGATATGGCGCAGGCCGATTACTTGCGATCTGTTTCGCAACGCAACGAGATGTTGATGAAGGAAGGGATTGCGTCGAAGGAGCAGGGGGCTCAGTCGGCTGCACTGGCGCTGGCGCAGAAGGAATTGACGGATGCGGACCGGGCGTCGATTGAGAGCTCGCGGGCAGACATCGCTGCAAATAAAGCAACGATTGAAAATCTGAAGGTGCAGTTGGGGTTTACGACGATCCTGGCACCGATTACGGGCCGGACCGGGACCTTGCTAATAAAGCCGGGCAATATTGTTTCAGCGAATTCCAGCGAGTTGATCGTGATCAGCCAAATCCAACCCGTCAACGTTACGTTCGCGGTTCCGGAATCACAGTTTCAAACGATTGCCAGCCGCTTTGGGAAAGAGCGGATCCCGGTGTTTGCTGCACAACAGGATTCGACAGAGCCGCCTAGTGTGGGGAATTTGATCTTTATCGAGAGTGCAGTAGACGCAATGACAGGGACGCTGCGGTTGAGGGCCAGCTTTCCCAATGCAGAGAAGAAAATGTGGCCCGGCCAGTTTGTGCGTGTGCGGATGAGGCTGGGGACGGTGGATGGGGCGGTGGTGGTGCCAAACCAGGCGGTGCAGACCGGGCAGGATGGATCTTTTGTTTATGTCGTGAAAGCGGATCGCAGCGTGGAGAACCGGCCCGTGACACTTGGAGTGAGAAATGGGAATGAATTGGTGATCGCGAAAGGTCTGGCAGAGGGCGAAACGGTAGTGACAGAGGGGCAGTTGAGGATTGCGCCTGGGATCAAAGTGAATGTTCGCTCACCGGGTGGTGGTGGGCGCAAGGGTGAAGGCAAGGGTGGCGGCGAAGGCCGGCCCAAGAAAACGGAGTAATCTCACATGAACTTCTCCGCCATTTTTATCAAGAGGCCCGTGGCCACAATTCTGTTAATGCTGGGCATCAGTATGTTTGGTGTTTTGAGCTACACCGTTTTACCTGTCAGCGACTTGCCGAATGTGGACTTTCCCACCCTAAGCGTGTCAGCTAATTTGCCCGGTGCGGATCCGGCGACGATGGCTTCGGCTGTGGCTACGCCTCTTGAACGTCAGTTTAGCGGGATCGCGGGAATTGATTCGATGACCAGCTCGAACTCTATGGGATCCACTAACGTCACGATGCAGTTTGATGTTTCGCGTGAGATTGATGGAGCAGCAGTAGATGTGCAAACGGCCATAAATGCGGCGATGCCGCTGTTGCCGCCGGGTATGCCGTCGTTGCCTTCGTTCCGCAAGTCCAATCCTTCGGATAGCCCGATTCTGATGTTGGCATTGACGACAACTTCGATGCCTAAGTGGAAGCTGGATGAATATGCGCAAGTGGTTGTTGGGCAGCGGATCTCGTCAGTAAATGGTGTGGCAAGTGTGAATATGATGGGCTCGCAGAAGTATGCGGTGCGCATCCAGGTGGACCCGGAGAAGTTGGCTTCACGCGGAATCGGGATCAATGAAGTAGGCGATGCGATCCGGAACTGGAATGCGAATATACCAACGGGCACCATGTGGGGGCCAAAGCAGGCTTATTCGATTCAGATCAACGGTCAATTGCCGACGGCTGAAGACTACGCGCAAATGATTGTGACTTACCGGAATAATGCGCCGGTGCGGCTGGCGGATCTTGGAATTGTCCGCGATGGCAGCGAAGATGAGCGGACGATGGCCTGGAACTGGAGCAAGGCGACGAACAAATTTGAGCAGGGCGTAAACCTGATGGTGATGCGGCAACCAGGCAGCAACGTCATCGAAGTAAACGATGCTGTGAAGAAATTGCTGCCATCGATTCAGAAGCAGTTGCCGCCTACGGTGGAGCTCAAGCTGCGCAGTGACCGGTCAAAAAGTATCCGTGAGGCATTTGCCGATATTCAAGTTACTCTGCTGCTGTCGTTGGGACTGGTGATCATGGTGATCTTCCTGTTCTTGCGCAAGGCGACGGCGACGATTATCCCGACGCTGGCTTTACCGGTGTCGCTGGTGGGTACCTTCGCGGTGATGTATCTTCTGGGTTACTCGATGAATAACCTGTCAATGATGGCGATCATCTTGAGCGTTGGCTTTGTGGTGGACGATGCGATCGTCATGCTTGAGAACATTGTGCGGCACATTGAGCGTGGGGAGACACCGATGGAGGCGGCCTATCGCGGGTCGAAGGAAATCTGGTTCACGATTGTTTCGATGACGATTTCGCTGGCCGCAGTATTTATTCCGATTCTGTTTATGGGTGGCGTGCTGGGGCGATTGTTCCACGAGTTTGCGGTAACGATTACTACTGCCGTTTTGATATCAGGGTTTGTCTCGGTGTCGCTGACGCCGATGTTGGCGAGCCGTATTTTGAGAGCGCATTCGCCAGAGAAGCCGGGCTTGCTGTCACGGATAATCGAGGCACCGCTGGTGTTTGCGACGCGGATGTATGAGGGTAGTTTGCGTTGGGTGGTAAGGCATCACTTTGTGATGGTGATTGTTTTCGTAGCAATGTTCGCTTCAACGATGTGGCTGTTTGAGCGCGTGCCCAAAGGATTCATTCCCGATGTAGATAGTGACCAGATTTATGTCAATACGGAGATGGCGCAGGGCACTAGCTATCTTGCAATGCGCAACTACCAGGAGAAGATCAACCAGATTCTTACAACTGACCCGGACATCGATAGCTTTATGTCGAGTGTGGGCGGGGGCATGATGGGCGGTGGAGGCGGCGGCGGTAACACGGGGCGTTTGTTTGTAGGTCTGAAACCTCTGAAGGAGCGCAAGTCTTCTGCTGCTGAGATTGCGAACCGGCTGCGGCCGAAGCTAGGGGCGATTCCCGGGGTTAGGGCAGTACCGACTTTGCCACCTGCTTTGCGTCTTGGTGGACGCGGGTCTAGCTCTAGCTACCAGGTGACGCTGCAGACAGCAGATTCTGCACAGCTTTATCGTGAGGGACAAAAATTTGAACGCGAAGTAGCCAAGTTGCCCAGTGTGCTCGACATCAACAGCGATATCCAGGTACGCAGCCCGCGGGTGAGGATTGAAATTGATCGTGATAAAGCGGCGACCTACAACTTGGACGTGCGGATGATTGAACAGGCGATCTACAACGGGTACGGCAATAATTTTGCGAGCACAATCTATGCGCCGAACAATCAGTACCGGGTAATGCTTGAGGTGACGCCTCGCTACCAGGCTTTCTCTGACATGCTCGCCAAGCTGTATCTGAAGTCTGGGGATGGCCGATTGATTCCGCTTGATGCAGTAACAAAGCGGTCTGAGGATGTTGGCCCGCAAACAATCAATCATTCGGGGCAGTTGCCTAGCGTGACAGTATCGTTCAATCTGAAGCCGGGCATTGCGCTGGGTGAGGCAGTAGAAGAGATTACGGAAATGGCGAAAGAGAAGCTGCCTTCCAACATCAACCTGAACTTTGCCGGCACGGCGAAGGTGTTTCAGGACTCGCTAGCGAATATGACGACGCTTCTGATTGTGGCCATTCTGGTGGTGTACATCACGCTCGGTGTGCTGTATGAGAGCTTCATCCATCCGCTGACGATTCTGTCGGGGTTGCCGTCGGCTGCGTTTGGAGCATTGCTGACGCTAACGATCATGAACGTCGAATTAAACCTTTATGCCTTTGTGGGTCTGATTCTGTTGATCGGGCTGGTGAAGAAGAATGCAATCATGCAGATCGACTTTGCTTTGCAGGCACAGCGCAATCAGGGTATGCCGGCGGCGGAGGCGATCTTTGAGGGCTGCGTGACGCGGTTTCGCCCGATCATGATGACGACGGCAGCCGCATTGCTTGGAGCAGTGCCGATTGCAATTGGTTATGGCGCGGGTGGAGAAGCCCGCAAGCCTCTCGGGCTGGTGGTGGTGGGCGGCTTGTTCTTCTCACAGGCGATCACACTGTATTTGACCCCAGTGGTGTATGTGTATCTCGATAAATTACAAGGACTGTGGACGAGCCGGAAGAAGGCGACAATTGCACAGCCCACACTTGGTGAAGCTCATTCATGAATGTAAGCGGTATTTTTATTCAGCGTCCGATTGCGACGACGCTTCTGATGGTGGCGATTGGGCTCTTTGGTGTAATTGCTTATCGCAATTTGCCAGTTAGCGATTTGCCAAATGTGGATTTGCCGACCCTACTGGTGACGGCGCAGTTGCCTGGGGCCAGCCCGGAGACAATGGCTTCAGCCGTGGCGACTCCGCTTGAGGCGCAGTTCTCGACCATCGCAGGTCTCGCGTCGATGACCAGTATCAACACGCTGGGCTCGACTCAGATCACGCTCGAGTTTGATCTGGCGCGGAGCCTGGATGGGGCTGCGGTAGACGTGCAGGCGTCAATTACGCAATCGTCGCGAATGATGCCTCCGGGGATGCCGACGCCTCCGACGTTTGCGAAGGTCAACCCGGCGGATCAGCCGATTCTCTATCTCGCGCTGTCGTCAACATCCATGCCGCTTTACGGTTTGAATGAATTTGCCGAAACGCGCGTGGCGCAACGGATCTCGCAGGTAACGGGTGTGGCGCAGGTTTCGATTCTTGGATCGCAGCGCTATGCGGTTCATGCGCAGATGGACCCTTACGCGATGGCATCGCGGAAGATCGGGATTAACGAAGTTGAGACAGCGTTGCGAAATTGGAATTCCAATCAGCCGACTGGAACCATCAATGGCCCGCAGCGGGCGTTTACGTTGCAGTCGAGCGGACAGTTGATGAATGCGGCGGCTTTCAAATCTGTGATTGTGAGCTACCGGGGTGGGTCGCCGGTGCGGCTTGAGGAACTGGGCCGGATTGTAGACGGAGTTGAAGATGACAGGACGGCATCTTGGTTCTGCGATGATGCCGGTTGCCGGAGATCGATTGTGTTGGGGATCCAGCGGCAGCCGGGCACGAACACCATCGCTGTTACCGACGGGATCAAGAAGCTCATGCCGCAGTTCAAGAACGATCTGCCGCCATCGGTTGAGATGAAGGTGTTCTACGACCGGTCTGAGACGATTCGCGAGAGCTATAAAGATGTGCAGTTCACGATGTTGCTGACTCTGGTTTTGATTGTGGCTGTGATCTACATCTTTCTGCGGAATTTCTCGGCTACGGTAATTCCGTCGCTCGCACTCCCCTTCTCTATCGTGGGTACTTTTGCGGTGATGTATCTGTGCGGATACTCGCTGGACAATTTGTCGATGATGGCTTTGATTCTTGCGATTGGATTTGTTGTGGACGATGCGATTGTGATGCTGGAGAACATCGTGCGTCACATGGAAATGGGTAAGCCTCCGATGCAGGCGGCGATTGAAGGGGCGATGGAGATCAGCTTCACGATTGTGTCGATGACGATATCGTTGGCAGCCGTGTTTATCCCGATTCTGTTTATGGGTGGGGTGCTGGGACGATTGTTCCAGGAATTTGCGGTGACGATTTGCGTGGCGATTCTGATCTCTGGCGTGGTGTCAGTGACGCTGACGCCTATGTTGGCTAGCCGTTTTCTGAAGGCGCATCACGGGAAGCGCTCGAAGTTCTACGAGATGACCGAGCGGTGGTTTGAGGCTTGGCTCCATAGCTATGACGTGAGCCTGAAGTGGGTGATGCGGCATCGTATGGCGACGATGGCTTTCTCTTTGGTGATTCTTGGGGCAACGGGATGGTTGTTCCTGGAGGTGCCCAAGGGATTCATTCCCGATCAGGATACAGATCAATTGACCGTCATCACCGAGGCTCAGGAAGGCACTTCATTTACTCAGATGGTGGAGTACCAGAACCAGATCGCCGAGTACTTGCGGCAGGATCCGGCCATTGATTCGCTGGTGTCAAATGTCGGCGGTTCAGCGGCGGCGACACTAGGGGGCAATAACTACGGGCAGATTGTTGTGCATTTGAAGCCGCGCCATGAGCGGACCGAGTTAGTAGATAAGATCATTGAACGGATTCGGCCGCATTTGTCGCAGTATCCAGGGATGAAGGTGTATCCGCAGAATCCTCCGGTGGTTCGGATTGGCGGGTTGGTGTCGAAGAGTCAGTATCAGTACACGCTGTATTCACCGGACAAGAATGTTCTTTATGAAACGGCGGAAGAACTGACTGAAGAGTTGAAGAAGCTGAACTCGCTGGTGGATGTGACTAACGATTTGATGATCAAGTCGCCGCAGGTGAAAATCGAAGTGAACCGCGATAAGGCGGCCAGTATGCAGGTGAATGTAACGCAGATCGAGAATGCGCTGTTTGATGCGTACGGACCCCGGTGGGCGTCGACTATTTATTCGCCGGTGAATGAATATAAGGTTTTGCTTGAGCTGATGCCGGAGTATCAGTCGGA
Source organism: Acidobacteriota bacterium (assembly GCA_043718395.1). Taxonomy (GTDB): domain Bacteria; phylum Acidobacteriota; class Terriglobia; order Bryobacterales; family Bryobacteraceae; genus Bryobacter. The sequence goes on from JAYSVS010000203.1 coordinate 26,417, forward strand.
CCCGAAACTGTTGTCGATGTTGTACTTCAAGGCGGGGAATGGCAATTTGATTCCGCTGGATTCGCTGGCGAAAGTGGAGTTGGATAGTGGGCCTTTGGCGATCAGTCACTACGGGCAGTTGACGGCGGTGACGGTGTCGTTTGGCGTGAAGCAGGGCGCTTCACTGGGGACTGCGCTGGAGGGTGTGGCGAATGCCGCCAAGGGGATCTTGCCGGAGACGGTGAGCGCGACCTTTCAAGGATCGGCCGCGGCGTTCTATGGATCGCTCGGTAACTTGTGGATTTTGATGGGCGTGGCTATCGCGGTTGTGTATATCGTGCTGGGGATCCTGTATGAGAGCTTCATTCACCCGATTACGATTTTGTCGGGATTGCCTAGTGCGGGTTTTGGTGCGCTGTTGACTCTTTATTTGTTCAAGATGGATTTGAGTATCTATGCGTTTGTGGGTTTGATTATGTTGATCGGTATTGTGAAGAAGAATGCGATCATGCAGATTGATTTTGCGCTGGAGGCGGAGCGGGAAGGGATGTCGCCGGATGAGGCGATCTATCAGGGTTGCCTGGTTCGGTTTAGGCCGATCATGATGACGACGATGTGCGCATTGCTGGGAGCTGTGCCGATTGCGGTTGGGTATGGCGCGGGTGGGGAGGCGAGGCAGCCACTGGGTTTGGTGGTGGTGGGCGGGTTGTTGTTCTCGCAGCTTGTGACGCTGTATCTGACGCCGGTGGTTTATACGTATCTGGCGAAGTTGGGTGCGAAGAAGACGGCTGTTGCGATGGAGCCGCTGCCAGCGTAGTTTGGTGGGTTTGGCATAATCATTATATGGGCATAACTCCAGCAGGATTGGTTCATCAGAGCCAGCTTTATTCCGAAATTAAAAGAGTGATCGAAAAGTTCGGGCCGGATGTTGTTCACGCTGCCTACAGCTTGGGCGAAGATTCCACTGGAGACCCCTCAATTTTTTTCAGAATTGTCCTCACTGAAGCGGCAGCCAGAGAAGAGAATCTAATGGTTGTTACTGGGCGGATAGCATCATTAATTTTTGATGAGCTGCAGCCTGTCGAAAATTGGGGCCTCTATCCATACTTCTATTATCGAAGTCTATCCGAGTGGCATAGATCCAAGGATCCCGAATGGGCCGCTTAAATGGCCTTCCACGACGAACTGCTGGCCCAAGCTTTGCAACTTTTACATGCAGAGCCTAGAACACAAGCGAATCTGCGAAGAGCCGTTTCATCGGCGTATTATGCTGTTTTCCATTTACTGATCCACGCATCGGTATCGAATTGGAAGAACGAAGAGTCTAGAGCTGCTCTTGCCAGAGCCTTCGAGCATGGCATCATGAAATCGGCATCCGGGCGGATTTTAGACACTAAACGGTTTCCCTATAAAGACGTAGACCCTGCACTAGTGAAGGAACTTCGACAAGTTGCAAAAAACTTTATCGCGCTGCAAGATTATCGCCATTCCGCAGACTACAACCTAACGCAGGAGCTTGAGGTCACAGACGCGCTGCGCCAGGTGAAATTGGCTGAGGAGGTGTTCACCCTTTGGCCCAAGATCGAGACTAGCCAAATCGCTCAGAATTTTCTTGTCGCGCTCATCGTGCGATCGCGCTCAGCTGATCGCCGCTAACGGATAAAGATCTGTACACCGGCCTGGGATTCCGCCTCGCCGATTCGGAGCTTCACTGTCGCTACGCCGGCAGTGAGGCCGGCGGGGATTCTGGCGTTGATCTGTAGCAAGCCTGCGGCACCTGGGGAGGTTGCTGCGAAGAGGAGTTCCGCCGGTTGGCCGCCTATTTCAAGAGTGATTTGGGTTGGGTTGCTTCCCTGCCCCGTGGCGTAGAAAACGATGATTGCGCCGGCTGCGGCGGGGCTGTTGGCGGAGTTAAGTGTGTTGTCTTCGTTGACTCCCATGGGAAAGATGCCAGGGTGGGCGGCAACTATCGGCACTTTCAGCTCGTTGCTCGATTCTCCTTCTCTTGCTACCTTGATGGTCGCTTCGCCTCGTGCAGGGAGATCGGTTGGGACTCGCAGATTGATCTGATTTGATTGCGAGAAGAAGGCCGGGACTGGTATGCCGTTCAAGGTGATCTGCGGGTCAGGGCTCAAGCTGTCGCCGAAGAGGGATATGTATTCGCCTGCAGCTAGCGCGCCGCCGATGCCGCTGAAGGCGTTGGTGATGCCGCCGGTGGCAAGGCGTGGAATCGTCGAGAGGCCGCTGCGGAGTTGCCAGAGTTCGCTGGTCGAGCCGCCATTAGTGCTGCCGCCGAAAAAGTATGTGGAGCCGCGTTCTGCGGCATAAGCGCCTTGGTGGCGGAGGCGTGCGCTGGGGCCGCTGGTGGTGAGTTGATTCCAGGTGCGGGTTTGTGTACTAAAGAGCCAGGTGTCGCCGAGCAGGCCTCCGCCTGAACCGCCGAAGAGGACAAGCTGCATACGCCGTGTGTCGAAGGAGATGCCGTAGTGCTGGCGGGCTGGGGGCTTGACGCCGCCGGTGACTTCAGTCCAGCTATTGGTGCGTAGATCGAAGGACCAGAGATCGCCTAGTGGGCAGGGCCCGAAGCCGCTCGCGCAGCCTCCGTAGAGATACATCCTTTGAGCTTGGGAATCGAGCACAGCGTGGTGGAGGCAACGCTTGAGGGGCCTATTGGCGGATGGGGAGATGTTGCGCCACTGGTTTGAATTGAGGTCAAAGGCCCAGGTGTCGTCGAAGCGGCCTGAATCGGTGAAGCCGTGGGAGATGATCATGCGGTCGGTGTCGGTGTCGAGGACGGCGGAGTGGCCGTAGCGATTACTGGGGCCGGCATTATCGATTGCGAGGCGCGACCAATTGTTGGCGGATATGTCGTAAGCCCAGACGTCGCTGAAGAAGCCACGGGCTTGGCCTGCGAAGAGGATGAGACGGCGGCGTTTGGTGTCGGTGAGAAGAGTGTGGCCGAGACGTGTTGGGGGGAGATTGCCGGTGGGTTGGAGTTGGGTCCAGGTTTGGGTATTGAGTGAATAAGCCCAAAGGTCGTTGAGGGTTTGTCCGGCCTGGCCGCCGAAGAGGAAGAGACTGGCGGAATCGCGGTCGTAGCTGATGGTTCCGTCGATACGGGCCGGCGGGGCTTGCCCGGCAACGGGGAGTTGTTCGTATCTCCAATCTTGAGCGGCGAGGGTCAAAGAGAGGAAAAGAAAGCAAGCAACGGGCTTCATGACTGACATTTTGCCACAGGTTGGAAAAAGTTACGGTGGGATTTTCAACGATTGAAAAGAGGGGCGAGCCCCTTCCAGCTCATGTGCAAACCGAGGTAGCCGAAGACGACGCTCATGGCCACCTGGAGGGTTTGGGAGGGAACCTTGGTGCCGAGCCAGGAGCCGAAGATTGCGCCTGGGATCCCGCCCACTAGCATCTTGAGAACCAGGGCTTGATCGACGTGACCAAAGATTACGTGGATGCCGCTGCCGACAAAGCTGAGCGCCATGCCAAAGAGCAAGTCAGTACCTACGATGGTGGCTGTTGGCAGGACGGTTTTGTACATCAGGAGGAGGCCGCCGAGGGCACCGGCTCCCGCCGATGAAAAGCCGACTTCGGCACCAATTGGTAGAGTGGCGAGGGGTATTAGCCAACGTCGCTCGACATTGGGACGGCTGACTTCCTTATTGCGGAAGAGGCGTAGGAAAGCCAAGCCTGCGATGGTAGCCCCCACCAGAGGCAACAAGATGGGTTCGATTTGTTTCTTGCTGAGGTGGAGGAGGATCCAGGAGCCCAGGAGTACACCGGGGAGTCCACCGAGTAACATCAAGCCAAGGACTCGCCAGTCGACGCTCTTCCGGAATATATAAAGTGGCGAGGCGCAGACCTTGATCGCGAAGACGAAGGCCAGCGAGGTGCCGACGCTTTCCGAAGCGCTACGGCCAAGAAGCAGAACGAGAAGCGGGACTGTGAGCGGGCCGCCGCCGGCACCCGTGAGACCGACAATCGTTGCGATACAAAATCCGAGAATAGTTTCCATCGTAATGGCCCGTTAGCTACTAAAAGTGTGGATGCCGCATTCCAGTTTTTTGCCGCCCCAACGGCCGCTGCGGAGGTTGTCGTCGCTTGCAGGTTTGGCTGTGCAGGGTTCGCATCCAATGCTGGTGTAGCCCTGATCGTAGAGCTCAAGAATCGGCAGGTTGTACTCGCGGGCGTATTGCCAGACTTGCTTCCAGGTCCAGTGGGCGAGGGGGCTTACCTTGGCGATCTGCTTGCCGCTTTTGAGTTTGGTTGTTTCGAAGATTTCGAGCTTGGCGCGGGTCGGGGATTGTTCGCGTCGGAGGCCGGTGAACCAGACGTCGTAGTTTTCGAGGCCGTCAAAGAGGGGCTCGACTTTGCGGAGCTGGCAGCACTTGGCGGGTTCGGTTTGGTTGAGGATGCCGAAGGCGGCTTCCTGATCTTTGACGGATTGCGTGGCGGCGAGGTTGTGGAGGTTGAGGTTCCAGTCCTTTGTCAGTTGGTCGCGGTAGGCGTAAGTCGCGGCGAAGTGATAACCGGTTTCGAGGAAGAGCACAGGGATGTTGGGATCACGCTGAAGCAGGTAGTGCAGAAGCACCACGTCTTCGAGTTGGAAACTACAGGTGTAGCAGGCCTTGCCTGTGAGAGCCTGATCGATCGATTGGAGCACTTCGCTCATATACCTTCTCCTGAGATGAAATCGTTGCGCCGCATGAGAATGCCTGCGGCTTCGAGGAATTCGAGTGAGCCGTCTTCGGGAACTTCGAGGCCGGAATCCGAGATGATGATTGCGCCGGATTCTTCCAGTTCTTTGGGCACCGGGCCGTGCCAGCGAAGCACGAGCGCGCCGTGTTCGAAGAGGATGCGCTCAAGCAGATCCGGATCTTTGCTGGTGACGATGGCAGGCATGTGGCCGTAGCGCTCAACACGTTCGCCTGCGGTGACAGGGCCGAGATCGAAGGCCAGAGCGTTCGCGTTGCGGACTGTCTTTTGAGTACCGCGCACGATCATACCGGCGGCGATTGTGCGGTTGGTTCGCGGGTGGACGAGGATGAAGCTGCCGGTTTCACGGCACTTCACGTAGGGGTCAAAGGCGAGCGGCTGCGTTGTCTCGATTGAGACGCGGAGGAGGTCGTTTAGCGCGGCTGAGTTGACCTTGAGATGGTTGCCGGTTTCGGGGTCGAGAGCCCATTCGATGCGGGAGATCTTGGCGCTAAGCTCGCGGGTGGCGGACTTGAGCAGGTAGGGCGTGCCAGGTTCGAGGTGCTCTTCTGCCATCCAGACGAGGTCTGCTTCGAGATGGCGGCTGAGTTCGGGGCGGGCGGTTTCTAGTGCTATGATATCGCCACGGCTGACGTCGACTTCTTCGTTGAGCACTAGCGTGACGCTTTGGCCTTCACTCGCTTGGGCCAAGGGGCCATTGAATGTAGAGATCTCTTTGATGGTCGCGCGGCGGCCACTGGGAAGAATCACTATGGCGTCGCCGGGTTTGACGCTGCCGCTGGCGATGCGGCCCGCGAAGCCTCTAAAACCGTCGCCGGGACGGACGACGTATTGCACGGGGAAGCGAAAGTTGGCTGCGGCCGGGCTGATCTCAAGATTCTCGAGGAGATCTAGAAGGCTGGGGCCGCTGTACCAGGTGACGACATCGCTTCGCGAGGCAACGTTGTTACCGTCGAGTGCGCTTACTGGCAAGTAGTGGAGCTTCGATCCGGGCCAGCGTTTGGAGTGTTCTTCGAGGGTGGTCTTGATGGCCGAGAAGACTTCTTCACTCCAGCCCATGGCGTCCATTTTGTTGATGGCAAAGATAAGATGCTCAATGCCGAGTAAGTGCGAGATGGTGGCGTGGCGGAGGGTCTGGCGGCTGACGCCTTTGATGGCGTCGACGAGGATGATGGCGGCGTCGGACGTCGATGCGCCGGTGGCCATGTTGCGGGTGTATTGTTCGTGGCCTGGAGTGTCGGCGATGCGGAACTTGCGCGTGGCGGTGGCGAAAAAGCGGTAGGCGACATCGATCGTGATGCCTTGCTCGCGCTCTGCATTGAGACCGTCGGTGAGGAGGGAGAGGTCGATTTCGCGACCGCTGCGATTGACCTTGCTCTTTTTGACGGCTTCGATCTGGTCTTCGTAGGCACCTTTGGTATCAAAGAGCAGGCGGCCAATGAGAGTGCTTTTGCCGTCGTCAACGCTGCCGGCAGTGGAGAAGCGCAGAGTGGTTTGCATTTAGAAATAGCCCTCGCGCTTTTTGATTTCCATGGAGCCTTCCTGGTCATGGTCGATGACGCGGTTTTCGCGTTCGCTGCGACGGAAGCTGAAGAGTTCGTCGATGATTTTGGGGATCGTGTCGGCCTCAGATTCAATCGCGCCCGAGCAGGGGGTGCAGCCGAGCGAGCGCATGCGGCAGGTTCGGATTTGAGGTGTTTCGCCGGGGAGGGCGCGGACGTTGGCTTTGACCGGAATTAGCGTGTTGCCTCTTACGTAGACTTCGCGCGGGGCGGCGTAGTAAAGCGGCACGATTGGGATGTGCTCGCGTTCGAGGTATTTCCAGATGTCGAATTCCGTCCAGTTGGAGAGGGGGAAGACTCTCATGCTTTCGCCGGGGTCGACTTTGGGGTTGTACAGGTTCCAGAGCTCGGGGCGCTGGTCTTTGGGGTCCCATTGGCCGAACTGGTTGCGGAAAGAGAAAACGCGTTCTTTGGCGCGGGACTTTTCTTCATCGCGACGGGCTCCGCCGATGGCGGCGTCGGCCTGGAGTTTCTGGAGGCCCTCGACGAGGGCGCGGGTGCGGAGGAGGCTGCAGCACTTGGCGGTACCGAGGGAGTAGGGGTTTGTGCCGGCGGCGACGGCTTCTTCGT
>JAYSVS010000204.1:0-10481 GCA_043718395.1 Acidobacteriota bacterium
AATGCCCAGTGCTCGCGGAGTAGCTTTGGATAATACCGTGGGTCGCCAGAACTGATGGCAGTCTTAGCGGCGTCCGAGGCGGGCCAGGGCGCTCCCTCAGTGATCCACTTTTCGATTGCCGCAATCTCGGTTGCCTTCAGCTTTGCGCCGCCAACTGGCATTTTGAGGTCAGCGTCATCGTGACGCATCGACTTCGTAAGCAGGCTGGATAAAGGGTCACCGGGGATCAGCGCGGGGCCGCGATTGCCGCCTTTGAGCATGGCCTCGAGGGAGTCCAGGCGAAGTGAAGAGGATTGTTGTGAAGGGCCGTGGCAGGCGACGCAGGACTTGATCAGGACGGGGCGGACGGATGATTCAAAGAGTTCGCTGGACTGGGCGCGCAAAGCGGCTGCCGCGATAAATAGTAGGAGGATGAACTCGCGGAAACGAACTTCGGAAATCATAGGGCCTTGTTCGCGTAGTTTATCCTACGGCAATCTTAAAATCTGTTTGCGCCGGAGAGTTCGAGGATGCGATTCAGCAGCGCCTTTAGGCCTGGGCATTCGTTTGCGGCAATTGCGAGGTCTTGGTCTTTCAAGATGGTTTCAAGATGAAGAGTTTTGGAGTACTTACGGGATCTTGAGGTTCGAGCGACTTCGGATAACAATTTCGATGGAGGTTTGTCGTGGTTGATCTGCTCTGGATTTATTCTAGGTTTCTTCGCCGTACTTCTAAAAATACTTTGTATTCGGGGCCAAAACGGGATGAGCCAAGCCTCGATCTCATACTGAGCGGCGTGAACAAAGACTTGCTTGTTTAACTGAGGCAAGCCCTTCAAAGATGTTTCAATTTGTTGGATCGCGTCGTTGGCATCCTTGTACTGGTTTCTACCCTTCACGTCGGTTAGTACGATCACGAAGTCAACTGAATCATTGAATTCCTTGCGGATGAGTTTCAGCAATTGACTACGGGGAGGAACATTGCTGTTTAGGGGGCGCGCGACTAGCCTCGGCAACTTGCCAGGTTCACATCTGGCTTGTAGAAATCCACGGATGGAGCTGAGAAAAAGTTTTTCTGACTCGCCTTCTACAATGAATGCAATCTTCATTAGTTGTCCGAGAGACGACCCAAGCTCCAGATTTCGTCAAGTGTAAAATCTTCAAGCCAGTGGCTCAAGTTAAGATTGGAGGCACTTCGCAAGCGCACAATTCCTTGTTCATCGTCTTCCATAACTAAGAGCTCATGAGGCTTGATGAATCTAACGATTGTTGGTGAGTGAGTTGCAACAATCACTTGAGTCCAAGCGGAGCATTCACGAAAGATTTCGACAAGAATCTGAATTAACCTTGGATGGAAATGTGATTCAGGCTCATCAAGCAAAATGGTTGGGGGGCAATCCGGGTGATACAGAATCGACAATAACCAAAGGAAGCGCAGGACACCATCCGAAAGCTGGCCTGCTTCAAATGGCTTCTCTTGACCTGTCTCATGCCAAAAAAGGCCGGCATGCGAGTTGGCGACGAGTCGAATTGCCAGTCGGGAAAAATTCGGAAATGCCAACTTGAGATTTCGTGAGACCATTTCAAAGATCTCCGGCTCACCTTGTTGAATGTCGAAAAGGCGAACACAAAGTTGGTCGCCATCGACAGAATGATAGGAGATGGGCGATAGACGTTGAGCTGATCGGATAGGAGAACGCCTTCCAGTGAAGATAGATGGGCAGGTGGCAACACCGCGAAGTTTGCTCAGCGTTGTGAGGTTTGGATCGGGGTACTCCATCAGTGGAGACTCATCCACTAAGGAATTTAGCTTTCTGGGGGGAGTTCCGGGCTCAAAATATCTAACTGACTCTCCATCAAAACTGTAATACATGAAAGTAGATGAGTGAACGAGCGGGCCTTGCTGTGCAAACTCGCCGGGGACGATGTTCAGCGATTCGCTCGAAAGTTTGTGTCCATAGCCTGCGGGAACGCAAGTTAGGCCGTAAGCGAAATGGCCATATTCAGCATGCAAATCCGCATAGACAGAAATAGAATCGCCACCGCTTGCAATAACCTGTGAAAACCCACCAAGTTCGTTAAAGAATGGCTTGAGTTCGCGACGCAACGCCCTCGCAGTCATCTCGATCGCATCGAGAAACGAAGTCTTGCCTCCGCCGTTTGGACCAATCAGAACATTGAAGGGCCCAAGCTCCACATCCACATCCACCAGACGGCGAAAGCCCGTCACTTTGAATCGCTTGAGCGATCCAGGGATGACGGGCTGTGCTTCGTCTAAGGCCATAGCTAAACAATCGCAGCGGGGTTGGAAAGCGTACCGATTTGCGGCACGCTAATCGTGACGATATCGCCCGGAGCCAGAGCGCTCTCCTGCGTGACGATAATGCCGGTGCCTGTTTGAAGCACTGTACCGCAGGGGACTTGGTTTGAGCGCATTAAGTAGCCGATGATGTCTTCGATCTTGCGGCCGAGCTTCGAAGTATTGGTGCTGCCTTCAAAGGTGGTCTTGTCGCCGCGGGTGATCTTGCAGGTCATCTCGAGGTTATAGACATCGCCGAGTTCATCCGGCGTGACAAAAACCGGGCCTAGCGCGGCGCAACCGGTAAAGGTCTTCGACTGGGGCAGATACAGCGGATTCTCTTTTTCGATGTCCCAGGCGGAGACGTCGTTTGAAACGGTGTAGCCAAAGATCTGGCCTTTGGAACCGATCAAGACAGCGAGCTCTGGCTCGGGGGCGGTGAACTTGGAATCTTCGCGAATGCCAATCGGTTGGCCTGGACCAACGGCGATGCGGGCGGTGCCTTTGAAGAAGAGCTCAGGGCGGCCGCCTTCAAAGACAGCGCGATAGAAGCCCTCACGGGTGCCGTGTTCGGCATCGCGAAAGCTGGAGCTGATCTCATAAGTACAGCCCGCTCCCCACACTTCGCGCGGGGCGATCGGGATTAGCGGCGTTACTTCTTCGAGATGTGTGCTGGCCAGCCGGCCGGCGAGGGTTGCGAGGTCTGTACCTTCGACATCGGCTCGCTTCACCAGATCGTACATGGAGTAGTCGGGGATCGGCCTGGCGTGGGTTGTATCTACAAAGATCGCAGCGACAAGGGAGCCGTTGCTTTTGATTTGTCCTAGTTTCATCGAGTGCTTTCCGTGCTTGTTTTAGTACTTGAGATAGATGGTCTTGTAGTCGCTGTAGAAGTCGAATGCAGCAGGGCCCTGTTCTTTTGGCCCAAAGGACGAATCCTTAGTGCCACCGAAGGGGAGCTGATATTCGACGCCCGCCGAAGGCAGATTGACCGTAAGCAGGCCGGCCTCGGCACCATAGATGAACTCGAAGACGCGGGAGATGTTGGTGGTCTGAACGCTGGCAGAGAGGCCGAATTGCGTGGCGTTGGCCATGCGCATCGCGTCCTCAAAGCTCTTGGCGCGGTGGATGGTCAGCACCGGGCCAAAGATTTCTTCTGTGGCGATGCGGGCGTCTTCAGGTACATCGGCGAACACAGTGGGCTCGACGAAATAACCTTTGTCGTAGGCTCCGCCAGTCAGGCGGTTGCCGCCAACCAAAGGGGCACCCACTTCCTTCTTGCCGATCTCGATGTAGTCGAGGATCGTCTTGAGAGCGGCTTCGTCAACGGCAGGGCCGATGTCGATGCCAGCCTCCATGCCATTGCCGACCTTGAGCTTTTTGGTTCGCTCGACAACAGCCGCAACGAACTTGTCGTAGATGCCGTCTTCGACGATGGCGCGCGAAGTGGCAGTGCACTTCTGGCCGGTAGAGAAAAAGGCGGCGTTGACTACGTTTTCGACAGCGGAGTTGAAGTCTGCGTCGTTCAGAACGATGGTGGGGTTCTTGCCGCCCATCTCAAGCTGGATGCGGAGCATGCGCTTGGAGGCTTCAGTGTGAACCCATTTGCCGATCGTCTCGGAGCCAGTGAATGAGATGGCCTTGACAGGCTTAGCTTCAATGAGTGCCTTGCCGATAGTGCCGCCGGAGCCTGCGACGAAGTTGACAACACCTTTGGGGATGCCTGCTTCATGAAGGGCTTCGATGATGCGCCAGGCAGAAAGCGGAGCGACACTGGCGGGCTTGAGAATAACCGTGTTGCCGCAGATCAGAGCTGGGGCGAGCTTCCAGCAGGGGATAGCGCTGGGGAAGTTCCAAGGGGTGATCAGACCGACGACACCGATAGGCTTGCGGATGGCGAACATATGCACGCGGTCGCGTTCGCTGGGCACCAGATGGCCGCCGGTGCGTGAGCCTTCGCCGGCAAAATACTTGAGGATGTTGATTGTGCGGCGCACTTCGCCTTTGGCCTCAGGAAAGGTCTTGCCTTCTTCGCGGGTCATGTCGGCGGCAACCGATTCAAAGCGGCTATCGAGAATTTCGGCAGCCTTGAAGAGGATGTTGGCACGGGCGGGACCAGCCATCGCTGCCCACTTGGGGAATGCATCGGCTGCTGCTTGCGCTGCAGCGTCGACATCTGCTGCAGATGCCTTAACGAAGAGCCCTACGACTTCATCGGTATTAGCCGGATTGCGAACCTCGAAGGTGCCACCAGTGGTCACCCATTCGCCGTTAATGTAATTGCCGAAAGTTTGCATCTATGAATCCCTTTATTTGGAAAAGTCGACTTTGGGCGCATTGCGCGAGCCCGGATCGGTCTTGAAGTAAGCATCGTTGCGCTGGAAGCCAAATAGCGACGCAGCGATATTGGTGGGGAAGAGCTCGCGAGTGGTGTTGTAGTCCTGCACCACTTCGTTGTACTTGCGACGTTCGACGGCAATGCGGTTTTCCGTGCCGGCGAGTTCGTCCTGCAGACGCATGAAGTTTTCGTTGGACTTCAGTTGCGGATAATTTTCGACGACGACAAGAAGACGCGCGAGGGCGCTATCGAGCTGTCCGTTGGCGGCGATCTTCTCGCCAGGTGTACGGGCACCACCTAGAGCAGCGCGGGCATTGGCGATGTTGGTGAAGATCTCCTTCTCTTGAGTGGCATAACCTTTGACAGTCGCGACAAGATTGGGGATAAGGTCGGCGCGTCGCTGGAGGGCGACGTCTACTTGGGACCAGGAACCTTCAATGGCTTCTCGTTTGACAACAAGGTCATTGCGGCTGCCGACCATCTTGCCACCAATCAACAGGGCACCAACCAACAAAACGCCAATCACAATCAGAGCTGAACGCATATGGAATATCCTTTACGGAGCGTCGACGGACGCAACCAATTTTTGAATCTGCTTTAGGTAGTCTTCGAACAATTGTACTGAGTCTACGGACTTGGGGCTGAGTTTTCCCTCGCGCAGGTCAATCAGTTGGACGAAGCAGGTCGGGTCAATCAAGGCTGCAAGGCTAGCCGCCTCGACGAGCGGGCGGCGCAGAGCAGGGGCTTTCAGTTGCTTGAGCAGCAACGCGTGGCGAATGAAAAGCAAAAACGTGGTGACGGAATCCTCCATCAAGCGAAGCAGGGATTTGTTATCTGCGATGACTGGCATCGCTTTCTGGCGCAGCCGTAACAACTTGGAACGCATTTCATGCTCAAGTTGGGCGCGGTGGTGAGTGTGGTCAACCAAGAGACCTTCGAGCGGAGAGGTGCCGTGAAGGATGCGATGGCATTCCTGGATATCAGTGATCTCGATTGGAAACGCATCAGTGGAGCGCCGGAATTCGTCGAGAGTAAAAAGCAGAGGCTGCGGGTTGCCTGCCTCTACCCACCAGATCAACAGCGGCGCGGCAGCCTTAAGCGTATTGAGGTTCAGATCCGTTGTGAGGATCAGGATGTTGAGATCGGAGTGGCCGGCGTCAAACTCGTGGCGTGCGGCTGAGCCGTAAAGCAGGATCGACGATAGCTTATCGCCAAGTGCCGCTTTGGCTTTCAATACAAGGTCTTGTAGCTGTTTTTCTATTTGCATAGTTGTGATCACCAGTCGCTCGATGCGCCGCCTCCTCCTGAATCTCCACCGCCAAAGCCGCCCCAGCTTGCGCCGCCTCCTCCGCCGCCACCAAAACCGCCTCCGCCGGGGAAGATAAAAGGACCGCCGCCGAATCCGCCTCCACGCCTGCGGCTAAAGATCGCAAAGAGAGCGATGAGGCCAACTACCAGTAGAATTTGTATGATCTTTTCATTGGATGCGGGGCTTTGCCTTTGGGATGCGCCCTCGCTGAACCGGCGCTCGGGCAGGCTTTCCGTGATCGTGATGTTTTTGCCTGCTTCGATTTTGGTACCGAGAATACGCGTCGCCTCGATCAGTGCGGGGCCGTATTGCTGGGCGCGGAGCGCAGGACGCATTGCACGCAATACATCACCAGCGACGCCGTCGGGCACGATGGGCTCCAGGCCGTAACCTACTTCAAGCCGGGATTTCCGATCACGAACCACGAGCAAGAAGAGAGCGCCCTCATTCTTGCCTTTCTGCCCTACCCCAAATTGACGGTAGAGCTTATTGGCAACATCATCGATTGGTTCGCCATCGAGAGAGGCAACCGTTACGATCGCCACTTGGGCACCGCTCGCCTTTTCGAGAGCGGTTAGGTAGCGGTCGATGCTTTCGCGGGAGGAAGGATCGATCACGCGGGCAAAATCCGAGACATAGCCTTCAGGCTTGAGTTGGGTCCAATCCGCGGCGAAAGCGGATATGGCGAGCGCGAAGCTGAGGGCGAGACGAAGCACAGGTTTGGGGTGAATCAGCAGTTGAAGATAGAACGGTCGAGCGAAAGACCGTCTACTTTACCAAGGACAGTGAGCGACAGTTGATCGTTCACAAAAGATTCGTTTGCCAGAGCTTGTACCTGTCCGGCGCTTACCTCTTCTATGCTGGCAATCATTTCGTCCATCGAGAAGAAGCGGCCAAAGAAGATCTGCTGGCGGGCCAGATTGGTCATGCGCGAGTTGGTGGATTCGAGCGAAAGCATGAGAGAACCTTTGAGATGCTCCTTGGCGCGGCGCAGTTCTTCTGCTGGCACAGCATTTGCTTTGAGATCGCGGAATTCGTCCATCACTGAACTGATTACTTTACGCAGCGTATCAGCAGAAGTGCCGGCATAAATGGCCATGCAACCAATATCGCGAAAGAGCATGAGGTCTGACATTACGGCGTAAGCAAGGCCCTGACGCTCGCGGATGTTCTGGAAAAGGCGCGAGGACATGCCGCCGCCCAAAATCGTGTTCAGGACATAAGAAACATAGCGATTCGCGTGAGCGATGGGATGCGAGGGAGCGCCGATGTAGACGTGGGCCTGTTGTGTGCGCTTCTGTTTAAGAACAAAAGGCGCGTGATGCTTGGGGGAGGCCTGTTTGGGGAGTTTTTTGCCGGCAGGGCGGGAAGCAAAGGAATCTTCCACCATGCGCACGATGCGTTCGTGCTCCAGATTGCCCGTCGCAGTGATGACGATGTTGGCTGGAGTGTAGACGCGCTGGTGATAGTCAATCAGCATGTCGCGGTCAAAGCCGAGGATGGTGGGCTTGGTGCCGATAATCGGCTGGGAGATACCGTGCCCCTTCCAGAGGTGCTTGACGAAGAGTTCGTGAACCAGATGCTCTGGATTGTCAAGATCCATCTTCCACTCTTCGATGATGACGCCTTTCTCTTTTTCTAGTTCGACCGGGTCAAAGGTTGGGTTGAGGACGAGGTCAGACAGGATATCCCAGGCGATGGGCAGGTGCTCGTCGAGCACCTTGGTGTTGTAGGAAACCAACTCTTTACTGGTGAAGGCATCGAGATTGCCACCGACGGAATCGACAGCCCGGGCGATGTCTTCTGCGGAGCGGGTGGCCGTACCCTTGAAGAGCATGTGCTCGAGAAAATGGGCGATGCCGCGTTCGGCACCACGCTCCATGCGAGAACCGGAGGCGATCCAGACGCCAATCGAGACACTTCGCACGTGCCCCATGCGTTCTGTTACTACGGTAAGCCCATTTGGAAGGGTGGTGCTTTGGATATCGCGAGGCGGGTTTGAATTCATTGGTGGAAACAGGGAAGAGGACTGATACTTATATTGTGACAGAGCCAAGACAATCACTGATGGGCATGGAGCTAGCCGATATCGAAGCGGCGCTTGGGGATCGCTACCCGCGCTACCGGGCCAAGCAAGTGTATGAGGCCCTTTATTCGCGGCGGATCTTGGATCTGAGTAAGGCCAGCGCCTTGCCAGCAGTGTTGAGGGCTGAGTTTGCCAGTGGAGCCTTGAAGGTGGATTCGCGGTACGACAGCATTGATGGCACTGTGCGGTATTTGATGGGGCTCGAAGACGGCAAGACGGTTGAATCGGTCTTTATGCCAGAACGCGGCCGCGACACTTTGTGTATTTCGTCACAGGTGGGCTGCCCGGTTGATTGCAAGTTTTGCCTAACAGCGCTGATGGGTCTGGAGCGGAACTTGACGGCAGGAGAGATCGTCGGGCAGGTGTTGCATATTGCTGCGGAGCATAATCTTGATCCGCATGATCGCCAGATGAATATCGTGATGATGGGCCAGGGCGAACCGATGATGAATCTCGATGCAGTGCTGAAGGCAACGCGGCTGCTGGTGGATCCGGTTGGTGTTGGCATGAGCGAGCGGCGCATTACAGTATCGACGTCTGGCCTGATCCCGAAAATTGAGGAGATGGGGAAGGCGGCGGTGCGTCCGAAGCTGGCGGTTAGTTTGAATGCCTCAACAGAGGAGCAGCGTATCGAATTGATGCCGATCACGAAGAAGTGGCACCTCAAGGATTTGATCGAAGTGTGTCTTCACTATCCGCTGCGATCATGGGAGTTTCTTACATTTGAGTATGTGCTTTTGCGTGGAGTGAACGACACCGACGGCGACGCTCGCCGCGTGCGTAAATTGCTGGCGAATTTGAAGTGCAAGGTGAACCTGATTGCACTCAATCCCGGCCCTGGGATTCGTTTTGAGACCCCAGACCCGGAGCGCGTCGAGAGCTTCCAGGAGATCGTGAAGCTGGGGATGCCGTGCTTTATCCGGCGGCCACGCGGGCTTGATATCTATGCAGCTTGCGGGCAGTTGAAGCGGATGACGGAAGGTGCCGAGTTGGTCGATATCGCTTACTAGAAGCTCGGCGCCACGGGTCACACTCCGGGCGTTATTTGGAGTTTTTTAGAACTAGCAGGATGTCAAAGAGCTGGCGCGGCGTTGTTTTAAACTGACCCGGGCGGGTTGGAGTGGGTTTGTTATTCCGGTTGAGTTTCTGCCGGAGGTGCAGGAAGAGGGATGCCGACTTTGGCATTCATATTTTCGACAAAGTCGCGGATGATTTGTGTGGCTAGTTCGACGCCGGCTTGTGGGTCCGTTTCCATCAGTTTTTTGACTTTGGGGATGCGGGCGGGGAGGCGATCGAGTTCGCGCATGATGGCCGGAAGAAAGGTCGATGGTTTTGCGATGATGTCTTCAACCCGGAAGCGCATGGCTTCGCCGTAGAGGAATTCCATTTGCAGGAAGCGGATTTGCATGTGGATGAGTTGATGGACGAGGGTAACCTCGGTTGGAGTGACGGGGTTGAATTGTTCGATGGAGTTGGTGGCGACGGCCAGGGCCGCTTGGGTTTGGCGGTCGAGGGATCGGTAGCGGTGCCTATTTCTTCGTTCATGGGATTTCTCCTGTGAAGAAGCTAGCAGTTGGGATTGAAGGCTAAATTTTTGACGGTGCAGGAAAGCATTTAGAAACCTAGAGTTAGGCGGAAAAGAAATATCAAAATTTCTGTGACTGATAAAGTTCACATCGGGCGGGCGGGATTGCTCAGAGGTGCTTTGCATAACTTAGGCGAGTGGGCTCTTTCCGATTGCAAATACAAAAACAGGCTCTGAGCGAATGGAAGCGATCTGGTTGGTTAAGACAGAGGCGATGTTGAGAACGCGGGTTGCCGAGTTCTCAATTGAGCATTCAGATGGGTCGAAGTGCTTGAGCGACGCTGGTCTAAGGTGATTGAATTCATCTTTGGCGATCGCCCTTTGCCGTAGAGTGTCATTCAATAGAAGTCCACCCCGAATGTTTGTCGAGAAACGCAGCTGTCTGAAGGCTGTCCACATCTCCGTCCCAATCTCAAGAAGGAGGTCAAGGCTGGTATTGTCGCGGGCGGACAATTCTTAGTAGGTGTATTTGCGGAAACTGCCTTTAGGGTTCGATTCCGAGTTCCGGGTAGATTGGCGCTTATTGCGGTTGTTGGGGTTGTAGCACTCCACAAACTCGTTCCGGTTTTTGACCCTAAGGGGCTTAATCTTGAGCGTGTGGTGGATGTTGGCGCGGTAGTCGTGATACCAGAGCTCTTTGGTCCAAGGGTGTTTGGCGGACTCGCTGTTGTTGAAGAAGAGGACGCGGTGGGTACGACGGCGGGGCCCTTATTCTGAGCTTGATGCGGATGGAGAATAGCCAAAGGTGCGCAGTGACATAGGCGTCTGAAGAGGCTGTCCCTTTATCCCCATCAATGACTTGTTGACGGAGGTTGAAGAGGAGGCGGCGATAGTTTTCTAGCGTGAAGTCTGGGCTGTAGAGCTTTTGGATGATGGGGACGCGGTG
>JAYSVS010000205.1:0-3406 GCA_043718395.1 Acidobacteriota bacterium
TCATTTTATTTTCTCAAACTAGTGCATTAGCCGCTTGTTTGCATCGGCATATTACAATGCATTGCAAGGCGTGATTCTCAAAACTCTCGTGCAGCAGTGGACTTTCAACTTGCCAGCGTAAGCCCGGCGCATGTTCATCACATCCACGCCAACGTTCTCCACCTGATCCCAAAAACGGCAGTTGACGCACCGTCCATAGATCAACTCCCGTACCCACCAACAGTTGCGTGGAAGCCATCTGTCACCTGAATGGTGAGCGCTCTTTCGATTCTAAATTCGATCGTGGGGCTCGGCTTGGGATTAAGGTGCGGAGGGCTACGAAATCCGGGACGGGGCTGCAATTCAACCCAAAAACGGCAGTTGGAAACCATAATCGTGAGATTCAGTTTATATTGGCGACCGCTCCCTAACTCATCTTCTACACCATGATTTCGGAAGTTGCCCGGATTGAACAGGTTATGGATTTTGAAAACGCCTAGTGACACGGTTTTTCTCCGTTTGCAGGGATTTGGCGATTAGGTTCAGCATGAGCGTAGGGTGGGTGGCAGAGCAACTCCACATGCCTGAAAGATCCTGCTTGTCACACCCGCTGTTTGGCCGCGAAAGACGTAGCCCTTACCGCCGATGGCAATCTCCATCTCCACCAAGCTGTCGAGGTCACGAATAACATCGGCCCACTCCAGCTTCCACTGTTTGGAGGTCAAACGCCGTTCCAATTCTCTTCGCAGTAACAACGCCAGGAACGAACAGAACACATGCCCGCGAATGGTCTCGTCGCACTTGTGGTAGGTGGGCCGCGTATCCAGCAAGGATTTCATAGATCGGAAGACCTCCTCCACCATCCACAGTTGCTTGTACTTCAGGGCGATTTCACTGGCTGGCAAATCCGTGTTCGTCGTCAACACCCACTTGCCGTCGTAGCGAGCCTCTTCTTTGATTTTGTCTTCGTCAACAGTAAACTGTTTGCCGCCCGCGCGCAGGTACTTGCGGTACCCCTTGTTACCCACCAGCGCCTTGTCGCCCTGGCCAAGAGCTTTCTGTAACGAGACGATCACCGCTTCGCGATCATGGCGATCCTTCGTGGCTTGATCTTCATTGAGACAGACCACGTAACGCCGCTGGTCTTCCATCCAGACTTCTTTCACTTTCAGCGGAGAAGGATCGTCTCGATCATCGCTCTTGGGATGAATTTCAGCGTAGCGTCCGCCGCGCCCCACCACCGCCTTGGCTTCGGTCGAACTTCGCATCCGCACGCCGAGGATGTATTTCCACTCCCGCTTCTCCACTTCGGCCTGTGTCGCGGCGCTGATCATGCCGCGGTCGGCCACGATGCACACCGATCCGATGCCGAACCGCGTCTTGAGCCGCTCCACGATGGGAATCAGGCTCTTCACGTCCGCGGTGTTACCCGGCCACAGTTCACTACAAACAGGATGACCGTGCTGGTCCAGCACCATGCCCACCACCATCTGCTTCAAGTCGGGACGATGATCTTTGGAGTGCCCGCGCTGACCGATGGTCGCGCCTCCCTCGCCGTGGAAATAGATGGAGGTGGTGTCGAAGAAAACCAGATCCAGGCCGGAAAACAGGTCCCGGCGCCGCGCGAACAGCGCTTCCTCGATGAGGTCTTTATTGGTGCGGGGCGCAAATGGCGTGGTGCCCGCTTGCTGGTCTTTCGGCAGAGCCTCTCCCAGCCAGGCCATCGCGCGGTAGAGATGATGCAGACTCAAATCGCCGGTGCCTGGGATGGCATAGTCGTCCTTCCATTTTTCGGCGGCGCGATCGCTGCCTGGTGCGAACAGGCGATGCAACACCGTGAGGAAGATTGCCCGTTCGAGGGGAAATTCAAAGCGGCGGTCTTTGAGCAAGGCGGTCAGAATACTGTCAATCGAAGAGGATTCCCAAAGCCTTTGAAAGATCAGGGACGGGCCGATTCGGGCGCTGCGAGTAGTGACGCTCTCGCCGCGGGCATGAGCGCCGAGAATCGATAGCTTCTCCGAGAAACGTCCGAGCGATTGAATCAGCGAGTCGAGTCGGCCGCTGGTCAGTAGTTCATCCAGCCGGCCGAGGCGAAGCAGGACACGCTGTTTGACTTTGCCATCGACCCATTCGTTGTCAACGATGAGCAGATAGGTTCGTGAGCCGTTGGTCTGGGTGCGTACGAACAGAACAAATCTCCTGTGTCACTATCATTTGCACACACAATCTCACAAAGCAAGCCAATAATATCTATTATGTCAATATCTGTGTCACTAGGATTTCGCTCAGGAAAAAATGCAGATCAGTGGAATCAACAAGTTGTGACGACTTTGAATTGCAAAGTGTAGAAGATGAGTTTGGGTTGGCGAAGTCCTCAGCTGCTCATCGTGGCCGGGCTCACCACGGAAGGCACGATTCTAGGCACGCCGCAGTACGTGGCACCGTCTTCAATTCAACGCTACAAAGATGCTTCTAACCCCTAAGGTTGCTAACGATGCGCGCCAAGTAAGTCCTTCGGAGATAATGTTATTGGTTCATTACCAGACGGCACTGGTGTTACAAGAGTTGGACTCTCGCGCGTGTATAGCGTGTGGGTCAATTCCGCCCCAAAGAGGAAGATCATGGCCGAATAATACACCCACACGATGAATACTACAGTCGACTCCGCTGCTCCGTAGCCGGATCCGACGGCCATATTCGAGATGTAAAGGCCTATAACAGCTTTCCCTATTGTGTAGAGGACCGAGGTCACCACACCCCCCACAGCGACAATGTTCCACGGAGAGCGGGTGCTTGGAACATATCTAAAAATTAAAGCAAAAATCGGTGCGGTGAAGGTGATCGAGAGGACGAAGGGCAGGATCGTTTGTACAGACTGGGGCAGGGCCAATGTTGTCTCAAAGAATTTTCCCGCCATCGCTAAGGCACTGC
This sequence comes from Acidobacteriota bacterium, assembly GCA_043718395.1. GTDB lineage: Bacteria > Acidobacteriota > Terriglobia > Bryobacterales > Bryobacteraceae > Bryobacter. Next base: position 2,911 of record JAYSVS010000205.1, read on the forward strand.
TAAATACTAATGAAGCTAAAAGAAGGAATCCAAAATTTAACATCATGACGAAAGACTGGAAGTAGTCTTTTACCATTCCCCACGCCGTCCCGGAAGCATGTGAGCCTGTTTCCCAAATCTTGTTCAAGGCTGCGCGGAGTTCGGCAAATACGGCCGACGCTCCGAATATCAGCGTCAGCACGCCCAGAGCAGAACCGACGGCTCCCGAAGTCGGCTCCTGCGCTTTTTCCAGCATTCCTCGCACGGCTGCGTAGCCTTGGGGCCCAAAGATAGATTGCACTTCTGAAGCCAGGTAAATTTGAGCGGTGCCGTGATCAAACACAAATGCGGCTAAGGCAAGCGCTAAAATCACAAGCGGTGAAAGCGACAGCAAGCTGTAAAACGCCATAGCGGCCCCGAGCCGGTAACACTCGTGAGTGAACCAGGAAGAAAGAGATTGTTGAATCAAAAGCCAAATGCCAGAAATTATGTTCCCAGTTCGAATAGAGACTTCTCT
>JAYSVS010000206.1:0-33144 GCA_043718395.1 Acidobacteriota bacterium
GCAATTGCTCTTGGCTCAATGTCACTCTCTCTTTTCGGCAGGGGGTGACAGAATCCCTGAGCAGTTAGGGGGTGACAGAATCGCTGAGCAACTTCAAAACTTTTAGTGATTGTGGACAGGATAGGTCCGGTATTGTAATCTAACAGTGTTCTGCAAATCACTTGCGAAAGATGCTGCTTTAGATGATCCGGAAGATTTTGTTTTGGTCACACTTGGTGGCCGGTTGTGTGGGTGGCCTTATCATCCTTTTAATGTCTTTAACTGGCGTCATATTGACTTATGAACGGCAATTGCAGGCAAGTGCCGAAATTGGTGCCTTTGTGGTTTCAGGTGCAAACAAGTTGCCACTGGTGGAGTTGCTCGGCCAGCAAGCCTGGACCGTTAGCCCAACCATCACTTTGCGATCTGCTGCTGCCGCTCCGATTGAAGTGAATCGAGGCAAGGCCGGTATTGCCTATCTCGACCCTTACTCGGGACGGGAGCTTGGCAAACCGAATCTTGCCCGTCGAGAGTTCTTTCAAAAAGTGAGGGGTTGGCACCGTTGGCTGGCCTGGGAAGGCGAATGGCGCGCCTGGGGTAAAGCAATTACCGGGGCCTGCACTTTGGCCTTTGTCTTTCTGGTTCTCTCTGGCATGTACATCTGGATTCCACGCGTTTGGAGTTGGAAGCACCTTCGCCCCATTAGCTGGTTTCGTTCAGGCATTAGCGGAAAGGCGCGAGACTTTAATTGGCACAACACCATCGGCATCTGGTCCGCCATACCGCTTTTCTTTGTCATCATCTCAGCACTGCCGATTTCTTACCCTTGGGCGAACGAGCTGATCTATCAGGTGACTGGCACAGAGATGCCGAAAGCAGCCAACGCTCCGGCCTCAAAGGGCACACCCAATGCAGCGGCAATCGATCGCTTACTCGAAGTAGTCAAACGCGAACCCGGCTGGCAAAGCGTGAGCTTTCGCCTTGAGCCCGGCGAGGAGCCGATCACCTTTACAGTCGACCGTGGAGATGGCGGGCAGCCTCAACTGAGATCTACTGTCACTCTGGACCGGGTCAGTTCCGCTGTCGTCAAGTCTGAACGTTTTAAAGACTTCAACACTGGGCGAAAGGTGCGGTCCTTCTCGCGATTCCTACACACTGGTGAAGCACTGGGTCTGGTGGGACAAACCGTCGCCGGCATCGTTTCGGCTGGCGGAGCGGTTTTGGTCTGGACGGGAATTGCGCTATCGCTGCGCCGCTTCAGCGCTTGATGTACTCGATCGCGGCATCAAGGACTTCATCTCTGCCTGCCTGAATTCCCGCAATTGTCGGCTTGACCACGATATCCGGCATGATGCCAATTCGCTGTGTGGGCCGCTTGTCCGGGTAGTAGACACCGATTCCGCTGATCATGGAAGATGCAGCGCCGGGTAAGGAGATTTGCGAGACATTCCCATCTGCCCCAGCCGTAGTGCTGCCCATCACAATTGCACGAGGCGCTGCTCGAAAGGCCATTGTGGTGTACTCTGCCGAACTTTGGGTAGACTCATCGACCAAGATCACAATTTTTCCCTCGTAATGTGGCTCCTTTGGCTCAATCGGTTGGCCCTCTCTCCAATAGAAGGCACCAGGATTGGCAAGATCCACTTGGGTGAACTGCACAAACTGAGTAGTTGAGCGCACCAAGTGCCCACCCAACGCGAAGACCATAAACTCGGCGGGGTAATTTCGTATGTCGATGATCAGACCCTTGGTTCCTGCCGCTGACCGAATGTAGTTTGGCGCCTCAGATGCACTCACAGGGCGAAGTTTTAGGTAGGCTACTTCGTCTGAGAGCTTTTGAAATGTGGGACCTTCCCGATGATGCTCCCTGCCTGCCGTGAGGTCGAGTTCATTTCTTGCAATGCGCTTGATTTGAAATTTTAAGGGCTTGCCGTCGCGCAAAATTTCAATCTCTGCTGACCCACAGGCCCCATTCGTCATCGAGTTGGCGATATCCCTCTTGCGGGTGGGCTCATTCGAGGCGGCGTAATAGGGGTGCCAGGACTCAATCTTCATATCCATTGCGACTCCATCCATCTGTGCAATCACATCTCCTCGCTTGAGAGGAAATTCTGGATCGGGGGTTTTCAAATTCATGCCCATCACCACTGGCCGGTCTTCAATAAAGCGGATGGCAACCGGGATCTGGCAAGTTCCGATCGGAGGCCTTGAGCCAAGAGACGACCAGAGATTTGCGTGGCCATCCTTCACCTTGGCAATCAATTGAAGCATTTGTTGATCGTATTCAAGACGTGATTTCGCCAAGGCAAAGGGGCGAACGGATTCGGTAAGAACCTGATGCCAGTACTTGTCTGCAATGGCCGGGTTGTCGGCCATCAACTCCCGGTTTGGATTGAAATACTGCATCATATTCCAAAAGCGAAAGAGGGCCAGTAGCTGGTAGCCCGGGTCAGGGAACTGGATTCCCGAATAGCCCATTTCGTGATCGAATTTTGGATTACCCACACCTGCAAACCTGGAAACGAAAAACTGATTTGAGGAAGGCCGGTTCCGGTGCACTGCAAGCAATTTCCCGCTGAGTGCTTTACCGAGCAGGGCCTCGTCTGAAAGCCACCCCAGGTCAGGTTTGATGTGGAGCTTATCCGGGGACAGTACGGCACAAGGCAGGCAGGGTCCAATCGGACCCAGACCATCGATCCACTCAATCAGCAAAGGCTTGATGTCTTCTGCTGCCATCAACTTGGGAAGGATGCGAAACAGCTCAAAATCCCAATGCTTTTTGCCAGATGTCAGCAGCGGATGATGATATTTGAGAAAGCCCCAAACCTTGCCCGCCAGCGCGAAATTGGCAGCTTGCTTGTCGCTGAGCTCTTTCAATTGAAGCCCCGAGCCTTTGGCAAATTCCGTATCGGTGTCCAGGCTCGTGTACTCGCGGGGGCGGGCCGATGCTTCGGCAACCGGCTTTCCGTCCACCGTTAGCTCCGTTGTATCCACCCATGCTCTGCCAGTCCCACTCAACAAGAAGCCGAACACAAAATGCTTGCCGTTATCGCGTGAAGGGAGCTTGACACAATGACGTGTCCAGTCGAAGGTCCCTTTAAGCTCTAGCGATTGCAAAGTATCAAACCCGATTACTCCTTCACTTCCGTCTTCCCGTAACCACAAGGCTACGAACCCACTAGCGGACTCCGCCTTGATCCATCCGCACCAATCCACACGATTCCCCACGAAGTCGCGATCAATAGCCGCCGTGACAGTAGTGAAGGGTCCGCTCGACTTCTCAGTCCGTTCGATTCGCGCCGATAACTTGCCCGAATGAAAGATCTGGTCGTCAACTTTGACGTCGCCTATCATCCCTCCCCACCCTGCGGGATGCGCACCTGAGACGCCGTTTTCGAAGCCGAGGATCGTCGCGAGCTTGTCGCGCGGAATCATCTGCCCGCACATAGGAACAACAAGTAGAGTCAATGCAAAAAGAGATAACTTCAATGCAATCATGCTCCAAATAATATCTATAACTTCAACTTAGCGCTAGGGGAGTGGGATAATTACGGAACGTCCTTCGTGAAGCAATTCCTGCCAGACTTGGCGCCTCTTCGGCGATCCCGCGATTTTCGCCTGCTCTACAGCGGTCAGATGGTCTCAAGCTTTGGCTCAGCCATTACCTATGTTGCCTTGCCCGTGGAGATGTATAGACTCACTAAGTCTTCAGTGATGGTGGGCCTGCTGGGCATTGTTGAATTTGTCCCGATGTTGCTTGTGGCCTTTATCGGTGGTGTTCTGGCGGACCGCTTTGACCGCAGAAAACTCGTTCTTGGCGCTGACACTCTGATGGCATTAATCCTTGTCGTCTTAACCTGGAACGCCCTCCAGCCTAATCCACATCTATGGCTGCTCTTCGGCGCAGCCGCAATCTTGGCAGGCCTGAACGCCATTCAACGTCCTGCTATGGAGGCGATGACCCCGCAGATGATTTTGCCCGAAGAGGTGTCGGCAGCGGGAGCACTCAACGCGGTGCGTCACAACGCCGCCTATATCGCGGGGCCTGGTCTTGCCGGTTGGATCGCTGTGAAGTATGGCGCTGCCACGGCCTTTGGAATCGACGCTGCAACTTACCTCGCTGCCATCGCTGGCCTTGCGCTGCTTCAGAAGAAGAGCTTTCGAGGTGGGGACGAAGGTGGCATCAGTTGGCATACTTTGGCTGAAGGATGGCGCTATGCTCTCAGCCGCCGCGATCTGCTCGGCACTTATCTGATCGACATGAACGCCATGTTCTTCGGCATGCCCAACGCGCTCTTTCCTGCCTTTGGCGATACCTTCGGCGCACAAAATGTAGGCTGGCTTTATACCGCCGGCCCTGTTGGCGCACTGGCAATCAGTATCAGTTCGGGCTGGGCCAGCAAAGTCAAAAGACACGGGCTCGCCATCACTTGGGCAGCCGGTCTATGGGGCTTGGCGATTGTTGGCTTCGGTCTCTCAAGCAGCCTCTGGCTGGCATTGATCTTCCTTGCACTCGCCGGTGCCGCAGACAGCGTCAGCGGAATCTTCCGCATGACGATCTGGAATCAAACGATCCCGGCGCGGCTCAGAGGCCGAACCGCCGCCATCGAGATGGTGAGCTATCTCAGCGGGCCCTACCTCGGCAACGTGGAAGCCGGCTTCGCTGCCCGCCTGATGGGGCTTGGGCCCTCAGTTGTGATGGGCGGCGCACTCTGCATGATTGGTTCGATTGTCATCTCTTGGGCGCTCCCGGAATTCCGCCATTACCGTGTGGACGATTGAGAATCGTAGCCCGTGCCACATCTACCATGCGCTTCTGACGAGCCTCCGCGGTAGCCATGATCGACTTCACTTTCGCCTTCGCCGCCCTCGGGTTCTTGACGATCTTCTCAAGACGCGACCACAACTGCTGGCCCGAAGTCTCATCCACTTCAAAGAACCAATCGCCCGCGCCGAAGTCGCGATACATCTGCCCCTTGGTTGTATCGGTGGGTTGACGCACATAGAACGTAGGCGTCCCCACATGCAGTGAAATCAAGGGCGAATGACACTCCATGCTGATCACCGCCTGAGCTTGAGAATAGATCGAAGCCGCCTCATCGGGCAACCAATACGTGTCTCGCCAAACCACGTTCTTGCGGATCTCGGCCGGTAGCGGATCCACCAGAACCTCCTTGCCCAGCTCCACCTGATAGGTCATCTCGGCGCACACCATTACTTTGTTGCCAGTTGCCTTGATGTATGCGGTGATCATCTCGCGCAGCTTGGCATGATCCTGCTCGACTGTCCGATTGTTGATCGCGTCCTTGATGTCGTCGTCAGCCACCCGCGCTGTCTTCCGGATCTTGTAATAAGGCGTATAGCGCAATCTCGGAATCACGCAAATAAACGTCTGTAGCTGAAGCTTATGCCCCGCAAGCCACGACAGGCCCTTGGCATCATCACGCAAATGCATCCCCAATTGCGCATCCGGCCCGAACTCAAGCACAGGCGTCTTCACCTGCTGCGCCTTCAGATAGTCGCGAGTAATCGTATCGCGGCAAAAGAAGAACGCCGAGCGATCTATGACTTTCCGTAAGTCAGCCGGCAACTGATCCTTGGGCAGCTTCAGCGCACGCTCGCGCAGGCTTACCAGCGTGCCGCCCTCCGGGTCGCGCTGCTCGCCAATCCCCGAGACTGGATCACTCGTTACTCCAAACACACCGAGCGGCTTGCCAGTGGCTTCCTGAAATGCAAGCGCATGATTGCTAGCGGGAAAATTCGACCCAGACCCGCTCAGATAAAGATCAGCCTCCTGCCAAGCCCTGGCTAGCGCGGCATTGTCCGGCTTACCATCGGCCCCCAGGCTGCCCTCAACAATCCTGAGACGGGGATAGCCCCGCGTGAGCAATTCGCGTGACCCATGCCCCAACTCACCAGGCCAAAGCGTAATCACGGCCTCCGGGAAATGCTTCTCAAGCAAACTCAGCGCACCAGGTGTATGGCCGATGTCACCGATATTTACGCTCTGCCAGGAACTACGCAGCAGAATCTGTGGTGGCTTCGCCTTGGCGGCAGCAGCCAGCGGCTGCAATAAAAAATGTCTTCGCTGCATCACACCAAAATTCTAGGCGAAACGGAACTGAATGGTGTGGTCGAAGGGTGCAAAGCCGCTCAGATAGAGCGTCGGCCCCGGCAGCTTTGCTTCGATGTAGCGCATATCGCGGGTCCAGTGATGAGCTGACGCCCCAGGGCTTACCCTGATGATGTCTTTACCCACCTGATAACGAGCTTCCGGCCCATCGATCAGATACGAATCGGCCGCCGTAGGAATCGGCTTCACGCCGGTCAGCTTGCCGCCTGGACGGAACGCAATCTCAATCGTGATCGGCACCAGCTCCGTACCTCTCGAATAGATCCGCAGATTGTAGCCGCCCTCGGCTTCTTCAATTGTCGCGCCTTGCTCAAACTCGCTCACTTCAGTGCGCGGCCGCGACTTTTGAGTCGAAGTCCACATCTCACTGTCGATCACTTTCGCCGGCGTGAACGGCTGATAATAAGGTGCTTCCAGCTTTTGGCTCATAGCAATTGTTTTGCCCTTGAGCTCAAACGATTCGCTCTTGAACTGGCCCTTGCCAAAGAAAGCGCTGATGAATCGAATCGTCGTGATCACTGCCTCGCCCTTGTTGATATTCATCACCCGGCTCGAACCGTTATAGAAAACAGTAGCGGCGTGATTGTCCCGCCGAATGCGAGTGATCTTGTTGTGCTTGAAATCCTTGCGGTAGCTAGCCGGAATCGGGCCGGTCTCGATCGGCTTCAGGAATTCCGGGTGCAGCATCGCAGTGGAGAGCCCAAGCCCTGCACTTCGGTACTTGGAGGCTAACGTCCCCCAGGCCTTGTTCTTATCCTTGAGAGCCATGTAGTGCAGCGAGAAATAGTAGTTGGCCGGCGTAGCAATGGTGAACTGATCTTGCCGCCGCGAAAAATCAGTCACAATCTCGCCATTCGGGTTGATCAGATAGAGCAGCGAATCAAGATTGGCACGCACATGGGTGAACAAGTCCGGACGATTGTGCTTCTCGGCAATCGCAATAAATGCACTGTCGATGATCTGGTTATAGGTGCCCACCGAGCGCTCGGTGTACTGTCCGTCCTCATCAATATCGATTCCCTCCGCCAGCCACTGATCGATGCGCTTGCCATATGCTGCCTTGGGCAGAATCTCGTTCACCTGAGCCAGTGCCGCGCTCAGCACCCAACGATGATTCGGGGTATGTATCCCACCCACTGCCAGACCATCAGCAGCCGACTCAACAAACGGGCGCATCACCTCAAAGAGCTCGCGGCTATTGGTCTGTTTGGCGATCAGAAGCCCGACAGCCGCTGCTCGAACGGCAAATGCAGTATCGGGCGGAGAGTTGAAGTTGGTGTCGAGGTTGCTAAGAAAGCCGCCGGGGCTCTGATTCTTCTTGAGGCATTCGGCGGTGAGTTTGAGCCGGGCGAAGACCGCCGGGCTCTTGTAGAACTTGCTCTGGGGCTGCATGAGCGCGGCACCGTATGTATCGAAGAGGCCAGACATTCCGGGGACGTTGGGTATTCCAAAGCCGTTCAGAATCATTCCTTGCCAGCGGCTGGCAGGATCTGTGATCTGTTTCGCCATCAGGGATTCCAACGCCTTGTCGTGATTGGCGACAATCGTTTTGAGAAGGTCTTGTTCTGAGCTTTGGGCAAACGCTGGGGTTGCGGCCATGGTCACGAGGGCAGAGCGACGAGTCATATTTTGCAATTACTAGGCTACAACGATGATGAAATTTTTGTCATCGAAATGATCGTCATATCTTGTGATCCAAATGATTACAACGTGGGCCTTGTCACCCTCGGGCGGCTCATCGAAGTCATCAGTGTCATAAAAATACGAATACGTCATCCAGAAACGCATCCTCAAGCCACGAGACTTCGGCGAATTAAAAGCGAAACTTTCGCTTGAAATTCGATCTTTCTTCGCCTAAAATGCGAGTATGGCACTGACACGTCGTCAAAAAGATCTGCTGGATTTTCTAGCGACCTTCATCGAGAAGCATGGCTATTCGCCGAGCTATGAAGAAATTGCTTCAGGAATGGATCTGACTTCGCTTGCGACAGTCCACAAACACATCCACTCGCTTGAGACCAAGGGCTATCTGAAGCGCGGATTCAACCAGAGCCGATCTCTCGAAATCGCCCCCAAGTTTCTCGACGAACGTCGCAGCTACTCTGGCACTCCCATCGTTACCAATCTCGAAGTGCCTCTCCTCGGCCGCATCGCTGCCGGTATGCCCGTAGAAAGCGTCGCCAATCAGGAAACACTTGCCTTCAAAGATTTCATGGGTGACGAAAGCACTTATGCTCTCGAAGTACGAGGCGACTCAATGATCGAAGACCATATCTGCAGTGGCGACTTTGTGCTGGTAGAAAAAGTCCATTCCGTGCGTGATGGAGAGATTGTCGTCGCCTTGGTTGATGGTATGGAGACCACTCTCAAGCGCTTCTATCGAGAGCAGGGAGGAATGGTACGGTTGCAGCCGGCCAACTCCATGATGGAGCCGATACGCGTGTCCCAGAATATCGTCAGTGTGCAGGGGAGAGTGCTGGCGGTCCTGCGCAAGTATTAAGCAATCCTGCTCATCACAAGGCAGACTAGATTCCAGATCACCAGACCGGCATAGAACATATTGATGCGCCCGAGTAACCGCTCACGCTGGCTCTGAACGCAATACATGGCAAATCCAATTCCCATGGCTTTGACAAAAAGCAAACCGCTAACCGGGCTAGGGGCAACGCTCATCGACCATCTCACGAGCGGGTTTGCCTCGCCTACACCATGAATCAGGAACGCGACTGTACTCAGCAGGTCCAGGGCTTGCAGGTAGGTAAACTGCAACAACTGACTCGATTGGAATAAGCCAAGAAAAGGATTCATTAGGGGACGATTCTTGATGCAAGCGTATCCCTTGGATCGAGTGGCTGTCCATAGAGCGAAGTTGGTTTTTTGGCTATGAAAAGAACTAGTAGTACTAACTGAAGAAAGAGAGGCCGGGCTTTGGGCCCGCACTTCAAACAGACTTTGAGGTGAAAAAAACAAAAAACCACCCCGTAGAGTGGTCTTTCCCAAATCAACAAATGACCTATTCGGGGTGGGCAACCTCAAGGTTATGGATTGGGGCTACTCTATTGCGGTACAAAACAGAAAAGACCCAACCTTTCGGATGGGTCTTTTCGGGAAAGCAGTTAGTAATAAAAACTAGGAAGCAGCGGCGGTTGAAGTCGTGCTGGCAACCTTGCTGAAAATTGTGCTGATGCTAGTTGAAACGCCAGGCATAATTGCACCGGCGGCAACGGCCACAAAGCCGGCCATCAACGCGTATTCGATCAGGTCCTGACCTTTGGTGTCCTTGATGATGCGGAGATTCCACACCAGATTCTTGAGCTTGTTCATGTTATTTTTTCCTCTCCAATTTCGCAGTGCATTACCACTACACTAACGAGAGTAACGGTACTTGGGTTTTACTGACATCGAGCAAATACCCTAATCACTGGATCACATTAACCTCAGGTATCAGCTAAGGGTATGCACTATTCAATAAAGTGTCAAAGAGCTTCAACATTTCTTATGCGGGTTTTGACGTAGATCTATTCGAAGGGCAAGTAAAAAGACCCATCCTTTCGGATGGGTCCTTTAAAACAACTGTGGTTAAAACTAGGAAGCAGCGGCGGTTGAAGTCGTGCTGGCAACCTTGCTGAAAATTGTGCTGATGCTGGTTGAAACGCCAGGCATGATCGCGCCAGCAGCAACGGCTACAAAGCCGGCCATCAACGCGTATTCAATAAGGTCCTGACCTTTGGTGTCCTTGATGATGCGGAGGTTCCACACCAGGTTCTTGAGTTTGTTCATATTATTAGTTCTCCTCTCCAATGTCGCAGTGCAGTAGCACTACACTCACGAGAGTAACGGTACTCAAGTTCCGCTCCAATGCGCTTAATAGCTTAATTCGAGCGCCGATTTTACTTAGCCGTGTCCCGGAGTACTGAGTTGAGAGAGCCTTGCCGGTAGCCTTCGAGGTCGAGCGTAACGTAATGAAAACCAAGCGCCTTAAAGATCGAAGTTAAGGCCGCTGCGCACCCTAGATTGAGCGCTTTCTCAAGCTCTTCAGGCGCGATCTCGATACGCACCAATTCATCGTGATACCGCACCCTGAATTGCCGGAACCCAAGGGCTTTTACCGCTTCTTCCCCTTGTTCTACTACACGAATCCGAGCTGGAGTCACAGTAGTACCGTATGGAATTCTCGACGAAAGGCATGCCGCAGCCGGACGATCCCAGGTTTCGAGACTGGCCCTCAGGGATAGCTCCCGAATTTCCGCCTTTGAAAGCCCGGCATCCACCAGTGGTGCCTTCACTTGATGGATCTTGGCGGCACTTTGGCCCGGACGGTAGTCACCAAGGTCGTCTGTATTCACCCCATACACAATATTGTCGAAGCCGCGCTGGACGGCAATCTGATCCATGACGCGAAATAGCTCGTCTTTGCAGTGGAAGCAACGATCTGGGTTGTTGGCGACGTATTCTGGATTGTCGAATTCATTGGTTGGAATCATCTCATGAACGATGCCATGGGATTTGGCGAAATCGATTGCGTCGCGCTTGTGCGACTCAGGGATCGAAGGGGAATCAGCCGTAATCGCAATCGCGTCGTCGCCCAATGCTTGCTTAGCCGCCCAGGCCAGATACGCAGAATCCGTTCCGCCAGAATATGCGATTAACACTCGCTTCATGTCGCGAAGCAGGGTGATGAGCCGTTCCTCTTTCGAGGCCAGCAGCGAGGGGTCCAGCTTGGGAGTTGTGCCTTGAATGGCGACCAGCGATGCCATCCCCCTATTATATGAGCCAGACTTGTGCTAATTTTTGGGTAAGTTTCGCCTCTGCCTGATATTGCCTATTTTCATTTGCTAGCTTGGCACCCCGACGCCCGTGGACCCCGCGCGTGAGGATCATCACGCGAATAGGCACCTTTAAATGAATCTCATTTCCATCGGCTGGCGCGAATCGTTCGCGCAACAGCTTTCTTCTTTTCCCGACTGCGTGGCTGGCCGTGTGGCCCTCACTCATCGGGAACGGTATGTCGTCTGGACAGAAGCTGGCGAGATCGAGGCCGCTCCCAGCGGCCGCATGCGCCAGACGGTTGGTCTCTGGCCAACCACTGGCGACTGGGTCGCCCTTCGCCCAGGTGGCTCCATTGAAGCCGTCCTCAAACGCGAAACTGCAATCATCCGCAAGCAACCTGGCAAAGCAATGGCAGAACAAGTGCTGGCTGCAAACCTTGACGTCCTATTCGTCGTGGCTGGTCTCGACCACGACTTCAACCCCCGCCGCATCGAGCGTTATCTGATGCTGGCGCAAGAAGGCGGCGTCAGACCCGTCCTGATCTTGAACAAGGCTGATCTTCTCGAAGACCCATCTGATCTCCTCAGACAGGCCAAAGCTCTTGCTGGTGGCTGTCCTGTTATCGTGATGAGTGCCCAGTCTGGGTTGGGCGTAAGCGAACTTGAAGACTACGTCGGTGTCGGCGAAACTGCCGCTCTGGCTGGTTCCTCTGGCGTAGGAAAATCAACCATGCTGAACTTCCTTATGGGAGTCGAACGGCAAGCCACGCAACAAGTGCGGGAGCACGACAGCCGCGGCATGCATACAACTTCATCCCGAGAACTCTTCCTGCTTCCCCAAGGCTGGCTCCTCATGGATCTTCCAGGCATCCGCGAGCTTCAACTTGCCAGTGGTGTTGAAAGCGTGCCGGAAGTCTTCGACGACGTAGATCTGGCCGCCAAGCAGTGCCGCTTTCGCAACTGCAAACACGAAAAAGAACAAGGCTGCGCTGTCGTTGGCAAAATCGATCTAGCCAGAATCGCCGCCTTCCACAAACTCAAAAAAGAAGCCGCCCACGCCGAACGCCAAGTCGATCAGATTGCCGCTCTCAAAGAGAAGAAGCGCGTCAAAGTGATCCACAAGGCCATGCGCGACCGTGACGACTGGGAATAAGAAGCTTTGACTACAAATGCGATAACCTTCAATAGTGATTCGTCGACTTTATGTTCATAATTTCCGCTGCCTTGAAAATTTTTCGCTAACCCCTGGCGGGGAATCCTCAGTGTTGTTAATCGGTAAAAACGGATCTGGTAAATCCTCGGTTTGGAGGGCGCTTGAAATTCTTCAAAAGGCTGCGCGAGGTACAAACCGGGTGAAAGATCTTGTAACTCCCAAAGATTTTTTTCTTGGAAAGACCGATTCTCCTATGCGGATCGAGATTGAAGCTGAAGTCGAATCGAAGGTCTTCACCTATGCATTGGCTTTTGAGCTGCCGGCAACTTTCCGGGAAATGCGAGTCCTCGAAGAAAGGCTTTTGGTGGGCGGGGTCCCGCATTTCACCCGCCAAAGAGCTCAGGTAACGTTGGCCAAGGCAGGTGTGGCACAGTCTGGTATTGCGGCCTTCGGCGTGGATTGGCACTTGGTTGCGCTGCCGATCGTTCAAGAGTTATCTTCACTCGATCCGCTCTCTGTCTTTAAGCAATGGCTGAGCCGCATGATCTTGCTCCAGCCCGTCCCTCAACAAATTATTGGAGACTCCAGCGATTCAACTCTGGTGCCCAACGTGGACGCGGCGAATTTCGGAGATTGGTTTACCGGGCTGCTGGCATCGGCTCCATCCGCCTATTCGGCAATCGACAAGTATCTCAAGCCGTTGATGCCGGATCTGAAAGATATCAAGAATCCAATTGTAGGGCCCGATGCACGCAGCATTGAAGTGCATTTTGAAATCGGCCATGCAAGTTATAGAATGCCGTTCAAAGAACTCTCGGATGGCGAAAAGTGTTTGATGATTTGCGCGGTTGTGGTTGCTGCAAATTCAGCCTACGGGCCACTCTGCTGTTTCTGGGATGAGCCGGAGAATCATATTGGGATATCGGAAGTGGGCCACCTGGTAGTCGCTCTTCGCAAGGCGTTTGGAAAGCAAGGGCAATTCATCGCAACCACGCACAACCCCGAGGCGATTCGGAAATTCTCAGACGAGAACACCTTCGTGCTCCATCGAAAGAGTCATCTCGAGCCGACAGTGATCCAGAAGCTAGGCGACCTTCAAGTCCACGGCGATCTAGTAAACGCACTAATTCGGGGAGATGTTGAAGCGTGAGCAGAAATAAGTATGCCCCACGTGTAGACATAATCCCTGAAGATGAAGCGAATCAAAAATTGGCACTTGGGTTTCAACTCCATCATGCCGTGAATGACAGCCGCATGAATATTTTGCCGATTGCGCGTGGGTGGAAGCGGGTACTGGATGAGTTCCTTGAGGCCCACGTGGCGGCTCTCAGAGAGCATTCCTCCCGCCTAATGATTTTGCTGATCGATTTTGATGAGAAGGATTGGCGTCGTCCGTATTTTGAGGCAAAAATCCCCGATGATTTGAAGTCAAGAGTATTTGTGATTGGTTCATGGGATAAGCCAGAGAAACTCAACGTTGGCGGCAAGTATGAGGAATTTGGCAAATCTCTCGCCGCAGCCTGCTTCGACGACAACCACGAAGTCTTAATTCATCAACAACTTGCTCACAATCTTGCAGAAGTAGAACGTATGAGGGACACCGTCAGGCCAATTTTGTTTGATGATTGATCTTTCGGCGCTACCGGTAGTTCCCTGTATGTCCCAACGAATATCGGCCTGGCTGCGGGAAGATACAAAGACCATGCGGGCCCCGTCCCACTTTCACCCTGTCCGTTAATTGCCCGGTGGTCGTGTCGAAGCCATAAATCTCGTGGTGATACCGGCCAGACACCCAAAACATCTTCCCGTCAGCCGACACCCCACCCATATCGGGAGATCCGCCACCGGGAATCTTCCAAAGGCCCACCAGCTTTCGTGTGGCAAAGTCCATCACTGACACCGTGCCCTCACCGCGGTTGGTGATGTAAAGCTGCTTTGTATCGCGGCTCGGGTAAAGCCCATGACAGCCCTTGCCCGTCGCGATAAAATCCGTCTTCTTAAAGCTATCCCCGTCCAGCACATGCATGCCGTGGCTCATCATATCGGCCACAAAAAACGTCTTGCCGTCCGGGCCAACCCGCGTATCCTGCGGCATTGCCCCAGGCGTCAAGGCAATGCTGCCAAGCACTTTGAAATTCACCATGTCGATCTTCAGAATTTCTGCTGAAAACTCGCAGGATGCAATCAGGTATTTGCCGTCCGCCGAATAGTCGGCGTGATTCACGCCCTTGCAAGGCACATGGATCGTCTTCACCAGCTTCAACGTTTTCGGGTCTCGCAAGTCGATCCGTCGCAGCCTCTCCGCCATCACCACCATGTATTTGCCATCTGGCGTGTAATACATGTTGTAAGGGTCGGCTACGTTGTGAATCGTCATCAACTTGCCTGTCATTGGGTCGATCTCGGCCAGTGTATTGTTCAAGTCGTTGGTGGCAAAGATCCGGGTCATATCCCAGGACGGCACTACATGTTGCGGCTCTACATTCTTGCCGCTGCCCACGCTAAACTTCTCAACGATTTTCTTGGTGGCTGGATCATAAACCCACACGGTGTTGTCACGCGTATGCGGGATGTAAATCCTGGACGGATATTTCTGTACGCCCGGCTTGAATTTTCCAGCCGTAGTTTCAGAATAGATATTCTTCGAATCGATGACCGGGGGCATCTGCGCATGAAGCGCGAATGCCCCCAGCATAAAGATTGTCAATCGCATGGACTACTCTTTCGTGGGTGTTGCTGTTGCTTCGGTCCCATCGGTTGTGGGCTCGTCAGACTCTGGAATCACACCGGCGCTGGCCACCTTGTCGCCTTCGGCAATATCGACCAGTTTGACTCCTTGAGCGCTACGTCCGCTCTGTCGGATCTTGGCTGCTTCGATGCGGATAATCTGACCATCCTTCGTGATAATCATGACATCCTGATCTTCGTTTACCGGCATCGTGGCGACCACTTTACCCGTCTTCTTGGTGACCTTCATGTTGATCACGCCTTTGACGGCGCGGCCCGAGTGTCGATAATCGGTCAGCTTGGTGCGCTTACCCATACCGTTCTCAGAGATCGCCAGCATCAGCGCAGTCTCATCCACCACTTCAGCCGAAATCAGATAATCGTCCTTCTCCAATTTCATCGCGATCACACCGCGGGCCTGACGGCCCATCGAGCGAACTTCTTCTTCATCAAAGCGAACCGCCATGCCCTCAAGCGAGGCAAGGAAGATCTGATTCTTGCCGTTCGAAATCTTGGCCGAGATCAACTCATCGTTGTCGTCTAGAGTGCAGGCAATGATGCCGCGTGCCATCGGGTTGTCAAAGTCGGTCAACTCCGTACGCTTGATCACGCCGTGCTTGGTTACCATCACGATGAACTTGTCGGCCGTGAAGTAGCGCACCGGCAGGAAGGCTTTCACCTCTTCATCTGGCTGCAGGCTGATCAGCCCGTTGATATTCTTGCCCTTCGATACCGTGCCGGCATCCGGGATGTTATACACCTTGAGCCAATAAACACGGCCCTTTGAGGTAAAGATCAGCAGGTAATCGTGGGTCGAGGCGATGATCAGGTGTTCCACTACATCCTCGGCTCGAGTGCCCATTCCGATGCGGCCCTTGCCGCCCCGGGTCTGCCTACGATAGGTATCGACGCTGGTGCGCTTGAGGTAGCCACCGCGAGAAACGGTAACGGCCATGTCCTCTACCTGCACCAGGTCTTCGATATCGATGTCGCCAGAATCCTCGACGATCACCGTCCGGCGCTCATCGCCAAACTCTTCGATCACTTCGCGGAATTCCTTGTTGATCAGCGCCTTGAGCACAGACTCTGTACCCAGGATCTCGAGGTACTCGTTGATGCGCTTCTGAATCTCTTCCAGCTCATCGAGGATCTTCTGCTGTTCCATGCCAGTCAAGCGTTGGAGTTGCAACTCGATGATGGCCTGAGCCTGGCGCTCGGAGAATTCGAATTCGGCGATGATCGTGTCGCGTGCTTCACGCGGGCTCTTGGCTGCACGGATCAGCTCGATCAGGCGGTCGAGGTTGTCGAGAGCCTTCTTGAAGCCAACCAGGATATGTTCGCGATCACGAGCCTTGCGCAACAGGAAGTCAGTACGCCGGCGCACTACTTCTTTGCGGTGCTCGATAAAGAGTTTCAGAATGTCGAGCAGTTGCAACTCACGCGGCTGACCGTTGACGATGGCCAGCATGATCGCGCCAAAGTTGGTCTGCATCTGTGTCAGCTTATAAAGCTGATTGAGAATGACTTCGTGATGCTCGCCGCGCTTGAGCTCAAGCACGATGCGCATGCCGTCGCGGTCGCTCTCGTCGCGTACGTCGGAGATGCCGTCGATCTTTTTCTCGTTCACCAGGGCGGCGATATCGGTAATCAGCTTCGCCTTGTTCACCTGATACGGAATCTCGGTGATGATGATGCTCTCGCGGTCTTTACCGAGCTTCTCGGTAAAAGCCTTGGCCCGCATCTTGATCGATCCGCGCCCACGCGTATAGCAATCAACAATGCCGGCCCGGCCCAGAATCAAGCCACCAGTCGGGAAGTCTGGCCCGGTGATGATTGACAGCATCTCGGCAAGCGTGATCTTCGGGTTTTCAAGCATGGCGATCAACCCGTTCATCACTTCCGTAAGGTTGTGAGGCGGGATGTTGGTGGCCATGCCGACGGCGATGCCGCCAGAACCATTGATCAACAAATTCGGAATGACGGTGGGAAGAAACTCGGGCTCGATTTCAGAGTCGTCAAAGTTCGGCTTGAAATCGACCGTTTCTTTGTCGATGTCTTCCATCATCATGCTGGCGATCTTGGACAATCGCGCTTCGGTATAACGCATGGCCGCCGGTGGGTCGCCGTCGACAGAACCAAAGTTGCCCTGGCCATTAATCAGCGGGTAGCGTAGCGAGAAGGGCTGCGCCATACGCACCAGCGCGTCATAGACAGCGCCTTCCCCGTGGGGATGGTACTTGCCGAGAACGTCGCCGCAGACACGAGCGCATTTGCGCGGAGGCCGATTCCAACTCAGGCCCATTTCGTTCATCGAATAGAGAATGCGGCGATGCACTGGCTTCAGGCCATCGCGCACATCGGGCAAAGCACGCCCAATGATCACGCTCATCGCGTAATCGAGATAAGAACGCTTCATCTCATCTTCGATGTTTATCGGGATGTGATTCTTGGGGTTCTCGCCTTGAGGAAGTGTAGATTTAGGGTCGTTGCCGCCCGGATCTTTGCCGCCCGGGCCCTGTGGAATTTCCGTATCGTTTGCCAAACCGCTATTTTAGCATTTTGGCGTTTGTTTATCAGGGTTTAGAATGGCTTGCACCCTCAAGAATAATGGGAGCTCCCCGAAAGGAACTCCCATTACGCTTTTAGTTTCCAACTGAGTGGCTAGAACGAGAAGCGGACTAGTAGTTGGATGATACGTGGGTCACGAACTCCGTTAACCGCACCGAAGCCACCGAAGGCGCGGGTTAGGTTGGTCGGGGTAGCGTTGGTGAGGCTCGTAAAGTTGAGCGTACGGTTGTAGTCGGTGAACTGGGTGTGGTTAAAGAAGTTGAAAGCATCCACACGGAACTGGAGGCTATTCTTTTCGCGGAAGGTGAAGGCCTTCTGAAAGGACATATTCCAGTTGTTAATGGCAGGGAGGAAAACCAGGCGGGGGCTGGATTCGACACCGATAGACCCGACTTGAGGAGGGGCAAAGGCGGCGGCGTTCAGGTTGTTGAAGATCTCTCCGGAATTGATACCGCTTTTGGGATCGCTGAGAACGCGGACGCGGGCACCTTCGGTGAAGGAGCCAGTGACGAACTGGTTGGCGAAGCCAGGGATAGCAAAGCCTACGCCTTGCGGTTGGCCGCTGGTGTAGGTGTAGATACCCGAGAGCTGCCAATTGTTGAGCACCGCATTGCGTGTCTTGCTACCCATGGAATCGGCCTTGGCAAAGCTAGGCAGATTGTAGACAAAGTTCAGGTTGATGTTGTGTTTGCGGTGGAAGTCGAGGTAGCTGTAGTTGGCAAAGCGCTGTAAGCTATCGATTCGGAAGAACTCGCCGTCACCGGAGCCGGTGCCAAGTGCTTTAGAGAAGGTGTAGTTAAAGTTAACAAACATACTCTTCATGCGCCGCGTAACAGTGGCTTGCCACGAGTTGTAATTGGAATTCGCCGTGCCTTCATAGATGTTGATGTTGCCGAAGCCCCTGTATGGGCGAAGGAAGTCGGCGTTTGGCGCAGAGGGGTTCGCGAAGAAAGCGCCGTAAGGGACGGCATTTAGATTCCGGTTGTTTTGAAGGCGGCGGCCCATTGAGCCGACGTAGCCAGTATCGAGAACCAAGTCCCAGGGGAGCTTGGCTTGGATACCAGCATTCAAATTGTAAGTGGTGGGGATGGCACCTGTCGGGTCAGCCATTACAAGGCCCGGAGGTCCGATGATGGGATTTCCACCAGAGGTGATGTCCGGAGCGAAGCCGAAGTTAATCGTGGGTTGCAAGACCGTAGGTGGGTTGGTGAGCAAGTCGAAAACGCGGTTGCCCTGGAAGCGATCATAATAAACACCGCCACCGGCGCGGAAGACGAAGTTCTGGTTACCCAGGACGTCCCAGGCGATCCCAAGGCGAGGACCATATTGGATGCCACGGTTCCTTTGCAGATACTTGTTGGTATCTTTGCCAGGGATGACGATGCCATTCAGGAGATTGCCGCTATTGGGAACAAGACGGCCAATGTTCAAGGCGGGGAGGATGGTATTGGTTGGGGGATCGATGGCACCAATGGTTTGGCCAGCGGCATTTAGCTGTGGCTGAAAGAGGCGTAAGGCGTCTTCTGCCTTCCAGCGATCCGGGCGCCAGGATGAGACGGCGAGCGAACGGTCATACTGCGGTTGGATCCAGGCAAAGCGGACGCCATAGTCGAGGGTGAGGCGCTTGCTGACCTTCCAGGTGTCCTGGATGAAGAATTCGGCGTTGATGTAGCGGTACTCGCCGTTGGCATAGGCGCGGGATTGCTGGAAGCTGTTGAAGACTCCAAGCAGGGCGTTAGAGTAGCCGAAGTTAGTGTCGAACGGGTTGGCCGGATTGTCGCCGAAGTTATAGTTGCCATTCGCATTAGCGAATGAAGTTTGATTCTTGCGGCTGAATTGGACGTAGGCACCGAACTTCATGGTGTGACGGTCGAAGACTCGCGTGGTGTTGCTGACAAAGTCAGAAGTGTCGTTGTAGTTGACGAAGGGGGCGTTGCCACTGCCGAGGCTGGGCGAGTTGCCCAGACGCGTACCGTTGAAGGTGAAAGCGGGAATGAAATCCTTCTGTACTGCACTCGGGTAAAGCAGGGGCAAGTTGACGCCAGTCTTGGCGCGCGAGAGTGCGTCGGCGTTGGCTGCGTTGGGGGTAATCAGAATGTCATTGCGGCCATATCCGGCAGTAAATTCCGTGGTCATCCTCGGTGAAATGATGTAAGTGAGACCGGCACCAAAGCTCTTGCCAGGGCGCCCATCGTCGATCAGAAACTGGCCAGTGTTGCTGCCCAGGACGAAGGAACCGTAGGGTGAAGTAAAGATATTGTTGTTGTTTACGATGTTTCCGAAAAGTCGGAGTTTATCGGTGATGTTGTAATCGATGCGGATTAAGTCTTCGCGCCGGGGGCGGCGGGTCGAGACTTGGCTCTCGTAGTTGTAATTGAGAGTGGTGGTCTGCGGCTGATTGGGCAGCGGCAGGAGGTTCATCAAAGCACGGCCAGGAGCGTAAAAGCGATTGGTCGGGATCTGGTTACCGGGGAAAGGGGCGTTGGAGAGCGGGTCGCGGATGACACCGAGCGGGCGGCCCTGATTATTCAAGCTATTTGCAAAGTTGCCGTTGCGCTCCTCAGCGGTTGGCACCGTGATGCGGCGGGGGTTTTCCGGCTGGAGCTGACGCTGGTATTCCTGGCTCCAGAAGAAAAAGAGTTTGTCTTTGTTCTTGTTGAAGAGCTTCGGGATGAAGATCGGACCGCCAATGGTGTAGCCAGGGTTTTGGAATCTGTAAAGCTGGCGGGGCAGACCCACGACGCTGGTGGGTACTCCATTTATAAATTGCGTGTTGACCTGGTTGTTGCGCGTCCAGCTATTGGCGTTCATGGAGTCATGACGGCGGTAATAGTAAGCGCTGCCATGAAAGTCGCGGGTACCGGATTTTGTTTGGACGATGATTTGCGCACCGGCGCTCCGCCCATATTCTGCTTGATAGGAGGAGGTGAGGATGCGGAATTCCTGAATGGAATCGAGGCTCAGCGTAGCGAGCTGGTCGCCGTTATTGCCCGTGTCGACGTTCGAGATGCCATTGAGCAGGAGTTGGTTTTGATTGGGGCGGGCACCGTTGGCTGAGATGCTGGCCAATCCGCCGGTGCCGGCCACCTGGAAGTTGCCGGTCGATACGACCCCAGCAGTGAGGCCAGCCAGGCCGAGGTACGAGCGGCCGTTCACGGCAATGTTTTCCACCTGCTTGGAGGTGAGGACGTTAGAGCGCTCAGCGGATTCGGTTTTGAGCGTGACCGCTTCGGCGCTGACTTGGATGGTTTCGGCTACTTGGCCGACTTCCAGGCGAATGTCCCCGAGGGTGAGACGTTCACCGACCTGCAAAACGATACCGCGTCGGTCCAGGCTCTTGAAACCAGTCTTAGAAATTTTGAGTTGATATTGTCCAGGTGGGATGGCCGCAAATACGAAGCGGCCGGAGGAATCCGACTCGGCTTCAAGGTTAAGATCGCGACCCGGGGAACTGAGCGTTACTTTCGCTCCGGCCACAGAAGCGTTCTGTGGATCTTCAACTACTCCGGATATGGTGCCATTGGTTGCCTGACCCGGTCCCAAAATGGCAAAAAAATTCAGCAAGACAAAGCAACTGAGCTTGGTCAGTATGTTCTTCATGAGAAACCCCTTGAGAAAGACTCCACGACAACGTGGTTTGCCTGTAATCTATTACAAACCAATCAAGAATACAATGGGGGTTGTAAAGTTTTGTAAAGATCAGCAAATATGTGCGCCGCGAGTCTCCAGGTACACCGCGTACATCGACTGGCTGCCGCACATAAACAAACGGTTCCGCCGCGTCCCGCCAAAACAGACGTTGGCGCAGATTTCCGGCAGTTGAATCTGCCCGATCTTCTTGCCGTCGGGAGCAAAGATTTGCACGCCGTCATAACCCGCACCAACCCAGCCTGCCGCCGCATAAATATTTCCGTTGGCATCGGCACGAATCCCGTCAGCGAGGCCACCCCCCATAGAGCAGAATTCCTTGCCCCCTTTGAGCGACTTCGAATCCGCTACATCCCAGACCTTGATATTCCGCGGAGCCTTCGGATAGTGCGACGCCCCAGTATCGGCGATGTACAGCTTTTTGTAATCAGGCGAGAAGCACAAGCCGTTGGGCTTGAAGATCTCATCAGTCACCTTCTCGATCTTCTTCGTCGTAGGATCAATCCGGTACACTGCCTCTTTCAGCAGTAACTCTCCCTGATGGCCTTCATAATTCCCCAAACTTCCATAGCCGGGGTCGGTAAACCAGATGCCACCATCCGGGTGTACAACGGCGTCGTTGGGCGCATTAAACGGCTTGCCTTCAAACTTGTCGGCAAGGACGCTCGTTGTCCCATCCAATTCATAACGCAACACCCTGCGGTTGCCATGCTCGCAAGAGATCTGGCGTCCCTGATAGTCGAACGTATTCCCGTTTGAATAACCAGCAGGCTGATGAATCACACTCACATGGCCATCTTCTTCAATCCAGCGAAATTGTTTGTCGTTCGGGATATCGCTCCACACCAGATACTTGCCGCCGCCGTGCCATGCCGGCCCCTCGGCCCACAAGAATCCAGTAGCCAGCCGCTGAATGGTGGTGTTGCCAATCTTTACTTTGTCAAAGCGCGGATCCAGCGAAACCACATCAGGCTCCGGATACCGGATCGGTGTCTTGCCCGAGTAATCGCGATTAACGGTTTGTGCAGCCGCAACCAGGGGCGCGGCAAGAGTAGGTAGAAGTCCTCGACGTGTCATGCGGGTTGAGATTATCACAGCTACCACGACATATTGAGCGCCAGCTTGATAAATCTCGGCAGGTTGCGCTGTGTAGGGTCCAGTTGGCCAAACCGGGCACTTGTGACATCCAGCGCACCTGAGGCGAAATTCGAGAACCAGGGCCGGTTAAACGCATTCACCATCTCAAAGCGGAACTGCATTCGCACTTTCTCCGTAATCGGAAAATATTTGGCCAGCGAAGCATCCACATTGCGATAACCAGGCACACGAACATCGCTGAACCGTGTCGGGAAATCGCGCAATTCAAAGTTCGTAAGCGCAGGCACGCGTCGTCCTGTCGCATCATTCCAAAGCGAAGTATCAAAGTATTGTGCGAACAAATTAGGAGAGTCCAATTTCGCCGAACCCTCCTTTGCCGGTTTGGCATTTGGAAAGTCCGCCGTCCAGCCGCTCTGGTAGGCGATATTAAAATTCATTTGCCATCCCCCGAGCACCAGATCAGCCAGCCGGTTTGCATTTCCGGCAAAATGCTGTCCGCGGCCAACCGGAAGATCCCAAACCCCAGCGATCGCAAACTTGTGGGGAATGTCGATCTGCCCGGCTGAGCGTCTTTCGAGCGGCGTCGAAGTCGCGTTTGAATAGCTGTAATCCTGAGGCCGCAGCAGCGACACTTGCTCCCTCACTCTAATCCATGAATAGCTGGCATTAAAGACCACGCCCTTCGAGTAGCGCTTGGTCAATTTCGCCTGCAGGCCGTCATAACGCTGGCTCCCGATCGACAGGCTGTTGTAGTTGAACCCACCATACTGCGGGAAGGGAAGCAACAACTCCTGACGCGCAATCGTCGCTCCGTTTTTCGACGCATTGTTCGGAATCAGCCCGCGCATCGGGTTCGTCACTTGAGCCGTGTAATAACCCGTGTCCAGTGCTCCACCGGGCAGCCGCCGACCCATCTCAGCAGCCGGAATCACGTTGATATTCGTATTCACAGGAAGGCTGCGCGAAAGATTACCAACATAGCCAATCTCGGCCAGCAGGTTTCCCGGTAACTCGTGCTGCACGTCAACCGAGTACTGGTGTGAAGCAGGTAAGTTACGGTCCAGGTAGTTGATGTTGATGCCCTCTCCAAGAAAGCTCGCTGCGCCCAGTGAATTCCCGATCGGCGCAAGCAAACGCCCGCCAGGCAAGTTCGAGAACGCATTCGTGAGGTTCACGGCTGGAGTCAGGTTTCCGTCAGTCGAAGTAATAGCGCTAGAAGCACGGCTAAAGCCCTGCGTCGCACCAGACTCGTTCTGCCCCAGATAATAAAGCCCATATCCACCACGCAGAATCCACTTCGGTGCCAACTTGAAGGCCAGCCCCACGCGAGGCTGAATGTTGTTGCGATCACGATTGAAAGCGGTGCGAGGGTTGCCACCCTGTGCCGCAAACTGCACTCCACCCTTCAGATTCAAACCTGGAGCCGCAATTGCGCTAGCCGATTCAAAGTTGAACCCACGCAACATGCGGTCATAGCGTTCCATCAGAGGCGACTCGTAATCCCAGCGCAATCCAAGATTAAGCGTAAGCCGCTGACTGAGCTTCCAGTCATCCTGAACAAAGATCGCGTAATAGCGATTCGTAAAAGCGGTATCAATCCCGCGATCCACACTTGCGTTCGTAGGTGAACCCAACAAGAACGTAGCCAGCTCATTTCCCGAAACTGCATCCGGAGTATTCGCCCGGGCCTGCGTCCAATTCTTGCCAAAGTTATAAAAACCACTGGCATTGCCAGGATTGGCGCGGTTATCGCGAAACTCGCGAATCTCCGCTCCAAACTTCAGAAAGTGTTTGCCGGCAACATGATTCAGATTCGGCTGTAGCGTATAAGCATCGTTGGTGCCAGGAGATATCGGCCGCCCATTGCCAATCTGCGCATAAGTTCCAAGCCCAAAGCCAGGGAACTGCAACACCGAAAACTGGCCCACCAGCGCATCAGAAAATCCCAACTGCCGCGGGTCAAACCCGGTTCCATAGCCATTGCCGCCCGCTTCTTCCCAACGAGCCAACCCGGCCCGCAAATTGAAGGTCGTCGCTGGTGAAACGGTCGAAGTCCAATCCGCAGTCCAGTTACGGCCATTGCGGTTTAAAGGTGTATTTCCAGAAGACTCAGCGACACTTCGCTCCGGCCAAACCAAACCGCGAAACTCCTGAAACGGATTCTGCCCGTAGCGGAAGAAAAGATTGTTGCGCGAGTTGATCACATAGTCCATGCGTCCTGTCCATTGGTCAAGATTCGCAACCCAGCGCGAAGGATAAATGTAGTTGTTGACGCGCGCCGGTCCATCTCCAGGCGACGTTGGCGCGATGTAATAGCGAAGCGCGGCTGCCGCAACTGGATGAATGCGATTGGCCGGAATGCGGTTGCCCGCAAAAGCCTGCCGGCTCCCATCTGCCTGAGTCGTCAGTGGATCGTAAATCGCAACCTGCGCACCCTGCGCATTCTGCAAGTTCGAAAAATCCCCACCCCGCCATTCATTCAGCGGCACAGTCAACGATCCCGGGTCAGCAGACCTCTGCCGCATTGCCTCATAGGACACGAGCCAGAACAGCTTGTTGCGCCCATCATAGATCTTCGGAATCCAAACTGGCCCACTCGCCTGCAAGCCATAAGTGTTGATATTCATCGGCGGCTTCTTCACCCCTGTCCGGTTCAACTCACTCTGGTTGGCATTCAACTCTTCAGCCTGAAAATACTCAAACGCATTCCCGTGAAACTGGTTACCCCCAGACTTGGTAACAATCGACACAATACCGCCGCCAGTGCGTCCATACTGCGAGTCATAAGTATTGGTCAATACCTTAAATTCCTGCACCGTCTCCATCGTCGGCACGTGAATTACAGTGCGGTCCCCACGCACATTCGAAATCCCGTCCAGCAGCACTTCATTCTCGCGATTCTTGCCGCCATTGATCGAGATCCCCGTAGTTCCTCCAATATCAAACGAACGCAAATACCGCCAATCCCCGGTCTTGATCACCCCAGCAGCAGACCACGCAATCTGAAATGGGTTCCGCCCCTGTGTCGGCACATTCTGCAGCAATTCATTGGCGATCACCTGAGATCGCGAAGCAGATTCTGTTTCGAGCAACGACACCGCATCCGACACCGTGATGCTTTGAGACAGGTCGCCCACCTCAAGCTCCACATCCACCCGGGCCTTATCCTGAGCCTGCAGCACGATATTCTCGCGAACGAATTTCTTGAAACCTTTCAGCTGCACGTTCAGCGTGTAGCGTCCGGGAGCCAGAAACGGCAGTACATAATTCCCTGAAGAACTCGATTGTGCCCGCAATGTAGAATTCGTCGCAGTATTAGTAATCAGCACCTCGGCCCCAACAATAGGAGCCGCAGATTTATCTGTAATCAAGCCAGAAAGGCTGGCCCGAACTTCTTGTGCAAGTACAGGCGCAGAGCAAATCAGTGAAATCGCAACAAGGCGGACAAACATAAGACTCTCCAAGGTTGCAGTCGCAACGAGTGACGAGAGTCTATCAGGCTAGTTGTCGGTTCGCCACTGGTTCAAGATGGCGTCAGCCACAGCGATCACCGGCTTGATCGCCTCGAGGTCATGCACACGCACCAGGTAAGCGCCATTCAGAATCGCCGCCGTAACTCCAGCCGCTCCGGCAAACTCAAGTTCGCGATCATTCGCCGTAGGCACCAGCAGTTTTTTGGTCGGCCCTACCATCACTGGCACACCAATCCCGCCCAAGATTCCAAGCCTTCCCAGAATCTCGTAGTTTTGTTCTTTACGCTTGCCAAATGCAAGACCCGGATCAATCACCAGGCGAAACTTCTCAATCCCCGCCCGCAGCGCACGATGCACCGCTGCATCGAGGTCTTTCGCAATCACACCAACAATGTCCTTGGCTGGGGGCAGTCTAACCCACGCATCGGGTCTGCCCCTCATATGATTCAAGATCAACCCGGCATCGTGATTCATAATCGTCTTGGCCAGAATCGGCTCCCACGTCAAGCCGCTTGGGTCGTTGATAATCTCAACTCCCATCTTTAAAACCTCTTCAGCCACAGCAGCCTTGTAGGTGCTCACGCAGATGGGTACATTCAGTTTGTTCTTGATGCGCTTGAGCACTGGGATGAGCCGCCCCAGTTCTTCCTCAACGCTCAATCGCTTATCGCCAGGCCGTGTAGGTTCCGCACCCAAGTCAATCACATCAGCGCCAAGCTCGTCTAGCTCAATAGCTTTGGCAAACATGCGGTCGGGGTCATTCGCCTTGGGCCCACCACTCTCTGTCGACAACGCCAGCGGAGCGATGATAAACGTGCGCTGCCCGAGTCGCAGTGTGCGGCCCTTGAGTTTCCAGTCGATATTGCGCCGGATGATGGCCATAAGATTTTCCTTAACTCACTACCGTCAGACGGATCCAGCGATAACGCTTCCCGACACGGACGACAAATTCACCGGGCTCCATGCGTTGGGCCGGGTTCGTAACAGATTCTAAAGTGACAGAGTTGCCAGCCTTGACGGCCCCGCTCTTGATCAGACGGTCAGCATCGCCCACGCTCTGCGCAAGACCAGCCGCAACTAGAATGCGATTGATCCGCGTGTCGCTCGCCTCAGCGAGATTCTCAGGCAGCGGCACGCTACCCCAGCCCTCAACCACACGCGCGGCTGCATCTTCGTCATGAAAATCCTTGACGATCCGGTAAGCCAGATCCTTTTTCGAAGTTAATGGATCCAGTTGCGCAATCTCATGCATTGGCAAATCAGTCAACAGTTCAAAGTAGCGAGGCACCAGCGCATCGGGCATGTTCATCAGCTTGCGGAACATATCGGTAGGCGGCTCGGTAATCCCGACATAGTTGCCCTTTGACTTCGACATCTTCTCAACGCCATCGAGGCCCTCAAGAATCGGCACGGTTGCGACGATCTGCGGCAATTGCCCATAGTCCTGCTGAATCGCCCTTCCCACCAGCAGGTTAAACTTCTGATCCGTCCCACCCAGCTCGACATCACACTTCAGCGCCACAGAATCATAAGCCTGAGCCAGCGGATAGAGCAACTCATGAACAGAGATCGGAATCCCCTCTTTGTAGCGCTTCGAAAAATCATCACGCTCAAGCAAGCGCGCCACCGTATAGTGAGAAGTCAATCGAACAATTTGTTCGTAGCCAAGCGGCTCCAGCCACTCGCTGTTAAATCGCAGCTCGGTCTTCTCGGGGTCGAGCAACTTGAACACCTGAGCTTTATACGTCTCTGCATTCCGGGCCAACTCTTCTCGAGTCATCGGCGGCCGCATTGCATTGCGCCCTGTCGGGTCACCGATCAAGCCGGTCATATCCCCAATCAGGAAAATCACTGTATGGCCAAGGTCCTGAAAGTGCTTCATCTTGCGAATCAGAACCGTGTGGCCCAGATGCAGATCCGGTGCAGTGGGGTCAAATCCAGCCTTGACCCGCAACGGGCGTCCTTCCTTCAGGGCGAGTTCCAAGCGCTCGCGCAAATCCTCTTCACGGATAATCTCAGCAAAGCCTTTACGCAAATAAAACAGTTGTTCGTCGACGGAGAGCACTGCTCTTAATTGTAGGGGAAGCGCTTCTTCCAGTCCGCAAAATCCATCGTTAACCCAAGCCCCGGCCTATCGGGCAACCGCACTGCCCCTTTCTCCACCAAGGGCAAAGTCCCGCCCGTCAGTTCATGCATCCGGCGCATACCCGCCCCATCCCACTCATTCATGAGATAGCTTCGAACTCCCGCCATTGACTGCACACTCGCCATATGCCCAATCGGCCCGTACCACATGTGCGGCGCGATCTCGACCCCATACAATTCACCCAGAGCCGCAATCTTGCGAATCTCCGTAATCCCGCCACAGTGCACAATATCCGGCTGAATGATCATCGCCCCTTTGGCCTCAAGCAGATCGCGAAACTGCCACCGGTTCAGCAATCCCTCTCCGCCCGCCAGCGCCACCGGACTTTGCGCCGCAATCGCCCCCAGCGCCGCATTTGATTCCCTCCACACCGGCTCCTCGATAAACATCACCTTCAGCGGCGCAACCGCCCGTGCCAAATCAAGAGCCGACCGCATCGAATACGTCTCGTACATCTCAAGGCAAATATCAAGTTGCATTCCCACAGCCTTGCGAATCCCCTCAATCTCTGTAACTACTTGCCGCAAACGAATCTGCTCAGTCTCAGCCCGAGGGATCACCCATTTCACCGCGGTCCACCCTTGCGCGACAGTTTCGCGAGCCAAATCCCCCAACGCCTCTGGCGACCGTTGTTTCAACTGCGCACTCCAGTGTGACCAATAAACCCGCATCGGCTTCTCGTTATTGCCACCGAGCAATCGCCACACCGGCACCCCCAGCCTCTTCCCCTCGATATCCCACAAAGCAATATCGATGGCACTCAACGCAGTCATCAGCACACTTCCGTCGCGCCACCGGTTCTCTTCGTAATAGAGCCGGTTCCAGTGCGCTTCAATGCCCGAAGGATCACGGCCTACGAGTCGAGGCTCCAGCCACTTCACAGCTTCTTCGGTGATTTTTACCCGGGACGGCAACGACGCCTCACCAAGTCCGGTAATTCCTGCATCGGTCTTCACTTCCACAAACAGATACTCACGCCCATCCATCCGGCCCTTGTGTGTCTCAATCCCGGTCACCTTAACCGGAGAAGCCGCCAGAGCCGGCATCGGAAGCAAACTCAACAAGTCACGTCGTCGCATACGAGATAGTCTATAGGCTTAGGGGAGATTTAATAAATGAAGATCTCGGTGAAAGCCGAGTACGCACTGCAGGCGATTTTTGACCTGGCGACTCAACCAGCAGGCGAGGCGATCCGGATCGCCGACATCGCCAAGCGGCAGAAGATACCGCAAAAGTTTCTCGAACTGATCTTGTCCAATTTAAAGCAGGGAGGCTTCGTCGAATCCCGTCGAGGTGCGGACGGCGGCTACATGCTCGCCAAGCCTGCCTCTCAACTGATCATAGGCGACGTCATCCTGCACGTCGACGGCCCCAGCGACCGCCGCACCGGCACTGCGGGTTTTGAAGATATGTGGAAGCGCGTTGACGATTCGATCCAATGTATCCTCGGCACCACAAACTTCCAACAACTCGCCGACCAGTGGCAAGTCAAGCAGAACCAGTACATCGCAAATTGGGAGATCTAAACCATGAACATTTACGCAGATAATTCGTTGTCGATCGGCGATACGCCGCTGGTGAAGTTGAACCGTGTAACCGACGGCGCAGGAGCCACAGTCCTTGCCAAGATCGAAGGCCGCAACCCGGCCTACAGCGTCAAGTGCCGCATTGGC
Source organism: Acidobacteriota bacterium (assembly GCA_043718395.1). GTDB lineage: Bacteria > Acidobacteriota > Terriglobia > Bryobacterales > Bryobacteraceae > Bryobacter. Next base: position 29,368 of record JAYSVS010000206.1, read on the forward strand.
GCATCCATGGTGTGGGACGCTGAAGCCAAAGGTCTCCTTGGCCCTGGCAAGGAACTGGTCGAACCCACCTCCGGCAACACTGGCATCGCCCTCGCTTTCGTCGCCGCCGCCCGAGGCATCCCCATCACCCTCACCATGCCAGAGACGATGTCGATCGAACGCCGAAAAGTGCTCAAAGCCTTCGGTGCCAAACTAATCCTCACGCCCGGCCCCGGCGGCATGAGAGCCGCCATCGAAGAAGCCGAAAAGATAAAGAACGAGGACCCCAACCGCTACGTCCTCCTCCAGCAATTTCAAAACCCTGCTAACCCCGCGATCCACTTCAAAACCACTGGCCCTGAAATTTGGAAAGACACCGGCGGCACGGTGGATATCTTCGTAGCAGGAGTAGGCACAGGCGGCACTATCACAGGCGTCAGCCGGTACCTCAAACACGAAATGAAGAAAGTGATCTTGAGCGTCGCCGTCGAGCCAGCCCACAGCCCCGTCATCACCCAGACCCGCAACGGCGAAGCCATTAAGCCGGGACCGCACAAAATCCAGGGCATCGGTGCCGGCTTCATCCCCGGTACCCTTGATCTCTCGATCATCGATCAAGTGGAACAGGTCACCAACGATGAAGCAGTTGACATGGCCCGTCGCCTGGCCAAAGAAGAAGGCATCCTCTGCGGCATCTCCTGCGGCGCTGCCGCAGCCGGTGCCATCCGGCTCGCGCACATGCCGGAGCACAAGGGCAAAACCATTGTCGTAGTCCTCCCAGACGCTGGCGAACGCTATCTCACCAGCGTCCTCTTCGAAGGGCTGGTAGATTAAATGCTCCTTCGACTCTTCGCCGTAACTCTTCTCTCCGGCCTGGTCTTTCCGGCAGCAACCATCATCCAGGTGCGCCATGCAGAGAAGACCGGTCCAACCGGCGACGTCCTGTTCACTGAGGCCGGCCACAAGCGCGCTGCGCTATTAGCTAAAGTCCTGGCCGATATCAACCTCACTGCGGTTTATACGAGCGAATTCCGTCACACTCAGGAAACCGCCGAACCCGTCCTCAGTGCTGCAGCCCCAGGAGACACAATCCTGGTCGTGCCGTCCTCTTTCTTGAGTCTGCGATACGGCGAGTAGTATGAAGCCAGAGATCATGAGTCCCGCGGGGCATTGGCCGCAACTCAAAGCCGCCATCGAAGCAGGGGCTGATAGCGTCTACTTCGGCCTCACCCATTTCTCCGCCCGGGCCAAAGTCGGCTTCACTCTGGAAGAACTGCCCGAGGCTTTAGCCACCCTCCACAAGCGAGGCGTCAAAGGCTACGTCACCTTCAACACTCTCGTCTTCGATAAGGAATTGAGTGAAGCCGCGAAGACCATAGAAGCCATCGCCCAAGCTGGTGCCGACGCCATCATCGTGCAAGATCTCGGCATCTGCTCGCTAGCCCGCCAAATCGCGCCCGATCTCGAAATCCACGGCAGCACCCAGATGAGCATCACGAACTCTGACGGTGTGCGTCTCGCCCAGCGCCTCGGTGCCAGACGCGTCAACCTCGCCCGCGAGCTCTCGCTAGAAGAGATCGCCAAGATCCGCAGCGAAACAGACTGTGAGCTCGAGATCTTCGTTCACGGTGCCCTCTGCGTGGCCTACTCCGGCCAATGCTTCAGCTCAGAAGCCTGGGGTGGCCGCAGTGCCAATAGAGGCCAATGCGCCCAAGCCTGCCGCCTGCCTTATGAACTAGTCGTCGATGATTTGATCGAGCCCCTCAAAGACGCAAGATACCTTCTGAGTCCCGGCGATCTCTATACTCTCGAATGGATCCCCAAGCTGATCCCCCTGGGCATCTCCTCGCTCAAGATCGAAGGCCGCTACAAAGATGCCGAATACGTGGCGCTCACCACAGCCGCCTACCGCAAAGCCGTCGACGGGGCCTACGCTGTTACCGCTCAAGACCGAGTCCACCTCGAACAGGTTTACTCGCGCGGCCTCGGGCCCTTCTTCCTAAGCGGTACCAACCACCAGAAAGCTGTCATTGGCCGAGGGCCAAGACACCGTGGAGTCTGGATGGGCCGCGTCACAGAGATTCGCCCAGAAGCGATCCGCGTTGAAGTTGGCCCCAATCATGCCGTCTCGCCTTTGAAACCGGGTGATGGTGTTGTCTTTGACGCGGCCGACTGGCGCAGTCCACAAGAGAAAGAAGAAGGCGGCCGCCTCTACTCAGTTCGTACAATCACAAACAAGCTAGTCGAATTGGGCTTCGCCAATCAGGCACTAGACGTAAAACGAATCCGCGCAGGCGACCTCCTCTGGCGCTCCAGTGACCCTGAGACCGACAAGCTAGCCAGGAAGTTCACCGAGGCGAGCCAACCGGTCTATCGCCGCCCTGTCCATGTGAAAGTGGCAGCCAGCGTCGGCCAACCCCTAAGAATGGAATGGACCCGCAGTGAGTGCGTCGCAGTGGTTGAGTCTTCCAGCATCTTGGCCACCGCTCAGCAGCAAGGCTTAACCGCAGCAACTTTAAGGGCCCAACTGAGCCGGCTCGGCAACACTGCCTACGACTTGGAAACTCTGGAAGCAGACATCGAAGGCAACCCCTTTGTCCCTGTCTCGCTCCTCAATCAGCTCCGCCGCGAAGCAGTCGAGAAGCTGGACGCGCTGGCAACCACCAGCAAGGCAAAACAAACCACCCGCTGGAAACAGGAAACCTCGATCATCCCCAGAGCCGAGCCCTTACAGCCGCAACTCCACGTCCTTGTAAGAGCCGCAAGGCAACTCGATGCCGCCATCGCCGCCCGCCCCGCAAGCATCACCCTCGACTATCTCGACCTCTACGGACTTTGGCCCTCGCTGGAAAAACTAAAAGCCAGCGGCATACAGGCTAGAGTGGCAAGCCCGAGAGTCTTGAAGCCCGGCGAAGACAAAATCGCCGGCTTCTTATCGAAGCTCAACTGCGGCCTACTCATTCGCTCAGCAGGTCTGCTAGATCGACTCAAGGGTTTACCCAATCTAACGGGAGACTTCAGCCTCAACGCCGCCAACGCCGTAACCGCAAAAATCCTGTTAGCAATGGGCCTCGACCGTCTAACCCCAACCCACGACCTCAACGCCCGTCAAATCGAGGCACTCGCAATAGAAAGTGGAGCCGCGCAAATTGAAGTAGTAGCCTTCCAGCACCTCCCTGTCTTCCACACCGAGCACTGTGTCTTCTGCCGCTTCATGTCCAAAGGAACGTCCTACCTTGACTGTGGCCGCCCCTGCGAAAAGCACGAGATCTCGCTACAAGACGAGCAAGGCCGACGCCATCCGGTGGTAGCGGACGTAGGCTGCCGCAACACAGTCTTCGGAGCCCAAGCCCAGCACGCAGTCACACATCTAGAATCCTGGCTTAAAGCCGGAATCCGTCATTTCAGAATCGAATTCGTCCACGAAACCGCCGAGCAAGTGGCAGAGATCTCCACCATCTTCAAAGAAATCTTAAGTCAAAAGAAAAGCCCCTATGAACTCCAGAGGCTCTTAAGCCGCTGTGTCCCGGAGGGTCTTACTGAAGGCAGCCTTTACGTCCCGAAGGCCGAACCGCTCTTCAAAATTCTTTAGTGATTAGTTTTAACTCTGGGGGTTGCTTTTGATTTCATCTCCGTCAGTCTCTTCTGCCTCTTTGTAGCGCAGTTTTCTCATTTACATAACCCAAACGGAATGCGAAGTTAACCCGACTTTCGCAGTTGAGGCGATTCAAAGCAGATAACCCGATTAGAATCAGTAAGCGGCTAACATAGGTCTTCACCACAAGCTGGCATCAGCTT
>JAYSVS010000207.1:0-3394 GCA_043718395.1 Acidobacteriota bacterium
AAGGATAGGGCGACTTGCCTGTAAGACAAGAAAACAGTTCTTCAAAATCCCAATAATTACCATCCATATACAACTCCATTCCACCCCTTTAGGATTGAAAGAAACTAATAAGCTAACAGATTTTGTAAGCAGAAGCTCGGCATGAAGCAAACTAATTCACCCAATAACAGGGCTAGAGCTTGCTCCCGGGCCGTGCAGGGACCGGGAGCTCAAACACTCGAGTTATCGGTGATCAGGCCGAGTATCGTTTTTGGTTTTTGGTTTTTGGTTTTTGGTTTTTGGGACAGCCTGACGTGCAACTTGCGAAATCCCCAATAAAATCAAGCCTTCGGTGAGCCTCTGACGAGCCCTCAGCATAAAATTCTCTTTGCCGCCAATCCAGCAAAATACTGCTATCTCTAGCCTTAACATCAAATTAGGGGCGATGAATCTGCACTTCGGAAATTGCCAGATTTATCGAAATTCCGCCTGGGACAGGTCGACCACTTAAAGTGCTTCCAGGCAGCGTGCCGCCCCTCCGCTCGCCGGATCCACTCGGGCTTTTCAGTCGTGGTCGCCCCTATGCTCAGCACGCACCGCATGGTCAAATCCAGAGACACAGACCGGTCTCCAGCTTCCATTTTCGCCACCCGCGACTGGCGCAACCCAAGTTTCTCAGCCAGCGCCATCTGCCTAAGCCACAGCCGCTCCCTCAATTCTTTCGCCCCTCGCGCCAGCGACAACTTCAATTCCACAAACCTGCGTTCCTCCTCACTCGTGATAGGGGGACAGCCTCGTCAGACGGACCTGCCCCTGCGTAGAAAGGCTGGCTGCATTCCACTCTGGGATAGGAGGAACGCCCCTTCCAGCCAGAGGGCGATTTCGAGCGACGCAATCAGTCAGCGTGCACCAGTCCGCCAGGTGCTTCGATCCATCACAATCTCCGCCTGCAAACCCACCTGCAAAACCTGCAACTCAGCCTCTCAGCATTTCTTCTTCATCAACCAGCCAGCCTGCTTCGATCGCCCCAAGCCTGACACGCCCCGCAAAGGAGCTACCAGATCGTCTCAATCCCAGAGGCCCGAATCTGCCGGTCAGCGGTGACAAGCGGGAGACCAAGTGCAACAGCGGTTGCAGCGATGATGCGGTCGGGCAAATCGGGGACCCTGCTGCGTGGAATTTGCGCCAACACCTTGGCTATAGTGAAATCCAATTTCACGGCCTCGATCGTAGATGGAGTAGCTAAAAGTGTCGCCTCGATTACCGAAAGCGTGTTTGGAGGAATCCGATTTTTCTCCAGCAGGTAGGTCGCTTCCACAAAACAGATAGTGGGCATGTAAATTTTGTTACCCGAAGCAGAGGCTAAATCCATGGCATCCGCCGCCGATTGGGAAAGTCTGGGATCGTCCTGAAGATACCAAATGAGTGCGTGAGTATCTGTTACGACTGCACTCATTTGAAGAAGCGTTCGCTCGGGAAACTGCTCCACATTTCCTTACGCTCCTTGCGAAAATCTTCAGTAGAAATGGAAAATGCGGAGTCCTTCAATATACCGCGAACATTCTTTAAAGGTGGCTTGGGCTGTCCACCCAAAGACTTCACGAAGTCGAGAACTTTCAACTGTTTCTCGACAGGCAAATCCCGAAGTTCCAACACTACTGCCTCTTCGATTGCACTCGTGCTCATACCGTTATCTTATCGCGCCGCAAATGAAGACTTCAATCCTTGGCAATTCGGAATCGCAGCAGCCCGGAGCAAACAAACATAGTTGCTGTCACTGGCTTCCACCGGTTTTTTGGATTTTGGGACAGCCTGTAGCGCACCTTGCACAATCCCCAATAAAATCAGGCCTCCGACGATCCGCACCTCAGATCTAACCATACAATTCTCGTTGTCGCCCAATCGAACAAATGGCACCATCTCATTCCAAGTCAGTAGCTTAAGCACTACCTGTCAAATTGTCAAAAATCCCCAAATTTTGCCAATTTCCGGCTGGGACAGGTCGCGCGTTTCCCGCATAGAAACTGCTCCAGCCTCTTTCGGAATGGGAAGCGCACCAGGAAGCGCACCAGCCTGAACCGTCCCAACCCCACTCTTCCATTTTCCTCAATGTTTTTGAGCTTTTCCCACCCCACTCCAGCCTCACCCTGTACTTAGCCTTCCCCCTCATCTCTTGCCGTATTCGGGCAAGTCTTTCTGAATCTATCGCTTAGCCCTACAACCCAATTGCACCGAGCGAGCCAGAATTTTCCTAATTTCCGCGTGGGACGCATCCACCCATACCAGCGGCCCAGCAGCCTGAATGCTTCTCTTCGGACTGATCCTTACTTTGACTTCGCGATCATGTCAAGTCGGCAGGCTGACGCATCCCTAAGCATCTTGGTGACTTTTTTGCACTTCTTCTGAAATCCAACCGCTAGCCCAAACACAGCGGGTTTGAACCCAGCGGCATGCCCCATTAAAGCTAAGGTCCCAATACTCTCCCGCACAAACTCTATTTTCCAGATCGTTCAATAATCCTGTCCACGCGATTGAATTGCAACAATCGCTCAGTGGCCATACCCTGCGGAGTTCTGCCCAAAATCTGCCATGACGAAAAAGCGAAATGCTGATTCCAAACTTGTTTGCGAGGGTGGTACAACTCAACGGTCATCCCGGATTCAGGGTCGATGGAAGCGATGTCGCTCCCTTTATGACGATTGCACAGCGTGCAAGACAGAGCAAGATTGGATAACTCAGATGTCCCTCCATGTTTTACCGCGATAATGTGGTCAATTTGGTGCTCAAAGAACCCCAGCCTTTCAAGCAAACCACAATATTCACAACGCCCGGTAGCACGCAATCGAACTGTACTTCGGTCGCTGGCACTAACCTCTGCCATCAGCAATGGATCCGCTCAAGCGACGATTCGCGTTTGCCTTGGCCATCCTGACGATATGTTCCAAATATTCATATCGCTCCCATTCCCGCTGCTCATGCTCGTCCAGCCCAACATCGCGATTCTTCGAAAGCAGCTCGTTTACGCGGGCACCTAGTTTGGCTGATGGCCTAAGCCCCAAAACTTCCTCAGCACTGGGAAGGCTGGCCAATATTCCCAATATCTCAGTAACGCTCTCAAACCCTTCATGTTGGTCCCCACGAATTTCGCGAAGCCCAAGTTCAAGAATCTCCGGCAAGCGTTCCTCTTGGCCTTTGAGTCTCAACGCAAGCTCGTCCGGCAATTGTACAGTGATAGCCGACATGATAATTCGAAGAATATCACGAGGTCTCAATCAACGCTCAAAGGCCTTCAGCACGAAGTTCTGTTTCAATGCTGGAAAGGGCGGTTCGTAGCTCAGGTTTTGCGGTTTTGGGCGGTTTTGGGACTGCCTGTAGCGCACCTTGCACAATCCCCAATAAAATCAGGCCTCCGACG
>JAYSVS010000208.1:0-3393 GCA_043718395.1 Acidobacteriota bacterium
ATGCCGATGGCTGGCTGAATGTGGCAAGGGCGCTGATTCAGGAAGGCGAAACCGAAAAGGCCAAGGGCTATCTGGCCAAAGCGATGGAGCGCAATTCAAAGCTTGGCCGCGTCCATTTCTTCAAGGCGATGACAGAGAAGGCGGACGGCGACTATGATGCAGCACTTGCCTCTCTTCGCAAAGTGGAAGAACAGTACCCGCGTGATCGGGTGATGCTAAACCAGATGGGGCGCATTCTCTTCTTAAAGCGCGACTATGCGAATTCAGTGAAGTATCTGGAGCGAGTGCTTGAAATTGACACCGAAGACGTGCAGGCTCATTACAACCTGATGCTGGCCTATCGGGGGCTGGGAGACACGCAGCGTGCTGCCTATGCCGAAAAGCTGTTTCGCCGGTTCAAGGCTGATGAATCCGCGCAAGCGATTACTGCGAAGCCGCGCTTATTGAGCCCAGAAGACAACAACGAACGGCAGACCATTCATGATCATGAAAGTGGCAAGATTCGATGAAGACTTTGTTATTGCTTTGTGCGCTGCCACTGGTGGCGCAAACGTTTCGAGAGGTGAGCCTTGAGGCAGGCATCAAGTTCACCCACAACTCGGGGCGAGCTGGCAAGAAATGGATGCCCGAAACAATGGGCAGCGGCGTTGTATGGTTTGATGCCGACAGCGATGGCTGGCCAGACTTGCTGCTGCTGAACTCGAAGGACTGGACACCTCGCGGGCGCAAGAACCTGAGTGTTCTCTATCGCAACAATAAGAACGGCACCTTCACTAATGTGACGCCCGGCAGCGGCATAGACTTCGAGACCTATGCCATGGGCGGAGCGGCCGCAGACTACGATAACGACGGACGCGAAGATCTCTACATCACCTCACTCGACGGGGATCGCCTGCTGCACAACGAAGGCAACTTCAAGTTTCGCGAGGTGACGTCCGCAGCCGGGATCTCAAACAAGGCCTTTGGCTCGAGCGTCGCATGGCTTGACTATGACCGTGATGGCAAGGCCGATATTTTTGTTGGCAACTATGTGCAATGGAATTCGAAGGGCGATTTGTATTGTTCGCTCGATGGATCGACCAAAAGCTATTGCACTCCCGAATCCTACAAGGGTCAAAGCGTGAAGCTGTATCACAACCTCGGTGGCGGAAAGTTTGAGGACGCAACTCAAAAGGCGGGAGTGGGCGACACAACTTCAAAAACTCTAGGCGTGGCGGTATTCGATTTCAACTCTGACGGCTGGCCCGATATCTTCAGCGCCAACGATACGCAGCCCAACAAGCTCTATCGCAATAACAGGAACGGCGCATTCATCGAAGAGGCGGTGCCGGCAGGGGTAGCGTTCGGAGAAGACGGCGTAGCCCGGGGTGCGATGGGCGTTGATGCCGCCGATTACGACCGTTCAGGAAGGTCCCATTTACTGGTGGGCAATTTCTCAAATCAGATGCTCGGGCTTTATCACAATGAAGGCAAGGGACTCTTTGTCGATGAAGCACCACGGCGCACCATCGGCAAAGCCAGCTTGTTGAGCCTCGCCTTTGGCGTCTTCTTCTTTGATTTCGACAATGATGGCTGGCTCGATATCTTCGCGGCCAACGGACACATTGATGAAGAGATCAATCGTGTGCAGCCCAAGGTGAGCTTCAAACAAGCACCGCTGCTGTTCAGGAATAATGGCAAGGGTGGCTTCGAAGATGTATCGAAGACCCGCGGAACAGACCTCATGAAGCCAATCGTTGCCCGGGGCGCGGCTCATGCCGATTACGATCGTGATGGCGACCTTGATGTAGTAATCAACAACAATCACGGCGCTGTCTCTGTCCTCAAAAACGAAGGCGGCAACAAGCTGGCCTGGATTGAATTGAAACTTGAAGGTGTCGAGTCAAATCGATCCGCGCTGGGAGCAGTAGTTCGGATCGAATCCGCAACGGGCAAACAGTGGCAGATGGTGCGCTCGGGATCAAGCTACTTGAGCCAATCAGACCTCGTGTTGCACTTCGGACTGGATCAAGATACGAGCCTGAAGACGATTGACGTTGAGTGGCCCAGCGGCAAGAAACAGCACTTTCAGAATGTGCCTGCGAAAAAGCGTTATCTACTTCGCGAAGACTCTGAGAAACTGTTAGAGAAATGAACGATCTCAAGCTTCCGATAGCGGCAATCACCGACGAATTCTCACCCACCGACCTCGCAGCAGCTCTGGAGCCGATGGCATCCATTGGGATGACCGGTGCCGAACTGCGCGTGGTGTTTGGAAAGAACATCATGGACCTGACCGACGAAGAAGTCTTGCGCGCCAAGGACATGTGCGCGGCCAAGGGTGTGTCCATCATCGGCATCGCCTCGCCTATCCTCAAGTGCGTGTTGCCAAATGGACCTGCCGTCGACACACGCTTTCAGCAGGACATCTTCAACTCCAAACACACCTTCGACGACCAACCTCTCTTGCTGGATCGTGCGTTCCGGCTGTGTCAACTCACGGGTGCCAGGTTCATTCGTGTCTTCAGCTACTGGCGCACGGTAGAACCAGGCGCCTGCTTCGACTCGGTGGTCACTGCCTTGAGCGATTTGGCCGAAAAGGCCGCAAGGCAAGACGTCATCATAGGAATTGAAAACGAACATGCCTGCCACATCGGTACGGCTGAAGAATCGAAGGCGATTCTTGCGGCAGTGCAGCATCCGAATCTCAAGCTGGTCTGGGATCCGGCAAACGCTCTGGTGGCGGGCGAAGTTCCCTTCCCCCATGGCTACAGCATGCTTCCGCCCGACCGCATCGCACACGTCCACGTGAAGGATTGCCACATGCAAGGCCACACACCGGTCTGGGGACCAGTAGGTTCTCGCCATGTCGATTGGAAGGGCCAAGTGGCTGCTTTGATTGCCGACGGCTACAAAGGCTACCTCAGCCTTGAAACCCACTGGCCGGGTCCGGATGGCAATAAGATGATGGGCTCGACTATCTGCGGCTGGAACATGCGCGGCCTCGCCGCCGCCTAGTGTTTTCCGGTTATTGAGGATTGCCGCGCAATTCTCTAAGCTCTTTTTTATGTTGTTCAGTTTGAGGTCAAGAATCTGCGTGGTCCTGCTGTGTTTGCCTGCAGGACTTCAGGCGCAACTGACGGATGCCACACTCAAGGGCGCTGTCCGCGATGCTTCTGGTGGCGCAGTTCAAGGAGGCTCGGTGAAGATAGTGAGCCGGGCAACAAGTCAAAGCCGTACTGCCGCAACCGATGGCACAGGGTCGTTCACAATGTCTGGGCTTGCCCCAGGGCTCTACAGAATGACTCTACAGGCAGCAGGATTTAAGACCCACGAAGAAACCAGCCTGCGATTGAGCACGGGTGAATCGCGCGACATCTCAATTACTCTGCAGGTAGGTCAGGTCGAGGAGCG
>JAYSVS010000209.1:0-10353 GCA_043718395.1 Acidobacteriota bacterium
AATCGCTCTTGAAAATGTAGTGCAGACTCGACGCTTCGGTTTATTGAAACGAAGGGACTTAGGCATCAACTTTTGCGTCAACTGCGAAAGTCAGGCTAAAGTCCTTAAGCCCTCTTGCCGATCCCTCTATCACACCAGGCACCGTAGACTGTGGCACAAACCACTGGAGCGGGAAGACACGATGATGGAAACTTATTCAGAAATACATAAGCGCGTATTGCTTAGTGACGCTGTGCAGGCGATTCGCCAGGGACAGAAGTCGCAGGCTCGCGAAATGCTGGTCGACATTCTGAGAGAAGAGCCACAGAATGAGCACGCCTACATCTGGTCGGCGGCGATTGCCGAGACGACCGACGAGGCGATTCGATGTCTTGAGATCGTTTTACGGATTAACCCGCAGAACCGGCTGGCAGCGAATACACTGGCGGCGCAACGGTTGCAACCAAGGCAACCTGCGGCGCAGGCACCAGTGGTTAAGGCGCCAGATGTGAAGCAGCCCGTTGCCGTGCCTGCCATGCCCGTAGCGTCGACAGTGAACTTAAGGCGGGTCCACCATTCGCTGCCGCCTGCCCCTCCTGAAGTTGCCATCAGCCCAAAACTTGAAGCCAGGCCGGCTTCAGTTCCCCGCCCTCCTGCACCGGCTCCGCGAACATCGTTTCAGGCCGAGCTTGCGGATCAGGCGCTGGAATGTTCTCTCTGCAATTACGAACGCAAGGCAGAGCGGCTTTCTTGTCCAGCCTGCGGCGCAGCGTATTCGCTTCACGACCTGGCAAAGCTGGGCGCAAGTGGAAATAAGGTAAACGAGAAACTGATCGAGGAGTGCATCCGAAGGTGGAAGCAGCGGCTCAAGGACGAAACTACTTTTGAAGCCTACATGAGCATTGCGCTTGGCCACTTGTGCCTGAACCGTTCTGGGGAGGCGCTGCCCTACCTATGGCGGGCGTGGGCATTGCGGACACAGGATGCGCGGCTGCGCCAGTTTAACGATGAGCTCGCGGCGCGGAAGCTGATTCTTGTCGTCGACGACTCGGCGACAGTGAGGCGGATGGTATCGATCACATTGGAGCGTCAGGGGCACAGAGTCAGGACTGCCGTTGACGGGCTGGATGGTTTGACCAAATTCACGGAGGAGATTCCAGATCTGGTGCTGCTGGATATCACGATGCCGGAAATGGATGGCTATGAATTGTGCCGGATGCTGCGCAGAAATCCGAGTGCGAAGGGAATGCCCATTCTGATGCTTTCGGGCAAAGACGGCTTCTTTGACAAGGTGAGGGGCAAGATGGCCGGGGCGACAGACTACCTGACCAAGCCGTTTCACAACGATTTACTGGTGAAGGCTCTGGATAAATTTTTGAAGACAGAGAAGGTAAAAAGCGGCTTTTATCATCTCTCGACCGATGGCGATCAATAGACAACGAAATGAGAGTGCAATGCAGAAGACCATTTTAGTGGTGGAAGACAGCCCGATGGAATTGAAGTTGATGCTCGGGTTGCTCGAGAACAAGGGATATCAACTGCTGAGCGCAACTGACGGTGAGGAAGCTGTAGCAGTGGCACAGGAACATCACCCAGATCTGATTTTGCTGGACGTGGTTCTGCCAAAGAAAAATGGCTATCAGGTTTGCCGCCAGTTGAAAAACTCACCGGATACAGCGGGCAGCAAGATCGTGATGGTTTCAAGCAAGACTCAGGAGACAGACCGGTTTTGGGGAATGAAACAGGGTGCAGACGACTATGTAACCAAGCCGATTGATGCAGCACAGATGCTGGCAGCTATTGCCCGTGCGATGGAAGGCCAGTAGTACGGGATCAAGGCAATGTCGAGTGAAGAACCAGAAATCGGAATAGCCACGGACGGAATGCCGGATCTTTTATCCGCATTGCTGAGCCAATGGCAAGATCCAGTTGAGGCGGTAGCGGAGCCACCCGCTGAGACTGCTCTACTCAACGCTGAGACTCCTCTACTCAACATAGAGTCGCTGCTCAATGCCTGGGATGATGAGCGTCAAGAGATTGTCATTGAAGATCTGATGCCGAGCGCAGAGCAGACCGAAGAGGTTCTGGCAGAGCCGCAGCGGGACTTGGTGAATCCGGCCCAGTCGATGCAGCAACGATTGAAGCCCACCAAAGAAGAGCGAGCGACTGAAGTAGAAGCCAAGTATCGCTACATCGCCTTCTGGATGGCAGATGAGGCGTATGCGATTCCGGTATCGCAAGTGATTGAGTCGGACAAGCTGGCTGAAGTAACTTCGCTGCCCCGGGTGAACGAATCCATCCGGGGACTGATTCACCTACGAGGCGAAATCCTGCCGATGCTCGATCTGCGTCTGATCCTGGGCTGCAAGAGCACTGAAGAAGAAGAACGGATGTTGATCGTACGCACGAAGAATTCTTCGGGAGTTTGCGGGCTGGCTGTAGATCAAGTAGCTGGCCTGATTGCGATCCGTCCTGAAGAAGTAGAGCCCTATCCGATCGAGGGTGAAGGCAAGGCAGGGAACTTTGTGAGCAGTTTCTGCGATCGTCACGGCAGCCATATCCGGCTGCTGGATTTGGATCGCATGTTTGAGGGGTTGTCGAATAATCTGGCCGTAAGGAAAAGCGATGTTTGAAAAATTGAGTAACTTGAAAATCTGGCAGAAGCTATTGGTGGTTACGGGCTTGCTCGCCCTGCCAATCGTTGCACTGCTGTACCTTTTTGTGGATAGCCGGGATCAGCAGATTCAGCTTGGTTACAAGGAAATGAGGGGCCTTGAGTACATTGCCGCGCTGCGGCCAGTACTGGAACATGTGCCGCAGCATCGTGACACGTCGGCGGCGATCCTCTATGGAGATGAGAGTCTGCGCGACAGCCTGGATTCGACGCGCAAGAGGATTGAGAGCAACATAGCGGCAATTGACGCTGTAGATGAGCGCCTGGGAAAAGAATTGCGTGTATCGAGTGGATGGCAGGCACTGAAGGCGTCATGGCGCCAATTGCAGCCGCAAGCAACAACAGTTGCCGCAAACGATTCATTTGTGCGCCACACGGCAGTGGTGCAACAGGCACTGGACCTGATCCGCCTGGCAGGCGAGAATTCCTCGCTGACTACAGACCAGAGCATGGATGCCTTTTACCTGGCGGATACCTTGATCCAGCAGGCGTCCTCAATGACAGAAAATCTGAGCCAATTGAGAGGACTGGGAGCAGCCCTGGCGGCGCGGCATAGGACAAGCCCGCAAGAGGCCGGGCAAATGCTCTATTACATGAGGCTGGTGGAGAACTCGAATGGCATCGTACAGCGCAATATGAGCGCGATTTTCCGAACTAATCCCGCGTTGCAATCGAGTCTGGGCGACCCATCGAAGAATGCAGTGAATGCGGCGGACAAGTTCAGAAGAACGGTGGAGCAAGAACTGATCGCAAAAGCAGACTTCGTGACTATCACGCCGCGCGCGTACTCAGAGCTGGGAACAGTGGCCATTGAAGATTATTTTGCGCTGCATGATGCATCAATCGCAAATATGAAGTCAGTATTGAGCCGCCGGATAGGCGACCTGAGAGACGAGAAGTACGGGCAACTCGGATTGGGTCTCTTAATATTGGCGTTAACGGGATTCACAGTGTTCTGGGTCAATACGGGCATCACCAGACAAATTCAGTCGATGCTGAAGATGTTTCAATCGATTGGGGTAGGAGACTATGAGGCTCGTTCGGATGTTTACTCAAAGGATGAGTTAGGGCAGATGGCAACTTCGATGAACCGGATGCTGGACAGCACGCTGGTATTGATCCAGTCGCGCGAGGAGAAAGACAGGATCCAGACCAGTATCATGCGGCTGCTTGAAGAAGTTTCCGGTGTTGGTGACGGCGATTTACGTAAGGAAGCCAGAGTGACGTCGGATATCACTGGGGCAATCGCGGATTCGTTCAACTACATGATTGGAGAACTGCGCGGGATTATCAGTTCAGTACAGAGCACAACCAAGCAGGTGGACAGTTCGGCACGGCAGATGCAAGTTAATGCAGAGTCGTTGGCGCAAGGGTCTGTTGAGCAGTCCGCGCAAATTGTCGAAGCATCGCGGACGATTGAAAAGATCAACGAGTCGATTCGCTATGTGTCGACTACGGCAGGTACGGCGGCTGGCGTAGCCGAGACGGCGCTATCGAATGCCAAGAGTGGATCACTGTCGGTGCAGCGCACGATCGAAGGAATGGATTCAATTCGCCTGCAGGTACAGGAGACATCCAAGCGCGTTAAGCGGCTGGGTGAGAGTTCGCAGGAAATTGGCGAGATCGTCGAGTTGATTGGTGATATTGCGGACCGCACATCGATCCTTGCGCTGAACGCCTCGATTCAGGCGGCAGCTGCTGGTGAATCAGGCCGTGGTTTCGCGGTTGTCGCTGAAGAAGTTGATCGATTGGCTGAACGGGCGGCATTATCGACGAAGAGGATTTCTACGCTGATCCGGTCTGTACAGACAGATACAAACGAGGCCATCCTTGCGATGGAGAGTACGACGCGGGAAGTGGTGGGAGGCTCGCAACTGGCCAATGACGCAGGAAAGAAGCTGGGACAAATTGAAAGTGTGTCAAACGAGATCTCGCGGTTGGTACGCGAAATTCTCGAAGCATCACGGAGTCAGGCAGTGAGTTCGGAGGATGTAACGCGTAAGGTGATTGGCGTGACAGAATTTACAACCCGCACGACGCAGGGTGCCAAACAGGTGGAGGGTTCTGTCCGGCAACTGGCAGCACTGGCGAAGAATCTGAATGAATCCATGAGCCGCTTCAAACTGCCAGTTGAAGAAGAAAAGACAGTAGTAGCCTAGGAACCCCACATGTCATCGAGCGTCGATTCGAATACGATCGCCGGGTTTCACGCCGAAGCACGCGGGTATCTGCCAGGACTGGCCGAGTGCCTGCGGAAGCTGAGTGAAGCTCAAGCCGAGACGGCAGCGCTGGGGGAAATGCATCGCCTGGTGCATTTGATCCGAGGGGCGAGCAGCGTAGTTGGACTGTCGCAACTGACGCAGTTGAGCGAGGGGCTGGAGACCTACGTAGACGAACTGGCAGATGGCATTGTGCAGTGGGACGATGAGACGCTTGGGATTCTAGAAGAAGCTGTCGAGGGTATCCGGATGAATCTGGAGGATGAACCTGCGGCGCGCTGGCGATCTAATGACGTGACCGACGAGGTTGACCCTGAAGTGCTGGCCGGATTTCTGATTGAGGCACAGGAGGCACTCGAGGTTGTTGCTACGCAGTTGCGATTGATAGGTAATGAGACTAATGGCAAGCATGCATTGCTTGAAGTAAGACGGGCTGTACATACGCTAAAGGGTGCTGGGGCGATGGTGGGCCTGAATGCACTGAGCTCTGTCGCGCACCGGATGGAAGATGCTCTTGATGCACTCTATGAAGGCCGTGTCGAGATGGATCATGCGATGCGAGTACTGCTTGAGGACACGACGGACCTGCTAATCGGTTTGGTGGAATCAGGCGGGACGGACAGCGGGATAGAAGTGCGGATTCCAGCTTTGTTTCATCGCTATAGTCCGGATGAGGTGGTGGAGACAGTAGTGGAGACCGACGTGGAGACTCCGCATGTGACCATCGAAACCGAAAGTACGGAATCCAGCCAGTATCTAAGAGTCCCGCTAGAACGCGTGGATGAGCTGGTGAAAATGGTGAGCGAGTTATTTGTACACCGCTCGACGTTTGAGAAAACGCTGGGGAAGTTTGGGCACGAAATGGGGGAGCTGTCGCTTTCGATTGAGCGGCTGCAGCGGCTAGGTAATGCGTTTGAGCAGGAACAAGTGCTGGTGCAATCGGGGACATCGAAGACGCTGAGGAGTGGTGGTGCAGGTGGGAGTATTGTCGAATCGGAGTTCGATCCACTAGAATTTGACCGCTATACGAAGTTGCATACACATTCGCTGGCCCTGCGTGAGACGGCGGCGGACGTGGGTGCGGCCGAGACGCAGTTGCGAGTATTGCAGGATGATTTTGGTAGTTTCCTGAGTCTTGAAAAGCAACTGAGCTCACAGATTCAAGACAAGCTGATGCGATTCCGGATGGTGCCACTATCGTCGATTGCGGCACGGTTGCAGCGCACGGCGAGAATGGCCGCGTCGCATTGCGGAAAAGCAGTTGAGCTTGAGATTGAGGGCGGGGCAATCGAGATGGACAAGACCCTGCTGGAGAAGATTTGTGGACCGTTGGAGCATCTTCTACGCAATGCCGTGGTGCATGGGATTGAAGATCCTCAGGAGAGGCGGGCAAGCGGGAAGCCGGAGCCGGGAAAAATTGCATTAAAGGTGATCCATGAAGGTGCGCAGATGAGCCTGTGCCTCAGTGACGATGGGGCAGGCCTGCGAACGAATCTCATTGCTGAGCGTGCAGTCGAGAATGGACTGATCACCGCAGACCAGGCGGGAGCGGTGGAAGAAGAGGATATTTACCGGCTGATGTTTATGCCGGGAGTCTCGACTGCTAAAGGTGTAACAGAGCTGGCGGGCAGAGGGATTGGCCTTGATGTGGTGAAGAATACAGTTGAGGAACTGAAGGGAAGCCTGAGTGTCGGATCTGTGATGGGGCATGGTACAAGTTTCACCATGCGCTTGCCGGTGACGCTGGCGATCACACGAGTGTTAATGGTCGAGGCACAGGGGCAGATGTTTGCTTTGCCAATCGCCTCAGTGGTTGAGGTTGCGCGAGTGTCAGCGGGTGAGATTGTGCGAACGGAAGGAGGCAACCGGGTAACGATGGGTGGGCGGATGGTGCGGCTACTGAAACTTGATGAAGTTTTGGGTTTGGCCAGCAACGGGGATGAGCCTGCCAGTGCGCTGGTTGCGCTGGTTAGAAATGGTGATGACGATTTTGCGTTGAGTATGGAGCGAATTGTGGAAGCACGTGAGGTGGTGGTTAAGCCATTGAGCCCTCTGATTGGGCGGGCTCCGCATCTGGTTGGAGCTTCGACGCTGGGCGATGGGCGGATCGTGCCTATTTTAAATGCGGCGGCACTGGCGGACGGCAAAGGAGTGATGCGCGTCATCAAGCGCACTGTTGCACCAAAGAAGAAGTGCCTGGAGGTCTTGATTGTCGATGACTCATTGAGCGTGCGGCGCGTGATTGCGAGCCTGATGCAGCGTCAGGGATGGACGCATTCGCAAGCCAAAGATGGAGTAGAGGCGCTGGAGTATCTGAGGCGCGCGGTTGTTGCGCCGGACGTAATTCTAATGGATGTGGAGATGCCGCGAATGGACGGGTTTGAATTGACAGCAGCGCTAAGGGCCGATGCTGCTCTTGCGAAAGTACCGATTCTCATGCTGACATCGCGGGGCGGCGACAAGCATAGGGCAAAGGCCTTCGCGGTGGGAGTGACTGAATACCTGGTGAAGCCGTATCAAGAAGAGAAGCTGCTAGAAACAATTGCGCGGCTGACGAGCTAGCCTGGCTTGAAGAGGACCCAGGTGGTCATGGCGCGTTGATTTTCAACTATGGTGGTTTTGATAGGGTCGAGGAGTTGTGCGTTGAGACGGTCAGCGATGTGGTGGAGGAGCCCGGCATCCACCAGGAATCGATCAGACCCATCGGGGAGAAGGAAGCGGCGGCCGGTGATTGGTTGGATCTGGTGCTCAATTCCAATAGAAGAGGCGAGGCGGCAGAAGAGGATGCCACCGGGCTTGAGCTTGTCCCAGATATGCGACAGCATGGCTTCGAAATGGGCGTCGTCATGGGCGAAATGGAGGACGGCGCTGGCGATGATGAAGTCGAAGGAACTGTCAGAGAAAGACATCGTCTCGATGGGTTGGCAGTGGAAGTTTTGTGGAGGAAGGTTGGGGATCGATTGGGGCTCCTGATCGACGGCGCTCACATCGTAGCCCTGGTTGATAAGGTAGCGGATGTTGCGGCCCTCGCCGCAGCCGGCGTCAAGGATTTTCATGCCAGGCTGGATGCGACCACGGAGCATTTGATCGATCAAGTAGATGTCGGTATTGCCTAGTTGTTGCTGGAGCTGGGTCATGCCTCTAGAGAGTGTAATAGCATTTGAGGATGACTCGTCGAATGTTATTGGGTGCGCCGATGCTGGCGCTGGGGAAGACGGCCAAACGGAACTGTTTGTTTATCGCCAGTGACGATCTGAATCACTCGATGAGCACGTTCGGGAATGTACTGGTGCCGACGCCGAATCTGGACCGGATTGCGAAGCGGGGAGTCCGGTTTGACCGGGCTTATTGCCAGTTTGCATTCTGCAGCCCGTCGCGTACTTCGCTGATGACGGGGTTGAGCCCGGATCGGACGGGGGTGTACAACCTGACGAAGCATTTTCGGGAGAAGGTGCCGGATGTGGTGACTCTGGGACAATTATTTCAGAAGAATGGCTATCATTCCGCGCGGGTGGGGAAGATATTTCATTACGGGAACCCTGGGCAGATCGGGACTGATGGCCTTGATGATGCGCCGACGTGGAACCAGCGCGTGAATCCGCGCGGGATCGATAAGGACGAAGAGGGCAAGCTGACCAACTACACGCCGACGCGCGGAGTGGGGAGTGCGCTGGCGTTTTATGCTTCGCCGGGACGGGATGAGGAACATACGGACGGGAAAGTGGCCAGCGAGTCAATCCGGATTCTGGAAGAGAACCGGGACCGGCCTTTCTTTTTGGGTGCGGGATTCTATAAGCCACATTGCCCGTTTATTGCGCCGTCAAAATACTTTGACCGGGTGCCGATTGAGAAGGTGAAGGCGCTTCCTTTTGATGAGTGGGAGATGAATATTGCGCCGAAGTGGGCTTACTTTACCAAGCCGGCGAACTGGGATCTGACCGAGAAGCAGCGGGTTGAGGTGATTCGCGCCTACTATGCAACAATTCTGTTTCTCGATGCCCAGATTGGACGGTTGCTGGACGCGGTGGAGCGATTGAAGTTGGCAGACCGGACAACGATTGTGTTCTGGAGTGATCACGGTTATCAACTGGGTGAACATGGGCAGTGGATGAAGCAGACAGTGTTTGAGGGAGCAGCTCGAACGCCTGTGATGATTTCTGGGGCTGGGGTGAGGGCTCGGGGGAAACGTTGTTCGCGGACGGTGGAAATGCTGGATCTATATCCGACGGTAGCGGATTTGTGCGGGCTTGCAGGGACGCCTGAGAATTTGCACGGGACGAGTTTGAGGCCATTGCTCAATGACCCACAGGCACGTTGGGAGCGGGCAGCAGTGACGCAAGTGGACCGGCCGAATCAAGGGAAGCCAGTGATGGGGTACTCGATACGCAATGAACGGTATCGCTACACGATGTGGAATGCGGGAGCTGAGGGGGAGGAGTTGTACGACTATGTGAAGGATCCCAGGGAGTTGAAAAATCTGGCTTTGACGTCGGCAGAGAGGGCTCCGCTACGAAGCGAATTAGAGAGAATTATTTTGAGAAGAAAATAATTCTCATTATTAATTCAAAATTATCTTGATTAATTTACAAATGTATTTTACATTAATTCCAAGGGAAATCACATCTTTCTCCATGAAACGGCATGTTCATCCGCTTCGACCCTTGGGCCTGCTACGCCCTCGAAACACCCCCCGAGGAGACAAGTTATGGCAATTAATCGTCACATTACGGTTACGATCGAGCAGGGGAGTCCTTTAAGCGAAGGATTCCAACTGGACACTGGGAATTTAGTTGGAATCTTAATGCCAGATTCTTTTACTGGTGATTCGCTTGCATTTGAAATTTTTCGTCCCACAGACGGAGTTTTTTTGCGACATTTTGACTCCATGGGCCAGGAAGTAAGCATTGCTGCGGCACCTGCGCGTTCTATCGCGCTGGACGATGAAATCCAGGGACTGCCGACGCGGGGATTTGTCCGTGTGCGGGCGAATCAAAATCAAAATCAAACGACGCAGTTGATCTGCGTGATCACGGAGCTATAAGGAAATGGCACTGACAAGACCTGTAAAGGTGATTTCTGAAGGACCGAAGCTTGCGGCGAATAGCCTATCGGTCACGTTTGCGACGGATGCGAATGGAATGCCAGTTTCGATGTCTGGGAGCGGTGTGAAGCCGATGGCACAGAGTATGTCGGTAACGCTGGCGTCAGACCAGCCGGCATTGCCGGTGAGCATGGCGGCGACGGGGCAGTTGACGATGGTTGCGAGCCAGTCGGTTACGATTGCTTCAAACCAGACGCCGGTGCCGGTGAGTTTGACCGGCACTGGGCCACAGACGATGGCGGCTAGTACTTCAGTGACTCTCGCCAGCAATCAGCCGGCATTGCCGGTGAGCGTGGCAGCAACGGGGCAGTTGGCGATGGCAGCCAGCCAGTCGGTTACGATTGCTTCAAACCAGACGGCGGTGCCGGTGAGTTTGACCG
>JAYSVS010000210.1:0-10313 GCA_043718395.1 Acidobacteriota bacterium
GTAAAAATGTCAAATCGTTTTTGCGGGAAATCCTCAGATCTTTATCAAAACACTGGCCTTGATGTCACACGACCAAAAGTTTACCGGACAGTAGTGGTCGTTGATTGCCTCCGTTTTATTACTAGGATCGGCTTGGGTTAGTGCGGGCAATCTGTTTTTGTCGAGGACGCTCGCGCGCCGGCAAGAAGTGGCGACGCGCGTCTCACTTGGGGCAACGCCGGGGCAGATCTTGAGTCAATTTGCAGTGGAGGCATTGGTGGCGGCGACGATTGCGTCAGTTGCGGGGGCGATGCTGGCGATGGGTTTGATTCGTGTTCTGATTCTATGGGCACCGTCCAGTATTCCGAGGATTGAGAATGCGGCGCTGAACCCGATGGCATTGGGGGTTGCTGCCGGCATGGGGCTGATTGCCGCACTCGCTTGCGGGCTTGGACCGGCACTCTTGTTGAGAAGACGAAACCTTGAGGCGATAATGCGCGACGGAGGAGTGAGGATGGCGGGTTCGCTTTCTGGAGGGAAGTTACAGAGAGGATTTGTGTTTTTGCAGGCAGCATTGACGGTGGCGATTCTGGCCGGTTGCGGGATGCTGTTTGAAAGCTATCGCGCCATGCTCAATACAGACATTGGGTTTGGGAACAGGGATGCACTGACGATGAGCTTGACGCTGGCTGGGCCGAGGGTGAATCCCGAGAGTTACCGGGCTTTTTATATTGAGTTGTTAGACCGATTGCGTGCACGGCCTGAAGTGAGTCATGCGGCGGGAGTGTTACTTCGTCCGCTGCAGGGGTCGATTGGTTGGGATTCAGCTTATGAGCTTGAGGTAGAGAAGGGGAAGAGAGATCCGGCTCAAGTGGCTAAGGCGAATTTTGAAGTGGTCAGTTCAGGGTATTTCGAGGCCATCGGTACTCCGCTGCTCGGGGGCCGGGACTTTGATGAGCATGATTCGATGGAGGCGGAGAAGGTAGCGGTGATTAGCAAGTCGTTAGCGAAGCATTTTCGGGATGCAGGAGTAGAGCCACTGGGCCAGCGGTTGGAAGTGTTTGATGCCATGCGGAAGGTGGTGGGGATTGTGGCCGATGCGCGTTACAGAGGAGTAGTGCAGGCAGGAGAGGATGTGTATCTGCCACATACCCAGATCGATATTCCCACGAAGTATCTGGTCGTTCGCGGGCGAGTTGCAGCGGGTCAGTTGTTGGCGCTGGTGCGTGGGATTTTGAAGGAGATGGACCCGGAACAGGCCATTGCCGTGGAGGCGACTCTGGGTGAGATGATTGACCGGAATACGGCGCGGGACCGGTTTAATGTGCTGCTGCTGATGCTGTTTGCGGCAGGGGCTATTGTGCTTGCAGCGCTTGGGATTCATAGCGTTGTGCGTGAAGCAGTGACAGCGCGGGCTAAGGAGATTGCTGTGAGGATGGCGCTTGGCGCCGGTAGGGGTGGCGTTACGTTGCAATCTACGCGGGCGATTATGAGCTTTGCCGGCGCGGGTGTTTTCAGTGGAGTTGTCGCGGCTTTGCTTGCGGCACCGCTGGTGGCGGATTTACTGTACGGAGTGTCGCCTCGGGAGCCGAGCATCTTGATTGGGGTGGCTTGCTTTGTGGCTGTTGTGATTATTGTGTCTTCATTGTTGCCGGCCTGGAGAGCGGCAGGAGAGGACCCATGGAAGGTGTTGGCTGCGAGTTAGATAATGTGGATCTGGCATTGCAGGAATTAACACTGAGTACGAGGATTTGGAGCATATCCATTTTGAACTAGATTGACTGGCAAATTTGGCGGAGTTCAAATTGAGAGAGAATGAGAGTTGGTGAATGTAGAATGGCTGAACTTGTTGCAATTCCAATTTCCTATTTCGAATTTGTTGGCTTCTTTGAAAAGCCAGATTTTCGCTTGTGGATGGATCGCGTTGGAGCAGTCCAATCCGTCTTCGACGCTTGGGAGCCTTGGGGTCCACATGTCGACAACATTGAGATCATCGAGACGGGCAAACCTGCTGAGCAAGGGATTAGTCTAAAGATTCCAGCTAAGAAAATCGCCTTCTTCTTTGGTCCAGTCTCTTGCAAGTTTAGCCAAGACGATGGGGATTGGAAATCGGTCGATGAAACTATCAGACTTTTGGATAGCGCCGTATCTGCGCTGATTGGACACTCGAAAGCGAAAATTGCGAGTATAGAGACCACATCAGCCATGCATATACAACCAAGAAAGCTCCACTTCGTAGAGATCCTTCGTCCTTTTTTGTCAAACGATCTTTTGGCATTAGACGAGGATCAGATAATGACCATGGCGGCAGTAGCCAAATGGAAGAAACGAAAGCTGACGTTGGATGGTTCTGCCGCAATCGCCAATGGTATCTATTTAAAGCTTGAGCGGTCGTTTGTATGTCCGATCTCATACGAAGAAATGGCAGATCAAATCCTGCTCGATCAAGTTGCAACCTTCACATTACTTGGACTGGAGGAGGATCCAAATTGAATAGCCTAGAACAGCACGGCCCACTTATCAATCGGTGGACTCCACAAAATAGCTCCGCTGCATCTACTCTGAGCATGCCAGGAAATGGGCGGTGGCTTGGAGGGACAACGGGCGCACCGAAGGGGAACAAAGGAAGCCTCGTGGAGGACCAGACAAACAAAGAATCTGAGATTTTAAAATACTTTATTCTGCTGCCCCCAGATGACGCAGTTCGCAACTACCTTTCCCAACATCCCAATACTAGAATGGTCCTGCTAGCCGCTACCAAATCCTTGAAAAAGTGGTTTGGGGAGACTGGTTTGTTTCGACTGAGCGCACGTGTTGATGAATCTGGGATTCGGACTCTCTATGTTTCAGTGCTCTGGAGTGGCAAGATCCAGGAAGTGCGCGATGCCATGGAATCATTCGATCAAGATTGGCTGGAGCATCAGCATTCGCATTCCTTGATTGCTCCCGTATTTACGTATGAATTGGTGTAGGCGTGGGAAGCTCTTTTGACTGGTCGCAATTAATCACACTGGCGGAAGCCCTTGAGACCCGCGGCGATGAAGCATCGTTGCGGTGTGCTTTAAGCAGAGCCTATTATTACGTTTATCATCTTGCGCGATTGCGGGCATTCAGCAATAACTATAAGCCGGTAGAGGGTGGCTTACATGCGCAACTTTGGAGATTTTACAAGGCAAGCCCCGATCTCGATTGTCGTTCTTTGGGAGTATTGGGCGAGCGCCTCTCGGAGAAGAGACAGCGAGCCGATTATGACCAAGAGTTTGGTCGAATCGCAGAAGAAGTCCCAGCCGCCTTGAAAGATGCCAAGGTTTTTTCTACTAAGCTAAACCTGCTACCAGGCAGATTTCCTAATCAAACAAGCGTGCGCCGATGACTGGGGTGAGAACCGCCCTGGGAGAGCATGCTCCTCAAGACTCGGGGAGGTCTTCGGCGCTGGCGGCGGTGAAGTAAGCTGCGTCGGGGTGGTGGAAGACCAGGGCTGAGACGCAGGCTTCGGGTTCCATCATGTAGCCTTCGGTTAAGGTAATTCCGATTTCGCCGGGGTTGAGGAGATCAAATAACGCTACTTGATCTTCCATGTTGGGGCAGGCTCCGTAGCCGAAACTGTAACGCTTGCCTTGGTAACGGCTGGTCCAGCGTTGTTGCATTGTCATCTCTGGGGAATCAGCGAAACCCCAGTCTTCTCGGATGCGGCGGTGGAGCCACTCGGCTGTCGATTCGGCTGTTTCTGTTGCCAGGGCTAGCAGGGCTACACTTTTGAAGTACTCGCCTTTTATCTTGGCTTCTTCGGCTCTAGCTCTGAATTCGCCTCCCGCCGTTACAGCCATCATGCAGATTGCGTCGCGTTGGTTCCCTTGGGCAGGCAAGATGTAGTCGCTGAGGCAGAGGCCGTTTTCTTTGGGTTGCCGCAGGAAGTTGTAGGTGTGGACGGGGCTTGATTCGCCCTTGCGGAAGAGATGGATCGAGTTGCCTTCACGCTTGGTTTCGAAGAATTGCCAGACGGCTTTGGGACGGAGGAATTCGCTGGCCCATTGCTTTACCTCTTCCACCTTGTGGAACATGTCGAGGGCCTTGGGTTCGCGCTCGGCCAACTTGGCTTCGAAGTTGCCCTTGTAGCCGAGGTTCTTGCCGTACAACATGAAGGGGTTAATGTATTCCCAGAGCTCTTTGAGCTGGGGGATGTCGCGGACTTTGCGGTCCCAATAGGGGACTGTTGCCATTGGTATGTCGAGACGAACTTTGGTGCTTCGGACAGTGGAGCGGGCGGCCTCGGGGTTGCCCATCGGCTCGGCTAGCACGCTGTCGGTGGCCTTGGAGTGATCGGCGGTGGCGAGGGCTTCGCGCGTGGCCGGGTCCATGATGTCCTGCATGAGCTTGAGGCCGGTCATGGCGTCTTTGGCATAAAGAGTGAGGCTGCCGTAGGCGGGGGCGATTTTGGTTCTGGTGTATTTGTCGCTGAGGGCTGCGCCGCCCACCATGAGGGGTACGTCGATGCCCGCGTCCTTCAAGTCGCTGCCGGTGATCACCATTTGCTGCGCGCTCTTGACGAGGAGGCCGGAGAGGCCGATGGCGTCGGGCTTGTGTTCGCGATAGCCACGGATTAGCTCTTCAGGATGGACCTTGATGCCGAGATTGACCACGTCAAAGCCGTTGTTGGAGAGAATAATCTCGACCAGGTTTTTGCCGATGTCGTGGACGTCGCCTTTGACTGTGGCGAGGAGGAGTTTGCCTTTGCTAGCGGTGTCGGCTTTCTCCATAAATTGCTGGAGGTGTGTGACCGAGGCCTTCATCGCTTCGGCGCTCTGCAGGACTTCGGCGACGATGAGTTCGTTCGCGTTAAAGAGGCGGCCGACTTCGTCCATGCCTTTCATCAGCGGGCCGTTGACGACGTCGAGGGGGTTCGCGCCTTCGGCTAGTTTCAGGTTGAGGTCCGCGACGAGGCCGTCTTTGGTGCCTTCGACGATGTAGTTGGCGAGACGCTCGTCGAGAGGGAGCGAGGCGGCGCTGACTTTGACCTTGGCTGTCGCGCTGCGGAAGTAGAGGGCGATGGCGTCGATGTGGTGCTTGTTGAGGGCAGCCTTTTGTTCTTTGGTTTGCTCGCGCCAGTCTTCGGGCTCGCCGTTGACTGGTGAATTGAAGAGGAGGTTTTCGGCGAGCTGGCGTTCTTCTGCTGGGATCGAAGCGAAGCGTTCGAGCTTTTCGGTATTGACGATGGCGAGGTCGAGGCCGGCCTTGGTGCAGTGGTAGAGGAAGACGCTATTGACGACTTCACGGGCGTTGGCTGGGAGGCCGAAGCTGATGTTGGAGATGCCTAGCGTGGTTTTGACGTAAGGGATGTTCGCCTTGATCAGACGGAGGGCTTCGATGGTTTCGACTGCGCCAGCAATGTAGTTTTCGTCGCCTGTCGCGCAGGGGAAAACGAGTGGGTCGATGATGATGTCTTCGGGCTCAAGGCCGTACTTGGTGGTGAGGAGATCGACGCTGCGCTGGGCGACGGCGAGCTTGCGCTCGCGGGTGAAGGCCTGGGCCTGGATGGGGTCTTCATCAATTGTGCCAACTACTACGGCGGCACCATATTCACGGATGAGGGGGCAGATGAGCTCGAACTTTTCTTCGCCGTCTTCGAGGTTGATCGAGTTGATGATTGATTTGCCCTGGGAGTAGCTGAGGGAGAGCTCGATCGACTTAGAGTCCGTTGTGTCGATCATGATTGGCGCTTTGATTTTGCGGATGAGCTTTTCGTAGAAGGGCGGGATGTCCTTGAGTTCGTCGCGCTCGGTGTTCTGAAGGCAGATGTCGACGATATGTGCGCCACCGCGGACTTGGCGCCGGGCGATCTCTGTGGCTTCTTCCCATTTCTCTTCGTTGATGAGGTTTTTGAAGAGGCGGCTGCCGATGACGTTGGTGCGTTCGCCGACGAGGAGAGGGCGGTTGGTTTCATCGGCTTCGACGATTTCGATGCCCGAGAAGTAGGCGCGGTGGGTGAGTGTTTTGGGCTTGCGGGGAGCGTAGCCTTTAGTCATCCCGGCGATAGCGTGGATGTGGTCGGGAGTGGTGCCGCAGCAGCCGCCGACGATGTTGAGCCAGCCTTGCTGGACGAACTTTTCGATCTGGGCGGCGAGGGTTTGTGGGGTTTCGCTGTACTTGAGTTCTTCGTTGGGAAGACCGGCGTTGGGGTAGCAGGAGATGTGGTGGTGGCTCATCTCGTGGAGGGTGCGGATGTGGTCCGTCATGAACTCCGGGCCGGTGGCGCAGTTGAGGCCGATGGAGAGTAGCTTGGCGTGGGAGAGGGAGTTGTAGAGGGCTTCGGCGTCTTGGCCGGCAAGCATGGTGCCGGTGTTTTCGATGGTGCCGGAAACCATGACGGGGATGGTGTAACCGAGTTCGCGGCCGAGTTGGTTGATGGCGAGGAGGGCGGACTTGATGTTGCGGGTGTCCTGGCAGGTCTCGATAAGGAGGATGTCTGCGCCGCCGTCGACGAGGCCTTTGGCTTGCTTGTAGTAACCATCGCGGAGGGCAGCGAAGGTGGTGCCTCCGGTGACAGTGATGGCTTTGGTGGTGGGGCCCATGGAGCCAGCGACGAAGCGGGGGCGGCCGTCTTTGGCTTCGAATTCAGCAGCAGCCTGGCGGGCGATTTGAGCGGCGAGGGCGTTGACTTCGTGGATTTTTTCTTCGAGACCGAATTCAGCGAGGGTAATGGTGTGGCCGCCGAAGCTGTCGGTTTCTACGATGTCGGCACCGGCCTGGTAATACTCACGATGGATGTCGCGGATCCAGTCTGGACGGGTGTAGAGGAGGTTTTCGGGGCAGTTTTCGAAGGCGTTGCCACCCCAGTCTTCGATGGTGGGCTCGCGCTGCTGGAGCATGGTGCCCATGGCACCGTCGAGGATCAAGATACGGTTTTGGAGAGCTTCTTGGAGCGCCTCGCGGCGTTCAACGCTGCTGAATGTCATTTGGTAAATCAGTTTAGCAAGATTTACTGATGGATGGCGGGATCGAGAGTGGCAAGATCGGCAAAGTCCTGATCCTTGCTGACCACAATCCATCCGCCGGAGCGAGCAAAGTTCCAGATCTCGCGATCAGTGGCCTGGGAAAGGTCGAAAGCTCGAACATGCTGGCAGTCCATGCCGTGAGCCAGGAAAAGCGTTATCAAGCCGGCCGGGAGTTGGTTGTCGAGCAGAAATCTCAAGCGACGCGGACCACGGAGTTGCCGGCCTGGGCGGCGGCGTAGGCGATGGCGGCGAGGATATCTTCGCGGACCAGGTCCGGATGGGCTTCGAGGATCTCGTCATAGCTATCGCCGGCCGCGAGGTAGGCGAGAACGTCGGAGACGCGAATGCGAAGGCCACGCAAGCAGGGGCGCCCGCCGCATTGTTCGGGGTTGATGGTGATGCGGTCGAGTCGGTTGACCATGACTTGATTCTACGTCGCTTTTGGCGCTCGGCTCGGTGGACTTCAGATCGAGGAGGGTATTTCTATGCTCGCCTCGCAACGACCCGTGGCGCCTGCAAGGGAGGGATCGCGCTGAAGCCTTTGTGGTCGATTTGATGGTGCTACTCACGGCATCCCCGGGGACGCGTGTGAAACACAATCTGTTGATCGGTCCCACGTTGGGTAAGGTGATGGGGAAATCCAGGCAAAACGCGCCGGGCTGTTCGAGGAATACGCTTGTAAGGCAGGTGCCGCGCAGTTTTATTCTCTCAGTTTTGCGGGAGGTACTATTCAAACTGCCCTGCACCCAAGCTTCTTTGAGTCCGGAACAAGGCTAATTTGCCGAATCCATGTCCGTTGGTATTCTCAAAGGAAGGAGTACCGTCGATGATCGCTACGAATAAACAACACGCTCATGAATTGCTCGACCGTCTACCGTCCGATCAGATGAGCACTGCCGTCCGCTTTCTCGAGTTTCTGTTGTTAGAAGACGAGGAAATCAGCGAAGAGGAAGAGACTGCGGTCGCCCTCTCCAAAGAATGGTTTCAGCACAACGAAGGCATCCCCTTTGAAGAACTCGTCGCCAGCAATTCCCTCCGCCAGAACACCAGCACGCAAACAGGAGATCGCCATGGCCGCTAACACCCTCGAAGGCAAAGCTCACGAACTCGTCGGCCAGCTAGGCCCCAGCAAGCTTGCCGCCGTTGTGCAGTTGATGGAAGTCATGATTCATGACGACATCGAAGAGAGCGATACACTCAGCCCGGCTGAAGCCAAGGCCATCGCCGAGGCAGACGAATGGTCCAAGCACAACGCCCCCATCCCGCACGAGGAAGTGCTCGCCGAGTTCGGCCTCTCGATGGCTGACTGGGAGAAGATGAGCCGCGAACCCTAAGCCATGACCAAGCGCATCGACTGGACCGATCAGGCCAAGGCCGATATTCGTGCCATCGAGCAGCCCATCGCCATCCAGATCCTCAAGACCCTCGGCGGCGAAGGAGGCACCAAGCAGCTCAAAGGCGTCACCCCGCCCATGATCCGGCTCCGAGCTCAGAGCCACCGCGTCTTCTTCCGCGAACAGGATGACTCCCTCAAGATCGAGCGCGTTCTCGACCGCAAAGAAGCTTACCGTTAACCCGCCGCCACCGGTGTGTGGAAAAAGGGCCGCCCCAACTACACGGCCAGCATTCCAGGAAGTTCTAAGATATTCCAACCCTTTCTAAGCGGCAGCTTTCCAAGGCTGGATTCGAGATTCGCCTCTAGCCCGGATTTCTCACAAAGAAGTAGCAAAAGGCCTCAAGACATGGCATAACTGATTTGTCTACAAGCAGTTAAGTTCAAGATCAGAGAGGCCTTCGCTATGACAGAGTGTATCCAAGAACGGTTCGAGTTTGAAGGGCATTATTCGAAGCAAGTAGTAGCGGAGTTTGACGGGGAGCACAGCAGCAGCGATGGCGGGGCGTTGTTGCTGCGGGAAGTGGATCGGAGGCTGCGGCTGACCGAGCGCCTGGCAGGGTGCTTCGCCGATCAGCGGGATCAACGGCGAGTGGAGCACAGCGTTATCGAGATGCTACGGCAACGGGTGCACGCTCTGGCACTGGGCTATGAAGATCTCAATGATCACGAGCAACTGAAGAAAGATCCGATGCTGCGCCTGCTGACGGGCAAGAAGGATCAGCAGGAAGACCTTGCCGGCAAGAGCACGCTGAACCGGCTGGAGTTGAGTACGGGAATGACGAGCCGCTACAAGAAGGTGCACTACTGGCGGGAGGCCCTCGATGGGTTGCTGCTGGATCTGTTTGTGGAGAGCTTTAGCGAGGCACCGAAAGAGATCGTGCTGGATCTGGATGCCACAGATCTGCCGTTACATGGCGGACAAGAGGGACGCTTCTATCATGGCTACTACGGGCACTACTGCTACCTTCCGCTATACATCATGAGCGGCAACCAGGTGCTGCGGGCTCGGCTGCGGCCCGCCAACCAGGACGCCAGCGCAGGGTGCTGGAAGGAGTTAGAGCCAGTGGTGGAGCGGCTCCGGCGGCAGTGGCCGAAAGTGAAGATTGTGGTGCGGGCCGACAGCGGCTTCTGCCGGGAAGGGCTGATGATGTGGTGCGAGAAGCACAAGGTGGATTATGTGCTGGGACTGGCACGGAACCCGAAGTTGCGTGGACGGATCGAAAGCGAGATGAAGCAGGCGCGAGCGGGCTTTGAGAAAACGCGGGAAGCCACGCGGGTCTTCGCCGAGTTCACCTACAAGACTGTGAGCAAGACCTGGAGCAAGCAGCGACGTGTAGTGGCCAAAGCCGAGTACATCCAGGACAAAGAGAACCCTCGCTTTATCGTGACCAGCCTGGACGGGGAGAAGTACCAGAGCCAGATGCTGTATGAGCAGGTGTACTGTGCCCGTGGCGAGATGGAGAACCGCATCAAGGATCAGATGTCGTTGTTCGCCGACCGGATGAGTACGGAAAGTTTCCGGGGCAATCAGTTACGGCTCTATCTGTCCAGCTTTGCTTACACCTTGATGCTGGGCCTGCGGCAACAGGCATTACAAGGCACGGAGTTGGCCAAGGCGCAGCCGCAAACGTTGCGGCTCAAGCTTCTCAAAATTGCGGCGACCATCCGGGTAACGGCCCGTAAGGTGTGGGTGTCGATGCCAAGAAGTTATCCGTGGCAAGACGTCTTCAAGCAAGCGCATCTTGCCTTGCGCTGCTGACTAAGAAGTCCCTCAGATCTTTGACAATTAGAGAAGAAAAAGCGAACAAGGGTGATCTTGAAGGAAGCCCCTGTGCGCAAATATATGAAAACAAACAAAAGTCGATTTTTGAGATTTTTAGAAATTCCGGACCCCCTCGGAATTGGCCGAATCGACCGCCCAGATCGGCTGGTGAGAAATCCGGGCT
>JAYSVS010000022.1:0-25621 GCA_043718395.1 Acidobacteriota bacterium
AAAACAGGCCCAAAACACTCATGGAAGATTCAGTTTTTGGCGTTCGCAGAAATTTTCAACTCTATTTTTTCGCTAAATCGTTGATTCCAAATTCTACCCGCCAGCCACCGACACGAAGTCCATCTTCCCAGGTGGTAGCTTCTTCACCGGAGCCATCCCATGAACCAGGAACAAATCATTGCCAATAATCCCTCGGCCGCCAAGCCCAAACGGCCGAAAACCATGACCCCAGCGGCCCTTGAAGCCAACCGCCGCAACGCAGCTAAATCCACTGGCCCTCGATCAGCCGAAGGCAAGCTCAAAGCCGCCTCCAACTCTCTCAAGCACGGCCTCTACTCCATGAAAAACTTCGATAACTTCATCGCCGACCACGATCAGGCCCTGGCCGTTGCCACCAACTTCATCGAACAATTCAACCCAGTTACACCTACCGAAGTCACCCTCGTCCATCAGCTCATCCACATGCAGATCCGCTTCCTGCAAATGGAATTCCTCTACGGCCAAGCCATGCGCTTCCGCGTCGAAGACCTCCTTACCAAGCCAGTCAACTTCCTCCCCGCCATCATGCGCGAACTCGACCGTATCCCCACCAAAATCCAGCGCACGATCAAAATCCTCCGCACCGAGGTCGCCCAGCGCGAAGCCTACATCGGCCACGGCGAAAATGTCAGAATCGAAGCCATCGAGGATGCCCCCAAGCTCCCCGGACGCCCACCCAGCGAACTCTA
Organism: Acidobacteriota bacterium; assembly: GCA_043718395.1. GTDB lineage: Bacteria > Acidobacteriota > Terriglobia > Bryobacterales > Bryobacteraceae > Bryobacter. The sequence goes on from JAYSVS010000022.1 coordinate 729, forward strand.
CTACGGCATTGCCACCGGCAAAGGCGACATCCCCTTGGAACGCCTCCCCAAAGTCAAAAAACTCCTCGAAACGGACCCACAAAGCGGCGTAGCCTTAGCCAAACAAATCACCCGTGACTTTGCCGAAAAGATGGAAGCCAAGCATGGCATCCCCCAACCAGCGCCTCCGGCAGAACAGAAACAGGAGTAACTAACCCGATTCCGGCTAGCCCTTTGACATCCAGCAAATTTTTGAAAATTCAACCAAAGCCAAAGGCCATTTTGTGGCCCGCTGGACTCGGATGATGCGAACTCAACCGCCTTCGCGACCTCGTCGAGTGACGTAAGGAGAAGACCTTCGTATTTGCCTTTTCTTCTCCATTCGTCAAGTGAATTCGTCCACTACAATGAAGATGGCTGAAAATATGAGAGTTAGCGTTATTCTGCCTGCGGCCGGACTGGGCACGCGTATGGGCAAATCGGCAAAGAAACAGTTTCTAGAGTTGGACGGGGTTCCGATCCTGATCCATACTTTACGGCGCTTTGCAGGAATTGCAGAAGTGTTCGAAATAATCGTGGCTTGCCGCATAGAAGACATGGCCGAGGTGAAGGGCATGTTGAGCGGGACGCCTCTGATTAAGCCAGTAACGTTGGTGGAGGGCGGGGATTCGCGGCAAGAGAGCGTGGAGCATGCGCTGGCGCGAATCAGTGATGATATTGATCTTGTTGCCGTGCACGATGCGGTGCGTCCTTTTGCCGATGAAATGATGATCCGGTCGGTGATTGCGGCGGCAGCCGAATCAGGCGCGGCGATTGCAGGGATTGTTCCTGTCGATACTGTGAAGCAGGTTCATTTGGCGAAGGTGCAATCCACCATTTCGCGCGACCGGCTGGTGCTCGCTCAGACTCCGCAGGTATTTCGTACCGGATTGCTTAAACAGGCTTTTGCGAAGGCTCGTGAGGATGGGTTTATCGGGACAGATGAGTCGAGTCTGGTAGAACGCCTTGATGTGGTGGAGGTTCAGGTGGTGCCGGGGAGTGACCGGAATATCAAGATCACGCGGCCACGGGATCTGGATTTGGCGCGGCATTTTCTTGCTGAGGAAAGTGGCAGTTAGGTGAGCGACGAGTACCGGAGTGGGCTGGGGTGGGATTCTCATCGCATCACGGTGGGACGACCGCTACTGTTGGGCGGCGTGTTGGTGGAGAGCGAGTTTGGGCTTGATGGGCACTCGGATGCGGACATCCTGCTTCATGCGATTACTGATGCATTGCTTGGGGCTTTGGCGCTTGGCGATATCGGGATGCATTTTCCGGATACGGACCCGAGGTGGAAGGGTGCCGGGAGTATGCAGTTTTTGCTTCATGCTCTGGGGCTTGTAAGGACTCGTGGTTATGAAGTGGTGAATCTCGATACGACTGTAATTCTCGAGCGTCCGAAGCTGAAGGATTACCGGATGAAGATTCGCGAGCATATTGCAACTGAGATGGGCCTGAGTGTGGATGTGGTGTCGGTGAAGTTTAAGACGGCTGAAAAGGTAGGCCCTGTGGGTGAGGGGAAGAGTGCTGAGGCGCAGGCTACGGTTCTGCTGTGCCGACGGTCAGTTGATGCGCCTTGAGGCTACATGTAGCTATAATTTAAAAGATGGAGACTGGCATACGCGAATTGAAGAACAACCTCAGCCAATATATCAGGCGAATCGAAGCTGGGGAGCGAGTCGTGGTAACTGCCCACGGCAGGGTTGTAGCGGAGCTTGTTCGACCGAGTGCGGACTCGCAAGGGCGGACCAGCCAGATCGAGCAGATGATTGCTTCTGGCGTCATCACACCGCCGCAGGAAGACGGCGACCCGCTGGAAGGCTCGCCTGACATTCGACTTCCGGCGGGAACCGCAGCCAGCCTGATTGACGGCGACCGTGACGAAAGGTAAGGCGGTTCCGGCCCTTCGTACCCTGCCCCGCAGTGCCGTCATCTCGACGGCTGCGGCCGTGGATATTTCCACAAGACGCTACATAGAATCAAGTGCCTTAGTCGCGGCCGTGCTTGAAGGCGATGCGGCGGCAAAAGCGTCAATTCGTGCACAGGGGCAACGCTTTACGTCTGCTCTGACGGTGGCCGAAACGAGCCGTGCAGTACTTCGAGCGCGAATCTCTGGAAGGATCACTGTTCAACAGGAACGAGCCGCAATTTTTACGCTGCAAAGGTTTACCCGCCGATGTCATATCGTGAGTGTCACTGAGGCGATCCTGGCGCACGCTGGTCGCCAATTCCCTGTGGAACCGATTCGTACCCTGGATGCCATTCATCTGGCGACCGCGCAAGCCTTAGGCGAGCCTCCGGCTCTTGTGACCATAGTTACCCGGGACATTCGCGTAAGTGATAATGCTCATGCACTCGGCCACCCGGTTGAATGAAGGTCAGTGTGGATTCGAACGAGTGCGAGAATAAGGGAGCAGTGTCCAGCCGCAGCCGTCTTGGCTGGGCTGGAATTATAAGCGAGGTATCGATGCGGTCATTTGTTGTCATTTTGGTTTTGGGCCTGGCTAGCGTTGCGGCACGGGCCGAGGTGACCTATGCCAGGGAAGTGTCGCGGATTCTGGCCGGGCGGTGTCAGCAATGTCACCGGCCTGGCGATATAGGGCCAATGACCTTGCTGACCTACGACGATGCTGTTAACTATGCGCCGGACATCAAGCGCGTGATTGAGGAAGGCCTTATGCCTCCATGGAAGCCGAGCGAGGGCCACGGGAAGTTCAAGGGTGCTTTTGCGCTGAAGCCGGAAGAGAAGTCAGACCTGCTGGCGTGGATCGGAAACGGCACTCCCATGGGGGACGTGGCTGATATGCCTGCTGCACCTGAAGAAAAGGGTACGTGGGTATTAGGTGAGCCGGATCTCACAGTGAAGATGCCGGTGACTTTCACGCCGGCTCGTGGCAAGGATGTTTACCGCTGCTTTGTGTTGCCTACGGGCCTTGATGCGGATCGTTTTGTAAGCTCGATCGATATCGTGCCCGGCAACCGGAAAATTGTACACCACGTGATCATTTATCTGGATTCCTCAGGCGACGCCGAAAAGCTGGATGCCAAGGACGAGGAGCCCGGTTATGACTGCTATGGGGGCCCAGGATTTGATTTGGGCGGCAGCAATCTTGGAAGTCTGCTTTTGAACGGTTATACGCTTGGTGGCTGGGCCCCTGGTGCAAGGCCCGAGCACCTGCCACAAGGGATTGGCATGAAGCTGGGCAAGCGCGCCAGGATTGTAATGCAAGTTCATTACTATACTGGCGGCCGGACGGGCGAAGATCAGACCTCGGTAGGGATTTACTTCAACAAAGAGAAAGTAGAAAAGCAGCTTTATTATGTGCCAGTGGTACAGACGCGGCTGAATATTCCGGCAGGTGAAGCCGCGCATGTAGCGACGGCCGACTTTCCTGTGATGCCCTTTCTTGAGATGAAGGTGATTAATGTGTTTCCGCACATGCATCTTTTGGGGACGAAGATTGAAGTGGAGAAGCAGGTGCGAGGCGATAAGGAGCGGATGATCCTGATTGATAAATGGGACTTCAACTGGCAGGGGACTTATACCTTTGAAGAGCCTGTGAAAATGCCCGCCTTCTCGCAGTTGAACTTGCGCTGTACCTTTGACAATTCCGTAAACAACCCCAAGAATCCGAACAACCCGCTAAAGAACGTGAAGTGGGGTGAGGGCACCGAGGACGAGATGTGCCTGGCTTTTGTGGGCGTTGTGTTTGACCGGTTCTAAGGTAAAAAAATGGCAGATTTTAAAGCGCGCGTGCTGGTGGTTGATGATGAGGAAAACCAGCGGCGCGGCTTATCGTCACTGATCGGGGCTTGGGGTTACGAAGTAAGGCAAGCAGAGAATGGCGCGAAGGCGCTTGAGGTGATGGAGACTTGGCCCGCGCAGTTGATTGTCACCGACATGATGATGCCGGTGATGGATGGGGCGGGCTTGCTGGGGAAGTTGAAAGAACAGGAGAATCCACCGCTTGCTATTGTCGTGACCGCATTTGGAAGCCTTGAGGCGGCGCTGAATACGATTCATGAGTTGGGGGCGTTCTGGTTTCTGGAAAAACCAATCGACCCGCAGGCGATGAAGCTGCTGCTCGACCGTGCGCTGACAGCGAAACGGATGAGCGAGGATAAGACGATCCTCGAACGGCAATTGGGTTATGAGGGGCGTTTGGGCGGCCTGGTTGGACAGACACCAGTGATGTTAGAGCTGTTTGGTCTGGTGCAGCAGGTGGCACCGACAAAGGCATCAGTGCTGGTGACTGGGGAGAGCGGAACGGGCAAGGAAGTATTGGCGCGAACGATTCATAATTTGAGCCCGAGGGCAAAAGACCCCTTTGTCGCTTTGAACTGCGCAGCCTTGCCGGAGAGTCTGATCGAGAGCGAACTGTTTGGGCATGAGAAGGGTGCATTTACGGGGGCTCTAGAGCGACGTGCGGGGTGTTTTGAGTTGGCGCACCGCGGGACTTTACTACTTGATGAAATTGGTGAGATGCCAGTGAGTACGCAAGCCAAATTGTTGCGCGTGCTTGAGGATGGCAAAGTACGCAGGCTGGGAGCCAAAGGCGAGATCGAAGTGGATGTGCGGATTGTCGCGGCCACGAACCGGAAGCTCGAAGATTCTATTGCCAAGGGGCAGTTTCGCGAAGATCTTTTTTACCGTCTGAATGTTTTTCGCCTGGAACTGGCACCGTTGCGCGAGCGGATGGAAGATCTGCCGCTGCTCCTGGACACGCTGATTCAGCAGATGAATGCCAAGCACGGCGTGAGAGTGTCCGGGATTGAAGATGCGGCACTGCTGTCGTTGCGACGGCGCGGTTGGCCTGGGAATATTCGCGAGCTGCGTAATGTTCTGGAGCGGGCAGTGATTCTGGCAGGGGATGGGCTCATTCGGCTTCAACATTTGCCGGCGGCACCTGGAACAAATAGCAGCCTTGCTGTATCTAATGATCCCGAGGCAATTCTGATCCGGGTTGGCACTACGGTGGACGAGTGTGAGAAGGTGCTGATTTTCAAGACGCTGGAGCATACCAAGCAGAACAAGACCAGGGCAGCAGAGATCCTTGGATGTAGCTTGAAGACGCTGCATAACAAATTGAAGCAATACGGTGCGGATGTAGCGGACGCCTAAAGAACAATGACACTGAAGAGCCGGTTGCGGCTGACCATCCTCCTGCCTCTGCTGGCAGTGGCGGTGGGTTATTCGATATTGAGTCTGACGACCGGCGCCAGCGTGTTGTTTCGCGAAGCGGCAGAGCGCGCGATGTTATTGGCGAGCCAGACGCAAACGCTGCTGGTGCAGCGGGTGGATGAGTATGCGCGGCAGGGGCAACCGGGAGCCAGCCTTCGCGAGACCGAGCAAATGTGGGCGGAGATGGCGGGCAAGGATGAGTCGCTGTCGAAGATGCTGGAGCAGACGATGGCATCAACGCGCACTGCCGTTGAGATCGATGTGAGGGGAAGCGACGGGTTGGTGTTGTCGTCGTCGAATCCGATCAGCAAAGGTAAAGCATCGCGCAACGCAATGCCGATGCGGGAGTGGGCGGAGATGGGGAGAGCGCGGCAGATCTGGCGGGTGTTTACCAAGAAGGAAGAATACGAGACGATCATTCCGCTGGGGCTGCCGGGGAGCAAAAAGCCGACTTTTGAGGTGAGGGTGCTCGTGTCGAGCGAACTGTTACGGAATACGCTTGAGCCGGAGGTGGGGAACCTGTTGTTTGCACTGGCAATGTCGCTGCTGGTATCGCTGGGTGTTGCGGTCTTGACGGCCGATTTGGCGTTTGTTCCTCTGCGGCGGTTGAGCGAAGTAATTGACAAAGTGTCGCGAGGCGAGGCTTTGCATGAGCCTGTGTCGCGCGAGGCTCAGGAAATGCAGATTGTGGAGAGCAAGTTAAGCCTGCTGGGGGAGCAGGTGCGCGGGGCGAAGGAAGATCTGAAGCAGATGAGGGGAAACGTGCAGCAGTTGCTCGAGCGGATGGAAGACGCAGTACTGCTGTTTGATGAAGAAGAGAAGCTGGTAAACGCGGGCCGGGCGCTGGAGAAGTTTTTGGGCCGTGGGCGATGGGAAATGAGCGGTGCTCATGTGAGTGAGCTTTTTGAGCCTGGCACAGCGGCGGGCGATCTGATTCAAGGGGCGATGGCACTGAAGCAGAATGTTACAAATGCGGAGTTGACGCTAGGGGATCGACGGACGGTGCTGGACCTTGAGGTGCTGGAGGCGAAGGGATTCTTGCTGACGATTCGCGATGCGGAAGCCAAACAGAGCATTACGCGGCAACTCGATGTATCGCGTAGATTGAGTGCGCTGAACCGCCTGACGGGCGGCGTGGCGCATGAGATCAAGAATCCTTTAAATTCGATTGGGTTGCACTTGGAAATTCTGAAGGAGCGAATGGCGGGATCAGACGCTGTGGCCGAAGAAGAGTTGCGGATCTTACGGGAAGAGACCAAGCGGCTTGACCGTGTTGTGAAGACCTTTCTTGACTTCACCAAGCCGGTTGAGTTTAAGCTGGCACCGCTCGATCTGTTCGAGTTGCTGAATGGGCTGGCGCAGTTCCTCATGCCTGAGGCCCAATCGAAGAATGTGAAGCTCGTGTTGAAATCAGAGACCGAGCGATCACAGATTCGAGGGGATGCCGACTTGTTAAAGCAGGCTTTTCTGAACTTGCTGCGGAATGGCATGGAGGCGATGCCTGGTGGCGGGCCGCTTGAGGTGCAGATCCGCAAAGATCCGGTAGAGATAGTGGTGGAGATCCGTGACAAGGGAGTTGGGATCCCGGCGGAGAGCTACAACAAAATCTTCCAACTCTATTTCACGACCAAGACGCAAGGCAGCGGGATTGGGTTGGCCGTGACGTATCGCGTCGTGCAGTTGCACAATGGGAGTATCCAGTTTGAAAGTAAAGCTGGCGAGGGCACGACCTTTGAGTTGCGATTTCCCAGACTGGAAGAAGATTAAATGGAGAATCGATGTTGATCTGGAGAATCAGTAGCGTGGTTGTAGTGCTGACAAGCATGCTTGTGGAGCAGGGGTGTCTATTCAAGAAAGCGCCGCCGAAGGCGTCGATCGTGATCCCCCCAGCCCCGCAGGCGCAAGCCCCTCAGCCATTGCCAGCCCCGCCACAATTGCCTCCTAACGATTCCAAGCCTTCCGTCAAGACTACTCAGCTACCCACGCTGCCGCCTCCAGTTGTACCTGTGAAGCCGCCGAAGGTAAAGCCAGCGCGCCGCACCCCAGCATCGACCGTAGCAACAGTGCCAGATGCCACACAGAATCCGCCGGTTGAAGCTCCGCAGATCAGCACCCCATCTGTGATCGCCAGCCCTGCCCCGAGTCTGCAGCCCATCCTGGGCGAGAAGGAAGTGCAGGAGCGGACGCAACGCATCCAGCAGTATCTTGAGAAGGCCAGGTTGACCGTGTTGAGAGCCGAACGATCAAAACCCGATGCGAAGACCAAGGATCTGATTGCGCAAGTAAGGGTTTTTCTACAGCAAGCTGAAGATGCACGGCGGGTAGATCTGGTGCGGGCAGAGAACCTGGCCGAGCGGGCCGAAGTGTTATCGCGGGGCTTGAGCCGGTAAAGGCGGGGCATCTCCCGATGGCGTAAGAGTAAGATGGAGTCCAGTCTCCTCATGCAACGACGATTGTTTCTATCTAGCCTTGCCGGTTCGGCCGCATTGGCAGCACCGCTGCCGAAAGTGAAAATTACCCGGGTTCGGATCTACAAGCCCAAGGAATTTAACCCGACCTTCAACCAGAGCAACATGGTTGTGATCGTGGAGACCGATGCCGGGATCACCGGCATTGGCGAAGGCGGCACCAAAGACATGATTGAGCAGTGCGCTGGGAGTCTGATCGGGCAGGACCCTTTCAAGATCGAGCGTATCTGGCATGAGATGTACAAGGCTTGGTTCTATCCTCCGGGGCGCGAGAAGATTCACGCACTTGGGGCGCTCGATCTGGCGCTGTGGGACATCAAGGGCAAGGCGCTGGGCGTGCCAGTGCATCAGTTGCTGGGCGGGATGATCCGGGATCATCTGGAGTGTTATGGGACAGGGCCGCTGGGAGGGCCTCGCGGGAAGCTCTCACTTCGAGAGAGGGCCAAGGGCGCGATGGAGTCTGGGTTCAGGGCGTTCCGGCTGGCGGCAGGCACTGGTGACCCGCGGGCGGGCGAAGTGTTTGAGACTCATGCGCAGGTGAGGGGAACCGTACTGGCGTGTAAGGAAGCTCGCGAAGGTGTTGGGCCCGATGGCGACTGGATGGTGGACTTTCACCAGCGCTTTGATTTCGCTGATGCATTGCGGGCGTGCCGGGGGATTGAAGACTACGAGCCTTACTTTGTAGAAGACCCAGTTGCGGATGCGCAGGCGCTATCCGAGATTCCGAAATTGCGCCAGTTGACGACGGTGCCGCTAACGCATGGCGAGGAGTGGGGGCAACGGTGGGACTTCTTCCCGTTGGTAGAGAAGAAGGACATTGACTATATCCGCGCGACCTTGCCGAATGTGGGCGGGATTACAGAGATGACCAAGATTGCCGCGCTTTGCCAAACTCACGCGGTTGGGATTGCGCCGCACTTTACCGGCAACATTGCGACTGCCGCTATTGTGCATACGCTGGGGCCATTCCCAGGGCCTGTGATCGTCGAGATAGGCTCTAATACGAAGCTGCCAAGCCATATCCTGGAGGGGCTTGATTTCAAGGCCGGCAAGTGTTGGCCAAATGATCGGCCAGGGCTTGGCGTAACACTGGAGATGAGCCAACTGTCGATGATCGGTGAGGTGACTGCATCTGGGAATAAATTGTTCTATTTGCGTAAGGATGGGTCTCTGACGCACTGGTAGACGAAAAAAGCGCCTGCCGCGAGGGATGCGGCAGGCGCGAGTGTGTCCATAAGGAAAGAAGGTCTTAGTTGGTTGAAGGCGTGATAGCAGAAACCTGCGACTGACTCTGATCGCCGGCAACGTAAACTTTAAGTTCTACGCGGCGGTTGAGCTTGCGGCCATCACGTGTCTTGTTGTCGGCAACCTGGTTGTCCTGACCGTAGCCTGCGACATAGATGCGATGGAGAGGCAGGCTGTGCTTGGAGGTCAGGTAACGAACCACCGCCTCGGCACGCTTGCGGCTAAGTTCCAGGTTGAGGGTTTTAGGCCCGCTGCTGTCAGTGAAGCCCTGCACTTCGACCACGAAATTCTTGTATGGGGCAACCTTGGTAACCGCAGAATCAAGCAAAGCCATCGAATCCTTATTCAGTTCGGACTGCCCGATCATGAACAAGACCTGATCGGTGGTGGCGAGTTTATAATTCTGCATGTTCTCAATGCGGGAGTTCATCGACTTGCCCATTACGCTCATGTCCTTGCCGAGTTGGTCGGCACGCGTGAGGCCCTGTTCAGCAAGAGACTTGCCGTCAGCGGCTTCTTTGCGGGCTAGCGTTGCCTGTTCGCCAGCGGCGTCGGCTTTGCCTTGTGCGCCCTGGGCGCGTTCGTCAGCACGGGCGACGCCCCGTTCTAATTCTTCGAGAGACTTGGCCTGGGCTTTGCTTGCGCCGGTGAGTTCGCCCACTTTTTGTTCAATGGGGGTGACTGTAGTCTTTACGTATTTTTTGGTTGCGCAGCCTGTGATGAATGGCGCCAGAGCCAGGGCTGCGATGGAAGTCGTCCGGAGAATGGTGTTGGTCATGGTATTGCTCCTCAAATTTTTGGCGCGTTGATGTTCGTCTGAGGCAAAGGCTCTGGCAGCATCTTGATTGTTGATGCTGTCAAAGGCTCCACTCACGCTACCGGCCTCGAGTTTCCGGTTGCTGCCTCCGAGCGTGAGTAGAAGCGAAGTCATTGCACAAGTAATGTTAGCAACTGCAATGCCAAAGCCAAAAAACAGCCAAGCCGTTGATTTACCAAGGGTTGAGATTTCCTGAAAGAAGCCGCAGGCTGTAAAGACTTCCTAAAATGGAAGAACTTACGTGGTTTGAACGCAGTTCTCAACTTTTCCTGCCCCGGTAGAGCTTGGGGCCCAGAAGGAGAACGATGCCAATCAGGGCGTAGGTTGGAGGCTCTGGGATTTGGAAAAGGATGTCCTGCTGGTTTGCATTTGTGAAGGCGACGAGATTCTGCGCTTTAGGGCCGGTGCCATTGAGCGCATTGAGGTAAGTTTGGGCCTGAGCCATCATTCCAACAATGTTTTCGTCCTTGTATTGCACCAAACCGTTTAGGACGTTGAACCCGTATGTTGGTTTATCTTCGCGAATGATCTCCCAGAGGGCCATTTGCAGCGCCCCAGCCTGCAGATCAGGCAGCGGGACGTTTAAGCTTGGGTAGAAGCGGCCTATCAATTCGCGGACGTAATCTGCTTTGGCGACACCCATGCCACCAATATTGTCGGTTCCCTGATCGAGAGACAAGACATTGTAATCGAGGATGGAAGCCGAAACGAATTGAAGCGGCTCGAGGCAGAAGGTGAGGTAGTTAAAACTCTCTGCAATCCGCATGTTGAGCTGGCTGAATCCGGGGCTGGTCCAAGTGGTGCCACCGTCGACAGTGCGAGTGGCCATGCCTGCGTTGGGACTATTGAGAAATTGGACCTTAATTGTCGTTGCAGATACGGTTGGAGTAAGCGCAATCAGCGCCAAAATCGCAGTTCTTACGTAGTTCACAATCCAATACTAGGAATAGTGCCATCCTAGTACTATGAGAGAAAAGTTTGGATGGTACTAGCAAGAATTTCCAAAAAGGTTCTAGTACTTCGACTCAAGATGAAAGAATGTAGCTGCGCGTCAATTTGGTTCTTAGATGGTCGATAAGCTGGAGAAGGTTTCCAATGGCCGTTGGCTTTGGCGTGTGGTGCCCGGGGCGGGACTTGAACCCGCACTTCCCTTTCGAGAAAACGGATTTTAAGTCCGTTGCGTCTGCCGATTTCGCCACCCGGGCCAAACAACCTTATTGTAAAGCCGAGGAAGGAGTAGTGCGCAAAAATACTGTGGGCTAGGGCGATGGGCTAAAGGAGCTAAGCAATTCTGCCGAGAATACGGAGTACAAGATGATTTTTTGTAGTAAAACGATGCCGCCGCGTTGTGCGTGGTGGAATCGGCAGGAGAGCCAAATGAGAAGGAACTCAGTTTTCCTAGGTGTTTTGATGATCCTATGCGCTGCCGGCGCATCAGCGCAGAGCTTTTCATTTTATTCGACTTTGCGCGCAGGTTTGCCCGGCGGCGGAGACTGGGAGGTGGGTACCGGCTCTACGCCTGCTCAGACCGCAGCCACTTGGAATACTCAGGACTTTCGCTACGACTCTTCGCTTTCGGATAATCACTGGCGCGGGGCCGGCCTGAGCCAGGATTTTGAGATTGGCTACAACGCGCTGACAAATTCGGCATACACGAAAGTAAAGGACTTTAATGGGCTTTGGACTACGGCAACCATAGTCAATCCCGGAGCACCATTCCCGGCTAACACGGTTTGGACGCTGCCAGCGTCGAGCTTCTCGGTTAGCGTGCAAGGCAAGGTCGATCCGTCTTCGATTGTGGTGCAGGGATTGACGCTTTCGCCAAACGTTGCTCTGGTGAGCGGAAGTTTGCCTGCGAGCCTTGGCGTTTTGGGGGCGTTAGGAGTTGACGCAACGGCCAGTTTGTCAGCACCCCTGGTGATTAATGCCGCTGCTAATGGTGGAAGCTGGTTTGTGGCGGGGAATATTAGCTTCACTGGCTTGGTGGGCGCTGGTGGGTCGGCGCGACGCTCAGAGTTGCAATTCAACTTGCAAGCAAACGGGAATCAAACGCCCGAGGCGGCCACAATGAGTCTGATGGGTGGCGGGCTGGTGACTCTGGGCTTGTTGGGACGCCGACGCCGTGCGAGGGCAAAGAAATGAATTTACCGGCGCCCGAATGGCCGCCGCAAGCTCCAGGGCTGACAAACCTTATTGAAATCGGTGAAGCTCGAGACCTCAAGTGGTTTGCTCGAAACTATTGGGTCTGGATTGCCCTGAGTGGATTGCTTTCGGGATTACTGGGCGTGGTGTGCGCGCACTATTTCCCACCGCTCTATGTTTCACAGGCAGCAGTGAGATTTCTGCCGCCGCAGGTAGCTGGACGCTTTGTCAATCCGAACTTTTCGATGGAAGTTGGGCAGCGCATGTTTGCCCTGTCACAGCTCTTGAGCAGCCGTTTGACAGCGGCGAAATTGATCGAATCATTCTCGCTCTATCCCGAGCGCCGTCGATTTCAAACCGTGGAGGATCTGACGGCGAAGTTGATCGCGGATCTGCAGATCATTCAATTTGGAAACGCCTCAGGAGATGATCACCGGGCCGTGCCGACCTTACGGATATCGTTTCACTACCCGGACGCTGAAAAAGCTCAACGGGTGGTACAGAAATTGGTAGAGCAGATCTATGAAGAAAACCGGAAGTATCGAGGTGACCAATCGTTGGGGACGACGGAATTCCTGCTGGAGCAACTGACGGCGGCTGAGGAAAAAGTTCTGGAGACGGAATCAAGGCTTGGAGATATCCAGGATTCGATCGGAATGACGATGTCTCAGACGCGGCTGGGGCAATCGACATCGCGCAGCTATGTGGTGGATTCACGCTTGCGAGATTTGCGGCATGACCGCAGGTTGCAGGAAGAGCGGAAGTCTGCGAAAAAGGCGGAATGGGAGCAGTTGGAGCTAGTGCATCGCCGGATAGAAACCAGGCCTGCAGAATACTACATTCCTGAATTTGAAGGCATGCTGCACTACTGGCATATCAGAGATTTTGTGACTACGGCCAAATCAAGGCTGGAGAGGCTTAAGGAGCGGTATGGCTCCTCGATGCCAGATGTTGTCTCGGCAGAAAACGATGTCAGGGAGTGTGAAGCAGCCGTGGAGCGCTTTCACAAAGAGAGAGGACTGAGGCTAAGAAACCGTGATCTTGAAACCAGTGCGGCCAAGCTGGCCCTGGCGAAGCTGGAATTGCATGCACTTGACAAGGAAGCTGCTGCACAAACGATTGAGGAATCGGAACTGAGGGCGGAGTCGCAGAAATTGCGGGACCAGGAAGTAGCTCCCGCAGGGCAAGAAGTGGAACTCCTGGTAGCCAAGCGCGAATATGAAGCAGCGAAAGATCATCACAACGAGTTGCTGAAGAAGCATGAAGAGTCGCGGGCAGCGTCGGAGATGGAGCGGCGGGGACAGGGCGAGAGTGTAGAGACGTTTGAAGCGGCTTCGATGCCAAGCGAGGCGCAGAATCCCACCTGGTGGATGAGGGTTGCGATGGCGAGTGGTGTGGGCATTCTTCTCAGCAGCTGCATATGTCTGTTTGTTGTGCTTCGTGATCCCAAGGTGTTGCATGGCGGACACATTGAAAAATGGGCTGGGATTGAAGTATTGGCCAACTTTGCCGTGGAAGGGCAGGGGAGGAAGCGCCTGGGGAAGGGAAGCGCCGCAGCACTTACTTGTCTGGCGCTGGTCTTTGCCAGTGGCTGCGGATTGATTTCTAAAGACGCAGCCTCGATGGTGAGAAAAGGTGTCAATGCGGAACGGGCGGGACAATATGCCGCGGCAATGCTGCAATACCGCATGGCTCTAGAAAAAGATGCGAAGTTTGTGGGGGCTCATGAGGGAATCGCCAGGCTGGCCTTACAGATGGGCGAACTGGTGGTTGCGCGGGAATCGCTGGCGAGGGCGGTAGAGCTGCGGCCAGCAGATGAAAAGCTGCTCAAGCAGTTAGCCGAGACAAGCTACAAAATCTACTTTGGCGATCCTGGCCGGCCGACAGCACTACTTCGGGAAGTTGAGGAACTGGCCGGGAGATTGAGGGCGAAGTGGCCGGGGAATCCAGATGGATACCGTATCCTGTCGCAAGTATTGATGGAGCGCCATCGCACCAAAGAGGCTGTTGAGCTACTGGCAGATGCGATCAAACACGTAAAGCGGAATGCAACCTTGAGGGCGCAAATGGCAGCGGCGATGTTCCGTGTCGGGCGAGCCGAAGAGGCCGAGTCGACATTGGTAAGTTTGATCGAAGAGCAGCCTCTTTACCTCGATGCTTATGACCTCTTGTACCTGGAGCGGATGCAGACGCGGCAAGGTGAGCGGGCACGGGAAGTATTGGCCTTGAAGTGGGAGCAAACTGGGGAACTCGAGTCGGCCTTGCAACTGGCAGCGCATGATGATGCCCGCGGGCAGCGTGAAGCGGCGTCGAAGATTCTTTCAGGCTTGCAGGCACAGGCTTTGAATAAGCCTCTGGGGATGGCCAAGATCGGAGACTTCTGGCTGCAGCGGGGGGAATGGAAAGCGGCATGGGATGCTTATGCCACGGGGCGGGAAGTGGATAGGGGCCGGCGACCGGAATACGTGGGAAGACTGGCGGAGTGGTATCTGGCGAAGGGACAGGCAAAAGAAGCTCAGGCCTTGGTTGAACAGGAATACAAGAAAGACAGCAAGAGCATAGTGCTGGAGGCATATCTTGCGGCAGTGCGTCTGGGAGAGGTGCCGCAAGAGCGGCAGATGGAAGAACGCAAGCGGCTGGAGACGATTTTGCAGCGCATGCCGGATTCCCCATTTGTACGCTATCACCTGGGCAGAGCGTACCTGCTTGAGGGCAAGTTGCAGCCGGCGGCAGAACAGTTTGAGCGTTCGGTGAAGTTGGATGCAAACTATTCGGCGGGATGGCTGGCTCTGGCGGAACTGGATCTGGCTCAGGGCCATGCAGGGGCTGCCGAGACTCGCACCGAAACCGTCTTGCGAATGAATCCGGGGCAAATGCGGGCCGTGATGTTGCGCGGGCGGGCGATGGTGCAACGTGGAAAGCTGGCGGATGCTCAGACCTCGTTTGAAAAGGTAGTCGAGGCGGAGCCAAAGAATGCGGATGCGCGCTTTGCATTGGCGCTAGCGCAGGCAGGGCAAGGAAATACAAACGATGCCTTGAAGGAGCTGAAGGAGGGTAAGGGGTTAGAAGAGAAAGATCCTCGCTGGATTCTTGCTCTGGCGGCAGTACAATCGCGCGTTGGGAAACCAGAGGCCGCCAGGCAACTGCTTGAATCGGCGCTCGAAGGCAGCGCTCAGCAATCCAGATTACTTGAGCGGTTGGCCGGTGTACAGATTGAATTAAAGGATGGCGCAGGGGCCAGGAAGACTTTTGAAAAACTTCTGAAGATTGATGCCAAGAGTCTTGAATACCGGTTGGGAAGGGCTGGCGCAATGGCCCTCTCCGGCGAGCGGGAACGTGCACTGAAAGCTTATGCGGAGTTGCAGCGTACCGATGCCAACGATTTAAGGGTATGGTTGCAGCCAGCTTCATTGCTTGGGGAGATGGGCCGCGATCAGCAGGCTCGTCACGCTTATGAAGAAGCTCTGCGCAGGGATCGCGAAAATTCCTATGCACTCAACAATCTTGCCTGGCTGTTGTTGCGGGATGGCACAGAAAGTCAGCGAGCGCTTGAGTTAGCGCAGCGGGCCAAGCGGACCGTGAGGCAGTCGCCAGAGGTGGACGGAACGCTGGCGGAGGCTTATTCAAAACTCTCGATGCACCGGAGTGCCGAGGCTATCTACGAAGAGATGCTCAGCTATCTACCCAGCGCTGACAAGCCGCGGGTGGAGAAACTGCTGGCCAATGAACGTAAGAAAAGCCGAAAGGAGAAGAATTCATGATCTCGAGGCTAAGTGAGGAAATGGGAGTTGAAGCGCCCGAGGGGCTGGCGGCTTTGCAGGACGCCTGGAATGATGAGCCCATAGAGAGTGTGCGCGCAAGCCATCGTGTTCGCCAGCAGCGGATACTCGATTTGCACCTTGTCCCACAGGTGAAACTGGCGGATGCAGGGAAGGTCTTTCCCTGCATCGACCCCAAGTTTCCGGTGGGCTGGAAGCAGCAGGTGAGGCAGTTGCGGAACCGCCTAACTCACTTTGATGATGAAGTGAAGTCGAGAGAAAAACTGAGAATTCAAGTAGTCTCGCTGGTGAGTATGAATGGGCAGAGGTCACGCAAAGGGCTGGCCGGTAATTTGGCGTTTGCCCTGGCGGCGATGGAAGGCACCAAGGTCTTGTTGATTGATGCCAAGATTAGCCGGCCCGATCTGGATTTGCATTTGGGGCTGAGCGAGGCGCGGGGGCTGTGTGGGGCAACGCGGGCGCATCGAGAGGATCTGCCGGATTGCTTCCGGCGGATCGCCGGGACGCAGCTTTACTTGTTGCCACTTGGCCAAACGGTGCCCTATCACGACGAGGCTCTAGACTTGCGCGGCTTGCAGCGGCTGCTGGCGGGACTAAAAGAGCAGTTTGACTGGATCATCCTTGATGGACCGGGATTTGACAGTCCAGCCGATGCTACGCTGATTACACTTTGCTCAGATGCAACAGTCTTTTTAGTAGAACAAGGGGTAGATCGTTTTGAGGATCTACGCCTGGCTTTCAAGCAGACTCAGGGCCGATACATGATCGGCGCAGTTATGATCTAGGTTTTAAGCTGACTCAGCAGATTTCATGAAGGGTTGGGAGAAGAATTCGAGGAACCTTGGTTTGGGCTTTGGAATCACGGTGCGTTCCTCCAGCATCCTTTCAGCGAGCTTCCGGTAGCTCTTGCCGAGGGTGCTGTCGGACTTGACAAGGGCTCCATCCGCCATCGAACTGTTGACCGCCTCATAGTTGTTAGTGATCGTCATTTCAATGGGGACTCTAACCAGATCTGCAATCCGGTCAGCGGTCATTACATGGCGCGGCATGAAGCGGTTTACGATGAGCCTCATCTGCCTTTCGAGACCGGCACTGCGTAGCTGAGCCACTTTTCGGATCAGCATATGCTGGCAGGCTAGTTCCTGGGTGCAGACGATGTAGACACGTTTCGATTCAAGCATAGCTTCGGTCGAAGTGGAGTCAAGCTGACCAGAGAGGTCGATCGAAGTCAAATCGTAGGCGCGCCGGAAGAACTGCATCAGATGGCTGGCGCGCGTTGAATCCATTGGGGAGCAGGTTTCAAGGTCGGAGGGCAGGATGTCGAGTTGGCCGGCCTGCGAGCGTAGCCGGGCCCACATATCGCCATCCATTTCCTGAACGCTTTGGAGAGCGTCGCCAAGGGTGTGCTCTACGCGGAGTTTGAATAGAAATGCCTGCACTCCTGAGTTACGGTCAAAGTCCGCCAGTAACATGCGCTTGGAGGTTAGCTTCGAGGCCGCGAAGGTTGCGTTGGCTGCAATTGTGGATGCTCCGCAACCTGGTTTTGCGGGCAGAAACGTGATGATTTGACCGCTACTGTGGGGAGAAACGGGCCGATTGTGCAGCTTTTCAGCCAGGCTGGTGAAGGTGTCAGCAATATGTTCGAAGCCTGAGGTGGTTGTAACGTAATCGCGAACGCCGGCGCGGAGCAAGGTTGACAGGATTGCGATGTTCTCTTCGCAAAAGGCAAGGATCCCGGTGCCTGGTGAATGCTGCTGGACAAGCGCGACAAGGTGCAGAGCATTAGCCTGATTCGCGAAATTGACGACAATCAGGCTTGGCAAGTTCAACCGGAGCATCCGCAAAAATGCGGATTCATCTGGATATTCTCTGAACCATTCCACCAATTCGAATTGAGTCGAGCTAGCGATGACCTTACGCACAGAGGCCAGGGCATCGCTCTCGGGCGCAATGATTACGCAATTGAAGTGCGGGGCCGTCAGGGTCAATTCTTCGTGCATGTTTTTTTCTTGCTCCCGGTGAAACACATTAGGGGCTGTGTCTCTCTAACGTAAGACTTATTGCGCCTCGTTCCAACCCATCGTTGGGTCTAGCCGGACTACGGCTATTGAGAGTGCTACTAGTACTTTGGTCTGCGCAGGCTTCAGCGTGATTTAAGGAATCTGGCCTGAGCATCGTTTGCGTCAGGGGCACTGCGACGGGGATTGCGGTCATAAGTGCCGTCGGATTGCATGGTGCGCACCTTAGCCTCATCCACCAGATAAGTACCTATGATCTCTTCACGGATGTACTTACTGAGTCGTTTGTCTTCAACAGGGAAAAGGATTTCTACGCGGCGATGAAGGTTGCGCGGCATCATGTCGGCGGAGCCCAGGTAAAGGTCGTGAGCACCACCATTTAGGAAGTAATAGATGCGGGAGTGCTCAAGAAAGCGGCCAACCAGCGAGCGAACTGTGATGTTCTCGCTGACGCCCGCGACGCCGGCACGCAGAGAACAGGCACCGCGAATGAAGAGGTCGATTTTGACTCCCGCTTGAGATGCCCGGTAGAGCAGATGAATGATGCCCTGGTGGGCGAGGGCGTTCATCTTGAAGACGATGTGGCCCATGCGGCCCTGCTGTTGGTGTGCGATCTCGCGTTCAATGAGTTCACAGGTGCGCTCATATAAGTCGACCGGCGCCACCAGTAGCTTGCGGTAGTGTTTCTTGGCCGAATAGCCCGTAAGGTGGTTGAAGAGATCAGTAGCATCCGCACCGAGATCTTCGTCAACTGTCATGAGGCTGAGGTCGGTATAGAGACCGGCGGTGACCGTATTGTAGTTGCCCGTGCCGAAGTGCGTATAGCGGCGGATCTTGTCGCCTTCTTTACGAACTACAAGCAAAAGCTTGGAATGGATCTTGAGTCCAAGCAGACCATAGACGACATGGACGCCCTGAGCTTCAAGCCGCCGGGCCCATTCGATATTTGACTCTTCGTCAAAGCGAGCTTTTAGTTCCACCAGCACGGCGACCTGTTTGCCGCGCTCGTTGGCTTCGAGCAGGCAATCGATGATGGGAGAATTGCGGCCCACGCGGTAGAGCGTCATCTTGATGGCGAGCACGGCCGGGTCTTGAGCAGCCTTGCGAAGCAGGTCCACGACGGGGTCGAAGGAATCGAAGGGATGGTGAAGGAGGATGTCACCCTTGCGGATGACGCTGAAGATACTGGCTCCGTCGTTGAGCTTTGGGTCAAGTGCGGCTGGAATGCGAGGGACGAAGGCTTTGTCGCGTAGGTCGCGGCGATCAATCTGCAGCACGTGCTTGAGACGGACGAACGATAGGGGGTCCTGGACGCGATAGACGTCGTTCCATTCGGCTTCCAGATTTGAAACGAGGATCTCAAGGATCTGGTCTGGCATCTCCTGATTAACCTTGACGCGGACGACGTCGCCGAAGCGGCGCTGGCGCACGGATTCTTCGATGGTTTCAAGCAAGTCGTCGGCTTCCAGTTCCTGTATGGCGACATCGGCGTCACGAGTGACGTGGAAGGGGTGTGCTTCAAGAACCTCCATGCCGGGGAAGAGCTCGTTCAAGTGAGCGACGATCAGTTGCTCAAGCCAGATAAAGCGTTGGGGTTGGGGCCGCCGGGATTTTCCGTTGTTCTCGATCGGGATGAGCTGCGGGAGCGTATCCGGCACCTTCAGGCGGGCGAAGTGGTTTTCGCCTTCAGCACCCTTGATGAGGATGGCGAGGTTCAGGCTCAGATTTGAGATGTGCGGAAAAGGACGGCCGGGATCAAAGGCGAGAGGCGTGAGTACGGGGTAAACTTTGTCAAGAAAAAATACGTGGAGGCGTTGTCTAGTGGCGTCGTCAAGTGAATTCATCGTGACGAACTCGATGCCCTCCGCAGCGAGAGCCGGAATGAGCTTCTCGTGCAGACAGCGCCGCGCGTCGATCATGAGCTGCGCGACAACAGGACGGATGGCTTCCAACTGCGTGGAAGCGGTGAGGCCATCAGGGCCTACTTCTTCTAGCCCTGCATCCACCTGATGTTTGAGGCCGGCAATACGCACCATGAAAAATTCGTCCACGTTTGAGCCAAGGATTGAGAGAAACTTGACGCGCTCAAGCAGTGGGTTCACAGGGTCGTCGGCTTCTTCGAGGACACGGCGCTGGAAGCCGAGGAGGCTCAGTTCGCGATTGATGAAGAGGCTGCGATCATCGAGCGAGAGAGTAGGTTGTGTGTGGGCGGTTGCCATGCTCACTTACTAGAATAACGGTGACGGGTTGAAATTGCGTAGAATCAGGATGCAGGCGGCTACCGGAGATTCGACACTGTGCTTGGCGAGGCGGAAAGCGAAGCGCATTTTTTAATCGAGTTACCTCATTGACATGCGAAACCAATTGAAATGAAATCTTGGAGGGGAATCGTAGAAAAATATGAAAAGTTTTATCGCTTTGATGGCCTTCTCGGCAGCGCTTTGGGCTCAGACCGATTCCGCTTCTTTAAGAGTGCTGGTGGAGGATCCGTCGCAGGCGGCTGTGGCTGGGGCCAAGGTGAGTTTGATCAACCGGTTGACCGGTTTGAGGGTAGCTTCCGAGACTTCTTCTGATGGCTACGCCGTATTCAGCCCGATTGTACGCGGCAACTACGAAATTGATGTGGCGCAGAGTGGCTTTAAGACAGTCAAACTGACGGCAGTTCAGATCAATGTCGATGAGCGGCGATTGGTTCGCGTGAAGCTCGAAGTGTCGAGCGTAAGCGAGACCGTTGAGGTGACGGCGAATGTGGCTTCGATTCAGACCGAACAAGGCTCGCTGGGGCAGGTGATTAGCGGACGGACGGCTGTTGAGTTGCCGCTGGCGGGGCGCCGTTATACCGAACTGGCACTGCTGAGCCCCGGTGTAGCAGCGAGCACGCTGAACCCGACGACGCGCGGCCCAGGCTGGTTTGTGGCTAATGGCAATTACCATACGCAGAACAATTTCTTGCTTGATGGCGTCGACAATAATCAGGGGACACAGAATGCGCAGAGCTTGAGCGCACAAGTGGTGCAGCCGAATCCGGATGCGATCGCCGAGTTTAAGGTGCAGACGAATTCGTTCTCGGCCGAGTTCGGCCGTAGTGCTGGTGCGGTAATTAACGTATCCATCAAGAGCGGATCCAATGAGACGCATGGTACCGGTTACTACTTCAATCGCGATTCAGCATTGGCTGCTCGCGGGTGGACCAATAATTTGAACAATATTCGTAAAAACAACTTGAAGTGGCAGCAGTACGGCGGCACCGTGGGCGGCCCGATCGTCAAAAACAAGCTCTTCTACTTCGGAGCCTATGAAGGGTTTGCGCAAAGGTTTGCCGATACTTTTCAGACGACTGTACCAACAGCCGGACAACGCATCGGTGAATTTGGTGCCCTAAATATCATTGACCCGTCGAATGGGATGGCCTTTGCTGGCAACGTGGTTCCGGCTTCACGGATTGATGCGCTGGCCAAGAAGGTGATCGATCTCTATCCGGTGGCAAATGCGCCGGGGGCCTTCCAAAATGGGCGGCCTACGAACAATTTGAATCTGCAGCGGGATGGAAAAGAAGATACACACAAGTTTGATACGCGTGCCGATTACAACCTGAATGAAAAGAACCAGCTGATGGGGCGTTTCAGCTGGATTCGGCAGAAGTTTCTGCGGGACGCTATCTTCCCCGGTCTGGGCGATGGCGTTGGGAATCAGGGCGCACAATTTAACGAGAATCGCAGCCTTGCTGTGGCATGGACGAATACTCTTTCGCCGCGCATCGTGAATACTCTTCGCTACGGCAACAACGATACATTTGCCGAGTTTGCTCATGCAACGGTGAATGAACAGAAGGCGGATGCGTTTGGCTTCCGTGGTTTTCCAGCTGACATGCTGCAGGTAGGCGGTTTGCCGCTGATTAACCCAACCAACTACAACCAGTTGGGCACACGCAATTTCCGTCCGCAGTTTCAGACTCCGAAGCTGCACCAGGTGGTCGACACCATCTCGATGACGGCGGGACGTCACTTTGTGCGTGGTGGTTTTGAGTTACGCATGAAGGACAACAGCTTTGTCGACGTGACTCGCCGCTCGCCTGCCTATAATTTTCTGGGGCGCTACACCAACGACGCGATGAGCGATCTGTTGCTGGGCTTCCCGGAGAGTGTGCAGTTGAATACAGTGCCGGAAGTGAAGCAGCTGCAGCAGGCTTATAGCTTCTTTGTGCAGGACGACTGGAAGCTGAGCCCGACGCTCACGCTCAACCTGGGCATGCGCTATGAATACACGACTCCTTTTTACGGCAGCGGCACCAATAAAAACATCAATTTCAATCCGGCGACGGGTGGGCTTGTTTTTGCCTCTGACAAAGACAAGTATCTAACTACTCCTGACCGCAACAACTTTGGGCCACGCGTTGGTTTCGCCTGGCAGGCAATGCCGGAGCGCCTTGTGGTGCGTGGCGGCTACGGGATCTTCTACAACACGGAAGACATCTATGGCTCTGAAGCCAACTTGCCGCTGAATCCGCCGCAACTGATTCAGCCGACACTCCTTCGTGTCGGAACCGGGCCTGCTCCGGTTCGATTGAGCGATCCACTGCCGACTGGCGTCCTTTCGAACTTTGACAGCCGGACTATCGGACTGCGTACACGTGAGCAGAATCAGCGTTCGGGACGAATTCAGCAGTTCAACGTCGCGGTGCAATATCGCTTGAGCAAGGCAAGCACGTTTGAAGTTGCTTATGCCGGGAACCGCGGTACGAACCTGTTTGGGCTCTATGAGCGCAATCAGACAGCGTTTGGAATCGATGGCTCGGTTGCGGCAAATCGGCCTTTCCCGCAGTGGCAGGGCATCCAAACCGGCGCAAGCCGCGCCAAGAGCTGGTACAACTCCTTGCAGACGAAGTTTGAACGTAACTTCGACAAAGGTCTGTTTGTTCTGGCGAGCTTTACCTGGGCGAGCGCGATCGATCAGGCTGGCACTTGGGACGCAGGCGCGTCGCCACAGTTACTGGATCGCTTTGACCTGGAGAACGGTCGCATGACACAGACTCCGCTTTTGCAATACACGACAGCGCTGACCTATGAGCTGCCCTTTGGCAAGAGCTGGAGTGGCCCTGCGAAGTGGGTCCTGGCGGGTTGGAAGACTTCATTTATCGTGAACTGGAGAACAGGTTTGCCGATCAATGTCGGTCTAAATGGCAACGGCATCGATCCGGCTACGGGTCGCGCTTACACTTTCCTCAATCGCAATGGCGGTGGCTTGCGGGCAAACCGGGTGGGCGAGGCGAATACGGGTATCGATCCCAAGACGGATCGCTTGAAGTTTTTGAACCCGGCGGCCTATGCGGTGCAAACTTTAAACACCGCCGGCAATTCGGCACGCAACACCGCTTATGGGCCTCGCTTCTTCAACACGGACTTTAACTTGTCGAAGGGCTTTGCCATCACGGATCGTCAGTCGGTGGACATTCGTTGGGAAGCATTTAACTTCTTCAACACGGTGAACTTCAACAACCCCGCGACTGGTATCGGCGGAACGAACTTCGGCTGGATTATTTCCGCCCGTGACCCGCGCATTATGCAGATGGCGGTGCGCTACCGGTTCTAGAGCGAGACGTCAACCCAGCCGCGCCGCTCGCTTGAGGCGGCTACTGCTTCGAGCAGCAACATACCACGGAGGCCGTCGGCAAAGGTAGGGTAGTCGATGGCGGCCTTAGGGTCTGCCACGCGACGGTAGAAGCGCTTGAAGAGGTTCTTGTGGCTGTCGTCGTAGCCTTCGCTGTGACCGCCGGGAAGTTCAGCGTAGGCGGCTGCAGCGGGGTAGAACAGACTGCCGTCTTTGACGATGACCTGATTGGGGGAGTTGCGGTGGCCGACCCAGAGTTCGTCGGGCTTCTCCTGATTCCAGGCGACGCCAGACTTGCTGCCGTAGATTTCGATGCGGAAGCTATTCTTGTTGCCGGCCGAGATCTGGCTTACGGTGAAGCAACCGCGGGCGCGGTCTCCGAGGTGCAGCAGGACAGCGCCGAAGTCGTCTGTGTCGATGGGGATGTTCTGGTAGTCTTCGGGGCTGAGCGTCTTGCCCGAGAAGGTCTGCACGCTGCCCTTGGGCTTCTTGCGGGTCTTGTGAAAGGTGGTGAGCTCGCCGCACACGCTCGTGATGGGGAGGGCGGTGAGGTGTTGGATCATGTCCATCCAATGGGAGCCGATGTCGCCCATGGCGCGGAGTTTGCCGTTGTGCTCGGCCTCGATGCGCCAGTTGTAGTCCGTGTCGTAGAGGAGCCAGTCCTGGGAGTAGGTACCCTGGACGGCGAGGATTTCGCCGAGGTCGCCGGCGGCAATCATTGCGCGGATTTGCTGCACAGCAGGGTAGTAGCGGAGGTTGTGGTTGGTGGCGTGAGCGACGCCTTTGGCTTCAGCCAGGGTGAGCAGGTCTTTGGCCTCTGCGCTGGTCATCGTGAGAGGCTTCTCGCAAAGGACGTGCTTGCCATTCTCGATGGCGATTTTGGCCATTGGGTGGTGGAGCGCGTTGGGTGTGCAAATGTGTACGGCGTCGATGTTGGGGTCCTTCAAAAGGGATTCCCAATTGCCGGTTGAATTTTCGATGAAGAGTTGATCGGCAAAGGCTTTGGCCTTGGAGTCTGAGGACCCGGCGACAGCGGTAACTTCTACGTTGCCGAGGCGGCGGATCGCTTCTGTATGCACGATGCCCATAAAGCCCGTGCCGAGCATGGCGGTTCTAATTTTTTGCATGGATTTGACTTTAACAATCTATCGTAACGCTGGCGAACTGGTCGATACATGAATTGATAGAATGAGATCAGAAATTTCATGATTGTCCGGATCAAGTTGCGCGTTGGACCGCAGTTGGCGATGAACCGGAACATGGATTCTAAGGTGGCGCTGGCGGTGGCTAGCCTGCTGACGCCGGGGGCGTTGCTTTGTTTTGTGCTGGCACTTTGGAGATTGCTGGCGGATTTGAACATTACAACTGAGTTTGTGATTCGGGGCGGGTTGCTGAGCCACTGGCAGGTGTGGCTGGCGCTAGGGGTGGGGGTGCAGATGGCTAGCGCTTATCTGGATAGGTATGGGCGGCGGGGGGAGGGGCGGGCCTAGCGCATAGGCGTTAAAATAAGGATTACTTCGGAGGGGGCAGGGCCCTGGCTCCTGGGGTGTCCGTTTTCTGGGCGAGTTTTGCAAACGCTGAAGGTTTTTCTCGGCCCTGATGACTCGCCAGGCGCCA
>JAYSVS010000211.1:0-73717 GCA_043718395.1 Acidobacteriota bacterium
TCTCGAAAGTGGATTCCATCACTGCGGTGGTAGCTTTTGTGAGTGGGTTGGTGAGTGCGTATAGCAGTACGTCTGGAGTGGTGTTGCCGGCCTTTCTGCCGATGGCTCCAAAGCTAGTCACGCAGTTGGGCGGCGGGGATGTAATCGCGATCATTTCGTCAATCAATCTGGGCAGCCATCTGGTAGATGTCTCGCCGCTGTCTACGATTGGGGCGATGTGCATTGCAGCGGCTGGATCTGAGGTAGACAAGCAGGATTTGTTTCGCAAGTTGATGATCTGGGGATTGTCAATGTCGGTGGCTGGTGCCGTAGCGAGCTATTTGTTCTTTGGAGGATGGCTGTTTTGAATCTGATTCAGTTGTTTGATTTGAGTTTGCGCGGACGGGCTGAGGTTGAGGCTCTTGAGTGGCAGGGGCGTGTCTACACTTTTGGTGAGCTCGACAGGCGCAGTGACCGTATGGCGCAGGCGCTGGCTGCACGTGGATTGCTGGCTGGGGAACGCATGGCTGTCTATCTCGCCAACTGCGTTGAGTATGTCGACCTTTACCTTGGCTGTCTGAAAATGGGTGCCATCTTCGTGCCGGTGAATATTCTCTACCGCGAGCGGGAGTTGGCTCATATTGTCAGCGATGCGCGGCCGCTTTTGTTCATTAGCGCAGAGGAACTGCCGGGGTTGGTGGCTGAGGCCGAAGTGTGCAAGGCGATCCGGCCTGTTGCGCATGTCGATGGCGATGATGGGGCGGCGATCATCTATACGTCGGGAACGACGGGTGTTGCCAAGGGCGCTGTGCTTACGCACAACAACTTCGCTGCCAACGCGGTGAACCTGATTACTGCATGGCAGATGAGTACAACTGACCGCCTGTTGCTGGCGCTGCCGCTCTTTCACGTGCATGGCCTGGGAAACGGGTTGCATTGCTGGTTGCTGGCGGGCTTTCGAGTGAAGCTGCTAGAGAGGTTTGAAGCTGGGAAGGCCGAAGAGGAGTTCTTGAGTTTCAAGCCGACGTTGTTCTTTGGCGTGCCGACGATGTATGTGCGTCTGATGCAGTGCGCAGCTTCGATTAGTGAGAGTGTGCGGTTGTTTGTGTGCGGGTCTGCGCCGTTACCGGCGCAGTTGCTCGAGGAATTTCGCGAGAAGTTTAGAACGACGATTTTAGAGCGCTACGGGATGACCGAGACACTAATGAACATCAGTAATCCCTATGTGGGAGAACGTCGCGCCGGCAGTGTTGGATTGCCGCTGCCCGGTATCTCAGTGAAGGTGGTGGATGGCGAGTTGTTTGTGAAAGGGCCCAATGTGTTTGCGCGCTATTGGGGCAGGGAAGAAGCGACGCGGCTCGCGTTTGTCGATGGCTGGTTTCGGACGGGCGACATTGGTTCGATCGCCGAAGACGGCTATGTAACGCTGGCTGGCCGCAAGAGTGATCTGATCATCGCCAGTGGTTTTAACATCTACCCGCGCGAGATCGAGGAGTTCTTGCTTGAGCACCCTGAGGTGGCTGAAGTGGCTGTAGCGGGACAGCCGGATGCTGTCAAGGGGGAGGTGCCCGTGGCCTATGTTGTGGCACGAGGGACTTGTGATGTGGCAGAGTTGGAGCGCAAGTGCAGGGCAGCGCTAGCTTCGTTTAAGGTACCGAAGGAGTTTGTGCTGGTGGACGCCTTGCCCAGGAATGCCCTGGGCAAAGTCCAAAAGCATCTGCTGCCTAAAAGGTCAGCTTAAGCGCACCCTGCCAGGAGCGGGGCGGGTCTTGACCGGTAATGGTACCGAACGCACCAGTTGTAACCCCGGTATTTGGGTTGGCGAGGTTGGCATAGTTGGCGACGTTGAAGGTTTCAGCCCGGAACTGAAGCTTCCAGCGCTCGGTGATCATGAAGTTCTTGATCAGGCCGAAATCCCAGCGAGCCTGGATCGGGCCACGTATGCCATTGAAGCGGATAGGGAAGCGACGCAGGTTGGAGGCCAGTTGTAGTGCGTTGTTGCGCTCAAAGCCGGCATTGACGTTGAACCACTGGTCGACGCTGCGCTGGCTCTCGGGCAGAAGAACGTTCTTGAGATCGCCGTTGAAGATGACATTGCCGAAACCGAGCGGGGCGCCCGATTGGTATTGCATAGCGCCCGTGAGCTGCCAGCCACCGGCGGCACCGTCAACAAGCTTGTTCCAGTTGGTGCCCCAATGGCGGCCTTTGCCGAAGGGCAGTTCAAAGATTCCAGTAGACGTCAGGCGTTGGGTGCGATCCAGGTCTGAGACAACTTCGTAAGGACGTGTGTCCTGATCATTGAGCATCTCAGTGGCCTGCATGTTCTTTGACCACGTATAGGAAGTTTGAGTTGTGAAGCCTTTGCTGAAACGTTTCTCAAGACGCATCTGCAGGGAGTGATACCAGGCATAGCCGATTGGCTCGTAGATGTTGACGTTGCCGAATTGCGGGAAGGGCCTCAATAGGCTCGCGCGATTAGTGTTGGCTCCGAAAATGGCGTTGGTGCCACGAAGCGGGTTAGGGAAATTCGCACCGAGATAGTTGATGGTGGTCTGGTCCCGAGTCGGGCTGGTGGAGAGATACTGGGCCGGCAAGAAGTTGAGGTTGCGCAGTACGTTGAGTCTCGTCGAGCGATTACCGACGTAAGAAGCTTCGAGAAGGAAGCCGCCGATTGTGCGCTGCATGCCCATGCTCCAGCGCTGGGCGTAAGGGTTCTTCCGTACGTTGGGGAAGGCGTTTACACCTTGCCCGATATTAGTAAGCAGGCCACCGGCGGAACCAGCGGGCTGAACCAGCCCTGCAGGGAACGGATTGCCTGTGCTTGCAAGATACGTCAAGCCGTTGTCGAGCGAAGCCTGAATTGGAGTGTTGAGGCTGAAGCCAGCCGGCTCGGTGTTCGTATAAAGCGTGCCGAGGGGTGCGGTGTAGAGGCCGTAGCCGGCACGAAGGATGGTTTTTGTATTGATCTGATAGGCGATCCCGAACCGCGGCATGAAGTTGCCCTTGGCGGTATTCCAGTAGCCGCGCGGATTGCCGTTGGCAGCGGTAAAGGTGAGCCCGCCGAGGACGCGGAACTGGCTGGAGGGCAGTTCGGGAATCGGGGCTGCGGCGTATTGAGTTTTGGCAAGAGCTTCAACTGGGTTGGGCGTGGTTGAGTCGAAGTTTCGGATAGCTCGGTTGTAGCGCTCGGTGGTTTCCGATTCGACTTCATAGCGCAAGCCGATGTTTAGTGTGAGCTTGCGGGAGAGCTTGTAATCGTCCTGAATGTAGAAGCCGTAGATGGAGTTGCGCTCTGCGTACGATGCATTCACGCCCATGGCACCACCAGGGACACCGAGCAGAAAAGAAGCAATTTCGCCACCGACTTGAGGAGGGGCGGCTGTATCGAGCGGGCCGCGAGTGAAGGTGGAGTTGAAGACGTAATCGGGTGATGTACCGTTCGGGAAACGGTTGCGATTCTCGCGCAGGTTGCGCCAGTCGAAACCAAAACGGAGGTTGTGCTTGCCTTTGTTCCAGGTGAGTGTTGAGTTCAGGTTGTGAAGTAGAGAGGCTGTTGTGCCGTCGCCGGATTCCCAATTGGAGGCAGTGGACCAAGGCGCGACGTTGAGCCGGGGGAAGGTTGCGGTGGTCTTGTCGATAGAGTTGACCAGGCTGGAATTCAATCCGAGGCTAGCCAGATTGAAGCCTTGCGAGACGCGCTTTTCCGGGAACTCCTGTTGGGTGAGTCCGTATCGAACGTTGAGCAGGAGCGAGGGGTTGATGACATAGACATCATCAAAAGCGGCACCGCGATTGATGCGGTTGAGGATGACACCGCTGGGCTTGTCATTGCCGAAGAACCGGCTCTTGTCTTCCTGCCAATAGTCACGATGCATGCGGACGAAGATACGGTGATTCTCAGAGAAGGCGTGATCGACTCGGCCGATGTTGGTCCAATAGGTTTCGAGGGCCTTGGTGGAGAGAAAGAAATTCTGACGGAAGTCCGATGTCCCCGTTTGGTTGGGCAATGGGAAAGCTTCGAGTAGCTTCTGTCCCACAGGATCAAGCCGCGAGCTTGGAATGATGTTGCCTGGGATGGGGTTGCGCTGAAAGCGCCCACCGGCGGCGGCTGTTGTCGAGAAGGGGTCGTAGACCTGATTATTTGCGTTGAGGCGGAGCAGGGGCGAGAGGTCGCCACGGCGCATCTCGGCTGTTGGCACGGTAACTACAGCTGCACCATTAGGGTCGCCGAAGAGGTTTGCTTCAAAGGCATAAAACCAGAAGGTACGATTTTTGCCGGAGTAGACCTTGGGGATCGAGAGAGGGCCGCCGGCGGATCCACCAAAGCGGTTGTCCTGATAGAGCGGGAGCTTTTGCCCAGTGCGGTTCTGGAAGATCGTGGGGGCGTCGAGCTTGGAATGGCGGAACCATTCGTGAAATTCGCCATGCAGCATGTTGGAGCCGGACTTGGTGGTGACATTTACGTTTGAGCCAAGCGAAAAGCCAGCGGAAGCGTCAAACGCGGCAGTCTGTACTTTGAACTCGGCGATGGATGTTTGCGGTGGTGAGAAAGCGACGCGCGGGGCCGTGCCATCAGAGTAAACATTGACGACGCCATCAATGGTGAAGTCGTTGTTATTGTTGCCGGTGCCGTTAGTACCGAAGGAACTGGGCGCGGCGTTAAAGGGCGCTTTGCGAAGGCGAAGGTTGGTGCCGTTGACTGTGCCGGGGGCGAGGTGGACGAGGTCCATGGCGTTGCCGGCAAAGAGAGGAAGTTCTTCGATACGGCGCTGGTCGATGACCTGACCCAGCGAGACGTCGGCGGCATTAAGGAGCGGTGTCTCGGCTTTGACTTCAACCGATTCGCTGACTTGGCCGATTTTCATTTCGATGTCGATGATGACGGTCTCAGTGGTGCGAACCTGGACGCTTGAGCGGACCATTTTTGAAAAACCTGAAGCTTCTACTTCGACGTTGTAGTTGCCAGGGTTCAAGTAGGGAGCGCGGTAGTCACCATTCTCGCTGGAGTTGGTTGAGAGCGTGAGTCCAGTCGCGGTATTGGTGATCTTGATGGAGGCATTGGCCAGCGGGCTAGCGGAGGCATCGGTGATACGCCCGAGGATGATTCCGCGTGGGTCCTGGGCTGTTGCGACCAGCGCTAGAAGCATTAGCGCAAGTAAATGGAGACGATTGAAAATCCTCATATTAGTTGTCTGTAATGTATCAGAATTGTACATTTGATAGCCGCCAAGCCTGCAGGAGTTGCTTCAAGCCCTGCTTGGCAATCAAGGCCGATGCCCGGTCAGCATCAGCGCTTTTTTCTTTGAGCAGCGCTTGCACGAGGCCCTCTCGCAGCCAGCTTGGATGCGCTGCAGTGGTGTTCGATTCAAGCAACGCATGAAGGAGTTCGTGCCGGAGTGTGAGGGGTTTAGAATTGGGCGGCAGTTTAATGTGGCGGCCCCGGGTTGCGCCATGGATTGGATCAAGGATGCCGGTAGCATCGCGGAAGGCCTCGCGGCTCGGGTAGATGCGAATGACAGGATTGGCTTTGAAGCCGGTGAGGTTTTCAAGGGCGCTGAGTTCGATTTCCGCCTGGCCGAGGAGTTGCTTATCCCGCCCTGGATTGGTGGTGAAGAGGGTGATGCGAGAGGTTTTGAGTGAAGTCCATTTGAGGCCGGTTGCGTTGATGCCGATGCGGGTGCCTGGATAGTATTCAGCGAGGATCTCTGCGTGGGTCTTTCCCATGGCGGCCATCAGTTCAGCGCTGTTTTGGGGCAGACCGATGCCGTGACCACGTCCGATGCCTGTGAATGTGAGGGCCTTCTGTTTGAGACTAACCTCAAAGAGTCGCGACGGGAGTTTCTCCCAGCCGATAGTGCGACCGACCAAGAGGCGAAAGGCAGCGGCTTCGGCTGGGTGGCCGAAGACATCAAGCGAGCGGGCCCGCCCGGAGGGTTCTCGACTGGTGACTCGAAAGGCCGGTTTGATCACAGAGAGATTGAGTGCCGAGGCCAGTTGAGCGATGGACGTAGACCAGGTCCAGTGTGCTTCTGGTTGATCTTGCCACCAGGGATCTTTGCGCTGCTTGAGGTATGCTGCATCGTCGGCAGACTCCAGCCATCCGCCCGAGTCAGCGTGATAGTAGGTGGCGGCGGGCTTGCCTTCAAACCAGAGGAGTTCGGAAGTGGTGGCTTCGACGGCGCCGCGAAGTTCCTTTCGCTCGTTGGTGGTGAATCGTGCGTCCTGGCAATGTGTCGTGTCGCAAAAATCGAAGCCCTCTTCAGAATGGCGATGTCGAAAGTGCGCTGCATAGGTACGGGCGGCTATGGCCATGGCTTGTCTTGATGCGTTTGCTTTGAACCCGCCCGCCTCCCCATGAAGGACCGCGCTTACGTATGCTTCCAGCGGCACTTGGACGGTAAGCAGATATCGATTGTCCTTGAGTGCAACCGTGAGAGAGCCTGGGGCGGTGAGCTTGGTGACGCCAGTGTCGATAAGCGTGCCTGCGGGGTAATTGCCTGGCCTGAGGTTGAGCGATGCTGGAGGGTTTTGCCAAAAGAGCCGCAAACTAACGGTGGATGGATCGAAGGTGCTGGGCTTGCTCGCAAACAGACTGCTGAAGATTTTGGCGGCGTACGGCGCTGCATCGCCGCCGCCAGAGCCGGAGTCTAGGTGGAGCACGACGAGATAGCGTGGTTGTGCGGCTGGGGCGTAGCCGACGAAGAGAGCAGATCTGTTGGTGGTGCCGGTCTTGCCTGCAACAGTTGTGGCGGGGATGGCGGCCAGTCTGGCCGTGCCATAGCTGACGGCTTCTTCCATTCCAGCAAAGATCGGGCGGAGGCGTTCCTCGCGGTAACGGGCGACCAGGCGCTTGGTCCCGTTCAGCAGATCGTTGAGCGTGAGTGTGGGTGAACGATAGCTGAGGCCAAAGCGCGCGTAGCCTCGTTCGAGGTCTGCTGGATCCATGCGGGCAATGAGTTGATCGAAGAACTCATTGTTCGAATAGGCAAGGGCTTCGGGGGCCTTTAGCGCAGGTTTGTAAAGACCGGCTTCAATGAAGGCCGCTAGAGTGAAGAGCTTGAGCACAGAGCCCGGGCGCAGGGGAACTGTGTTGGCTCGCGGCTGGTTCCACCAGGCGATCACCTTTGATCCCTTGAGATCGTAAACCAACGCGGATCCCGAGCGGCCACTCAACAGAGGCTTCAGGTCTTGAGACCAGGCAAGGGTCGCGAGCAGTATCCATGCGCTGAAGCGAAGCACTCTTCTATTTTGACCCCGGCGGTATCGATTAGAACAAGATCTTCATCACCAACACGACTTGGCGAGTTTGATTGTTCTGCGCCGGATTGAGCTGACCGAAGCGAGGGTCAGTGACGTTATTGCTGGCCTGCTGAGCAAAGTGGGCGTAGTTGAGGGCGTTCTGGAAGTCAGCCCGAATCTGCCAACGTACCTTCTCGAAGAAGCGGAATTCCTTGTAGGCCGAGATCTCCCAGCTTTCAAGATGGCGGCTGCGTACATCGGCGAAGCGAGTGGGGAAGTCTCTGAGCGTAAACGGAGCTTGAGCCTGACGAGGAAACAAAGTCACGTCATAGTATTTGTCGAAAAAGGGATTGAACTCTGATCGGCCTGCTGCTTTGGCGAGGTCGTTGCGCTGATCTTCGCTCAGCTTGGCACTGCGATTGGTGAGCGGCGAGGCATTGGGGAAGTCGAAAGGGCCCCCGCTGCGGATCATATATTGGACGTTCAGATTCCAGCCACCCACGATGGCTTGGCCCGCTTTATTGATCCCAGAAAGGAGCTTCTTGCCTTTGCCGAAGGGGAGCTCGTAAGTGACAATGCTGGAGAAGGTGTGAGGGATGTCGAACTGCTGCAAGCGCTGCTCTGGACGAGTGTTGAGCAGGTTGGCGATGTCTGTATCCTGCGCATTAAGGAGGGTGACTCGCTCGAGAGTTTTTGACCAGGTGTAGGAGATTTGAGCAGTGAAGCCATTCGCATAGCGACGGGTGGCGCGAGACTGTAGCGAATGGTAGTTCTGTGAGCCGATCGGAACATTGCTGATACCCACCTGACTAAAGTGCGGGTAGGGGTTCAAGAGGGTGGAGCGTGGAACGGTCGCGCCGTTAATGGCGCTGCCAGGGAGCCTGCCACTCAGCGGATTTGCTACAGCTGCATTGAAAAAAGCCGCCCGCTCAGCAAGTGGCAGGCGAGTGAGATCAGCACCAGGTATGAAATTCAAGTTCACTGAAACGGGCAATTTCTTGGTCAGGTTGCCGGAATAACTGACGTCCACTAGCCAGGTATTCAGAAAGGTGTGCTGAAAGCCGGCCGAGAATTGCTGAGAGTAGGGGAGCGGCCGATTCAGGTACTGGGCACCCACTCCGAGTCCGAGATTGGTTGAGAGCCCCTGACTGCTTCCAATCGGTTGCAGCAAGCCAGATGGGAAAAGACTCGCAGGGAAGGGGTCGTTGATGAAACTGGATGGAGTGAGGTTGGAATCGAGGCTTGGAATAACGGCCGTGGGACGGCTAAAGCCAGTGTCTGCACCGCTGGCATTCTGGCCCAGGTAGCTCAGCCCATAGCCGGCGCGGAAGACCCATTTGGGCAAAAACTGCCAGGCTATCCCAACGCGCGGTTGCCAGTTGTTCAAGTCACGCTTGAAGGCTTCCCTGTTAGCACCGTCTGCGCCGGCAAAGAGCAGACCACCCCTGAGTTGCAGACCCTGTACTTGCGATTGCAATGGGCTGGTCTGATCAAAGGCGAAGCCGCGGACTTGCCGGTTGTAGCGCTCAACAATCGGTGCCTCGTAGTCCCAACGGAAGCCCAGGTTGAGCGTGAGCGTACGCGTAATCTTCCAGTCGTTCTGGAAAAAGAAGGCCATGTAGTCGTTGCGGTAAGCAGGCCAGACGTTCTTCTCCACATTGCCAGAAGAGATCGTGCCCGTCAGGAAAGTAGCCATCTCGTTGCCACTGGTCGCATCAGCTCGTTGTGGATCGCGCTGTGTCCAGTTGCGGCCGAAAGTGTAGTTACCGCTGGCCGAGCCTGGGTTGTGATTGTTGGAGTTGTAGCGACGGAATTCGGCACCGAGCTTCCAGGATTGGCGGCCGCGTATCCAGGTTAGATTCGGCTGGATCGAGTATGTATCTTGTGTTTCATAATTGGCTGTGCGCGTTGAGCCCAGAGGTGAGTAGTTGTTCCCAGAGAAGTTAAAGCGCGGGAATTGCAGCACGTCAAACTGACTGGCAAGAGACTGAGGAAAGCCAAGGTCAGCGGGATTGAAGCCCCGGCCAAAGGTGTTGCCAGAAAAGCCTTCATAACGGGCGAGGCCACCGCGCAGATTGAAAACCATGGACGGGCCCAGGGTATAGGTCCAGTCTGCCCCCCAGTTGCGGGAGATGCGGGTCGAGGGTGCTTCGGTAGAAGGTTCGGCTGCGTTTGTCCCCCACTGCACGCGAGCGAGGTTGAACCAGGGTGTCTGACCATAACGCCAATTGATGCGGCTCTTGGAACTCAAAACGTAATCCATCTTGCCGAGCCATTGATCGTATTCATTTCTTGAACTATTGATAAAGAGGTAGTTATTCTGGCCGTCGGGGCTTTCGCTGACGCGGTTGGGAAGTGGAAAGAATCCTACGGCGCGGGAGGCCAAAGGGTTGATGCGCTGGCGCGGAATCACATTTCCAGCGAATGGTTGCCGGGCAGTAATGCCGTTAGTTGAATGCGGGTCAAAGATCGCAATCTGCTGGTTGGTGTTAGTGACCAGTTTCGAGAAATCACCGTTGCGCTGGTCGGCCGTCGGAACGGTCCAAAGTTGTGTCTGCGGGTTACGCTCGCGCAGTCCTTCGAGTGAAATCATCCAGAAGAGTTTGTTTCTGCCGTCGAACACCTTTGGAATGAAGACCGGGCCATCGACCCG
Source organism: Acidobacteriota bacterium (assembly GCA_043718395.1). GTDB lineage: Bacteria > Acidobacteriota > Terriglobia > Bryobacterales > Bryobacteraceae > Bryobacter. The sequence continues at coordinate 9,872 of JAYSVS010000211.1, forward strand.
GAACCCATAGGTGTTATTTCGATAGGGAGGCCGGGCAATACCCACCGCGTTGCGTGAATAACCATTGGCGTTGAGCTTGTCATTCTTGAAGAACTCGAACAGCTCTCCATGCAGCTTGTTTGTGCCTGAACGCAAGTTGATCGATGTTGTGCCGCCCCCCACGCGGCCGTATTGTGCATCGTAGGTATTGGTGATGATGTTGACTTCTTCGATCGCCTGTAAGCCAGGAGCAAAAGACGCACTTCGGCTTCCTCTTGTTGAGGTGATGCCATCAAGCAGGATCTCGTTTTCACCACTGCGGCCACCATTTATTGATACAGCATTGATGTTGCCGAACGCGTAGAGTTCGTAATTACCCCAGTAGTTGCTGTTCTTGGTGACGCCAGGCAATGTGTACTGAAACTGGAAAAGGTTGCGGCCTGCCGTTGGGATATCTGAAATGAGTTTCTGCTCAATCGTTCCTGAACGAAGCGCCGTCTCTGTTTGCAGTAGCGGCGTCTCACCAGTCACCGTTACGCTTTCGCTGAGTGAACCAACTTCAAGCTTCACGTTGATGCTCAGACGATCAACGGCGCTCAATTGAATTGAGTCTCGAAGGGAAGGTTTGAATCCTGCCTTTTCAAAGCGTAGAGAATACTTGCCGGGAGGCAGAAATGGTGTGACATAGCGGCCGCCTTCATTGGTTTGGCTGGTGTATTCCACATTTTGGCCGAGGTTGCGGGCGGTGACCCTGACACCGGGTGCGACAGCTCCTGTGGCATCTGTAACATCTCCAGAAATGACAGCACGAAAATCCTGTGCCAGGAGTCCTGTGGCGAGTAAACCTAAAGTTGCGACGCGGATCATGGCCTGAATTTATCGTTTCAGGGCGGAAATGTAAAGCGATGACCTATGGTGCTATCTTCTCTTCATGCCTGAGGTGCTGCTACGCGGAGATGGATTGGCCAAGGCTGCCTGTAGCTGTCTGCTTGCGCGTGCGGGATGGCAGATCAAACACGATCTCGTGGCGCGTCCGAAGTTACCTGTCGTGCTATTGAACACGGCATCACAACGCCTGATGAGCGATGTTTTTGAAAACGCAAAGTTGCTTGAGGGCTTCTACCCGATCAACAAGCGGATCGTTCGCTGGGGTGCGAATGCGGAAACACTGGTTATTCCTCACTCGGCGCTAGCAGTATCAGAGCAAGCCTTGCTGGACCGTATCGATTTCCGGTCAGGGGAAACAGGGCCGGCCAGCTACAGCATTCATTCGACCAAGCCGTTGCCGGTTGATCTGGGCGAAGCGTGCTTCGGAAACCGTCGTGCGGAGGCAGTGGGGATTGTCTTGAAATCGAGTGCAGAGCGGCATTCGTGTTGGATCGAGTCTGTCGCTGACGGATGGTTGTTTGCGGTTTCCGCGAGTGATGACCGGGCTTGGATGTTGGCGGTTGGCGCAAGCAGCGAGGTCTTGCTTACGCAGAGCGTTTTGATTGCGGGCATTGTAGAATCCCTCGCCCCTGAGCGCAGCAGCTTTGCGGCTTATCCGCGAATCTCTAATCCTTTGACCGGCCCCGGTTGGCTGGCCTGCGGCGGTGCCGCCTTATCGTTTGATCCGCTTTGCGGCGAAGGCATTGGGCATGCTTTGCGTGAAGCTATTCTTGCGGCCGCGATTCTCAAAGCACATGCACAGGGGCAGGATTGGAATCAGTTGCAATCGCTCTATGCGCAACGCTTGCGCGGCGGCTTCAGAAGACATCTGGAGCAGTGTCACAAATTATACTCAAGCGGTGGAGAGAGCGAGTGGTGGCTGACTGAGTTGGACAGCATCGAGACAGGGATGCGACTGATCCCGCGCGAGACTCAATCTGCTCCAGCTTTTCGATTGGAAGGCTTTGACCTAGTGCCGCTCAAACCACTGGAGAATGTGCTCCACCTTCAAAATCCGGTGTGAGGGGTATGCGCCGCGGATACCGTGCGGCTCTTTGGGGAATCGAACCAAAACTGTATCCACACCTCGTGACTTAAGCGCGAAATAGAACTCTTCACTTTGCGCTATCGGGGTTCGCCAGTCTTCTTCGCCGGTCAGCACCATCGTTGGAGTCTTCACCTTATCGACAAAGAAAACGGGGCTGCGCGAAATGTACTGCTGGGGATTTTCCCAAGGCATCGACTTCATCCAGCGCGTCATCAGGAGTCCGATATCGGCGCTACCTGCTTGGGTGAACCAGTTGGTTACAGGGTACTGACTGACGGCAGCTTTAAAGCGATCCGTCCTGGTTACGATCCAGGCTGTCAGCAGTCCACCACCTGAGCCGCCGGTGACATAGAGTCGCCTGGGATCTAGGTAGCCTTTGGCAATTAACGCATCAACTCCGGTCATGAGATCCTGGTAGTCGTCACCTGGGTACTTGGCATGGATGATGTCTGCGAAATCTTCTCCATAGCCAGTGGAGCCCCGCGGATTGGTGTAGAGAACCACAAAGCCACGGGAGGCAAACATCTGCATTTGATGCTGGAACTCGACACCATACATCGTATGCGGGCCGCCGTGAATATCGAGGATCAGTGGATACTGGCGCGAGGTATCAAAGTCTGGAGGATGGATCACCCAGCCTTGCATTGGTTTGCCATCGAAGCTCTTCCAGTTGAGTTCTTCCGTGCGGCCAATTTTACGAGCGGCAAGCAGCCCTTCGTTTACTTGAGTCAAGCGCCTTGGAGTGCTGCCTGGGCGGATCGCAAAAATGTCCTTCGGGCTGTCTGTACCCGAGGAGCCTATGGCAACAGTTCCGTTGGCCGCCATTGAGAATCTTTCCGTTGCTGCGTAGGCAGTCGTGAAACGCAGGTTGCCGCTCGTGAGTGGCTCGATGCTGCCAGCAAGGGAAGCAAAGTGGAGGTGCGATTGCCCGCTGCTCTCAATTACTGTGTAGAGGCCGGAACTATCTGCCTTCCAGATTGGCGAATGATAGTTGCGATCCATGCTTGCGCCAAGCAGCTTGAGGCCCTTGCCGTCCAGACCCACCATCCAGAGGCGGGTGGAATGATTCGACTTGCCGCGGTCTTCAAAGCCGAGGAAAGCGAGCCACTTGCCGTCGGGGGATATCGTGGGGTCCGACTCGGCACCAATGCGATCAAGGATCAGGCGCGCCTGGCCAGTCTGAACGTTGATCGCATAAAGGTCATTCGGATAAAGGATGGCGTCCGCGTCGTCCCGGCGGGCTGCTGATAAGACGATCGTCTTGCCGTCTGGAGTCCAGGCCGCCGGGCCAGTGTGTGCATAATCGCCATTTGTAACTTGCCGGGGAGCACCACCTTCTGCGGGGATCACGAAGAGATGAGGTGTGCTTGTGGGCAAGAGTCCTGCTCCGCCGATACCATCTGCACGCCAGGTCAGCTTGGTAACAACGCTGGGGCCTTCGGTCCACTTCGCGCCAGTTGGCGGTGGCGTCGATTGGATCGACCACTTCGAGTTCACCTTGACGCGATAGAAGAAAGCGACCCATCGCGAGTCGGGTGACCACGCAATATCGGACATTGCATTTTCAAGGTTGGTGATCTGGGACTCTTCCCCGGAATCCATCCATCGAACGACAATTTGAGGGCGGCCAGAGCGCGTGGAGATGTAAGCAAGGCGCTTCCCGTCGGGCGACAAGGCGGCGCTTGAATCGCGGTGCTTGCCTTCGGTGAGCGGACGGTTGTTCTTCCCGTCGGTGTTCACTGTCCAGAGGTTGGAATGAAAGGCGTCGGTCATCTTATCTGCCCACTCCAACTGGTAAATCACGCGCGAACCATCGGAGCTGATCCGCGGATTGGAAGGTGTGCGCCAATCCCAAACCGTGTCGGGACCAAGCGTGTCGGCAGCAAATCCGGAGAGGCAAAACAGAAACGTCAGCAGAAGGCGCATGTCGAGATTATGCGCGGCCCATACCCAACAAGTCCAGCGACTTGAAGACGTTCAGCAAATTATCCAGCGAGAAGTCGCCCTGCATTTTCACGGTTGCACCTTCTTGATAAAACCGCAGCGCATTGAGCATTTCAGACAATCCCTTCTTTTCGCCCTTGAGGGTCAACCTCAACAAACTCGTGATGCCCCGAAGCCCGTCGTGCAACTTCTTGGCGTCCTCAAGGCTTGAGCCTTCAGCCTCGGCGCGAAGCGAAGCACCTGTTCTCATATCCAGATAAGCTTTGGCTGACTTCAGTGTCAGAGGAAGGCTTTGCACGCCGCCAATTCCTCCTTCGGGTATGCTGGGCGCGTTTGACACTACATAGAAATGCGCCTCCCGAGGCAGTGTCTCCACCATCGCCAGCAACTCCATAGGAACCGTGTTCTTGCGTTCGCGACTGTCGATGATCGATCTCAAGGCGGAAGCGCGACCGACTGCGGCAACACTGGAATTGAAGAACGTCACTGCTGCTTCTTCCTTCCCTACCAGCATGAATCCCTTGTACGGCAACTTTTGAGCACCTTCAATTTTTAGCTCTGGTTCGAGCCCGGCATTTGTGATGCCACCATCGACGAATTTACCGCGAATCAAGCCCAGCCTGTGCTTGCCCCCGGCGCAATAAACCACTTCGTGTGTGCCTGTCCTTAGATCAAGGCCAGTCTGTTTCTTGAGCGTCTCCAACGCTATTGGCCCACTCGCCGGGAAAAGCTTATCCCAGGCCGGTGTCTTGCGAAGATTGTCTACTCGAATCCCGATCAGCGTGGTTGTATCTGACGGAATCAGCGGGGCAAGACCGGCGTCCACACGCTGGTGTGTGACTTCCTGTTTACAGCCAAACAACAAAAGAGGCGCAAGCACTGCCGCGCGTCTTGATAGAATCACTTCCGTAAGATGCGCATCGACTCTCATCAACATTATTGGAATCCAGATCTCCTGACATATTCCTGGATGCCACCCGGGCCTCATCCGTTGCGAAGAAACTATCTACCCGCCGACCTTGAACCGGCGCTCACCCAGAATACCTTCGATGGTAGCGTTGTTGTCCAGGCCGCACAGGTACCAGAGGAAGCCACCTGGCTGCTGAACCTCGCTTCCCAGCACAAGTCTATTTTGGGCATTGTCGCCTGGGTTGACCTGAAAAATCCGAAGATCGGCGATGTGCTGGATCAATTGCAAAAGCACAAAAAGTTTGTCGGCGTGCGTCATTTGATTCATGACGAGCCAGATGTGCGCTGGATGTTACAGCCTGAAGTGATTCGAGGGCTAAAGGAATTGGAAAACCGCAAGGTGCCCTACGATTTGCTGCTGCGGCCACCTCACCTGCCCTACGTTCCAGCATTGATCGATAAGGTTCCCGGCCTGCCGATGGTGATTGACCACATCTCAAAGCCTCATATCAAAGAAGGCGTTTTTGATGGTTGGGCACAGGATATGGAGCGTATCGCCAAGCACTCCAAACTCTATTGCAAGGTTTCGGGGATGATCACCGAAGCAGATCACAAAAACTGGAAATCTGAGCAGTTGACTCCCTACATCCAGCATGTGCTGAAACTGTTCGGATTTGATCGTTTGATGTTCGGGTCGGACTGGCCAGTATGCACTTTGGCAGGCACTTGGAAAGAGGTGCTTGCGGCATTTACACAGGCCCTGGGGCCACAAATTGCCGATGAGCGGGCGAAAATCCTGGGATCAACGGCTGCGAAATTCTACGGATTGCGGCTATAATCGGGTCGAGGTAATTAATCCATGAAGAAACTCGTTCTCTCCGTTTGCGCCCTTAGCCTGTCCATGTTCGCCCAGGACATGAAGGAAAATCCGATCGCTGCAGTCAGTGCCAATTTGTACAAGACTGTCTCGACCAACATCACCAAATCCATCGACAAGATGCCCGCTGACAAGTTCACCTTTAAATCGACCGATGGCACAATGCCATTTTCGGAATTCGTTGGCCATTTGACCGATGCCAATCAGAATTTCTGTACCGCCGTCACTGGTGGCACAAAGCCCGCCAGCATCCGCAAGGAAACCTCCAAGGAAGTTCTAGCCAAGGCTTGGGCCGCAGCTGTTGCCGAATGCACCAAGGCTTGGGGCATGACCACAGACAAGAGCCTCGGCACAATGATCAAGATGGGCACGCGTGAAGTAGCTGCTGCTCAGCCCATGATCCTCAACCTCAGCCACAGTTGGGAGCATTACGGCAACCTCGTAACGCTTCTTCGCATGAACGGTATGGTTCCTCCTTCATCCGAAGGCCGTTAATTTCAGGTTCAGCTTTACTCAAACGGGGACAGTTTCTACTGTCCCCGTTTGAATTGGTGTGCAAGATGATAGTGAAAACTTACAGCTTCGGCAAGATCACGCTGTCGAGCACATGGATCACGCCATTGTCGCAAGCGATGTCAGCCTTAATCACAGTCGCCTTGTCAACCATCACCTTGCCACTCTTGGCAACAAGCTTGACAGACTGACCGTTGACGGTCCTTGCCGGCCCGGTCTTTACATCAGCCGCCATAACCTTGGCACCTACAACGTGATAAGTCAGCACGGCCTTCAGCTTGTCCGGGTTAGCGGCGAGCATATCCATCGTGGCCTTGGGAACCTTGGCAAATGCTTCGTCGGTGGGGGCAAATACAGTAAACGGGCCAGCGCTCTTTAGCGTGTCAACAAGACCGGCGGCCTTAACAAGCGAAACCAGGGTTTTAAAGCTGCCGACGGCGGCAGCGGTGTCCACGATGTCAGCGGCAAAGCTGAAGTTCGCGGAAGTCAGAAGCAGAAATGCGGCAAGAAACGCCTTCTTCATAGAAGTTCTCCTAATCGTTGAGAAAGATGTTTTCTTTCTACGTGCTAGATGAGAACTCCCGGTTTCAGGTGCTAATTTTTTTGCCGGGCAGCCGAAACCAATTGGGCGAACTCTTCCTTGTCGCCAACTTTCAAGCTGATTTCGGTGTCATCAATATCGGATGTTTTCATCGGTACCCGCAAGAAGCCCTGCTCCAGTTCAGAGTGGCTAATCTGCAGCCGGTCCTCACCCAAAAATAATTGCGCGGTGTCTGCAGCTTGAACCATGGAAGATGCAGGATTCCATTTGGCCTTCACTTCGTTGCCAACAATCGAAACCTCGAAGCCCAGGCCAGCTTTACCTTTATCTGCTTCCAGCCGTCCAGAATTCCACTGCTGCAAGGCAATCAAACCTCCACCCAGAATTGTTGCCGCAAAGATCATGGAAGCAAACTGCATCCACTGCATCGTGGTTCCTCGCGCAACCGCTTTCGCTTCAGGCGATCCTCCTGCATTTAACGCGTCCATATTCAGGGCCTTGTCCACAGCTACGGGGCCAGGCTTCAGCGAAAGTCTTGCTACCGGCGATTTCAAATCAAATTTGTTTTCCTGGTTGCGCACATAAACTGCCGCGTCTGATGGCCTTTGGTGGCTCGGCCGGACAATCATGATGAATTGAGATAGGCCCTCGAAAAACTTTTCGTGAAAGCGTACATCCTGTTCTTCGAGTTCAGGTTCACCCTTCACGCGTGACCGGAACCAGCCCAGTACTTCCATTGAATTCAAAGCGCGGTCAGTTTTGACAATTTCAAGCAACTTCTTCAGCGTCAACTCGTCCGTGCTGTTGATTCTTTGATTGAAACCCGTTTCTTTACTGCGAGAGATCGGACGCCAGGTCATCACTTGTACAGAGTCGTCCCGCTTGTAGCCCAACAGTATTCCGTACACGTCCTCGTTGATCCCACTGCGGGTCAACGGTGTTGAGCCGAGATATGATCGAATTTGCTCAAGTAATCCAGTGCGCCACGTCAGATCAATAATGCCCTGGCTTCCGTCCAGCCAGACAGTATTTCCTGTCATGTCGTATTTGTTGAGCGATTCTACATCCAAAATGGAAACTGTAGTCACAGGCGGTTTTCCTTCCAAGTTGAAGATTCTGATGGCGTTTCTACCTCCACAATCTCCTGTTACTATTTTGAGCCCGAACCCTTTGAAGTCAACCCGGTACACGTACCATCAATGGGCGCTTTGCTACTAGTTCCTTCGGTCTAGTACTTTGACCTATCAATTCGATAAACAGAGGCGGATCCGCAGGATTATGTTCCAAATTTTCTTCGCCCTTCGCTACACTACCTAATGAATTTAAACTTATGCAGACGAAACGACTTGGAAACAGTGATCTGGACATAACCTCGCTCGGAGTGGGAGCTTGGGCCATCGGAGGAGGCGGTTGGGCCTTTGGTTGGGGCCCACAGGACGACAATGAGTCGATAGATGCCATCCGCGGCGCAATCGATGAAGGAATCAACTGGATTGATACGGCAGCCGTCTATGGCTTGGGTCACTCTGAGGATGTGGTCGCCAAAGCCGTGGCGGGCATGTCCAAACGGCCCTACATCTTTACGAAGTGTGCCCGAATTTGGAATGAAAAAGGGGAGATCGGCAAAAGCCTCAAAGCCGGCTCGATTCGGCGCGAACTCGAAGCCAGTCTTCGCCGCCTCAAAGTAGACGTGATTGACCTCTACCAAATCCATTGGCCTGAACCTGACGAAGACGTCGAAGAAGGCTGGTCTACTATGGCCAAGCTCAAAGAAGAGGGCAAGGTTCGCTGGATCGGTGTATCAAATTTCAATGCGGCGCAGATGAAGCGTGCTCAGGCGATCACCCCCGTCACTTCACTTCAACCGCCTTATTCTCTGGTTCAGAGAGAAGTCGAATCCGAAATTCTCCCTCATGCTGCCGCAACCAATGTCGGCACCATTGTTTACTCCCCAATGAAAAACGGGCTGCTCAGCGGGCGCATGACCAAGGCCCGTGTCGAGAATTTACCTGAAGATGATTTTCGAAAGCGAAGTCCCTACTTCCAGGAACCCCGGCTGACGGCAACCTTGAATTTGGTTGAAGATCTCCGTTTGATCGCCGCAAAGTATGAATGTACCGTAGGCGAGGTTGCCATCGCCTGGGCCCTGCGCCATCCCGCCGTGACTGCGGCAATCGTCGGAGTTCGCAATCGTGGGCAACTCGCAGGGGTTCTCAAGTCCGCTAATCTAAATATCGAAGCCGCAGATTTTCAGCAGATTGAGGATCTTCTGTTAAAGCACGGACTCTAAACAGGAAGCCCTCGTGACCACGTCATACCTTACTGCTCTTTCGCTCGCGATCGACTCGCTCAAAGCTCACCGCCTCAGGACCTTCCTTACCCTGCTCGGTGTCGTCATTGGTGTTGCCAGCGTGATTCTGGTTGGTGCCGGCATCGAAGGCTTGGGCATGACCGCTGAAGAGACCACTTCCAGAGCCTTTGGCACTGAATCCTATCTCCTCGCGCAAGTTGCCAATGTGGGCCGCCTTACTCCCAAGCAGCGCGCTGCTCTGCTTCGCAACAACCGGCAACTTCGTCGCGACGATCTTGTCTACTTGCGTGCTGCAACTGGCGAGCAAGTCCAGTACAGTCCTTACTCACAACGTATTGACGATGTCAAACGGGAAGAACGCACCTTCGAGGGCTGCAGCATCATTGGTGTCTCCGCTTCACTTGCCGAAATTCGGGATGTGGGCGTTGTGGATGGCCGATTTTTTACCGAACAGGAAGAACGAAACAAAAGCTACGTTGCCGTCATTGGCGATGAACTCCGCACCTATTTTTTCCCTGGTGCCTCTCCCATAGGACAGACCATCAAAGTTCGCGGATATGACTTCCTCGTTATCGGTGTCCAGGAAAAGCTCGGTTCCAATCTTGGCCGCAGCCAGGACAATTCTGTTTACATTCCTGACACCACCTACGAAAAGCTTTATGGCCCTGCCAAATCGATGAGCATATTTGCCAGGTCCAAGGCCGGCTCCGGGCTCTCGCTAGATGAAGCGCTTGAGGTCACACGCGGGGCCATGCGAGTGCGCAATCACCTCGGACCCAAAAAGGAAGACAATTTCGGCTTTCTAACTCCCGATTCTATTCGCGGTTTCATCGACAACATCCTCGGCCTTATCCGCATCGTCGTCGTACCCATCACTCTGATCTCGCTCGTTGTTGGCGGCATTGTCATCATGAACATCATGCTGGTGAGCGTCACTGAACGCACCAAGGAGATCGGAATCCGCAAATCTCTTGGTGCTCGCAGCTCCGATATTCTGGTTCAGATCCTGACCGAAAGTTTTGTTGTCTCAGCACTCGGAGGCTTTCTGGGAATTGCCATCGCCTGGGGAATCGTGGAAGTTCTGATCTCCGCATTTGAAATCAAGATGCGCATTACCTATCCCTACATACTGCTTGCCGTCTTCGTCTCAAGCGGTGTGGGCCTCATTTCTGGCTGGTACCCGGCCCGGCGGGCCGCCCGTCTGGATCCGATTGAAGCGTTGAGGGCAGATTAATCATGAGTGTTCCTGTTATCGAAACGATCCGCCTGGCTGCTGATTCCGTCTGGGCGAACCGGTTCCGCTCCGGCCTCACGATTCTTGGCATTGTCATCGGCATCACCACAGTTGTCACGGTTGCAAGCCTGCTCACAGGTCTCAGGGCTGGCATAGTTACGTTTTTTGAAGAATTCGGCCCGGATTCGATTTTCATTTCCCGCTTTTCAGGAGACCCCAATTCTGGTGGGTCGCCCAAAGAACAGAAGCGTCGCCCCCTCCAGGTCAGCTATGCCGACTTCATCGAGCGCACCAGCCCGGCAATTGAGCGTGTTTCGATCTCTGTTTTCATTCCTACAGTGCAGGGTGGCAAGGCGCTCTCGGCGAAAGTTTCCGGCTTTGAGAGCGATACGATTAGCCTCCAGGGCCGCAGCGCTAATTCTTACATGGTTCAGCCCCGTGAACTCCGCTCCGGTCGCGTCTTTACCCCCGACGAAGACACTCGCGGTCTGCGCGTGTGTGTCATGGGGGCCAGCGTGGCCGAAGCTCTCTTTCCTGATGGCCAGACCACCAACCGCACGGTCGCCGTCGACGGCACCGAATACCGCGTGGTTGGTGTCTTTGAAAAAGCTAAGGGCGGCTTCTTTGGCGAAAACGGGCTGGATCGCAATATCGAAATCCCGCTTACCGTGGCCCGGCAAAAATACCCCTTCGCCGATAACGTATTTCTTACCGGTAAAGCTCGTGAGGGAATGCGTGAGCAAGCTTTTGAGGAGATGCAGGCAGCCATGCGCCGTATCCGTGGCGTTAAGTTTGGCGCTGATAACGACTTCAACATCTCCACCGCAGATCAAATCATTGCTCAATTCGACAAAATCACCGGCCTGATTGTGATCGTTTCTATTGCCATCTCTGGCCTTGGCCTGCTCGTTGGCGGCATCGGCGTCATGAACATCATGCTGGTCAGCGTTACCGAACGAACCAGGGAAATCGGCATTCGCAAAGCGCTAGGTGCCCGCCGGCCCGATATCGTCTTCCAGTTCCTTCTCGAAGCCTCCAGCCTCACAGTTCTCGGCGGAATCCTCGGCATCATCTTTTCGATTCTCGTCACCCTCTTGGTCGCCGCGCTGGTTCCTGCTCTTCCCAGTAGCACACCCCTCTGGGCGATACTCGCTGGCCTCGGCGTAAGCATCGCCGTTGGTGTCTTCTTCGGCACCTGGCCAGCGATTAAGGCCTCACGCCTCGATCCTGTCGAAGCGTTGCGCTACGAATAGCGTCCCATCTTAGGTGTTTTTCCTGACACCTGACGAAAGTACTGAGGTGAATTAGAGGTACTACTACGTGATTTGCTTAGTTGAAGGAACTCCTCTTTTGACCGAGGATAGAGATAACCAATAGCCAAGGAGTACTACAACATGCCCAACCTAAACTTCAAATCGATCCACCGCCGCATCGGCAAGCTGCTGTCAGAGACCAAGGGACAGGACTTGGTTGAATATGCCCTCTTAAGCGGTTTCATGGTGGTTGCAATTTGGGCCTTCTTTCCAACAGGCGTCGTTCCTTCAATCAGCACCATTTTCAGCCGCATCGTCTCAACTGCCAATACCACGCCCTAAGCTGCTGGACTTGTCGGCGCTTCCTTTCCGAACAAGCCCTGATCCTCGGTCGCAGCATCGTATTTTGGGTTTTCCTTAGGCATGACTGCTCCAACAGATTCCCTCCACTTCCCCAGTAAATTCTTCATTCTCCCGGCACGCCGCTTTTCTTTCTCTGCAAGGTTCCTGCTTTCCCCCTGATCGCGATCCAAATCAAACAGTTCCAGTCTCCCGGTCTCATAGAATTCGATCAACTTCCAGTTCTTCTCAATTACTGCTCCACCCGGAACACCACCCTGATTCGAATAGTGCGGGTAGTGCCAATACAAAGCTTCTCGACTCAGCCTTCGCTTCGTGCCGTCAAGCAACCCCGCCATCGATACCCCATCAATGCCTCCTGGCTTTGCCAATCCCAAGAGATCCACAATTGTCGGGTACAAATCGATTCCAGAGACTCTCTCGTTTACTTCTAACCCCGCCTTGCTAAGGCCAGGGGCCTTCACAATCAATGGCACCCGGATCCCACCTTCATAAAGATGCCCCTTGCCAGCCCGCAACGGACGGTTATCGGTCACCGCCTCCCGGTTCTTGCCTTCATATCGCAGTCCCCCGTTGTCGGAACTGATCACCCAGATCGTGTTGTCATAAGTTCCTGACCCCTTCAGTTGCTCGCGCATCAAGCCGATCTGTTGATCGGTAATTCGCAGCATCTCTGAATAAGTACCCTCTCGTGAAGAATACCCAGGTGCCTGTAAAGGTAGATGCACAGCATAGTTGGGCCAGTACAAGAAGAAGGGGCTCCGCCCGGCATCTGCAAACTTTCTCGCCGCCTTGCCCAATTCTGCCGTCAAATAATCTTGTGCCGTCCTCCCTTCAAGACCAGGCAAGTCAAACGGCCCGAAGTACGCATTTGCACCCTTATGATTGCCGCCCGTGTTGTGATCGAAACCCTGGTCGGCCGGCATGTGTCCATCGCTTCCGCCCAAATGCCACTTCCCCACCGATCCCGTGCGGTATCCTGCCTGCTTCAACACCTCAGCGATCGTTACTTCTTCCAGCGGTAGAAAGGTGCCCGTCTTCGGCGTTAGAAGCTTGGCCGTTGGCCACTGTGCCCGCCCCGCAATCCAGTCTGTCACCCCCGTCCTTGGTGGATACTTGCCTGTCAGAACCGCCGCTCGCGAGGGGCTGCATACCGGGCAGGCAGCATAAGCTTTGGTGAACCGTGCTCCTTCTGCGGCAATCGCATCGATATTGGGTGTGACTGGCTTCGTACTGCCATAGCAACCAAAATCCTTCCAGCCCAAATCGTCAAAGAGCACCACAATAATGTTGGGCTGTTTCTTTTGAGCTCCCATCAATCCGCCAGTCAATCCGGCAAGAACGGCTCGTCGTGTTTGGTTTCTCATTAGTTTGGTTTTACAGTAGTGTTATGGAAATTCAGCCTTCACCGGCGCTAGTCGAAATCGTGGTGCTCGATGACGACAACGACTTCCGCAATTATATGGAAGATGTGTTGGTGGATGATTCTCAATTTTCCGTGCGTGGCTTCTCTCACCCCGAAGATCTGTTTCTGGCAGCAGAACAGCGGCTCCCCGATATCGTTCTTCTCGACATGAAGATGGGCGACTTCAAGGGTGAGCAAGTACTCGATCAACTTCTAACTCGCTGGCCCACCCTTTGCGTCATCATCGTCACCGGCTACCCTTCTCTTGACGACATGCGTGCGGCTTTGAAGCGTAAAGCGTTTGACTATCTCACTAAACCCTTTAGCCTCGCTCAGCTTCGTACCACTCTAGCCAATGCGATTGAGGCCTTTGGCCTTGGGCGTGCCGCTCAAGATCGTCTCCGCGAACGACTCGGCCACCGTATCAAGTTGCTCCGCGTTGAGAAGGACTGGAGTTTGAAAGATGTCGCTGCAGCCACCAAACTCAGCGTAAGCCAAATCAGTTCGATCGAGCGAGGTGCCCACCTGCCTTCCCTTGAAAGTTTTCTGGCGATTTGCAAAGCCTTCGACAAGAAGCCTTCTGAGATCCTCGCCTCGATTGAATTCTAGGCTCCCGATGAGACAATAGAAGGCGATGAAAGCACTCTGTGAAATGGCTACGGTCGAACAAGTTCGCATCAACATCAAAGCCACCGAATCGTTCTCCCTCAATCCTGATGCCGACCTGATGGAAATCCAGCTCTTCAGCTCCAAAGGCACTCTGCTTGGAAAGATCAAGGAACTGCTCTTCGATAAATGGAACGTCGGAGAACTCCCGGTCGAGCCTGGCCAACACGACAATACTTCCTTTGTTCAGAACCCTGTCAAGTTCAACTACGATGACCGCTGGATCGATTGTGATGTATTTGCCCACCTGAAGATTGGTCTCGAGCGATATTTCGGCGACCTCAACGACGCTCAAGTCGCTATGCTCACTGGTACTGGCCCTGACGTCGACATGCCCGAGATTGAAGACGGTTGGCGCAAGTTGGAACCCGAAGAAGAAGTAGATGCCGAGATCACTTTTAACGGTATTACTTCTTACTAGCTAGCAGCGCCTCAATTGTTTCCTCATGGGCTGCAAATAACACTGGCCAGTCAAAGTGCATTCTCGCTTTGCCAGCGCCGTTTCTGCCAAGCCTCCGCCCAAGTTCTCTATCCCGCCAGACCATTTCGATCTTGGCTGCAAAATCCTGCGCACTCGCAGGGTCTGCCAGCAACCCGTTCCAACCGTCCTCGATCACGCTCGGGATTCCACCGCTTGCTGTCGTCACCACCGGCAAGCCACAAGCCGAAGCTTCGCACAATACTCGTCCCATCGTCTCGGCATCGCGCAGACCTGTGCGCGGGTCCACTACCTCCCTGCTCGAAAGAACAAAAACATCGCTGGCATGCAGATAGTCCCTCAATCGATCCCGGTCCACATAGCCCAACATTTCAATTGCACTGTTCAAGCCCAGGCCGGCCACAAGCTCCTCCACTCGCTTCCTGGCGCTCCCCTCACCGGCAATCAGCAGGCGAGGCTTCAAGCCTTTGTCCCGTAACAGCCCAACCGCTTCAACCAGCGTGTCCAGACCCTTTTTCTCCACCAGCCGGCAAGCCGTCAAAAGATAGAACTGATCTTCTGCCATTCCCAATTCCTGCCTCTTGCTTATTCCTCCTGCGAAAAAATTAACATCAACTCCTCCTGGCAGCAGTCCCACTCTCTCCTCCGGTATCGCCAAATCCAGAAGTAATCGCTGTGTGAAGGCTGAATTGGCAAAGATCCGTGCCATCCGCCCAGCCGAATCGCGCATCATCGCCGACCGTTGTTTGAGCATCAGCGCTTCCATTCTTTGCGGCCATCGCCAGTGTTTCCATTTGCTGTAAATCTGCCTTTCGACCCAAGGCAAATCAAGTACCCGGCTCCCCACCCGGAATGGCCACGCGATCCACGGTCGCAGCACATCATTTCCCGCGCTTCGGCAAAACATTGGAACTCCCGTTTGCGCTGTCAACTCCCCGTAATACACGGTCGATGAATAGATCAAATCTGCTCTCATTTCGTTGGCCAATTGAGTCAGCTTCCTGACGTTTGCTTTGTAAGCCACACGCGACATTACGCGATGAACTGAGAATGGCAGGGCTGGGATACTCACTGGCCCCTCTTCCAGTCTGTAGGTGGCCACCACTAAGTGATACCCGCGATCATACAGCCAGCGGCTCAACTCCAGGGCATGAGTCTGCATTCCCCCAAACGAGGGCGGGAACTCCGTCAACACCAGCAACAAACGTTTGGTCATAGTTGTGGGTAATATAGGAGTATAGTTTTGAGGTTGGCTCCTGTCGGTATGTCGATGAGAATGGCTGGCGCGGATTCCCTCATGAACGACCAATAGTAGTACAGAGTTTAGGAGACATGATGACGAATATCTACGTGGGGAACCTTTCCTTCCGTACGACCGAAATCGACCTGGAAGCAGCTTTTTCTGCTTATGGTCCGGTCGACAAAGCAACGATCGTGAAAGAGCGCGAAACCGGCCGTAGCCGCGGTTTTGGTTTCGTGGAAATGCCGAACGCCGATGAAGCACAGCGCGCGATTGCATCAATGAATGGAAAGGACCTCGGTGGCCGTGCCCTTCAAGTTAACGAAGCACGTCCACGCGAAGAGCGCGGTCCTGCTGGCGGTGGTGGTGGCGGTTTTGGCCGCGAGCGCCGCGAACCCCGCTGGTAACCATCCAGCCCTTCATTTTATCGACTTACGCAAGAGCGGAGGAGCGATCCTCCGCTCTTGCTTTTCGAAAACAGGTACCAGCACGGACTCGATCCAGGCAAACGCAGCTTCCAGCCCCTCAGCTTCGTACAACCTTCCGATCTTCGCTTCTACCTCTGATGCTTCACCCGTGATTTGCAGGAATCGATTTGAAGTCATCCGCACCGCCTTCTCGTGATCGATCCCAGCACCTTCACCCAAGATCCTTCGCCGCGTGTAAAGCGACAACACCGCATCCCCCACCCACGCTTGTTCCAAAATCTCTCGCTGTCTTGCTTTAGCTCCCATACTTCCCTTCTGTATAGTCTAATGGGATGCTCCCCCTGCTTCTTCTTACTTGGGCAAAAACTCAAGTCATTCTCCTCGGCACAGGCACGCCAAATGCCGACTCGTTCATGAGGTCTATAGCGAACTCGGCCTCACCCACCTCCTGCTCCGGGCTGGCAGCGCATACAGGGCTAACCTGTATAATGATCTGTATGGGTCAAATCAACATCATCCTGAGTCCAGAATTCGAGCGGGATCTTCAAGAACTGATGAAAATTCGAGGGATCCGGACCAAGTCGGATGCCATCCGGATTGCAGTGCGGGAGATTGTACATAGAGGTCCGGCACCGGATACAACTCAGTTCGGCGAATTGCTCGGGGCTGGCCTGCGATCTCCAATGAATCCAAAGCCCAGGTTCAGCGCCGAGGATGACCTTTGGTCGTAGATAGCTCCATCCTTCTTGCCATCGTCTTTAACGAGGCCAAGGGGCCATGGTGTGTAAAGCAACTCCAGGATCATGCCGCGGAATTGCTGATGAGCACCGTGAATTACGCTGAAGTGCTCATTCTAATTTCAGACAGACAGCCTAAACTGGCTTCGCAACTGCGAGACCAGATATCGGCGCTGCCGATCCGGTTTGTTTCGCCGACTGTTCAGCAGGCCGAGATTGCCGCCCAGGCTCGAATGAAGTTCCCTCTAAATCTCGGGGATTGCTTTGCCTATGCATTGGCAAAGGAGCAAGACTGTGGACTGCTGACGCTGGATCGGGACTTTCGCAATACCGATCTCTTGGTTTTGCTGCCTCCTGCAAAGTGAATAGAAGTTGGGCGTATTTGGAAGATAAAACTAGGGTTGAGCGTTTCGGATCTCTTCCCGCATTCTCGATCTGCGCCAAGCGAGTTGGAAGAGCGTTTCTTGGCCGAGTAGTCGACCTGCCCCAAACCGAAATTCGTATGGCTGGAGATAGCAACAGTTGTAGAGATTGGCGGCGAACGACGTTCAATGCTGAGAACGGGTAGGAACTTCGCAAGGTGCAGCTCAGACGTCCCGTTAGCGTATGACGCGTCTGATGTAGATGTTTTCAAATGAGGTGCAGACCGGAAGTGCAATACCTGCGCGTGCGGTTTTTAGGTCAGGGGCAGCGTCTCCGCTTTGCCGCCTTTTCAATGTAGAGGGCGGCGTCGGGTGTCTTGCAGGTCGTCTCTCCGTGATTTATCTCGACTTTGCCGATGCGTTTAGCGGCCTCGATCGCCTTCTTACGAAACTTTGGCTTGCAGCTCCCGATCGAGATCAGCGCGGTGTTCATCGCATAGCGCGCCCAGTTCTGGGCGCTGTGGATCTCCGCTTCGATCAGTGCCAATACCTTTTCCGCTTCCTCGTCGCTGATCGAGTCCGGGTCATCCTTCAGGCGGACGCTGAAAATTCCGTAGCCTATTTCGCGAGTGGACTCTTCCGGCATTTTCATCCAGGATTGCATCGTCTCGTCGGCTACGGGGCTGTGCGCCAGTAGCTGGCACAAATAACAGAAAAGGAAATGGGCGGGTCCGTCCTTGAGCAGCTTGTCAGCTGCGGATCGTGTGACCTTATTTGGGTCAGAGACCAGGAGGGCCAGGATACGGGCCTCGGCGTTGCCCGTCTCCCAAAGATTACCGGCTAGCGTGTGGTCGATCTTGATTTTTTTCTGTAGCTTGGCGATTTCTGAGGTGAGCACGCCAAAGACGTTCTCTCCCGATCCATGGCGCTTGTAAATTGTCGCCGTTTGGGGTTTGCCCAGTTTTTTGAGCGTTGCCAAAATTTCCATGGCATTCCACCGCCTTTCGCTGCCCTTCAGCATCCCCGAAGCATATCGTGGAGACAGACAGAATGGGGACAGTCTTCCTCGAAGCTCGACAGCTACGAAGCCGCACCAGGTTTGATGTTCTGATTGAAACAAAAGAGATTGGTGGGATCGTACTTGGCTTTCAGCATGGTCAGACGGGAAAAGTTCTTGCCGTAAGCGGACTCAATCCGGTCAGCGCCCTCATTGTCGAGGTAGTTGACGTACACTCCGCCAGACGAGAACGGTTGAATGGTTCGCCACAAGTCATCCGCCCACGCAATCTGGCTTTGGGAATCCGCCGCCTCTGTCCACATTGGCATAAGCACCACATCATAGGCCGCATTGCGATGGGGATAAGCGGTCTCTTCCATTCCCACCCGACCTACGGCACCGCCCAAGTGCTCAATGAGCACGCTTGTGTAAGGTGACTCGGCTGCTCGAAATCCATCCAACAAGGCATCAATCAACTCGTCGCTGAGTGTGTGCAGCAAGCTTGACTTCCAATAGTTGAAGCGTCCATGCGGGAAACTTTGATCCACCATCGATTGCGCGTTGACGTAAGGCATCGGTTGCAGCATATCCATGACCGGAGGGCCGAAAGCTCGAAGCGGTGCGACCAACTTTTCTCCTTCTTCGAGAGGTCCGGTATAGCAAACTACAATAGCGACCATTGGGTGGCCGTCGGCAGACTTCAGCAGGCATGCCCAGGCACTCATCTCCTCCGGTACCCTGCTCGTGTAGTCGCGGTAAAAGCGCAGCACGTCCTTACCTGTCTCTAACGGGTGAAGAAGCATTCCGGCCAGGACAGTTGGCCCCACGGGATGGAGGCGAAACTCAAAGGCGGTAACGATTCCGAGGTTGGATTGCGATCCACGCAGCCCAAAGAAAAGATCGGTATTCTCAACTGTGCTGGCTCTTCGAAGCTGACCATCGGCGGTGACAACCTCCAGCGATAAGAGGTTATCGAGCGCTAGACCATGCTTACGCATCAACCAGCCAAAGCCCCCTCCCAGAGTCACGCCCGCTACGCCAGTTTGTGAGCAAATGCCTCCGGTGGTTGCCAGTCCAAACGCTTGCGCTTCACGGTCAAATTCACCCCACGTGACGCCGGCTTCTACACGGGCCTTACGGCCTTGCGGATCTAAATCGATCCGTTTCAGCCGGGACATGTCGAGTTGCATGCCGCCGTTGCAACTCCCGCTTCCGGAAACGTTATGACCGCCGCCCCGCACTGCGACTGGAATGTTCTTTTGCCGTGCAAATTGAACGGCGGCACTGACGTCGGGTGCGCCGGCGCACCTTACGATGAGCGCGGGCCGCTTGTCATGTAAGGCATTCCAAATCGACCGGGCCTGGTCGTATCCCTCATCTGCGGCACTCAGCAAATCGCCTTGTAAGCTCGTGCGTAACACTGAGAGGGCTTCACTACTGAGTTCAATTTCATGACCTGCGGTGTTAATCACTCTTACAATTGGCATAAGTCGACCTTTCTATCGTTTGCCCGGTTGGAGAGAACGGTACCGGTATCCGAATCCCCGGACGGTGGATACCATCCAGGCGCGCACGCCCAGCTTTTTCCGCACCGAGCGAATTACGACATCGATTACGTTGCTTCCGGCATTGATCCGCCGTGCCCACACGTGCTCGAGTAACTCGGCGCGCGATACTGCCTTGCCTTCTCTATCTTTCAAATATGTGAGTACGCCGAACTCAAGAGATGTCAGCTCCACTCGTCCTTCATCATTCACCAGTTCACGGGCCGCATAGTCTAGAATCTCCTCGCACCTGATACCCAATTCCTCGGCCACCAGTTTGCTCAGCCAACCGTCAAACGAGCCATGACCGAATTCGAGCATCAGAAGATGGGACGGAATACCGTCGATAGAAGCCGACCCACGATCTACAATTTGAAAGCCGACGCTTTTTGCCATCGGGGCGAACGTGTCGATGTCGAACATTGCGCCGTAGCAGCGCCGTATGCTTGGCCGCAGAGCCAAATGAGACCGCTTCAGATCCAGCCAGCAGGCTGCTTGTACGTCGGATGGCGATTCACCTTTTTGTTTACTTAACCATCGGCGCAGGAAGAGCGCAGTCTCGTCATCGGCCAGGGGATGCTCTTGTAAATGCCGTTGTAATTGACTCACGGCCGGGTCGGCGTCAGGGATTCGGTCGCGCAAGCTTCGCAAATCTGTTGCAATATAGAAGCCAACTAACTCGCCGGCTTCGTCACGCATCGCGTAAAAGCTATCGGGTACCTTCTGCCACCATTGGGCAATGGCCCTCGCCCCTTGCGGCTGCTCGTGCGCTTGCACTATCGCAAGAATCGCGTCTTGGTCCACGGCTCCCGCTCGCTCCACCGACAGGCTTTGCGCACCGGTGGGGAAAAACGCCTCCCGCACTGCCGGGTTCTCTACCAGATACAGCAGGTCGGCCGTGTAGCGCCAACTTTCGCGCAAGCCAGCCCCACCCGACTCAATCTTCACCTGTCGCCACATAGCCTTTCGGTAGTTAGTGAAGCGATGAGGATCGGAACTGCGCAACCACGACGAAACGGCATCCTGAACTTGTCCATGCATCATCAGACCCTCGCTCGTTAGATCGATGATCGATAGTGCCGCCAGATCGTCGAACAACTCACGGGTATATATCTGCGGCACCATGGCGGCAAGCTGAGATTGTGTTACGCGACGCACCACCGACGCCGCTTCGACCGCCGTTTGGAGCGATGCGTTCTTCACCTCGGCCAGGTACAGTCTTGTAAGTTCCCGTACCAGCTTGCGCGAATCCGCGCCGTCCTTCTTCCAGTCCATCTCGCCTCTGGCTACGCTCGCCAACACGAGCGCCATCGGATGACCGCGCATCATACGGTAGATCGAGTTTGCTTCACTTTCTGCAATTCCCGCACGCTTCAACAACTCCACCGATTCGCATTCCGCCAGCGGGGAAAGTGAAATCTCGCGGATGAGCCCCTGCCATCCGGGAGCGGTGTGCCAGTTGGATGCCGGTCCATACCGGCAGCAGATCAAGACGCGGACATTCTCCTTCAATGCTGGAACGAATACCTGCCTCATCCAGCCGTCGAGTAAACGCAAGACTTCGTAACTGTCCAGAGCCAAAATTGCAGGGGTGGGAAACGACAAAGCTTGTGCCGCCGCCTCCACGCTCTCCACAGGAATCCGCAGGACGCTTTGCAGGGCGAAGAGAAAGCCCTCTGGAGATGGCTCGATGAGGTGGCAGTCGAGCCGGATAACAGCGTCGCCTTGGGACGCCGCTCTCCTCGCTGAAAATTCCTGCAGCAGTGCTGTTTTGCCTATGCCAGCCAAGCCGTGAATCCATAAAACTGCAGGGGCTGCGCCATTTGCAAAATCACCCAACTGCTGAAGTTCCCGCTCTCGACCAACAAAACCAGCCGCTGCTCTACCCGCCAGGACTTCTCCGATCCGTGTTGCACTCATCCTGCCCTCCAAATTAACAATTGGAAGTATACTCCACCCTTTGGCGGCTGACTGATCGTTGGTCTCCTGGGCAATCCTTAAACTCATGAAACCTGAGCATAAGCTTTTGCGGGAACTCAGAATTAGAATTACATGAGAACTTGATGAGTTATCGACGTTTTGTTTTCTGGGAAGGTCGTCAGCTCTGACTCTTATAATGCGGGCTGCCGATCGATCAGGAATGTATTCGAATGCAGGGCAGCAAGAGCTTGATCCATACTTAGGTGACACTTAGGTGACAGCCTGGCCCGTCACTGTACGTTTTATTGGCCTTTTCAGTGTTTTCCGCTAACGTTTCCGCAAGCCAGTCATCACGGCCATTTTTCCGTCATCGCTGTCTTTGGGCTACTAACTGTCTAAAAACAAGCTTTTTACTCTGACTTGCCACGCCAGCTACACTCTCATTTCCCCTGCTCCCTAACGCCCAAATGTCCCGAAAAACGCAATGGGGCGGGTCAACTTCAAGCCAACACTTGCACCTTCGGAACAAGTCAAAACGCTCCCAGTACGCGGTGTTGCCGATTGTGTTTCCCAACTCACTTTCATGTGTTCCAATGCGTTTTTCCGTTCTCCAGCCCACTCGCCGCCTTGCCCAGACACTCATACGAATATCGAAATTCTGCGATGCGCGGCTAAGCCAATATGCAAGGTCTTGAATCGAAATCTCCATTCTTCGATTTTGACCAAAGCCCTCCTACTTCAGTGGCTCAAAATTGATTCAGGCCCGGCCAAAAATTATTTCGCCCCTCTTTTCAATCACATCCCTCCCGCAGCCTTCCAACTTCCCTCAGCCAGAATGCGAAAACAATGAGTGGTCAGCCCTCTCGCTGAGCCGACTCAATACGCTACGGTTCGAAGGATAAATCCTCATGGCAACCGAAAAGCAAGTCGCGGCAAATCGCCGCAACTCCCAAAAAGGCACTGGCCCCAAAACACGCGAAGGCAAATTCAAATCCAGCCTCAACGCCCTGCGCCACGGCGTCTACAGCGAAACACACATCATCAAAACCGAAGATGCCGCCATCTTCAGCAATCTCGCTCAGGAAATTCTCGATGAGCTCCAGCCCCAAACTCCAACTGAACTCGAACTGGTCGACCAACTCATCCAAACCGTATGGCGCCGCCGCCGAATCACCGCCTTAATCCACATGCGCCTCAATCAGGCCATAGACGAAGTCGTCACTGAGCAAGTCGCCAGCGAGCCAGTCAACAATGAGCAAACTCAGGCCCAACCTGAATAAACCAGACCCACTTCCAGTCAAATTACGATTCTCGCCATTGAAAAGCTCGAAAATCTAAAACCTTCTTTTGCTCGCCAGTAAGCTCTTGAACTTCGACTCATGGCTCTTTTTCAACGAACCCTCAGCCGCCTCGAACAAGTACGAAAAATCGCGAACAAAGCCAAATTGGACATGAATCCTTTATTGCAAGCAGCCTGAATTGACTGTATTAGCATTGCAGCGCCAACGAATCTTTAGCTTTACATCTGCTTCAGAGCTTCTACAGCGGCACCGCTAGAGCCGGCGTTGTCGCCGCTGGGCATTCCGGCCCGAGTTTGAAACTGAGTGTGCCGGGCCTCCCGCGATCCGTTATCTTAGTATTAAGATTTCAATCGCTGAATCCTATATGCCTTTAAAGAAAACCTCGTTTGGACTACATCCTTTTGGAGCTGTCGCGCTGATTGGCACGATGGGAATTGCCTGGACTGCTCGCCTGTTGTTTGCCCAAGCTCCGGCTGGTGTACCTGCTCCGATGGAGCCGGCATTTCAAAAGGTGATCAAACCGTTTCTCGATCAGCATTGCGCCAAATGCCACAACGCCGACAACATGACGGCTGGCGTGAGAGTGGATCATCTGGATACTTCGCTCGACGACAAACACATCCGCTTCTGGGAGGGCATCCGGCACCGTGTGAAGGCCGGGACTATGCCTCCGAAGGGTTTGCCGCAGCCCGGTGTGGCTGAGCGTGATCGAGTAGTAGAGTGGATTGACAAGGCGATTGAAGTGGCGAAGTTGCGTCCGGCTCCAAAGAACGGAATCGTACGCAGACTTACAGTTTCGCAGTACAAGAATACGCTGCGTGAGCTATTGCACCTGGAAGATGACCTGACCGAGGCGCTGCCTCCAGATGCGATTTCAAGCGACGGCTTTGTAAACAACAAAGAGACTTTGCAGCTTTCTCCTTTGTTGCTGGAGGCTTATTTTGAAATTGCCGAGGATGCGCTCAACAGGTCGATCATAGACCCAAAGGTAAAGCCGAAGGTGCAGAATTTCCGCGTCGATCTGGGTAAGTCAATCAACCCGAATCCGATTCCTGACAAGTTGATTCTGGGGGCGAATAGCAAGTTGCTGGAGAACCAGGATTTCACAGTCACACAGTTGACCCCGCTGAAGCCGTTTGCGTTTGATCCTTATTTGATGAAGTCGAAGTACCGGTTTATCGAAGGCTATGCAGGGAACGACACGGTACGCGGATGGAAAGAGTACGACAGCATTTACCATTCCGTGTTTGCTTGTATGCGCGGGACGGGCGGCTATCCCAAGGGGCTCGCATACGGGCTGGTGCCGCAGGGGCTGCTTCTGCGGCCAGCGATTCCGAATGAAGAGATTTTTGAAGCCGATGGAACTTATGGACCCAAGGCGAATTTCAAGATTTCACTCAGAGAATTGCCTGATCACGGGCGATTTAGAGTGACTGTGATGGCGGCCCGCTATAACGACGGATTGATGCTCGATTCTGAGGTAGCAGTTCAAAAGGCCGGCAGCATTTCGGTTGATCCAAAGGGCAATAGTGAAGTCAATATTCCCAAGGCTGGCATTTACCAGGTGGACGTGCATCAGGCCGCAAGGCAGGCACCTTCCACTGTGACGGACACTTCGAGGCTAAAGGATGGGCTGATTGGCTCATGGCCTTTCGATGGTGCGACGGAGGGTGCAAAAGTGGAAGGGAATGCTCGTTTTGTAGTCTCACCATTCGGAAAGGCGGTGTCCCTTGGAGGGGAATATGAATTTGTAACGATCCCCCCTCAGGAGGGCCTGAATGTTTCCGGGGACGACTTTACGGTGGCCATGTGGTTGCGCCCCGGACAATTGCGAAGGGCTGGCCTGGCGGGCCGGGGTGGAAATGAGGGCACGCATGGGTGGTATCTGGACATGCCGGATGGCCGGGGTAGCTTACGTCTGGAGACGACTGGGCCGGATGGTAAGCCCAACGGGGGGATGATGTCGCCGCCCGGAGTTTTGCGGCCGAATCTTTGGCAGCATGTGACTGCTGTAGTGAAGCGCGGCAAGAATGAAGCCCGGCTTTATGTGAATGGTTATGCAGTAGCGAAAGGGCCGGTTGGCTTGGCTCACCTCGATAACTCGAAGCTGGATTTGCAGTTGGGCCGCGTGCCCGGTACAGCTACTTTCAAGGGTGATCTGGATGAAGTAAGGCTTTATCGAAGGGCTCTGGACGAAGCCGAGATACAGGCTCTGATTGAACCTGGCCGGCAGTTTGTACGGCCGCCTCCAGAGAAGAATCAGGACGTGCGTTTGACGCTCGGTGAGAGGGAGTTTGCCGGGACGCTGGCGCAGCAGGCCTTTGTGTTGGTGCGGCTGGACGCAGGGCCTTTGCCTGTTCGCGCTGAGATCACGGGGATGGCGGGGCTGGAGAAAGTTGTACTAACGCCGATTGAAGAAGGCCAGGAGCTGGCTCGCAAGTTCAAGACCTTTGAGAAGCGCACTCCAAGGCTAGGCGTGCATCTTGGCTTGCGCCGCGATTGCGGCAGTACTTTTGCGCCGGTTGGCGCACCGCAAGTGGTGGCGGGGACGAAGTTGAGCCGTTATGTTTTTGAAGGAGCGATCAGCAATTTTCCAAGCCCGAATGTCGAGAAAGACAATGTGAATTACCTGGCCGGGATTCGTGAAATCGCAGTGCGGAGTGAGTACACCGATGGCCGTGATATGCCCCGGATGCTGATCAAGTCGGTGGAGTTTGAGGGGCCGTTCTATGAACAGTGGCCGCCGCCTTCTCATCGCAGTATTTTTTTGGATTCCGAAAAAAAGAGTGATCTGCCAACCTATGCGCGCCAGGTGATTCGCGGGTTCGCGACGCGTGCCTATAGGAGGCCAGTAAGTGCAGTTGAAGAGGCTTCGCTGATGGCGGTGTATCAGAAGTCGTCTGCGGCGGGTGCGAACTTTCAAGAGAGTGTCAAGGATAGCTTGCAGGTGGTGCTCACCTCGCCGCAATTTCTCTTCCTGGTAGAGAAGAGTAGCACGCCCAAGCCGGAGGCGATTGATGCCCATGAGCTGGCCTCAAAGCTGTCTTACTTCTTATGGAATGGGCCGCCTGACCGTACGACCCTGCGTTTGGCCTCGACTGGTATGTTGGCCAGGCAACTCGATGCCGAAGTAGCACGAATGGTCGCGAGCCCGAGGTTTGCGCGATTCGCACAAGAATTCACGTCGCAATGGCTGAGTCTCGATAAGTTTAATGTGCTCGAACCAGACCGCAAAAAATTCCCGAATCTGACTCGCGATACACGGGTGCAGTTGCGGCAGGAGCCAGTGCAGTTTGTTCAGCACCTGATGCGGAAGAATTTACCGGTGAAGAACCTGATTCAATCGGATTTCATGATGGTCAATGAAGTGGTGGCGAGTTACTACGGCATGCCGGAGAAGAGTGAGAGCGGCTTCCAGTTCTTGGCGATCCCCCACGGCCGCAAAGAGCTTGGCGGGGTGTTGACGCAGGCTTCGATTCTGGCCGGGCTCTCCGATGGCCGCGAATCAAATCCAGTGAAGCGAGGGGCGTGGCTGGCCCGCCGGATTATTGCTGAGCCGCCGGCAGACCCTCCACCCAATGTGCCAGCACTGCTGGAGAGCGAGAAGGACTTGACCTTGCGTCAGCGTCTTGAAGCGCACCGCAATCAGCCTGGGTGTTTTCAATGCCATCAGAAAATTGATCCTTGGGGTGTGGCGTTTGAAGAGTTTGATGCGGGCGGACGTCTGAAAAAGCAGCCTGTGGATGCGCATTCAAAGTTGCCCGATCAGACGGAAGTATCGGGTGCGAATGATCTGAAGCGCTATCTGGGTGAGGATCGGATTGATCAGGTGGCCTTTAGTGTGTTTAAGCACCTTGCGACCTATGCGAACGGTCGCAGCTTGACATACAATGAACTCAACGAGCTGAAGCGCGACGGATTGAAATTGAAGGCCAGTGGCTACCCGATGCAGGACATGATCCGTTATATCGTCAACAGCAAGATTTTCCTTGAAAAATGATGAGTTTTGGAGAAACCAATGAGTAGTGCTAGTAACATGGATCGCCGCGCATTTCTGAATGGCTTGGGCGGTGTTGCGTTGGCCCTGCCTGTGCTGGATGCGATGGGTGCTGAGGTGACCGGACAGGTACCTCGCCGCTTCTGTGCGATCTATACGGCAAATGGAATGTCGCTGCCCAAGACTGAACATGGCATCGACGATTGGAGCTGGTTCCCGGCAGCCGGGAAGGATTCAGAATTTGTTTTCGGCAAGTCGACCGAGCCGTTAAGCCCGTTTAGGAAGAATTTGAGCTTTATGGGCGGGATGCACCATCCCAGCGGGCCAAAGGCCGACCCTCATACGTGCTCTGATATGTGGCTGACGGGCGCTCCGTTGCATAATCCGAAACCGGGCACATACAATACGGCGGGCCTCGACCAGGTGATCGCACTTCATACCAAGCAGTTTTGCCGGCAGCCTTCTCTGATTCTCTCAATCGATGCCGGCACCGGGTTCTTGTCTCGCACGGGCACGATTTCTTATAGCCTGGAAGGCAGGCCAATTCCGGCCGAGAATAATCCGCGCCGGATCTTTGACCGCTTGTTCAAGGGTGACCGTTCTTCGGTGAAGTCAGAACATGAAAAGTTGCAACGGCGGATTAAGCTGGTAGATGCGGTGGCAAGTAGTGCGAAGTCTCTGGACCAGCAGTTGGGTCAGTCTGACCGTGAGCGGATGGATCAGTATCTGACTTCTCTCAATGAAGTGGAATCACGTTTAATTGCTTCAGAAAAGTGGATCGACATTCCACTAAAAAAGCAGGATTATTCGCATCTGAACCTCGAGGTGACTAACGAGGGCGAGCCATCTGAGTATTACCAGAACATGTTCGATCTGATTGCCTTGGCCTTTGATGCTGACATCACACGGTCTGTCGCGTTTATGTTGAACCGCGAAGACGGTATGGGGATCAGCGATACCTTCCCAATCAAGCTGGGTTTATCCAAGACCCATCACAATCTGTCGCATGCGACAGATAAGGAAGGGCAATTGGGGTTTGCCAGGTACGACCAGTTTTTGAGCAAGCAGGTGGCGCACTTTCTGGGACGGCTAACGCAATATCAGGACAGGCAAGGAAGCGTCCTCGACAACACGATTGTGATGTTTGGCAGCGGCGCGAGTACAACCCACAATTCGCGCAATCTGCCGACTCTGCTGGCGGGTGGATCCAATATGGGCTTAAAGCATGGATCTTACTGGCGTAAGGGCGAGTCCCGGATGTCGAATATGTACCTCAGCATTCTGCGCTCATTGGCTATTGATCAGGATTCGTTTGCCGATAGCACAGGTACACTGAGCAGTCCGGTCTTCAGCCGCGCCTAGACCAAAAGAAAAAGCCCGGCGCAATGCCGGGCCTTTCCTAGCCGAACTTAAAGTCAGATCTTAAGCCTTCTTACGACGCAGGAAGCCAAGGCCAAGGAGGCCGGCACCGAGCATAGCGTAAGTTCCTGGCTCAGGAACTACAGTGTTGGGAGGAGTGTACATGAGCTGCTGAATCTTGAAACCGTCGTTCTGCGAGCCATAACCTGCGGTTTCGATGCGTGTTCCAAAGATCAGCGTGTTGTAGCCAATATTGTTGCCGAGGCTCACGTTGACCACACCATTATTGTTGGTCATAGTCGCGCTCGAAACATCGACACGGGCATTGAATCCTGCTGCCGCAAGCTGGGCAGTCGAGAGGCCAGCCAGATTGAAGGCACCATTCGTGTTGCCGAGCCAATAGCTGACATCATAATCACTGGCGAGGTTGCCGAGGAAAACCTGAAGGTTGGTCACACCGATCTGTGAGGCAGAGGTGCTTGAGAACTGAAACATGACAAAATCGCTCTCGTAAGCATTGTCAACCTGGTGCTCAGAAGGGTTGCCACTGGTGCTGCACCCACCCGAACTGGCGAACTCAGCTGCGGTGCATACACCCAGCCCTGCCGTTCCATAGTCGCGCAGGCGAGCCTGAGCAAAAAGACCCGTCCCGGCTGCCCCGGTGTTCCACGCTGTGACCTTAGCCTTAAAAAGGCCGTCAATCTTTTCCAGGAAATTGCCGACAGGACCATCACCGATGGCTGCCGCGTCAGTGTAGTTAAAGGTCGCACCTTGTAAAGTGAGCCCGGCCAGAATTAAAGACGATAATAGAAATTTTTTCATTTGAAACCCTCCCAATCATTTATGCTTAGCGATTTCGATCCGCGCTGACGTTGGGACATTCAACTGAGATGCAGAGCTAAGGAGATACCCTTAAATTGTGCTTCTAAGTGCCCTTAGCATTCAATGGGACTTTGGTACCGTCTAGAGCCCACTTCGTACCGCGTTGCTGGGGCAGTACCGCCTCGTGAAGTCCTGGATCGATTCCTTTTAAGCCTTTTGTATCTTGAGCATAGACGCTGTTTGTTGAAAACAGGTCTTCGGGGGATAAACGCAGTTCATTCATGGTGGCAAATGAATTTTGAATTCCCGTAGCGTCTCCGCTAATCTTGAAGAAGTAAGCATGCTAATCCACTGGCTGATTTCGATTGCATTTTGCTGCAGGTTGTTAGCCCAGCAGCCCGGTGCCATGCACTTCGAATCAAACATTAGACCCGTGCTGGCCACAAAGTGTTTCCCCTGCCATTCTTCAAAGTTGAAGGCCCCGATGGGTGGCTTGGTGCTGGATACCAAGACCGGGATGGCCGCAGGCGGGGCAAACGGCGTAGTGATCGTTCCGGGCAAGCCTAAGGAGAGTCGATTGCTCACGGCGCTGCGATTTGACGACCCCCATTTGCAGATGCCGCCGTCTGGGAAATTGCCTGATGCGGTGATTGCCAATTTTGAAGCCTGGATTGCTTCTGGAGCAGTGGACCCGAGAACGGCCAGCGCGGTGGCTGAGAAGTCATCCGCGCTTAAAGGCATGTCAATCGAGAATGGACGCAAGTGGTGGGCCTTCCAACCAATTTCGGAGTTGTCTGCTCCCAAGGTGCTGAATCTTCGCTGGGGCCGCAACAAGATTGATCCATTCGTGCTGGCAAAGCTTGAGGACAAAAAGATATTGCCTTCGCCGCGCGCTGGCAAGCGCACACTTGTAACGCGAGCCTATATCGATTTACTCGGTTACAAGCCAACCTACCAGGAGGTGCAGAGCTTTGCGGATGATGTCGCCGTGGATGCCTGGGAGAAGTTGATCGACAAGTTGCAGGCGATGCCGCAGTATGGCGAGCGCTGGGGCCGCTACTGGATGGATGTGGCGCGATTTGGAGAAGATAACCCAACTTCTGAAGCTA
The DNA here is from genome assembly GCA_043718395.1 of Acidobacteriota bacterium. Classification (GTDB taxonomy): domain Bacteria; phylum Acidobacteriota; class Terriglobia; order Bryobacterales; family Bryobacteraceae; genus Bryobacter. Next base: position 40,094 of record JAYSVS010000211.1, read on the forward strand.
CCAATGGGCCCTATCCTTATGCGTGGCGTTATCGCGATTGGGTGATCGAGGCGATCAACCTGGATCTTCCATATGACCGGTTCGTGACGATGCAACTGGCAGCGGATCAGATGCCAGGTATGAAGCGGGAAGATCTGCGGGCTCTGGGCTACTTGGGTGCGGCTCCGATCTACCACAAGGACCAGCGCCTATCGGCTGATGTGATTGGCGGCTTCATGACGGATGACTGGGACGAACGTGTGGATGCAGTGTCGCGCGGTCTGCTTGGGATGACAATTGCGTGTGCAAGGTGTCACGACCACAAATTTGATCCGATTCCGACCAAGGACTACTACGGATTGGCGGGCGTGTTTGCCTCAACGATGCGCACCGAGCAGCCGATGTTTGAGGTGGAGCGCGAAGTTGAGACCCGCTACATGTGGGTGAAGCGGCGTCTGATTGACCTGAGCTATTCAGTAAATGTGCTGACAGGTGAGCCGTCGACCGTTATCGGTAGTGAGTCGCGCGTGGCGAAGTGGAAGCTTGAGATCGATGCGTTGAAAAAGGAGATGGAGAAGCTGCTTGAAAAGTCTCCGACCCTGATAGCAAGCCTTGCGAAATATTGGACTCCTCCTGCTTCGCGCACAAATCGTGAGGAACCCGTGAAAGGGCGTGTGCGTCCGTCGTTGACTTCGACTGAGCCATTTTTCAACACAGTGTTTGACGCCGCGCAGTATGTGGATGGGTCTGATCCGCATTACACTTTCATCAACTATAAAGTTGGTGAGTCGCGGGACTTGCCCGTGTTACGCAACGGAAATGTGGCGACTCCTGGAGAGATCGTTCCTCGTCATTTTCCATCAGTTCTTTCCAGGGGCGAAAGCAATTTCAAGAAAGGATCTGGGCGGCTGGAACTGGCCGAACGGATCTTTACCGATGCGGCACCTCTGTCGGCAAGAGTGATTGTGAACCGCGTTTGGGGATGGCATTTTGGTCGCGCGCTGGTGGGTACGCCAAGTGATTTTGGAGTTCAGGGAGAGACCCCAAGTCATCCCGGATTGCTTACCGATCTTGCTGCCAGGTTTGTTGCTCATGGCTGGTCACTGAAGTGGTTGAACCGCGAGATTATGATGTCTGCCGCCTATCAGCAATCGAGCAGACCGCGGTCAGCGCTGATGAAATTGGATCCTGCGAATGCGCTCTATTGGAGGATGGCTCCGCGCAGGATGGATATCGAAGCATATCGGGATTCGATGTTGCGTGCTTCAGGCCGGCTTGACCCAAAGATGTACGGGCCGTCAGAGGATGTCGAGTTGCCCGGCAATGTGCGCAGGACTGTGTACGGACGGATCAGCCGTGGGCGGTTGAGTCCGTTGCTTAAGAATTACGATTTTCCAGACCCGATGCAGAGCAGTGGATGGCGTGACCAGACTACTACTTCGCTTCAACAGCTTTTCGTGTTGAACAGTTCGTTCATTTTTGATTCCGCAGTTGCGCTTGGCAAAGTGGTCAGTGGGTTACCGGCGGATGGGGACAAGGTGAAAGAATTGTACCGGCGGGTGTTGTCTCGCGATCCTGGTCCCAAAGAACTGGATCTGGCTTTCAGCTTTCTCGCAAAGGGCAGTGTTGAGCAATACGCGCAGGTGTTGTTGTCCACCAATGAGGAGATTTTGTGGCCATGAGACCAGAGCTTTCACGACGCAAATGGATCGAGAGTGCTTTTGGAGGATTGGGGACTCTTGGGCTGAGTTCATTGCTTGGCGCTGATACCGCGCAGGCAGCGGCACTTGGTCATTACAAGGGGCAGCGATCACCGGGTAAGGCCAAGCGCGTGATTAGTCTGTTTCTGGCCGGTGGGCCGTCGCAGGTGGATATGTTCGATCCGAAGCCGTTGCTAGTGAAGTTTCAGGGGCAGCGGCCGGGTACAGTGGACCTGCGTACAGAACGTCAGACGGGTGGGCTGATGCCGTCCCCATTTAGTTTTGCCAAGAGGGGGAAGAGCGGTATCGATGTCAGTGAAATTCTTCCCAGGCTAGGTGAGGTAATTGATGATGTCTGCGTGATTCGATCCATGTATTCGTTCAACCCGACACACACCCCGAGCGTCAGTTTGTATCACACGGGTTCGATTCTGCTGAACCGGCCGTCGATCGGGTCATGGGTCTCCTATGGCCTTGGCTCGGAAAATCAGAATCTGCCCTCGTTTGTTTCTCTGGGGGCGGGCTCGCTGGGCGGGTCTTCTGCCAGGGCGGCTTTCTTGCCGCCGGAGAATCAGGGTGCTCCTGTAAACTTCACGGAATTGGACCCTGAGAAGATGATTCCGAACCTACGAAATGTTCATCTGGATCGCGATGCCCAGCGAAAGCAGCTAGATGCTGTGCAGGCGCTTAATAAAGGCTTTAGTGAGTCTTTTGGTGCCGATGATTATCTGGACGGGCGCATCCAGTCGATGGAAGCTGCCTACCGGATGCAGTTTGAGGCGATGGATGTTTTTGATATCCGCAAAGAGTCTGAAGCTACGCGTGCACTTTATGGAACCGGTCCGCTTGGAAACGGTTGCCTGCTGGCGCGCCGGTTGGTTGAGAAGGGCGTGCGTTACGTAAACCTCAGCTTTGGCGATTGGGATGATCACAAGGATATCGAGACCGCGTACAAGAAGAAAGTACCGGCGATGGATCAAGCTGCCGCAGCCTTGATTCAAGACCTGAAGCAGCGTGGCATGTTGGATGACACGATTGTTGTCTGGGGCGGGGAATTCGGACGGACTCCGGTTTCTGAGAGCGGCACGGGCCGCGATCACAATCCGTATGGGTTTACGATGTGGTTGGCTGGTGGTGGATTCAAAGGCGGATTGGCTCACGGGGCGACCGATGACTTCGGATTCAAGGCGGTTGAAAATCGCGTTTCAATACACGATTTGCATGCGACGATGCTCTATGCGCTTGGGCTGGATCACACGCAGTTGACCTATCGCTATGCGGGACGGGACTTCAGGCTGACTGATGTCTTTGGCAATGTGGTGAAAGAGGTTCTGGCTTAGCTGCGGGTATAGACTGAGAGGGATCTATTTCTATGAGTCCCTTAATCATGTTGATGCTCTTCTGTGTCGGCTGCTTTGCCGCCAGTCCTGTTGAGATCGAGCTGGAACGCCGCTTTACCAAAACGGTGAAGCCATTTATTGCCACATATTGCCTGGGTTGTCATGGCGGGCAAACGCCTGCGGCACAACTGAGTTTCGAACCCTACTCGAAGTTAGGTGAAGTTGTTCGCGACCATCCACGCTGGGCACAAGTTGCCGAGCGGTTGAAGGCTGGTGACATGCCACCCAAGGGGATGAAACATCCAGAGGTGGCGGCGAGCCAGCAGATCATCGAGTGGATTGAGACGATGAGGATGAATGAGGCCCGGAAGCACGCAGGTGAGCCCGGGATTGTCCTGGCGCGGCGTCTGAGCAATGCCGAATACAACTATTCGATTCGGGACTTGACTGGTGTGGACATTCAACCGGCGAAGGAATTTCCAGTAGACCCGGCCAACCCGGAGGGCTTCGATAATACGGGTGAGTCGTTATCGATGTCGCCTGCACTGTTAAACAAGTATTTGCAGGCGGCGCGTCTGGTTGCCAATCAGATAGTGCTCAAGCCGGACGGGATCGACTTTGCTCCGCATCCCATGTTGGTTGAGACGGATCGGGAGAAGTATGCCATCCAGCGGATTGTGAATTTTTATAAAGCCCAACCGACAGATTATGCTGACTACTTCATGGCGGCTTGGAGCTACAAGAATCGAGTTGCATTGGGCAAGCCGGGGGCGACACTGGCATCAGTGGCGGCTGACTACCACGTGAGTGCGAAGTATTTGCCGGTAGTGTGGCAATCGCTTGAAGGCTTAAAAGAAGAAGTGGGTCCGATGGCCAAGGTGCAGGCCATGTGGAGAGCGTTGCCGGTGCAAATGGAAGCTGCGCGCGCTGGATGTTTTGAGATGCGCGATTATGTCGTGCGTGTACGGGCTCTGGTGGCAAAGCACTATGTAAGCCCGGTGGTGAAGGGGTTGAGTACGACATCACAGCCGCTGATGAACTGGAAGCTAAACCTGTTTGCGCAGAAGCGGCGAGACTTTGATCGCGCCGCATTGATGATGGATGGTGAGCCGTTACCTGAGGTGCCTCCGGCCCCAAAGCCTGGGGAATTCTTTGTTCGAGCCACTGGCGATAACGTGGCCAAGCAGGCGAGCGCAAAGATGATCAAGGCCCGGCTGGCTGACATGGAACCGCTGCGTGCGCCAGCCGGTGAGCGCGCCCGTTACGAAGCAGCGTTTGGACGATTTGCAAATGTATTTCCTGATGCATTCTTTGTCAGTGAGCGGGGGCGGTTTTTCCCCGATGATACACAGGATAAGGGGCGCTTGTTAAGCGCGGGCTTCCACAACGTGATGGGTTACTTCCGCGATGATCTGCCCTTAAGGGAGATGATTCTCGATTCCAGTCAGACACGTGAACTCGAAACGCTGTGGCAGGAATTCGACTTTATCGCCGACCACACCATTCGTACCTACACGCAGTATTACTTCAATCAGAGTGGCGAGATTCTTGGCAATGGGCGTGAGTCGGGCAGCGAGCGGCCTCCAGACAAAGCAGTTACCGATCCAGGCGTGATCTTTGGATTGCGCGATCAGTATTTGGTAAAGGCGAAGTCCGATGAAACGAATGACAAAGTGGCTCTGCAAGCGATTGAGGCCCATTTCCAGCGCGTCAACGCTGACATACGGGCTGTTAAGAAATTGCGTTCCGAAGCCGAACCGCGTCATGTTGCGGCGCTCACGCAGTTTGCTGCCCGTGCTTACCGTCGCCCTCTCATGATCGTTGAGAAGAATGACCTCACTGCTTACTACAGGCAGATTCGGGACAAGAGCGGCCTGACGCACGAGGAAGCGATTCGCGATTCGGTTGTTGGGATTTTGATGTCTCCCGATTTTTGTTACCGAATCGATTTGCTGGACAACAGGATCTCCAGTGCACCAGTGAAACAACTTCCAGATTATGCGCTGGCAAGCCGGTTGAGTTTCTTTCTCTGGTCGAGTATGCCGGATCAAAAGCTGCTGCATCGAGCGGCGGCAGGGCAGCTTCGTCAGCCGGGGGTGCTCTTAGCCGAGGTGAGACGGATGCTCAAAGATGAGCGGGCCCGGCGGTTTGCTGCCGAGTTCGCCGGACACTGGCTGGATTTTCGACGATTTGAAGAACACAACGCGGTGGACCGTCAACGCTTTCCAAGCTTCACCAACGAACTGCGGCAAGCCATGTTTGAGGAACCAGTCCGGTATGTTGAGGATGTGATTCGCAACGACCGTTCGGTATTGGATCTGCTCTATGGAAAGCATACCTTCGTGACCCCGGTACTGGCCAAACATTACGGCATGCCTGAGCTTGGTGGCAAGGCGGATCATTGGGTTCGTGTCGATGATGCGCGTAGCTATGGGCGCGGCGGATTGTTGCCGATGGCGGTGTTTCTGACGCAGAATGCTCCGGGTCTCAGGACGAGCCCGGTCAAGCGCGGCTATTGGTTAACCAAGCGAGTATTGGGCGAAAATATTCCGCCTCCGCCTGCTTCAGTTCCAGAACTGCCTGGTGATGAAGCCAAGAGCGATTTACCGCTACGAGACATGCTGGTGAAGCATCGCGAGAACCCGAACTGTGCTGGTTGCCATGCACGCTTTGATTCGCTTGGCCTCGCGTTTGAAGGCTATGGCCCGATTGGCGAGAAGCGAAGCCTTGATCTGGCTGGGCGGCCAGTGGATACGCGGGCGAATTTCCCTGACGGCAGTCAGGGCGCTGGCTTCGATGGCGTGTTGAACTATGTCAATGTGAAGCGCGAAAAAGACTTTGAAGAGAATCTCTGCCGAAAGCTCCTGGCCTATGGGCTCGGGCGCTCGCTTTTGCTATCTGATGAAATTATAATAGGTCGCATGCGAAGCCGGTTGGCGGCTACGGGCAACCGGTTTGCGCCTTTGGTCGAGATGATTGTTACGAGTCCGCAGTTTTTGAACAAGCGTGGAGGTGAAACGGATGTCCGTCGGAAGAACGTCAGTGAATAAGAAGATCGCGCGCCGTGCGGTGTTGCGTGGCGCGGGAGTGACGATGGCGCTGCCTTGGCTTGAATCGTTTGCAGCTTCAGCAGCAACGGCGTTTCCGAAGCGCTTTGGCGTCCTTTTTATGGGCAACGGCATCAACGAGAATCACTGGAGCGCCGAGGGCCAGGGCGCGGACATGAAACTGAGTAAGACGCTCTCTGTGCTTGAGCCGGTCAAACATAAAATCAACGTGATTGACGGCCTCTATTTAAAGATGGCGATGGGGCAGGGGATTCATCCCTCACAAACCGGTAGTCTTTTGTCTGGGGCGACGATTCATAAAGGGCCGATCATTCATGCTGGCACGACGATCGACCAGATGATTGCCAACCAGATTGGCCAGGAAACGGCACAGCAAAGTTTAGTATTGGCTTGCGAGCAGCCGATGACCGGCTATCACGAAACGAATTTCTCGATGGCGTATAGCTCGCATATCTCGTGGCAGAGTTCGGATTCTCCAGTGCCGAATGAAGTCTACCCGTCACTGGCCTGGGACAGCCTCTTTGAGAATCGCGGGAGCTTGCGGAACCTGAGTATTCTGGATCGCGTGAAGGACCGTGCAACAGGTCTGAGCAAGCAAATCAGTGCGACCGACAAGGCGAAGCTGGACGAATACTTGACCAGTGTTCGCGAAGTGGAGCGTCGTATTGAGAATACGCGTAAGAGCAAGGATGCGGCGGATGATGTGGCCAAGGGTAAGAATCGTCCGGCATGGACGATGGATCGCCCGGCGAATGGGCTTCCTGAGGATTTGCGCGAACATGCGCGGCTGATGTGCGACATTGTGGCGATCGCTTTTCAGACTGATAAATCGCGGGTGGCGACGTTGTTGCTGGCCCGGGATCTCTCGGCTCTTTACTATCCCTTCTTGCAAGTGAAGGAAGGTCATCATGCGGCTTCGCATGATAACGCTTCAGACGGCTATGAGCGTATTTCCCGATTCCATTTGAGCCAATTGGCGTATCTTGCCACCAAGCTGGATGCGATGCCTGAGGGAGAAGGCACAGTGCTCGACAATTCGTGCCTCATGTTCTTAAGCAATCTTTGGGTCGGCAGGCGGCATGACAATTCGCGGCTACCTGTGATTTTGGCCGGCGGGCTCGGCGGCACACTGCAAACGGGCCGCAGTTTGAACTACTTGCAGGCCGGAAACGAAAATCGAAAGCTGTGCAGCTTGTATCTTTCCCTGATGGACCGGGTGGGCATCAAGCTGGACCGCTTTGGGGATGCTGAGAGCAGGCTCCAAAATTTCTAAGGCCAATGGCTTTTTCACACTTCTGTTTTAGGCTAAGCGATAAACTGTTAACTCATGATCAGAGTTTTCGTTTTCCTACTGGCCACGTGGACAATTACTCTGGGGCAGGCCCCGATTGGAACGATTGCTGGCACTGTTAGCGATGATTCCGGGGCTGTTGTCGTTGGTGCGGCCATTACCGTTACCAATGTCGAGACGGGGCTGAAGCGCGAGTTGAAATCGACTGCAGAGGGGCAGTACAGTGTTGCCGCGCTTCCGGCAGGACGCTATGAAGTGAGGACTTCAATGGCCGGCTTTCGGCAGACGCTTCGTGAAGCGTCTGTAGTTGTGGGGAGCACGACCACCGTTGATATGAAGTTGCAGGTGGGTGCTGTTTCTGAAGTTGTAACGGTAGATGCCGCGACATCGCAGCTCGCCTTTGACAGCCACAAAATTGATGGCGTGATTGGGCGGACACAGATTGAATCGCTGCCCCTCAATGGCCGAAGCTTCTTGCAATTGGCTTTTCTTGAGCCTGGGGTCGGAGTAGGGACGCAAAGCCTGGCTCAGTACAATGCTCAGTTCAGTGTTTCAGTTTTAGGGTCGAGTTCTGGCAAGACGGCGCTGACCGTCGATGGTGGCAATGTGAGAAATGCGCTTGAGGGTGGGACGGCGCAGAACTTTTCGCAAGAAGTTGTAGAGGAGTTTCAGATCTCGAGTGCCAACTTCGATCTGTCGACCGGCATTGCAGCGAGCGGGGCAATCAACATCGTGTCGCGGTCCGGCGGCAATGCATTTCACGGGGGCGGCTACTTCTTTTTCCGCGACAACAACATGTCGGCTTACCCGGCCTTGCGCCGGAATCCGTTTGCTCCAGATCCCTTCTTTGCCCGCCGGCAAAGTGGCTTCCTGGTCTCTGGCCCGATCAAGAAAGACAAGCTTTTCTTCTTCTTCAATATGGAGAACAATAACCAGGATGCGGTTGTCACGGTGCAGCCGGATTCACCCTACTTCGCCACACTTGCCCAAAACGCGAGCAATCCCTATGACGCCCGGCAGATCAGCGCGAAGTTCGATTACCGGATCAGTCAGCAACACAATATGTTTGCTCGCTACTCGCACGATGGCAACAAGGGCTTTGGGCCGCGCAGTGGTTCTCCTCTGCCTTCAAACTGGCTCGTGAATCGCAATTGGGCAGACCAGAGCATTATGGGACTCACCAGCACCTTCCGCTCGACCCTGGTGAACGACTTCCGTTTTGCTTATCAATACTGGAACAACCGCAATCTGCATCCCACCTCGAATGAGTGTCCTGGATGCTTGGGGCTGGGTTTGCCCGAGATGTCCGTCGTGGCCACAAACGTCCGGTTTGGCAATACGGCGAACGCGCCGCAGGGCCGGGATATGCGCCGGTACAACATCGTGAACAACATGACCTGGCAAAAGGGCAGCCACCGGATGCGTTTTGGCGGCAGCTACGAGAACTCGCCATTTACGGGCTATTGGGCGTTTGGTGATCCCGCAGCGGGACAGGTCTGGGGGCCAGATATCATGGTGGCAAACCGGATTCCACTGGCAGCATTCGGGCTGCCAAATCAGTTTCTGACGAGTGCAGATGTGCTGAAGCTTCCGCTGGCGGTATTTGCCATCGGCGTGGGAGACCCTTCACAACCGCCTCCCTATCAAAAAGACAAGGCTGGCAACAATCGCCGGTATCACTTTTTTTGGCAAGACACGTTCCGGGTGAACAAGAAGTTGACCTTGAACTATGGGTTGGCCTGGCAGTTTGAATCGACGCTGGTCAATGGCGACTTGAGCAAGCCCGCGTTGCTCGCTCCTATCATGGAGAGCCTGGAGCCGACCAAGCCAACTTATACCAACTGGACACCTTCGTTCGGCTTTGCCTACAGCCCGTTTAAAAACAATAAAACTGTGATCCGGGGCGGTGGCGGTTTTTACTACGACACGACGGAATTGTCGCAACGGCTGGGTGAGCGTGCGGCGATTGGGCCTGTAGGCAATGGCAGACAACAGTTCGGCGGACAGAGTATTCCGAACCCAGTAGCTGGAATTGTCAACCCCATTCCAGGTGTCTTGCCGAATGTGAATGTTGGAACGCCGCTGGACTTCCGCACTCTGCCGACAGGGTTTCGGCTTTCGGACCTGCTCAACATTCTCCCGCAGGTGCGCGCTCAGGCTGAGGCTTCAACAGCAAATCCGAATCCAAATGATCTGTCGGTTCGGAATATCAATATTTCGAAGCAGGGAACGGACATTTATCCCCATCGCTATGGCCCTGGATACTCGCGTCATTTGACACTGGGTGTTCAACGGGAACTTCGCAAAGACCTTGTGATCAATGCTGATTTTGTTTACCGCCATGGCTTTCGCGAAGATCTTGGCTCCCTCGACTACAATCGATTCTTTCGCGTGCAGGGGCCAGTGATTCCTCGCTGCGTGGGCACTCAGGCGGCAGATCCAAAGGCGAATTGCTCCACGGGCTCAATTGGAGTCAGGACCCCGGCTGGCCGCTCAGTTTACCGGGCACTGCTCGTCAAAGTGGATAAGCGATTCTCGAAGCGGTATCAGTTTATGGCATCCTATGCTCTGGCTGCTGCGCAAGGTATGAATGGCATCACAAATCTTGACAACTGGTTTGAGAACTGGGGCCCGGTTGGCGGGCGTCACGCCCTGAATGTTTCGGGGATTGTGGATCTGCCCTTCAAGGTACAGGCGTCGTTCATCTCTTCGATCGGGACGCGTGGGCCTTACCGGCCCCAATTGGGCAGTGTTGATCTGGATGGAGATGGTCTGGATACGGCGTTTCTGCCGGGCTGGAATGTACCGGATCGCAAGCCAACCAGGGAGCGTCTTGAAAAGTCGGTAGCGGCCTGGAATGCGGCCTATCCGGATCTGGCAAATGGCCAGCGGCCACGCACCTCTCGCGGGCAGACGATTCCAAAGCTGTCCTTGCCTTCTGACTATTCGTTCGGCGAAAACTTCTCATCGCAGGACATCCGGGTCACCAAGACTTTGCTCTTCCGCGAGCGGTATAAGTTAAACCTGTTTGTCGAAGGATTCAATGTGTTCAACATAGCCAACCTTGGGGGCATCAGCAACAGCCTCAATAATCCGGCATCGTTCGGTATTCCCACAAGCCGGGCGGGCCAGGTCTTTGGGTCGGGCGGACCACGAGCCTTCCAACTCGGCGGGCGCTTCTCCTTCTAGTAGCGGCGAACCGAGGTGTTGTATAGCGTTGAGTTGCCTCCGGCATCCCAGGCGCGAACCTGGATGGCGTTGAAGCCAACTGCTATCTTGACTTCGAAAGACCAGTTGATGCTGCTGCCGGACGTATTGGCCGTGGCGGTACCGCTTTGGTCGCCGGCGGAATTTGTCCAGGTGACTTGCTTGACCGAAACGTTGTCCGACGCGGTACCACGAAAGGTGAGCCGCGTTGCGCTGGTAATGATGAAGTTTCCGATGGGTTGTTGGATGGTCATGCGTGGTGGTTCTTTGTCCCCTGAAGGATTTACCGGAGGCGTTACTGCCTCAGTGGGAATCCTTTGTACTGAAATTCTGCTCGTTGTTGTGATGCCCGTTCGCGCCTTGGCCGTGACCGAGATTTCATTGGCCCCGGTCTCTAGCGGAATGAGTGCGCTCCAGGATTCAAGCCCTGTAGCGGATCCACTTTTAGAGCGATTGGTGGCCCAGTTGACCGATGCGATGCCCCCGGAGAACATGGCAGTGCCTTCGAGTCGCACCTGCGAAGCCGTGGTCGATTGCCCGCTGGTTGCTGGAGAGGTGATCTTGAGTTGGACGCTGCCTTCTGCTTCGAGAATCAAGTTACGAATGGAACTTACTGCGAAGTTGTTGAGTATGGCTTCGATCCGAAGTCGATTGTTGCCGGCAATGAGTGGTACGGCGGCGCAACTGTAAGTAGTGTTGATGCTATTGATCAGGCAATTGCCTCTCAAATTCGATGTCTCGTTAAGGTAAGCAATTCTTAGCCCTGCGGTGCCGCTTGTGATGGTGCCCCCCAGGTTGGCTGTGCTGGTGCTCAATCGCGCGCCTTCAGCAGGATTTGTGATCGCAATGCTCAATGGGACGGTGGCGGTGGTTCTTGCTTCGGCGTAGATCTGGCGGATGGAATCGATATCCGGCTGTTTGAGGCCTTCGGCCTTCTGGTAGTACGGATACATGACTGAGCCCGGAGTGTCAGTGTGTCCGATGCCGAGGGAGTGACCTATCTCATGCAAGCCCACGCTAAATACATCCCACTGGCCGCCGATGGACCAAGCCCAGGCGTCGTTAATGTGGATGTCGCCGGCAATCGGTTCGGGATTCGGCGGGGCCGGATAGAAGCTATGGCCAAGAACGGTGCTACCGCTCCTGAAAGGGAAAAGATCGCCGTGGTCGCCGGTAGCGAACATGACGTCAATATTGCGAATTGCATTGCGCGCTGTTGTTTCAGAAAAGTTAATGGCAACTACTCGCGACCATTCATTAAAGGCACGGCGAACTTCAGCGCGGGTTTGGGTAGGCTCCGTGCGATTGCCGAGGCTACCGAACGAATAATTGAGTGCGGCCTGGCCACGGCCTGGACCATCCCAGCCCTCCCCATAGCTGGAGGCCAGCATCGCAACTTCGTAACCGGCGCTCAATACGCCACCGCAAGCCATATAAATGTCCCCTGCTTTCAAGCCCTGCGGAGCAGGAAATAGATATTCGATTTCGTCCCAGAGTGCCAGTGCAGCCATTTGAACTGGCGTAAGCTCGGCAAGGCGGTCTTCTGAAGTGAGCGAGGCATTTTTTAGAGCGGCCACTCCTTCGGCCTCGAGGATGCTATCTGCCTCCCAATCTTCCACGTCCTTGTGAAAGTGGACAATGACCAGCGCATGAGCTTTTGCGGGACTCACTTCGCCAGCACTGACATCTGCCGTTAGAATTTGTGGACTCATCTTGTCGCTCGCCTCAATTGGGGACCGATAGGTGTATTCAAGCCCTTCCCAAGACATCTCTTCGGGCGCGGCAATGATGAATCCATTGACCGGAACACTAGACAGAATCTTTGCTCCGCGCTGATCCCAGACACTCAAATCTGGAGAATCAGTGGCAAACTGCACCATCCAGTGCCAGCGTTTTGAGCTCATCCTCTTGGGCTGTGCAGTGGCGGCCCGAAGCTGCAATGCTGCTGGATTCTCCATGTTGGGATCGATAATTCTCGTTTTCAGGCGTAGTTCTTCCGCATTCGCAATGGCAGCGAAAGAGACGCAAGCTGCCAAAAGGGCCAGACTTAAGCGCTTCATTTTATAGATTGATTTCCGTTAAAGGGCTTATCGAGCGCTGGGTGCCAATGTGATGACAAATTTTTGGCGATTATTGCTTAGCTCGAAACACTACACTATGTGAAGTACGTTCTTTTACTTGGTTTTGTAAGCATCTTAACGGCGCAGCAGCCCTGGAAGATGCGCACAATCGCTGGAGGTACCGAAGCGGGCGATGGGGGCAGAGCGGCTGATGCTTCGATCCGTTTTTTGCAGGGAGTTGCGTCGGATTCTCTTGGGAATCTGTATGTCAGCGACGCCGATGATCATCGTGTGCGGCGGGTGGATTCCGCTGGGGTGATCACGACGCTTGCCGGGGATGGTCTGGCGGGCTTTAGCGGCGACGGCGGACCTGCGGCAAGGGCGCGGGTAAATACCCCTTATGGACTAACCCTGACCAGTGCTGGCGAACTGATCTTTGCGGATTTGGGGAATGCCCGGGTGCGGCGGATCTTGCGCAACGGCCAGATCGAGACTCTAGTAGGCGGCGGCAGCCGTGAATTGCCTGCGGCAGGTCAGTTTATGGCCCCGAAAGACGTGAAGCTGATTGCCCCCAGAAACGTCCTGGCTGTACCTAGCGGCTCGATTTACATCTCGGACTTTGGAGCGAACCGCGTGCTTGAATTGCGTTCGGATGGCACGCTGACCAGTTTGCCGCTGGCGGCGCTCGAATTGAAATCCCCAGCCGGCCTCAGCATTGATGCAAATGGCAACGTTCTGGTAGCTGACAGCGGCAATGCGAGGATCAGGAGGATTCGCCGTGACGGGCGTGCGGATATTGTGGTGGCCAGCTCAAATGAAATTCCCTTGGAGAGGCCTGTAGGGCTCGCCAGCCGCCTGGACGGCAGTTTGCTGATTGCTGACACACGCGGCGACTTTCTGTGGCAACTGGACCCTCAAGGGAGGGCGACGGTGGTGCCGCCTGGAGGCCGGGATGTAGCCGTCGACTCCTTCGGCAATATCATTACTGCCGGAGCGAGCTGGTTGCGCCGGGTCAATCCAGCAGGGTTAATCGAGATATTGATCGGCAACAACCATGCCACCTTTCGTGGTGATGGCGGCTCTGCTCTGGCGGCCCGGTTGAACCGGCCTATGGGCGTGGTGGCCGATTCCAAGGGCAATCTCTATTTCACCGACACCAGCAACCATCGTGTGCGCTGCGTGCGTACCGATGGCACGATTGCCACAGTGGCCGGTCTGGGCGAACAAGGCTTTCGGGGCGACGGCGGTCTGGCGGCTCAAGCCTACTTGAATAGCCCTGCCTATCTCGCTGTGGATGCTTTTGACAATTTGTATGTCTCTGATACGGGCAACCACCGGGTAAGAGTGTTTACTCCTGGCGGAGTGATTCAGACTGTTGCTGGGACGGGCCGCAACGAATTCTCAATTGATGGGGGGTTGGCGTCACAGACGAGCCTGTCCGGGCCGGCAGGACTTGCTCTGGATCGCGCCGGCAATCTTTATGTGGCAGAACGCGGCCAGCACCGGGTGCGGCGCTTCGCCCCCGGTGGACGGATCGTAACTGTAGCAGGCACTGCGATTCGAGGCAACAGCGGCGATGGTCAGGATGCAATCGCTGCGGCGCTGAATGGGCCCGGTGCTATTGCTGTCGATGCGCAGAGCAATCTCTATATTGCGGACACAGGAAATCAATCGATCCGTGTCATTGAGACAGTGTCTGGCAAGATCCGGACTCTGTTGCGGGATCTGCGGAGCCCTGAAGGGCTGGTGGTAGCCGCCAACGGCACACTGTACTTTAGTGAGGCGCTGCGGCACCGTGTGCAACAACTGAGTGTCAGTGGCGAGGTCTTGCTGGTGGCGGGGCGCACCAATGAAAATGGCTTCAATGCAGATGCGGGTGATGCGGCAGCGCTGACCTTGAACGAGCCGGCTGGCCTGGCCCTGATGCCGGATGGAGGGTTGGTGGTAGCAGATCGATTAAATGATCGTATACGCCGGATTGAGCCCCCCGTTGAAGTCATCGTCAGTAACTCGCAGAGCGGACGCGTTGTACATGCAGCTACTTTTGTTGAAGGTGCGGTGGCACCTGGGCAGCTACTATCGCTACTGACCGGAGCTTTGAGCCGCCCCGAACTGGCAGAAGTGACCGTGGACGGAATGGCCGCCCCCATCTCTTATGCAGGTAAGTCGCAGGTGAATTTTCAAATGCCCTATGCAATTGCCGGCCGGCCCCAAGTGAGTTTGGAATTGCGCGTCGGCGGAGCGCTGGTGTACCGCCTGCCGCTGGATGTCGCAGGGGCGGCACCGGGCTTCTTTGAAGCGAATGGACTTGTGGTTGCGGTGCGGCCAGATGGCTCTTTGAATGGCGACGGAGCGCCGGCGAGGGCGGGAGATGTGCTGAAGCTCTATGGCACTGGGGAAGGCCTATTGAGGGAGGCGGGTGGGTTGCAGGTGCCGTTCTTGCCTGCCAGTGTCGAGGTTGGCGGCGTGGCAGCAGAATTACTCTATGCGGGGCCAGCCCCTGGGTATTCGGGGCTCCTGCAAGTGAACCTGCGTGTGCCAGACAGCGTGCGATTGAGAGGACGGGTGACGGTGACGCTGAAGGTGGGAGCCTTTCAGAATCCGAAATCACAAGTGATTGTGCTTCAGTAACTAAGCCAGCGCTTGTTTCACGAGATTGCCGTGGACGTCGGTCAGACGGAAGTGGCGGCCCTGGAACTTGTAAGTCAGCCTGGTGTGGTCGATGCCCAGGCAGTGCAGTAATGTGGCTTGGATGTCGTGGACATGTACAGGGTCTTTGACGATGTTGTAGCTATAATCGTCGGTTTCACCAATGATGGTTCCCGGCTTTACGCCCCCACCGGCCATCCACATCGAGAAGCAACGAGGGTGATGGTCGCGCCCATAGTTGGTATCGGTAAGGCGGCCCTGACAATAAACTGTGCGACCGAATTCGCCACCCCAGACCACAAGTGTGTCCTTTAGCAGCCCGCGCTGCTTGAGATCAAGCACAAGGGCGGCAGAAGCCTGGTCTGTGGCCTTGGCCTGAAGTTGGATATCCCGTGGAAGATCGTTGTGCTGATCCCAGCCGCGGTTGTAGAGTTGCACGAAGCGGACGCCCTTTTCGACAAGGCGCCTGGCCAGCAGGCACTGTTGGGCGAAGCTGCCCGGCCGCCGGGAATCTTCACCGTAAAGATCGAAGGTTGCTTCGGTTTCTTTCGACAAATCCATCAGGTCTGGCACGGAGCTCTGCATCTTGAAAGCCATCTCGTACTGGGCGATGCGGGTGTCCACCTCGGGGTCGCCGCTCGAATCCCCACGCATCTGATTCATCTTCGAGCTGAGATCCAGGATGCGGCGGCGGGTGTCCTTGGACATGCCCTCGGGGTCATTGAGAAAGAGAACTGGATCTGCGCCGGCGCGGAACTTGACGCCCTGGTAGCTTGAAGGTAAAAAGCCGGCAGACCACAGCCGGCTGAAGAGGGGCTGGTCGGTATTGATGGCGCTCTTCTGACTGATCATGACGACGAAGCCGGGCAGGTTCTTGTTCTCGCTGCCAAGACCGTAGCTGACCCAGGATCCGATGCAGGGCCGGCCGGGCTGCTGAAAGCCGGTCTGGATGAACGTGATCGCCGGGTCGTGGTTAATTGCGTCGGTGTTGACGCTGCGGATGAGACAGATGTCATCGGCGATCTTGTGGTGCCAGGGGATGATGTCGCTCATCTCCATGCCCGACTGGCCGCGCTTGGCGAAGTTGAAGAGCGAACTGGCGACGGGCAGTGTGGACTGGCCGCTCGTCATGCCAGTGATTCGTTGGCCCATGCGGATCGTTCCGGGTAGATCTTGGCCTTGATATTTCTTAAGGCCGGGCTTGGGGTCGAAGAGGTCCAACTGCGAGGGCCCGCCTGACATGTGCAGATAGATGACGCTCTTGGCCTTGGCCGGAAAGTGCGGTGCCGCGCTGTGATTCTCGTTTGCCATCGCCGCAAAGGCGGTAGCTCCAAAGCCGGATAGGAAGTGGCGGCGGGATTGAAACTCTTGCATCTCTTATTCCTTGGTGAGCACTTCGTCGAGGTTGAGGATGGCGCTGGCAATGCTCATCCAGGTGGCGAGCTCGATTGGGTCTTTGGTTTCGACCTTCGATTCGCCAGCCTGGATTAGTTTGCGGGCAGCATCGGGGTCGGCCTTGTATTCAGCGAGTTGCGCCTCCGTCGTTGAGGTCAGCAGCTTCAACTCTTGAAGGTTAGGGTACCGCGCAGTGGCAAGGCGGAACATGTAGCGGATGCGCTTGGTTGAGTCGCTGCCGGCCTCTCTCAGGCTGCGCTCGGCGAGCTTGCGGGCGGCTTCAAGGTAAGTGACGTCGTTCCAGAGCGCAAGAGCCTGAAGCGGCGTGTTGGTGGTCGCGCGGCGGGCCAGGCATTTCTCTCGATCTGGCGCATCGAAGATCGCGAGACTGGCTGGCGGCAACGTGCGCTTCCAAAAGCTGTACATGCCACGGCGGTAGAGGTCCTTGCCATGCGATTGCACGTAACGCTGCGCGGAGAACTGCGCACCGTAGGCGACTTCTTCCCAGAGCCCTGGCGGCTGGTAGGGCAGCACACTGCGGCCACCGATTTCGTCATTGAGCAGGCCGCTGACGGCGAGAGCATTGTCGCGAACGAGTTCGGCTTGAACGCGGAAACGAGACATGCGGGCGAGCAGCCGGTTCTCGGGGTCACGCTCCTTGAGGTCTGGCGAGACGTTGGAGCTCTGCCGGTAGACCGCGCTCATCACGATTTGCTTCTGCAGCTTCTTCACGTCCCAATTGGAGTCGGCAAATGAGGTGGCGAGGTAGTCGAGTAATTCGGCGTGACTGGGCATTTCGCCCTGACTGCCGAAGTCCTCTACTGTCTTGACAAGGCCGTTACCAAAGTACATCGACCAGAAGCGGTTGACGGCGACACGAGAGGTGAGCGGGTGATCTTTGGCGGTAAGCCACTGGGCGAGTCCAAGGCGATTGCGGGGCAGGCTTGCAGGCATCGGAGGCAGAAAGCCAGGAGTTGCGGCATCGACCTTTTCAGCCTTCTGATCGTATTGACCCCGATTCAGGATGAAGGAATCGCGCGGCTTGTCGAGTTCTTTCATCACCATCGAGGACGGGATCTGTTCGTCGAGCTCTTTCTTTTCGGCCTTGAGCTGATTGAGACGAGCAAAGAGTTTTTGATTGTCCTCAGCCGCGTCGTACTTCAGGTAGAAATCACGCAGTGTCGCGGATTGCGTCTTGTTGCGCTTGATACCGCTGTGGAAGAGGAGGTACCGGACGGGCTCGACCACGGCAAGCTGATGGGCTTCCAGTTGCGTGATCGGACGGTTGTAGATGCGCAGGTCGTCGAAGGAACCGATCATTTTGGCGAACAGGAATGGTGCGTCGCTGGTGAAGTTGATCTCGCGTTTGGCACCGGACGTGATCAGCTCTACTGGCTGGCCGTTGACCAGCAATTCAAAATCGCCCTTGCCCTTGTGGTTGAGAGTGAAGTGCGTGAAATCGCTGTAAGGGAAAGGACTCTTTGAACTGTAATTGACGGCTTCGCCATTAGAGGCTGTCAATTGGACAAGCAGGTGAGCGCCGCGCTGGCGGTCACCTATAGAAAAGACTTCGTCGTTGCCGATCTCAATGCCGGCCTTGTCCTTTTTGGACAGGATGGTCATGGGTTCGAGTTTGTTTCCTCCGCGGAACCAGAAGGCGAGACTAAAGGGTTTGTCTTCGCTAAAAGTCTCGGGGGCCGGAACTTCAATTCGAGCCGAAGAGTCGAGCAGGGCGGCCTGCCCGATCGGTCCATCATTGGCCGTGGGCGGGATTCCCAGAAAACGACCGTGCCGGTAGGTGCCGCTTGATTCGTTGAAATTGCCTTCCATCTCGTAATGAGCAAGCAGGCCTTGCCGTGAGGGGGTAGCGATACGAGCTAGTTTGGTCTTCTCCCACTCCTCCATGAGTTTTGGGATCCTGGCGTCTTCAAGCTGCTTCTCTCGCGCGGCAATCGCCTGGGTCATTTCTTTTTCGAGAGTGTCTTGGGTGATGGTTGGAAGCTTCAGGAAAGGCGCGGCGTTGCCCTTCTGGCCGTCCAGACCTTTCTCCTCGATATTATTGAAAAAGGCGTAGAGGCGGTAGAAGTCTTTCTGCTTGATCGGGTCGTACTTGTGGTCGTGGCAACGGGCGCAACCGACGGTTAGGCCAAGCCAGGTGGTGCTGGTGGCTTCCACTCGATCAATCACATACTCGGTTTGATATTCTTCCGGGATCGCGCCGCCCTCATAGTTGATGACGTGATTACGATTAAATCCGCTGGCTACAATCTGTTCGCGGGTGGCGTTGGGCAGCATGTCCCCGGCGAGCTGCCAGACGGTGAACTGGTCGTAAGGCATGTTGCGGTTGAAGGCCCCAATCAGCCAGTCGCGCCATGGCCACATATCGCGGTGCGAGTCAATGTGATAGCCGTGGGTGTCGGCATAGCGGGCGAGGTCAAGCCAGTGCAGGGCGAGTTTCTCCCCGAAGCGGGGGCTAGCGAGCAGGCGGTCGACCTGCTTTTCATAGGCGCTGGCGGACTTGTCGGCGAGGTATTGGTCGAGTTCCTGGGGCGTGGGAGGCAAGCCATTGAGATCAAGGCTGAGCCGGCGCAGCAGCGTTGGCTTGTCTGCCTCGGGCGACGGCTTTAGCTTTTCTTGTTCGAGACGGGCCAAAACGAATCGATCAATGTCTGTGCGAGGCCACTTTGTCAGTTGCACAGCAGGGATCGCGGGGGCTTTGGGCGCGACAAAGCTCCAGTGTTCTTGCCAGTTTGCACCTTCGTCGACCCAGCGTTTGAGCGTAGAGATTTGAGCTTCGGCCAGTTGGACTTTGGCGTGAGGAGGCGGCATCTTGCGGGCAGCACGGGTTTCGGTAACTCGTGCCGCGATCTGACTGGCCTTGGCCACCAGGCCCTCTTTGGTATCCAGCCGCAACTTTGCCATTCGGGTGGCTTCGTCCGGTCCGTGGCATTGAAAGCAGGCGTCAGAGAGGATGGGCCTCACTTCGCGAAGAAAATCTACCGGCTTGGGAGCGGCTGACACTGTCGCGGCGAAGAGTAAAAAGAGGCAGTAGTAAAACATAGATCCCTGTGATTCAAGCTATCACAGGGATCTATGTCTACTTCGCTCAGATATTGCTACTTCACTATGACTTTAACGCTCTGCGAGGCACTGAGGCCGACGGAGTTGGTAGCCCTGAAAGTGATCGTGTGCTCACCCGCAGCGAGACCCTTGGCGAGTATGTCTGTGCCAGTGCCTATTGGACCGGAGATGCTCGAAGTCCAGACTAACCGCGAATCGGGGAAGCCATGATCCTGGACGTCTTCGACTTCAGCGGAGAGTCTTAGGTCCTGACCGAGTTTGAGGTCAGGGCTTTTCAGATCTTCAACATAAACTTCCGGGGCCTTGAACGGCACGATGAATGCTTTGCTGTCGACCGCTGCGGCACGGATACCGTCGGTTGCCGTGATACGGATGCGGGCGTTTAGTCCGCCAGGAAGAAAAGAGAAATCCTCACTCCATTTTGGTTCGGAGATATCCGCAGCAAGTACAATCCATTCGCTGGTTGGGCTGTCGCTCTGGGGATTGTACTCAACTAGATAGTTCAAGGATTTGCCGCTCGAGGTGCTGGCTGTCCACGTGATGTCTTTGGCCCCATCGACACTTGCACCCGCATCGGAGAATACGGCGCTGACGACGGGATCTGTCTCTGCTACGGCAGATTCCCAAAGGATGGCGATTTTGTTTGCGTCAGCAGGATCGCGACGAATAATTTGAAGTTTGACAGCCCTTTCCGGAAACCGCATAGCGCCGGTGAAGGGAGCATTTTCAATGGTAGTAGGCGGATTGGACTGCACAAAGAAGCTGGCATTGACACGCTGTGTAGCTACTACGGCATTGTCTACGGCGAGCGCACGCAGCATCAGATTTCCTACAGAATCAACGGGGATGTCCGTGCCCTGATAGCTGTACCAGGGGTCTTTCTTGACTTCATCTTTTTTATTCAAAAAGCCTGAAAAAAACAAGAGACGCTCTGGGGATGAGGCGCTGCGAACGATTCCGGCTTTGGTTGGCGCAACCGCAGATTCTGGTGCGAGGGCCTTGAACAGCGTAGAGTAAACCTCCGGGCTAGTCCAGAAGTTGGATTGTCTGCCGCCCGATCCCATCCAGCAAGCCATGTCCCCAAGCGCACCCCGGCCGTTGACTTCGTAGCCGCGGGCTGCTTCTGGAATCAACGTGGCACTCACCGATGGGAATGCTGTCTTGCCAGCAGTACAACTAGTCGTCTTATCTCTATCTTCCCAGTCTTTGCCTGAATAGCCGTCTGGCGCAGGATTGATCTTGCAGTTGAGGCTACCACCGTCATAGGTATCGCCAGCCATGTAAATATGCGCAATTTCGTGTGGAACAGTTGCTTCCATGTCTTCGTCGCTGGCAACAACGATATTCGTAGGACGACCGTAGGTATAGCCCTGTAACTTGCCGTTTGGATAACCGTCGGGACGATCTGGGATAAATCCGACAACCAAATCGAAGCAACCGGAGGCCTTAGGATTAGCAGCGCACTTCTGGGGTACCAGGTTCGTCAAGCCTTCCCATATACCAAGCCGCCCAGCATCGGTTTCGAGATCGTACTTGGCGTCGGTACCATCGAATTCGTCTTGGATATCCCAATCGATACCGTCGGCGGCGACCGGATAGACGCTCTGCAAATAACTCACCGCCGTCTTCCACTTGTTGTCTCTGACGGTTACGATTTTTCCAGCGTAGTTGGCCCTAACCGGTTTGACCAGAATGCGCAGTTTCATTCGCGTCCTGAATTCGTAAGCCGTACCAGCCGTGGACCTTGTAACGCCATTCACCATCACGCCGAATGTATAGTTGCCCGCTGCCCAGTTTCTGCAAGCCTCGCGCGTCGGGCATAAAAACTCTACAACTTTAACGGGAGCATCATAAGCCTTGGCTAGAAGCTCAAAAGCATCTGCGCCTTCACGCTGCACTGTGAGTTTCGTTTGTGATGGATTAACCGTCACTTCACCATCGAGAAAGGCTCTAACTACAGTGTCTTTGCCGGCGACGAAGTCGAGCGCACCATTAAACTGCTTGCCGAGTGCTTGATTGACTTCGATTTCTGAAATCGCAGCGGTCTGCGCGAGAGCAACAGAGGGGAGAAAAAGAATGGAAAAAAGAAAGAGGATAGTATGCCGCTTGGCATATGCTTTAGGGTCTTGTACGAAAGGATAATGCATTCTTATCACTATCATCGGTCAAAATTGAAAGTTCTGTAGTGGTTTGAGCGCTTCGAAGAGAATGCGAATCGAAGGGTGGGGGTGAACAACCAAATGGATCATTTAGTTGGTGAGTCGGGCGGGGCTCGAACCCGCGACCACCGCATTAAAAGTGCGATGCTCTACCAACTGAGCTACCGACTCAACTGACAAATAGTAGTATAGCAAGACAGTGATGAAAGTTGGATTGATTGGCACGGGCGCGATTGCAAATAAGCATGCGCAGGCATACAAGAATATCGGTTACGAAATTGTAGCCATTAGCAACAAAACGGCAGAGCGCGGGCGAGCATTTGCCGCGCAGTGGGGAGGCGAGTTCTTTCCAGACTGGAAAGACGTCTGCCGGCATCCTGAAGTCGACTTTGTCGACCTCTGCACCTTCCCCGATGTGAGGCTTGAGCCGCTCAAGGTAGCTGCCGACGCAGGCAAGCATGTGCAGGTGCAGAAGCCGATTGCAATCAATGTGGCGACTGCTGAAGAAATGATCGCTTACACAAAAGCGAAGGGTGTGAAGCTGAGCGTCGTGAGCCAGGGTAGGTTCAACGATTCGATTCAGTTCCTCAAGAAGGCGATTGGGGCAGGGCGGCTGGGCAAGATTTTCCAGGCTGATGCGTACGTCAAATGGTGGCGCAGCGAAGAGTATTATTCGCGGCCGGTCAAGGGCAGTTGGGCCGTCGAAGGTGGGGGATCCCTGATCAATCAGGGCATCCATCAAGTGGACTGGTTGCTCTACATAATGGGAGATGTAAAGCAGGTCTTTGGGCAGTGGCATCTGGGCGTGCGGCACAAAATTGAGAGCGACGATGTTTTGAGCGCCTTGCTCCGGTTTGTCAATGACGCGACGGGCGTGATCCAGACCTCGACCGCAATGTGGCCAGGCTTTACAGAACGAATTGAACTTCATGGCACCAAGGGTTCCGCGATTTTGTCCGGTGATCGTCTGACACGATGGGAAGTGTTGGACGACGCGGGGGATCCGGCACCTGTGGCCGCAGACGTTTCCAGCGGGTCAAGCGATCCGATGGCAATTTCTCTTGTGCCGTTTGAGCGCGCCTTTCTTGATTTTGGAGAGGCGATCCGCACGGGCCGAAGCCCGATGATCAGTGGCGAAGAAGGATTGCGGGCACTGGAGCTGGTGCAGTCGATCTACACCAGTGCCCGGGAAAATCGGCCAGTGAGGATTGGTAACCAAAATGGGTAATTGGTGGCACCTTCGGGTGCCTGCCTCAAGCGCTAATCTGGGGCCTGGTTTTGATGCGCTCGGCCTCGCCTTGAGCCCGTATCTTGAGTGCCGGTTCCGCCGGGCAGACAACCTCACCATTCGCGCAACTGGCCGGGATGCAGATCTGATTTCAATCGGCGAGGACAATCTGATCTGGCAAACAGCGCTGACCGTAGCCCAGCATACTGGCGATGCGATGCCTGCCGTTGAGCTCGAAGTCCACAATGAAATCCCTCTTGGAAAAGGCCTTGGCTCAAGCGCAGCCGCGCTCACAGCAGGCGTGATTCTGGCTGACGTCATGTTAGAGCTGCACTGGAAGCAGCACCGGATTCTGGATGAAGCGGCCCGGATTGAGGGCCATCCAGACAATGTGGCCGCTTGTGTTTTGGGTTCGATTGTCGCAAGCGCGATTGATTCCAGCGGAATGACTCGTGCCGTAAGGCTTGAGTTCCCTCCTAGCTTCGAAGTGGCCGTTGTCGTGCCCGACTTTCCGCTCCCAACCCATGAGGCTCGCGCTGTGCTTCCAGATTCATATTCAAAAGCCGATGCAGTCTTTAATGTGCAACGCTCTGCCCTGCTCATTGCCGCCCTGGCGACAGGTACGATTTCTGCTTTTCCGGCTGCGCTCGAAGACCGTTTGCATCAACCTTACCGCCAGAAGTTAGTGCCAGGCCTGGAGGAAATTCTTCGCTTGCGCGCACCAGGTCTGCTTGGCTGCTGCTTAAGCGGAGCAGGACCAAGTATTCTGGTCTTCTTTGAAAAGGGCCACGATGGAGTTGTTCGCCATGTACAGCAGATATTTGAAGCCCACGGCCACGCTGCTGAAATTCTTGATTCGATAGTGGACCGTCAGGGCTTTCAACTCACGGAGGAAATCGTTTTATGCGACGTCGCGAAGTATTGAGCCTGACAGCCTCTCTGCCACTGCTTGGGCAAGAGAAGAAGCTGCGTCTCATTGTGAAAATTGAAACGGAAATGGGTGAGATCCTGGTGGCGCTCAGTGGAGATCGGGCTCCAAAGACAGTTGAGAATTTTCTGCGCTATGTCGACGCGGGGCTCTACGATGGCGGCGTTTTTCACCGCGCGGTTCAGCCCGGCAATCAGCCGCAAAGCCCGGTGAAGATTGAGGTGATCCAGGGCGGGCCAAATCCCGAAAAGAAGCAAAGCTATCCGCCAATCGAGTTGGAGCGAACCAAGTTAACTGGTTTGAAGCACATTAATGGTGCCATCTCGATGGCGCGCTCAGGCCCGGACACGGCGACAGCTGACTTCTTCTTTTGCATTGGCAATCAGCCGGAACTCGATTTCGGTGGCAAGCGCAATCCCGATGAGCAAGGATTCGCTGCTTTCGGCTTGGCCTTAAAGGGGCTTGATGTAATCCGCAAGATTCAACAATCGCCAGTGACCGCGCAGAAGCTTACGCCTTCAGTGAAGATCCTGCGGATTGCCCGGGTGGATGGATAGAATCGGCTACCGTGCGCACTTCATCGGCCTCAAAGTCCCGCCCATGGGCACGAAAATAGTCTTCCAGCATCTGGTAAATTTCAAGGTCTTTTGGGTTCATGCGCAGTGCCTCGTGACACCAACTTTGAAACGCCCGTACCTCATCGATTTGCAGGCTAAGCTTGGCGAGCAGTTTAGCAATTCCAGCACTTTCTTTGCCGCCTTCAACTGCTTCTTCGAGCAGAAAAATCGCGTCGCCTACTTTACCTTCAGCCAGTAGAATTTGAGCTTCTTCTAGAAAATGTTCCGGCATCAGTCTTTCCGAAGTTCAAAGCTTCCCTGAAAGCGAATATACGGATCGGTACTACGCAAGATCTGTGTCCCAACCAGTTTGTCGCCATCGATAACCGCCTTGTATTCCTCGACGATGTGGCGTGGATCGCTGGTCAGAAAAATGAGTGTGGTCATGTCGATCGTGCAGTTGCTCAAGGGGTAGCTGAGGCTCGTCTGCTTTTTCTTTTGCACCAGAGTGATTGAGCCTCGGCAAGTGCGGCCACTCGAATCGAGCTTGAGTTCCATTTCGTGAGTAGCGTTGTAGATTGTAGCTTTGCCTTTCCAGGTGCCGGTAAAATCTTCTGACTTGCTGCTGGTGGCGGGCGGAAGCGGCTTCAGAGTACCGTATTCTGGCTTGGGCAGATGGGTGAGTATCCCGGCTTTGTACTGTTCGACGGCGCTGTGAGCAGCTTGGGTGAGCAGGCGCTGAGTGTCTTCCGGCACTCGCAAAGCTTGGGGATTGCGGGTGGCCCCCTCGCAAGTCTTGCCCATCAGGATTTCGACAAAGACACAAGCCGTCAAATAGGTACCGGCGGGCGATGGATGTGTACCATCGGCATCGAAGAGTTCAATCTGAGGTTGAGTTTCCCGAATGCGCTTCCACGCAAGTCCTGCCGGGGCAATCGTCGCGCTGATCTCCCGGGCGGCCTCGGCGTAAGCGAAATTCAGGCCAGTCTGAAATTCTGGATAGGCTTTGCGCCCCCAGGTTAGAAAAAGTATCGTTTTCGCATTCTTGCGCTGGATCTCGGCGTTCCAAATGCGAACCCACCGCAGCAATCCGTTGGGTTCATTGATGCCCCACTTGCCATCAACGTAGCTTTCTCCAAGCATCGATTGATCCTGCAGTACAACATAATCCCAAGTGCCGTTGCGCAAGGTCTCCAGCGCGTTGGTCAGGTGCCACAGATCCTGCAGGGTTGCTCCACCGCGAGTGACTCCCTTGCCTTCGATTCGCCGGCCCGGTGTTGAATTTGACAACGCCATCACCATGTCGGGGAGGGCATTGTAATAGGTATAGGAGTTTCCAAGGAATAAAACTCGAAGAGGCTCATCTGTTTTAATGGCCTCATTCTGCGCTAGCAGTGGCAGTGAGGCAAGAATCAAAACGGCAAGGCGCATGAATGCTATTTTGGCATGACAGACATGGATCTCCGGGTATTTCGTCAAAGCGGTGCGGTTGGTTTCTTTGAAGCGGACGTGAAACTGCGCATGTCGCCTGTGGCATATTGGCGGATCTTGCAAAATGCAGCAGGGGCGCATGCGGCTCTACTTTCAGCCGCCACGGAAGAACTGCGGAGGTCTGGTCAGACCTGGATGCTCTCAAAGATGCGGCTGGATGTCCTGCGGCATCCGTTGCTCGGTGAAGAGATCGAAGTAGAAACCTGGCCCAGTACCAAAATTAAAGGTGCCAGGGCCTTCCGCGACTTTGCGCTGAAAGATGCACAAGGACGCATTTGCGCCTATGCAAGCAGTCTCTGGGTGATCGTGGATCTTGCCAGCAGGAGGCCTGTGCGCATCCCCGATGCGATTGTGGCGCTATGCCATGATCCTGGCTATCTGATCCCGGCTATGGAAAGTTCATGGCTTGCCCAACCCACTGCCGCTACCATGGAGCAAACTTTCCGGGCCTACTGGAGTGATGCCGATCAAAACGAGCACGTCAACAACGTGACAATGATCCGCTGGGCCGTGGATTCTCTTCCGCTCGAGTTTCTAGAGGCGAATGAATTGGTCTGGGCCGAGGCGCAGTACCGGGCAGAAGTCAGCATCGGTGACCAAGTGACGGTTCGCACCGAAATCGATGGCCTCGGCGTGAAGCAGGATATTGTCAATGGTGCTGCTTTGGCAGTTGTTATCCACAGTGGCTGGAAGCGATCAGATGCCTCGCCTGTCGCCCCATAGAAGCACGTGCAGACGGGGCGAATAACGATATCCGCGTGACTTGCAAAGTTCGGCGATCCACACTGACCGTTCATTCAAGGTGTTGGTGTCGCGCCCCTCAGGCATCAGCAGAACCTTCTCCGGGGTTGCGGCCAACTGCGCAACTAGAGGATCGATTTCATCGAGGTCTTCGGGCTTTGCGACGACGAACTTGAGTTGGTATTCGGAGTGATCCATCAGCTTCTTCAAAACGTCCGGCTGCATCCGTAGTTTTTCGTGCTGGATCGACCAGTATGGGTCTTGCAGAGGCGTGGAGTTGGCGAGCTTTGGCGAGATGCTCATCAGATCGCAAGGTACGGGCCGGAAGACCGTACCCGCCGTTTCGATAGTGACGTGATGGCCGAGTTGGCGCAGACTCTCACAAAGCTCGATTGATTCTTCAAACAGCATCGGTTCTCCACCGGTAAGCACCATGTGGCGGGCCGGATATTGACCGGCGGTCTTGAGGATTTGCTCGACGCTTTGATCGCTGCCCTCCGGCTTCCAGCTTGTGTAAGGCGTGTCGCACCAGGTGCATCGAAGATTGCAACCGCTGGTACGGATGAAGACACTGGATACCCCAGCCAGGATCCCTTCGCCTTGAATCGAATGAAAGATTTCGCTGATTTTCATCGTGACTGATAGTCCAGAGGGTCAACCAGACCCGCTTCGGCAAAGCCCTTCAGGCGCAACTGGCAGGCGTCACAAAGGCCGCAAGGCCGCCCGGTAAGATCGGGGTCGTAGCAGGTGAAGGTCAAGCTAAAGTCGACGCCAAGCTCCTGTGCCAATAGCGTGATCTGAGCCTTTGACATCTCAATTAGAGGAGTATGGATTTTTAGTTTCGTGGTTCCTTCGACACCGCTACGGGTGGCCAGATTCGCCATCTTTGTGAAGGAGTGAATATATTCAGGCCGGCAATCGGGATAGCCGGAATAGTCGATCGCATTGACCCCGATGAAGATGTCGGCTGCCCCAAGCACTTCAGCCCAGGCGAGGGCCAGCGAGAGAAAAATTGTGTTGCGCGCCGGCACGTAGGTGACAGGGATGCCGTGGTTCATTTCTTCGCCGCTGCGCGATTTCGGTACATCGATTTCGGAAGTCAACGCGGAGCCGCCAAAGGCTCGCAGATCCAACTTGATAACTTTGTGTTCGGCAGCACCGATGCTGGATGCAACCCGCCGGGCAGCATCGAGTTCAAATAGATGACGCTGCCCATAGTCGAAGCTCAAGGCAAAGCAGGTGAAGCCTTCGCGGCGGGCATAGGCAAGGCAAGTGGAGGAATCGAGTCCTCCAGAAAGTAAACAGACAGCAGGCTTCATATGCGTGCTTCCTTAGGATAGGTCAATGTAAGAAAAAATCCGATGACCGGAAAGATCACCAGAGAAAGCAGTACATTGTGAAGGCCGATAACGTCGGAGACTGTACCGATGAGCGGAATGAAAAGAAAGCCGGCCATACCCCAGGCAAAACCCATCATGAGTGCTGAAACTGTACCCGCTTGACCGAGGGCGAGCTCTTGTCCCATGACTACGTTCACAGGAATAGTGAAGAGCAACACGAGGCCGCCTAGTGCCAGACTCACTAGCGAGATCCAGCCAGCCGTGAAGAAGAAGCCGAGGAGAAAAGGCACCGAGCCAATCATCGAAATCAGGATCGTTGTGCGGCCTCCAAATCGATTTGCAATATTGCCGCCAAGAAATCCCCCCAACGCACCGCAGGCCAGATAGAGGCTTAGAGCCTGACTGGCAGCCGTGATGGAGAAGCCGCGCTCCCGGGTCAGATATAGCGGCAGAAACTGTGTGAACGAAATCTGAACAATAGAGCGGATGAAGACCAGGAAGTAAAGGATCGTCAGTGGCCGCCATACTGCTTTGAGCGGTGCCAGATCGAATCGCTTCTTTGTCGAGGTAGTGGCTGCTGGCAGCGAAGGCAAAAAGCTCAATAACATTCCTGTTACGAGTACGCCCGGGATGCCTCCATACCAACTTCTCTCAAGGCCAAAGCGGTCGATGATCCAGGCGAAATAGCTTGGCCCGAGAGCCAATCCAGAAGTGCCAGAACAGATGAAAACAGCCATCCAGAATGGCTTGTT
The DNA here is from genome assembly GCA_043718395.1 of Acidobacteriota bacterium. GTDB lineage: Bacteria > Acidobacteriota > Terriglobia > Bryobacterales > Bryobacteraceae > Bryobacter. The sequence continues at coordinate 69,060 of JAYSVS010000211.1, forward strand.
GCCCTCAATGCCTTGGGTCGCGCGGGCGCTGGCCTGTGGGTGAAAACTTGAGATGCCGAGCCCGCCAAGTACCGCTAGGCTCATCACCATGGTGTAGCTGGGTGCCATGCCAATCATGGATACGCCTACTCCGGCAACCAGCGGGGCGAGCGTCGTGAATAATTGCGAATGCAGCTTGTCAGAGAAATAGCCAAATCCAGGCTGCGTCACAGAATTGGCGAAAACGTAAATTCCGGCGAGAAAGCCAGCCTCGGTCAGGTTGATCCCCAGCTTCGTTGTCAGGTGTGGCTGGAAGGCGGCCAGAGCAGAACTGTAGACATCAATAAAAAAATGCCCAACGCAGAGTAAGATGAGGGAGAAATAAATTCGACGCTTTGTTGAGTCCAAATCGGCTTGCGAAATGGCTAAAGAATAACTGCCAGAGCTCATGAAGGGGATACTCATAGTATAGATGGCGATATTGATAGGGATTCATCCCGTAAAAGAAGCATTGGTTGCGGGCCGCGCCCTCGATCGCGTATTGGTCGCCAAAGGTGCGGGCGGCCCAAGGATTCAGGAAATTGTCGATCTCTGCCGCCAGCGAAAGGTCGCCTTGCGTTTTGAGCCGCGCGAGGCGCTGGACCGCAATGCCGGTGGCACAGCACGCCATCAGGGTGTAATCGCTTTTGGTGCCGAAAAAGAGTACGAAGAATTCGACAGCGTTGTCGGCAGCGATCTGGTGATTGTCCTGGACGGCGTGGAAGACCCCCACAACCTTGGGGCGATCCTGCGCAGCGCCTCTGCGGTTGGTGCGGGTGCGGTTGTAATCCCCGAACGTCGCGCTGTTGGCGTAACCGAAACAGTAGCCAAAGCTGCGGCTGGAGCACTGGAACACATGTCGATCGTTCGCGTGACAAATGTTGCGCAGGCGATCGAGAAATTCAAAAAATCCGGTTACTGGATTTATGGCCTCGATGAGCGAGGTGATCGCACCTATGACGACGCTGGCTTTGATGAAAAGACTGTGATCGTTCTTGGCGCAGAAGGCCATGGGCTGCACGATAACGTTCGCAAGTCTTGCGACTTTCTTTTGCGTATCCCGATGAGCGGACCCATCCCGAGTCTGAACGTCAGCGTCGCCGCGGGTATCGTGATGTTCGACTGGAAGAGACAACGAGGATTGGTGAAATGAAGTTTGCGTTGATGCTTGTGATTACCGGCGTGTTGCTTGCGAGAGATCCGGTACGGACTCGAAAAGTGATGGTGGTGGCGCAAGAGCCGATTGCGACCGATGTTGGAGTGGAAATCCTGAAGAAGGGCGGCAACGCCTATGATGCCGCTGTCGCTGTAGGCTTTGCTCTGGCCGTCACATATCCTAGTGCCGGAAACATCGGCGGCGGGGGCTTTGCGCTCCTGCGAACCGCAAGCGGGGATATCAATTTCATCGACTTTCGCGAGAAGGCTCCGGCCAAAGCCAGTCGCGATATGTATCTGGATGCACAGGGCAAGCCAACGCGTGACAGCGTTGTAGGATGGCGCGCCAGCGGAGTGCCGGGAACGGTTCGTGGCCTCGGCCTGCTTCACAAGAAGTATGGGCGGCTTAAGTGGCGTGAGCTGGTGATGCCAAGCGTGAAGCTCGCCAGGAACGGCTTTGAAATTTCGTATTCGATCGCGCGAGGGCTGCACAACGGAGAACGCCTGCTGGGACAGTTCCCTGAATCGAAGCGTCTCTATCTTAAAAACGGAAGCTTTCATGATGCTGGAGACAGACTCCGTCTACCTGAACTCGCCAAAACTCTCGAACGCATCGCCAAACGCGGCCCCGACGAGTTTTATCAAGGGCAAACGGCGAAGCTGCTTGCAGCAGAGATGGCGAAGAATGGCGGACTGATTACCGAAGAAGACCTGCGAGCCTATCAGGCGGTGGAACGCAAGCCTCTACTTGGCAAGTATCGCGGCCACGACATCATTGCTGCGCCTCCGCCGTCGTCTGGTGGCGTTGGGATGTTGCAGATGATGGGAATGCTCAATCTGCTCGACTATGCAAAAGCTGGCATGGGCAGTGCCCGCCACGCTCATGCTCTTGCCGAAGTGATGCGCCGCTTCTATGCTGATCGAAGCCAATTTCTGGGCGACCCGGATTTTGTAAAAGTTCCTGTTGCGTCCTTGCTCGACCCGGAATATATCGCCAGCCGAGCGAACACCATCTCGACTGAACATGCCACTCCTTCAACCGAACTCAAGCATGGCTCTATTCCGCCGGATGAGAGCCCCGAGACCACCCATCTGTCCATAGTCGATGAGCAGGGCAACTCCGTATCGCTAACCTATACGCTCAACGGCGGCTATGGCAGCGGTGTCACCGTGCCTGGCCTTGGCTTCCTGCTGAACAACGAAATGGATGACTTTTCGGCCAAGCCTGGCGTTGCGAACATGTTCGGTGCAGTTGGAGGAGAAGCCAATGCGATCGTACCCGGCAAGCGAATGCTTTCGAGCATGACTCCAACGATTGTCACCAGGGACGGAAAGCTTGTGATGGTGATCGGTGCGCCTGGTGGAACTCGCATCATCACCGGCGTCATGCAGGCCATTCTGCACGTGATCGATTTCAAACTGAACATGCAGGACGCAATCGATGCCCCTCGACTTCACCACCAGTGGCTGCCCGACAAGCTCTACCTCGAACGCGGGTGGAGCCCCGACACGATCGAGCTTCTCAAGCGGCTCGGTCATAGCGTCGAGACCGGCACCTCCAGCGTCTCGAACGTACATGGCATCCTAGTGGAAGACCGCTGGCTCCAGGGTGCCCCCGATGGGCGCTCCAATGGCAAGGCTGCTGGTTACTGAGAAAAATTCATGGATCATGTTCTCTCGACGCATATTTGCGTGCAACACCGCCTCACTACTGTCTGGCTAGACCGCATCTGGGCTGCCGGAATCCCCCAGGTAGAAATTTTTTGTGCCCGGCAGCACCTGGACTATCGCAACAAGGCGCAAGTGAACGAACTGGGCCATTGGTTTCGCGATGCACAACTGCAACTGCATTCATTACACATGCCCATGTATAGCGACGATCAGTGGGGCAAGAGCAGCCCCAATGCCACGTTGACGTTAACCGAGCTGAACAAGCCCAAGCGCATCGAGATGGTTGACGAAATCAAACGCGCGCTTGAGGTTGCTGAAGTGATCCCGTGCAAGTTTGCCATCCAGCATCTGGGTGTTGGCGGAGAGACCTTCGATCTGGCCAAGTGGGATGCCGCGTTCACCGCACTGGAAGAGTTGAATCTTTTTGCCCGTCACCGTGGCGTCGAGATTCTGCTGGAGAACATCCCGAATTCGTTCTCGAGCGGTGAGCGGCTGATGGACTTCATCGAGATGACTCACCTCAAGAATGGCTTCTGCTTTGATACGGGCCATGCCAACATCATGACTGGCATCGAGAACGAGTGGGCCATCATGAAAGACAAAGTCCGTTCGACACATGTTCATGACAACGATGGAAAGAACGATAACCATCGCTATCCGTTTCTAGCCAGCGACGGAACCGTGAACTGGCGCAAAGTGATGAACATGTTGCGGGAGCGAGAATCACAATACCCGCTTCTGCTCGAATTGCGCGAAGTGCCCGACTTTCCCAAGGCCATCGAAGCCGCTGGTGAAGTTTTCCGCAGACTTGAAGACCTTCAACCCTGGAACGAAGAAGATAGAGAACCCCGATGAGTGAATTTCCCCGAGTATCGATCGCGGCCATTGGCCAATACGATGGCCAGATTGTTCGCCTCTCCGGCTGGTTGTATAACCTCCGCCGTAGCGGCAAGATTGCCTTTCCCATCCTTCGCGATGGCACGGGTTTTTTGCAATGCGTGGCTGTAAAAGCTGAGCTGCCCGAAGACACGTTTGAAGCCATCCGTGGACTCACGCAGGAGTCGTCGCTGACCATCGTCGGCAAGGTTCGCGCTGAGAGTCGCGCGCCTGGTGGCTTTGAACTCGACGTGAAAGAAATCACGATCCACCAGTTGGTCAGCGAAGAAGATCCTTATCCGATCACACCCAAAGACCATGGCATTGACTTTTTAATGGACCGCCGGCATCTCTGGCTACGCTCCAAGCGGCAGTTTGCCATTGCCCGGATTCGCCACGAAGTGATCCGTGCCGTCCGCGACTTCTTCGACGGCAACGGCTTTGTTCTGGTCGACACCCCAATCTTCACGCCAGCCGCTTGCGAAGGCACATCAACGCTCTTTGAGGTGGACTATTTCGAGGATGAGAAGGTTTATCTGACGCAGAGCGGGCAGCTCTACAACGAAGCCAACGCAATGGCATTTGGCAAGGTCTACTGTTTCGGCCCAACGTTTCGTGCCGAAAAATCAAAGACCCGCCGCCATCTCACCGAGTTCTGGATGGTAGAGCCAGAGATGGCCTACGCCACGCTTGAGGATGTTAAGGTACTGGCCGAAGGCCTGGTCTGTTCGATTGTCGAGCGCGTGCTGGATCGCTGTCAGGAAGAGCTGAAGATTCTCGAACGCGACGTAACCAGGCTCGAAAGTGTGAAGGGGCCTTTCCCTCGCATGAGCTACGACGATGCTGTCAAAATCCTGCAATCGAAAGGCAGCGAGATCCAGTGGGGTGCCGACTTTGGCAACACTGACGAAACGCTTCTTACCCAGGAACTGGATCGC
>JAYSVS010000212.1:0-32735 GCA_043718395.1 Acidobacteriota bacterium
CCGAACTTCTCGACGACGATGCGTACCGTCAATTTCAGACGGAACTTGCCGCCAATCCTTCAAAGGGACCCGTCATTCGGGGAGGGGGTGGGATCCGAAAAGTCCGTGTGGCTGTTGGGGATCGAGGGAAGAGTGGCGGAGCGCGAGTGATTTATTACTGGGCCGCGCGTCGAGACCTCATCCTTTTGCTCTTTGCGTATCCGAAGAACGTTGCGGCAAATTTGACCCTAGCTCAGACTGTGCAGTTAGCGAAGACCGTTAAAGAGGAGTTTGACGATGAATCATAAAGGGCTTAATACAAAGATTTTCGGAGAACTTCTGGAGAGCGTTCGGGAGGGCGGAGCGATCTTGCGGGGGCAGCGCAAACCTTCGCGCAGTTTCGTGGTGGGGGCATCTGGTGTGCGCGCCATTCGTGAGCGCACCAGCCTTTCGCAATCGGAATTCGCAACTCTCATCGGCGTTAGTGTGAAAACACTCCAGAATTGGGAACAGGACAGGCGCCGACCAACGGGTCCCGCAGCAGCGCTGCTGCAGATCATCGCGCATGAGCCGCAACTCGCAATGAAAGCGATTCATCGCGGATAGATGGGCGTATTCAGCAAACGGCGGCGGCGTTGCGGGCTGGCATTTCCAGCGGAAGTTCTGGCGGGTCACCCTTGGATCTTCCAGGCTTGGGATTTCGATTAGATCCGATTTTCGATTGGCTACGTAATGCCAGAGGAGATGAAGAACAAAATACTGACAATAACTACTACTCTGCTGCTGACTCTGGGGATGGCTTCGGCCAAAAACCCGATGGTGGGGGGCGAAAAGATGTACCCCAACAAAAACATAATCGAGAACGCCGTTAAGTCGGCGGATCATACGACGCTGGTTGCCGCCGTGAAGGCAGCAGGGCTGGTTGAGACGCTGCAAGGCGCAGGCCCGTTTACGGTGTTCGCTCCCGTGAATGCGGCATTTGCCAAGTTGCCGGCCGGGACCGTCGAGACCTTGCTTCAGCCCGAGAACAAGGCCGCGCTTGTGAAGGTGTTGACCTATCACGTTGTCGCAGGCAAGATGAATGCTGCGGCGATCCAGAAGGCCATCAAGGCTGGCGGCGGTAAGGCCGTAATGAAGACCGTTGCCGGTGGCTCACTTACAGCGATGATGTCTGGCGACAATCTTACCCTTACCGACGAGAAGGGCGGCATGTCGACAGTGACCATTGCGAACGTGATGCAGTCCAATGGCGTGATCCATGTTGTCGACTCTGTAGTTCTGCCAAATTAATCGATCTTTGTAGCAAGCAAAGCCAACCCCTCAAGACCCGTCGCTTCAACGTTGTGCTGGAGCGGCGGGTATTTTTTGTGTCATTACTTGACACGTCATCTATTGTCGCGTAGATTATGAATATGGCCGCTTCAAGAATCCTCGCCGAGATCAAGCAGAACAAACCGTTCGCTTCGCTTGAGCAGGAATCGATTGTGGCTTTTATGAAGACGGCGGATCACTTGCGGCGATTGCAAGGGACCATGTTTGAGCCGCATGACTTGACCGAGCAGCAGTTTAATGTGTTGCGGATTTTGAGGGGTGCCGGACCGGATGGCTTGCCGACACTTACGGTGGCGGACCGGTTGATTGAACATACGCCGGGAATCACCCGGTTGATCGACCGCGTAGAGGCCAAGGGACTAGTGCGGCGTGAGCGTCCCGATCAGGATCGCCGGCAGGTGTATTGCTTTATCACCAAGGCTGGCCTCGATCTGCTTTTGAAATTGGACCCGGAAGTGGAGAAGAGCGCCAAGCGGCTGCTGAAAAACCTTTCGAAACCTGAAATGCAAAGTTTGCTTGCGGCAATGGAAAAAATCCGCGACGCAAGCTGATATTTTTTATCTAAATAGTTGACTGGTCAAACTTCGGTTTGACGATTAAAGGAGAAGAAAATGGCAAATGTAGCTGAACTGAACAAAAAGCTCGACGATGCTGTGCTTGCGGGCAAGGCTCTTGAGGCTTTTGACAAATTGTATGCCGAAGACGTTGTAATGCAGGAGAATTCCGACGCACCCTTTGTGGGCAAAGCGTTTAACCGCAACCGGGAGATCGAGTTTTTCAGCTCGATCGGGGAGATTCATTCGGCGGCGGTATTGTCGAGCGCATCGGGCGACGACATCTCGTTTTCCGAATGGGAGATGGATCTTACATTCAAGAATGGGCACCGTGCGAAGCTGAATCAAACGGTTGTGCGGCGCTGGAAGAACGGCCTGATCGTGCATGAGCGTTTTTATTACAGCAAGGGGTAATCACATGACTAAACTTTTTCTAATTTGGACGCTGGGCGCACTGAGCATTTTCGCGCAAAGTTACGAGATCGATTCCGCCCACTCAGGCGCGAGCTTTAGCGTGAAGCACATGATGGTGACCAACGTCTCCGGGCGTTTTTCGAACTTGCATGGCAAGGTGGACCTCGACGAGAAGAACCTTGGCAAATCGAGCATTGAGGCAACCATCGACATCGCAACGATCAACACGAATGAGCCGAAGCGCGATGGGCATTTGAAGAGCCCGGACTTCTTTGATGTTGCCAAGTATCCAACGATGACGTTCAAGTCATCGAAGGTCTACAAGGCAGATGGGAAGCTCCTGGTGGATGGGACACTTTCGTTGCACGGCGTCTCGAAGCCTGTAACGCTGACTCTTGAAGAGTTGAGCGGCGAGGTAACGAGCGCACCAGGCAGGATTGTGCGCGGGGCAGTGGCGAAGACCAAGATCAGCCGTAAAGAATTCGGCCTGGTCTGGAACAAGACGATTGAAACAGGTGGGGTAGTGGTTGGCGATGAGATCACGATCACCATTGAGATCGAGGCGACGCGCAAGCCTGCTTAGGGCTTCTGGACAACCTTGGTCAACCAGAAATCGTTGCCCTGAACGTTTACATCAGCTGTAATCTTCACGCCAGGTTTGAGTTTCTCAAACTCGGCTTTCTCTTTGATGGGAAAGCCCATGGTCATGGCATCCATCCAATCCTTGATCGCCTCGTGCTTGATGGTGACTACCTGGGTGGGCGCGTCCATGGAAGTGATCTCACCGGTGAGCTGGTAGGTCTTGATGGGCTCGTTGCTCATCGCTTCCTGCCGGGGAGTTTGCGTGCAGGCTGAGCATAGCAAAGTCAGCGCAAGAAGTAGCGTCTTCATTAAGCCAATTCACTTAAGCCTTTGAGTTCGCCGTTCGAGTCGCCGATGGTTTCCGATTTGACACCGAAGTTGGTGAGCATCGAGAGATAGAAGTTGGTCATGGGCGTGTCCTTGTCATAGACGATGTGGCGGCCTGCCTGGATGGTGCCGTTCATTTTGCCTGCTACCAGGACCGGAAGGTCGTGATGGAGGTGCTTGTTGCCGTCGGAGATGCCGCTGCCGTAGACAATGCCGCTGTGGTCGAGCAAGGTGCCGTCGCCGTCGGGAATGGCGGCGAGTTTGTGGATCCACTCACTAAAGAGCGAGAAATGGAAGCAGTTGATCTTGGCTACCTTCTCCATCATTTCCGGATTGTTGCGGTGATGGGTGAGCGGGTGGTGGCCGTCTGGGACGTCGATTTCGCGATAGGGGCGGGCGCTGCCTTCGCGGGCCATCATGAAGGTAACTACGCGGGTGGAGTTGGTACGGAAGGCGGCCGTCATCAGATCGAACATCAGACGGACATGTTCTGTGTAATCGGCTGGAGTGCCTTCTGGCTGATTCATTTTGAGGCCGCCTTCAACTTCGCCTTTGCTGGCTCGGTCGATGCGGGCTTCTATGTCACGGATGGAATAGAGATATTCATCAAGCTTGCGCTGGTCGCCTGTGCCGAGGTCAGAGCGGAGGCTCTTGGCATCGTCGAGAACGAAGTCGAGGATGCTGCGGCGATTACGCTCGCGACGCTGGATCATGTCTGGACTTTCACCTGCGGCTCCGTTGCCGAAGAGACGAGCGAAGACGTTGCGCGGGTTGATCTCGGGCGGCATGGGGCTGGAATCGCTGCGCCAGGAGATGTTGTTGGAATAGGCGCAACTATAGCCGGAATCGCAACTGCCGACCTGACGGCCGTCTTCGATGCCGAGTTCGAGAGAAGCGAGGCGGGATTGTTTGCCCGCGCTCAAAGCTGCGATTTGATCGACGCTAATGCCGTTCTTGATATCGGCACCGGCGGTCTTGCGCGGGTGTGCGCCGGTGAGATAACTAGCGGCGGCGCGGGCGTGATCGCCGGGGCCATCGCCGAGCGCACGGCCGCCGTTGTGGGTAAGGCCGGTGAGGAGCGTCAGGTTGTCGCGATGATCCTTGAGGGGCTCGAGGATGCGGGTGATTTCAAAGTTCTTGCCGGCCGTCTGGGGCGTCCAGTGGGCCATGTTGATGCCGTTGGGGACGTACACGAAGGCGAGGCGCGTGGGGGACTTCGGTGTTTTTGCGGCGGGCGTCATTGCCTCAAGCATGGGCAGCGCCATCGAGACGCCAAGGCCTCGCAGCAAGGTACGGCGATTCAGTGGTTTCATGACTTCTTAGCCTCCGGGCGCCGCTTCTGGAAGGGCGCGCTTTTTACTATTTCTAATATAAAGGTTTGTAACTTGTATTGCTCAAGCGAGGCGGCTTTGACTATGCCCGCAAGGTGGAGCCGGTCTGACCGTTCTACACCGCGACCCAAGGCAAAGGTGAGGAGCTTTTCGGCAAAGCAATCGGCAAAGGGTTTGGGGTTGGCGGCGAGAATTTTCTTTAGCTGATCTGGGCCGTTAAAAGTTTCGCCGCTGGGGAGCGTGCCCGACGAATCGAGATCGAAGCTGCCGTCTTTGGTGCGCCAGGCACCGATGGCATCGTAGTTTTCAAGACCAAAGCCCAACACATCCATGCGGGCGTGGCAGGAGGCGCAGGTGGCATTGCTGCGATGCAGCTTTAGCTGTTCTCGCATGCTCATTTTGGTGCCGACGGATTTTTCGTCGAGGAGTTGGACGTCCGGTGGAGGCGGCGGCGGGGGGGCGTTGAGGACATTCTCGAGTACCCATTTTCCACGCAGCACGGGTGAGGTTCGCGTCGCATAACTCGATACTGTGAGGACGCTGGCCATCGATAATATGCCGCCGCGTTTGCCATCGGGGAGGATCACTTTGCGAAAGTCCTGGCCAGTAACACCAGGGATTCCGTAGTGCTTGGCTAGGGTTTCATTGAGATAGGTGTAGCGGGCATCGATCATGTTGAGGATGCTTGCGTTGGTGCGGGTGAGATCGAGAAAGAAACGCCGGGTTTCTTCTTGCATCGCGCTTTTGAGTTGAGGAGTCCACGTGGGGAAGCGGTCTGGGTCGGGGCGCACCAGATCGAGGTTGCGGTATTCCAGCCACTGGCCAGCAAAGCCGTCGGCAAGGGCGTCGGCCTTGAGGTCGGCGATCATTCGCTTAACTTGCGCAGCGAGAATCGCGGGTTTGTTCAATTGATTCTTTTCCGCTAACGAAAGCAATGTCTCATCCGGCATGCTGCTCCAGAGGAAGTAGCTGAGTCGGCTGGCGAGTTCGATATCGGTGATCGATTCGAGGCCGTCTTTGCCGATCTTGCGGGCGGCTTTCTCCATACGGAAAAGGAAGTTGGGGCTGACGAGAATCGCCTGCATGGCGGCCTGGATGCTTTGTTCGAAGCTGTCGCCAGCTGCGCGGGCTTGTGCGGCTACGCGCGAAATAGCCGCGAGTTCAGTGTCTGTGACAGGACGGCGCCAGGCTTTGCGGGTAAGGCTGGAGAGTACTTTGCGCTCACAGTCCGGCTCGGTTGCGGCACACGGGATCAATTGTTTTTGCGAAGCGGGGATATTGCGGAAGGGCTCATAGGGGCCGCGAATCTCAAGCCGGTCCATCAGCATGACAAAGTCTTTGACGGTCTTGTCGTTTACTTCTTCTCTGGCATTGGGGATTAGTGTTTCGTCGAATTCCACCCGCACTTTGTGGACTCCGGATGTGGAAATGATGGCGCGATGGGTGCTGTTGCGTGGACGATCGGTGCCCATAGTAGTTTCGATTGCGACGGGGGTGCCGCCGTCGAGGCTGAAGCGAAGCGGAGTCTTCCATTCTGGGCCACCGGCCTTCGGGCCTGTGACTGAGCCTTGCAATTCATAGATGCCGGGGCTGGGGAAATTGTGGGTGATCTCAAGGTAGTTGGCGAAACGGCCTTTCATGCGGTTAGCACCGAAGGAGATCTTATTGGCGGCGGGAAAGGGCTCGGTATTGATTGCTTTGCGGGCGATTTGTTCGGCGGCGTTGAGATATTTTTCCATCAGCACGGGCGAAAGGCTGAGCACATCACCGATGTTGTCGAAGCCGTAGCCCGAATCGTCAGAAGGGAAGTCTTCGGCGGGTTTGAAATCGATGCCAAGCAGATCGCGGATGGTGTTGTTGTATTCCATCCGGTTGAGGCGACGGGCGGTGACGCGGCCAGGGTCTGGCTTGGTGTTGCGGTCTATGGCCGCAAAGTGCTTCTCGACCCAGACAGTAACTAGCTTGGATTGTGTAGCGGAAGGTTTGGGGAAGGGCGAGGGGGGCATCTCACCGGTTTCGATCTTGCGCAACACGGTCTCCCAGATATCGCGCTTTCCATTGACGCTAGTGGCAGATTGAAATTGCAGCAGGTTTACGCCGCCCTGTTGCAGGCGGGAGTTGTGGCACGCGGCACAGTTCTTTTTTACGTACGGGGCGACCGTCGTTTCAAACGAAGTGGCTGCGAACAACAAATAAAAGAGAAGGGGCATCTGTGATACCCCCAAGTTTAATTCAAGCGACGGTCCCGCCACATGGTGAAGAGCGCGGCGGAGACGACAAGGATGTTGGCTATGATGACTGGGGTTGCGCCGATCACGACGCCGTAGCTGAGCCAGAGGCAGGCAGCGACAGCCTGGATGGCGCGGATCTGAAAGGGGTTGCGGACGAAGTAGGAGCTGGTAAAGGTGGCCGTTGCCACCCACCCGATCCAGTCTGGCTTCATTGGGTCACCACGGGAGCGTCGACGGTGCTCATCGGTTCAATTGTGAGCCAGTCCGTCTTTACCTTGTCCCACTCCTGCACGGTGAAGCCGTGAGCTTCAAAGAGGGCTCGGATGCGTGGCGACTGCCATCCGGCAAGCTCTTCAAGAATTGGGACAAGAACGCTCAACGCATCCTCACTCAGTACAGTCCGCTTGGCGATTTGTGAGATGTACTTTGCCTCGGAGACAGCAATGGTGAGGCCGTCGTAGCGATTGACATGGAGCATCACTTGATGTCGCTTGAACCATCTCCGATGTAGACCACCTGATCGCGGCCAAGTTTGAGACCACTTTGCAATTCGTCCAATACAGCAACCTTGCCGAAGCCGGCGCAGACTCGATCAATACCGCAGATCTCGCCGGTTGATTCATCGTAGCGGAGCCTGGTGCCGTAGACATTTTCTGGGGGAACAATGCCTTCGAGTGCACTCTGGATTACTTCCTCGGGTGCAGCACTGATGACGTGAAGAGAGAAGCGATAGCCATCGAGGCTGTTCAGCAACTGGGAGACGAGACGGATGTTGGCCTTGAGCCGGATTTTCTTTCCGACTTCAACCAGGTGGTGAGAGCGGACTTGCTTGTATTCAGGATCGTGCAACAGCAAGTAAGACAACTCGCCACCCTGCTGGATAAAATTCTTGCGCGAGATTTCGGCAATTTTGGCCTGGAAACCTTCGATGCCAAGCAATTCACTCAAGACAACGCCAGAGTCGTTAAAGCTCAACGTGTGATCAAAATCACTGGCCAACAAGTAATGTTTTGAAATGCGTCTTTCTTCAGCCATGGGAACCTCACTTTCAGATTAGGGGTGGAAGGTGTCAAAAGAACTACAACAGGGTGAAAGAAAAATTCAGGCGGGGAACTATTTGATTTGATAACAGAATTTTCATTTTTTTCGAACTCAGCCGGATCCACTCGCCCGTTCGGTTAGCCTAGAATGAAAGCATGCAGCCGGTACCATCACTGTGTCGCCCAGGCCTGTTTGGCGCAGACTAACTGCGTCCCCACCTTTTTCGTCCAATCCCACAAAAAACAGCCGATAGACCAGAACAGGAGCTTCGCATGAGCACATCTACGCTCAACCGGATGGACTTGCCGCATTTGGTTACCCCGCTACCGGGGCCAAAAGCGGCGCAACTGATTGCCCGTGACAACGCCGTAATGTCGCCAAGTTACACGCGCGGATACCCGCTTACGGTGGCCCGTGCCGAGGGATCGATCATTGAAGATCTCGATGGGAATCGATTTCTAGACTGCAACGCCGGCATCGCGGTTTGCGCTACTGGGCATTGTCATCCAAAAGTGGTAGCCGCGATTCAGGCACAGGCCGCCAAACTGATCCATTATTCAGGAACCGACTTCTACTACGAGAACATGGTGGAGTTGGCCGAGAAGCTGCAAAGCCTAGTGCCGGGCGGCGGTCCGCGCCGCGTCTACTTTGGCAATTCGGGAACAGAGGCGATTGAGGCTTCACTCAAGATGGCTCGCTATCACACTGGGCGCGAGCGGTTTATCGCGTTTCTCGGTGCTTTTCATGGGCGCACGATGGGGTCACTCTCGCTTACGGGCTCTAAGAGCGTGCAGAAGAAGGGTTTTGGTGCGTTGCTCTCTGGCGTTTCTCACATCCCTTATGCCAACTGCTATCGCTGCAGCTACGGCAAGCAGGTAGAGACTTGCAATGTCGAATGTGTGAAGGTGATTGAGGACCAACTGATTCGACATATCCTTCCCGCTGATGATATTGCAGGCATTATCGTGGAGCCGGTGCAGGGTGAGGGTGGCTATGTGGTGCCACCGCAGAAGTTTATCGATGAGTTGCAGAGCGTGGCAGCGAAGTACAAGATCCCGATTATCTGGGATGAAGTGCAGGCAGGCATGGGGCGCACAGGCAAGACTTTTGCTGTCGAACACTTCGGCGTGAACCCTGACATTCTTGCCCTCGCCAAGGGTATTGCTAGTGGGATGCCGTTGAGCGCGGTAGTAACCAGGCCGGAATGGATGTCGTGGACACCGGGCGCACATGCCTCGACCTTTGGAGGCAATCCGGTGGCGATTGCGAGCTCGCTTGCCACGATCGAATTGCTTGAGACAGAGTTGCTTGACAATGCGAATCGAGTGGGCGGCTACATGCTGGGCCGGATGCTGGAGTGGCCAAAACGATTCCGCCATGTGGGCCGCGTGCAGGGCCTTGGCTTGATGATCGGATTTGAGCTGGTTCGGGATCAGCAGTCGAAGGATCGCTTCCCGGATCTGCGCGACCGTATTGAGAGCATGGCCTTTGACCGGGGCATTCTAATCCTTGGCTGCGGGCCCAATTCGATAAGGCTTTGCCCACCTTTGGTGTTTACAAAAGACCAAGCCGAGTTCTGCCTCGATACACTAGAGGCTTGTCTCGAACAAAGCCAAGAGTCCTCGACGTAGGTTGCGGGATCCGCAAGTATCCCGGATCGATTGGGCTCGATAACAATCCACGCACGGCCGCCGATGTCATAGCGGACCTCGATCATCATCCCTATCCATTTCGCGACTCTAGTTTTGATGAGTTGCGCGCGATCCATGTTATTGAGCATGTCGGCGACGTGATCAAGACAATGGAGGAGTTTCACCGTGTGGTTCGCAGTGGCGGCACAGTGAGGCTAGAAACACCGCACTACACTGACTTCTCGAGCTTTTGCGATCCGACTCACAAGTCGCACTTGAACAGCTTTAGCTTTCGCTATTTTGGCGATGACGATGCGGGCTTTGGCTACTACACGCAGGCCAAATTCAGGGAGAAAAAAGTCTACGTCAAACTACTTGCTCTGTGGAGGTACCTCGGCTTTGAATTCCTGATTAACCTCTCGCCGCGCATCCGTCGCAATTGGGAGTACTATCTTTGCTACATCGTTCGCGGAAAGGTGATGGAGTTCGAGTTTGAAGTATTGAAATAGTGTTTTTCACAAGACCGGTTTGGCGCCTGTTCGACAAAGTGCGGCAATGGCATGACGCACGCACGATGGACCCGGCTCATGCGCTTGGAAGGCGCGGCGAGGATGTAGCTCATCGCTATCTGGAGGGTCTTGGCTACGCTGTCATACAGCGCAATTGGCGCAGCCGGACGGGGCTGCATGAGATCGATCTGATCGCCTGGCTGCACGGCACACCTGACCGGCTCGTTGTGGTGGAAGTAAAGAGCCGCCGCCACAGCGCCTTCGCCGCTCCAGACCGCAATATCGACAAGAGCAAGGAATCGGCCGTAAGGCGTGCGGCCCGTGAATTTTGCGTCAAGAAGAATGTCGAAGAACAACTGGTGCGCTTTGACACGGTGTCGGTGGTGTTTGAGCCGGAATTACGCATTGAACATAACCAGGATGCATTCAGTTGGCGGCAATGAGCGGTGATGGCTGAACTGTGAGAGCTTATGAATAATGTCTTGGATCCCAACCTCTCGCGATGCAGTTTGGGTTCTTCTATTTCTGGCGCTCCATTTCTCTTCACGGATCGTTAACGATGCCGAAGCAGAGATGCTGGCCGCATTTGCGATCTTCGAAATTGTCGAACCACGCATCGGCTACTTTCAACAGACATCGCAAGGTCGATTTCTTGGCGTAGCGATCCGGTTGATTTTGGCTTATTTATTGATGGGGGTGACTGGCGGCATCACTTCGAGCTATTACCTGATTCTTCTCTTGCCGGTGGTTCGGGCGGCAACATTTTTTGGCCCGGTTGTTTCGCTGATTGCTACGCTGATTGCTGCTCTTTCATACCTCTCCTTCTTGCTCTATCTCGACTTCTCAACGCAAGTGATTCCGCCGGACCAGCAGCAGGAAATCAGCTTCCGGATTCTCTTTCTCTTTCTTGCCGCATACCTTACCTATCAGTTGGCCCGAACCAATCGCGAACAGGCGGCACGCTACCAAACGCTGGCTAGCGAATTTGCGACTGCCAATGAAAACCTGAAAGCGGCGCAATCGGAGGTGCAGCGCAGCGAACGGCTTGCGGCTCTTGGGCAGCTCACGGCCGGGCTTGCGCACGAATTGCGCAACCCGCTCGGAACAATCAAGAACTCGGCCGAGATGCTGGCCAAGCGGCTGCCCGAGGCAGACCCGATCGCTCGTGAGCTTTCGGGTTATATCTCAACCGAGGTAGACCGAACCAACGAGCTGGTAAAGCGGTTTCTCGATTTCGCACGGCCCTTCCGGCTTCGGGTTGAGGCATCCGAGTTGACAGAGGTCATCGACCGGGCCATCCAGCAAGTAGAAAGCCGCGCCCAGCAACACAAAGTGACGATCATTCGCAACGATTCTCCCGACGTTGGCCCGCTTCCGATCGACGCGCAGTGGATTGAGCAACTGGTGGCGAATCTATTGGGCAACGCCATTGATGCAAGCCCGCAAGGGTCGGCGGTAACGATTCTCACCCGCCCGGTTGAGGGTGGGGCTGAGCTTGCCGTTGTCGACCGGGGGGTTGGAATCGCACCTGAAAACCTTGCCAGTGTTTTCAACCCTTTTTTCACGACGAAAGCAGATGGAACCGGCCTTGGGCTCGCCATCGTCTCAAAGATAGTGGATGAACACCGCGGGCGCATTCATGTGGAAAGCGTACCGGGAGAAGGAACTACATTTCAAATCTGGCTGCCGGATCGCCATGAAATGCCAGAGTAAATATTGATGAGAATTCTCGTCGTTGAAGATGAAGAGAAGCTACGCCGCGTGATTGAGCTGCAGTTGCAGGGCGAGCAATACGAAGTGATCCCCGCCGGTAGCGCTGAAGAAGCGCTGCGAAAGTTCGAGGGTGTTGACCTTGTGTTGACCGATCTGAAGATGCCTGGGATGGACGGGCTAACGCTGCTTGAAAAGATCACCCAGGAATCACCTGCAGTCCCGGTGATTGTGATGACAGCTTTTGGCAATGTTGAAACCGCAGTTGAAGCAATGAAGCGCGGTGCTATTGATTTTTTGCAGAAGCCGTTTTCGCTTGACCACCTGACGACGGTTGTCGCCAAGGCTCTTGAAGTACGCCGGCTGCGTACGGAGAATCAACGGCTGAAGGAAGAGCTTGAAACACGCTACACATTTGGCAATCTCATTGGGCGCAGCCAGGGGATGCAGGAAGTCTTCCGGCTGGTGGAGAAGGTTGCGCCAAGCCGCACCACTGTTCTGCTTTGTGGCGAAAGTGGCGTAGGGAAAGACATGGTGGCCCGCGCCATACACTTTCATTCACCGCGCCGGACACAGCCGCTGGTAAAGATCAACTGCAGTGCATTGCCCGAAAATTTGATGGAGAGCGAATTGTTTGGATATGAGAAGGGTGCCTTCACGGGCGCATCGATCGCCAAGCCAGGCAAGTTTGAGCAGGCCGATCAGGGTACTGTGTTTCTAGATGAAATCGGCGATGTGCCGATGACCGTGCAGGTGAAGTTATTGCGAATTCTGCAGGAGCGCGAGTACGAGCGGCTGGGATCGAATCGAACGCGGCAGATCGACGTCCGGGTGATTGCAGCCACCAATGTGGATCTGCGCGCTGCGCTTGAAGGTGGGCGGTTTCGGGAGGATCTTTACTACCGGCTGAACGTCATGCCGATCGATATTCCTGCGCTGCGTGAGCGTCGCGAAGATATTCCAGCATTGGCGCAGCATTTTCTTGCCAAGTACGGTGATGGATCGAGACGGCTCTCGGCCGGGGCACTCGACAAGTTGCTTGGCTACGACTGGCCAGGGAATGTACGCGAGCTTGAGAATGTAATCGAACGCAGTCTCTTGCTGGCTGCGGGTGAAGAGTTGACAGCCAATGAGATCCGGATCGACATGGGGCCCCGGACCCGTCAGCCAAGCTCCGAGCCAGGCTTCCTGCCTGCGGGTATGACGCTGGATGACTACGAGAAGAGCATTCTCAAAGAAGCACTGAAGCGAGCCAGCGGAAATAAGAGTCAGGCGGCCCGGTTGCTTGGCATTACACGGAACGCGCTGCGATACCGGCTGGGGCAGATCGGGATTGAAGACAAGGAAGCCGATTAAGATGGAAATCACGCGGATGTCATAATTTAGGGTATGAGTCTCCGGGTCCTCCTTCCTGCGTTTCTATTCACTGCTGCTTTGGTTTTTCCACAGGCAGCGGCAATTGATGGCCAAATCGAAGGTATGGTGCGCGACCCTGCTGGTGCGGCTGTCGCGAAAGCCACCGTCAAAGCTCGCAATCTAGGCACGGGCCTGGAGCGTCAAGGGGAGACGAACCAGGACGGATACTATCGTTTCTCTGTATTACCTCGTGGCGAATATGAAGTGCTCGTCGCCAGCCCCGGCTTTAATAACGTCAAGCAGACTGGCATTACGATTGGTGCAGGTACAACGGCAACGATCAATATCGACCTCAGCATCAAGAGTGCAGTGACCGAAATTGTGGTGAGTGCGTCTGGACCAGTTACGGAGCCCGGGCGAACGGACATCGGGTCTACGCTGAGCGCGAATCAAATTCAGAATCTTCCTCTGGTGAGCCGCAACCCTTACAACTTTATTTTCTACCAGCCCAACGTGACTGGCCGGCCGAACACGGAATTTGGAGTGCCGCGTAAAATCAATGCGAATGGCTTCAATGGCCGCATCAACTATCAGCTTGATGGCAGCAACAACGTGCAGAGTGATCGTGCGGGGATCCGGTTAATTCCGATCTCGAACACGTTTGTCGAAGAGATGGTGTTTGTGTCGAATGGGTTTGCGCCTGAGTTTGGCAATACGGTTGGCATGGTGGCCAATACGATTACCAAGAGCGGCACCAATGAGTTGCATGGCGAGGCGGCTTATATCTTTCGCCGTACAGATTTCAGTGCCCGGCCAGCACTGCTTCGTAATGGGGCAACTGTGCCACAGACCAACGTCGACTCTTTTTACGGCAATGGCGGGGGGAAGCTGATCAAGGACAAGCTCTTCTTTTATGCGGCTTACGAAAAGGTGAAGCGTGACCTGCCGCAAGTAGTTACGGTGGCGCCAGCAGTGCTGGCGCAAGTGGGGCTGCCTGCAAACTTTGCCGACCCAATCCCGTTTAACCAGAATGTGCGCTTTTTCTTTGGCAAACTCGACTATCAGATCAACCCCAACCATCGCCTCAGCCTACGTTTCAATGGGCATGGCAATGATTCGCCGTTCAACAGCGGCGGCGGGTTGAGTGTGGTTTCGAGAACGTACAACTTTGTAGACCGCAGCTATGTCGGCGCGGCTCAGTTGATCTCAACATTGTCGCCGAACATAGTCAACGAGTTCCGCTTTCAGACACCGTGGCGGAGCCAGCAACAGCAAGCGTTTTCTGCCACGGGCACCGGCCCTTCGATCAACATCACCGGCGTGGTGCAATTTGGCCGCTCTGAAGGCACCGGCTTTGACTTCACCGAAATGACGCCAGAGTATGGCGACAACCTCAGCATCAACTCGGGCAAGCATAGTTACAAATTTGGATTTACTGCTCGCAACATTCGCGATTCTCAAGTGCAGGCGACGTTTGGCCGCTACACTTTTGCGAATGTGCAGAGCTATCTGGACGCCAGGAATGGCGTGAATCCTCGGGCGTATCAAAACTTCACGCAAACCATCGGCGAGCCGCAGATCAAGTACAACTCGCTGTTTTCGAGTTTCTTTGCGCAGGATAGCTACAAGCCCCGTGCGAATGTGACCATTACTTACGGATTACGCTACGACGTCTATTCCGTGCCGAAGGCCAGCAAAAATTCGCCTTTTGCTTCATCGCAAAAATTCCGCAGTGACCGCAACAACTTTGCTCCCCGCCTTGGAATTGCCTGGTCTTTGGGGAAGGCGCAGAAAACCGTCATTCGCGCCAGCACGGGTATGTTCTATGATCCACCACAGACGGATACTTTCCGTCGAGCGATCCTGAACAATGGCCTCGGTAATTTTGTCCAGGTGACGAGCCCGATTGTGACTCCAAACTTCCCCGCGATCCTCACCAGCTTGCCTACAGGGGCGAGTATTCCGATCCAGTCTGTCGACACAGTTTCGCCTGATTTTGCCAATCTCTACTCTGCGAATGTGAATTTCAGCATCACCCATGAGATTGCACCGAAGACGGCAATTACGGCGACCTATCTATTCACCCGCGGCAATCGGCTTCCGATTTATCGCAACATCAACCTGCTGGCTAGCACCAACAGCCTTGCCGATGGCCGGCCGATCTGGGTCTCGGCGGCAGGGCAGCGTGTGGACCCGCGCTTCAACAACATTCTGTCGGCTGAGAGCGCCGGGCAGAGCACCTATTCTGGCGGCACACTGACGTTGAACCGTCGCTACGGACGTGGCTTTGAGTCGTTCGCCAGCTACACCTGGTCTCATGCAATAGACGACGCGCCAGAGCACAACAACATCGACTCAGGCGCGTTCTTCCTGAGCGATCTTTCAAACCGCCGTCGCGACAAGGGTAATTCCCTCACCGACCGCAGGCACTCGTTGCAGGCATCTGGTGTGTATCAACCAGACTTTACCTTCGAAAACAAAATGGCGAAGTACCTGATCAAGAACAATCGCCTTGGCTTCACGATGACGGCCATCTCGGGCGATGTGTTCAACATCGGCTCCAACCGTGTGCTCAACAACGATCAAGCTACGGGTGTTGCCTTCCAGCGCCCCTTGTACGTGGGCCGCAACACGTATCGTGGCCCTTCTACTTATCAGCTCGACGTACGGTATTCTCGCATCTTCCCGATTCGTGAACGCTTCCGCGCCGAGTTCTTCGCCGAATCAACGAACCTGCTGAACCACACGAATGTTACGGGTGTGAATACGGCAGCGACGGTGGATGCGGCAGGGGCGATTACTGCCGCTCCCAGCTACGCCTGGACCGCAGCAATCGATCAGCGGCTGATCCAGCTTGGCTTGAAATTCAACTTCTGACTAGTTGAGACGGGTGTTTCGGATCGTGGCGCGAGCCAGATCTGCAATTACTGCTGCATTGCGGGCATTGGACTCCAGCGAGTCGGCAACAAAGACGTTGATCAGAATGATCGCGCCATCTGTCGTGCGCAGAAAGCCAACGTCATTTGTTGCTACGGCCAAGCCCTTCCAAGTGCCGCTGGTGCCTGAGCGATGGCCCAAACGCCAACCCGGGCTGAGACCCGCAGTGAGGCGGTCCCCGGCCGTAGCGCACTGCTCCATGACGCTCATCATGTATGCAGTAGACTTCGCGGAAAACAGCTTGCCATGCACCAGTTTTTCCAGTAAATCGAGCATGGCGATGGGAGTAGAAGTATCGCGTGGGTCCGTTTTGTATTTGAGCCATGCTTGATCCCGCTTTGCATCGGGAACTGCTTTGCGAGCAGCCTCAAATACTTTAGGGTCTACATATTTGGGGCGCCAGTTGAGGCCCGCCACATTACTCTGCAAATCGCGCTCGTCTCTGTCTATCCGCATCCCGCGTATACCCTTGCGATTCAGGAAGTCCTGAATCACGGAGGTCCCTCCCAGCCGGTCAATCAAGATGTCGCAGGCGGCGCTGTCGCTATCGACGTTGGCACGTCGAACCAGATCACCAATGGTGGTCTCGTAGCCGTCCGGCCCAACTAGCTCAGCAAGGGGTTGCATGGAGACACTGAGATCTTTCTTGAAGACCCTGATTTTGGTGTCGAGCTTCCAGCCTTTGTTGTCGACCGCATCCAGCACGGTAATTCCAACCAACATTTTGATCACGCTCTGCAGCGAGAATATTTGGTCAGCGTTGCGGCAAACCTGCTTGCCGTCTAACGAAACACAAACACCAACTCGGCCGTTGAAGCCCTTGGTGATCTGTTCGAAATCGCGCTGCAGCGATTGTGTATCAAGGCTGGCAGCAAAGAAAAGAAGTGTGGGGAAAATCACCCCTATAGGGTAACGATTTTCTCCGACTTAAACTTCTTCAATACATTGCGGGTGTCGACAATCAATTTTGACACCTCAATTGCCTTGGCGTAATCGACATCAGTGTGGTCTGTCACTACGACAACACAGTCAGCAGCAGCACAAGAGCTGAGCATATCCTGATTCTCCAGGCGATGCTCTTCAATCCTCAGGCTCGGGATGAAAGGATCAGAATACGAAACAATGGCACCACGCTGCATCAGGAGATGCATGATATCGAGGCCCGGAGACTCACGAACGTCATCAATGTTTTTCTTGTAGGCCATACCAAGAATATGAACCTTCGATCCCTTCAGGGGCTTCGAGTGATCGTTCAAGGCGTTCTGAATTTTATCGGCCACGAAGTGAGGCATCTGCCCATTGATGTAGCCGGCTAACTCGATAAATCGGGCTTCCATTCCAGATTGCTTCGACTTCCAGCTCAGATAGAACGGATCGATCGGGATGCAGTGTCCACCCAGGCCGGGGCCAGGATAAAATGGCATGAAGCCGAAAGGCTTGGTTGCAGCTGCATCAATCACTTCCCAAACGTTGATCCCCATGCGACCGCACATCATGGCCATTTCATTGACAAGGCCAATATTAATCATGCGGAAGGTGTTCTCAAGCAGCTTCACCATTTCGGCCACTTTTGTTCCACTGACAGGGACGACATGATCAAGCGCACAGGCGTAAAAGGCCGCGCCAGCCTCCGTGCAGGCATCTGTATGACCACCAACTACCTTTGGGATATTGCGCGTCTGGAATTGCTTGTTGCCGGGGTCAACCCGCTCGGGTGAGAAGCAGAGAAAGAAATCTTCCCCCACCGTCAAACCACCCATTTCCAGCTTCGGCAAGACCAGTTCTTCTGTCGTTCCAGGATAGGTGGTGGATTCGAGAATCACCAGCTTGCCGGGGCCAAAATTCTCGGCGATGGACTGAACAGCGGAATTGACAAACGTCATATCCGGATCCTTCGCCTTAGACAGGGGCGTAGGCACGCATATGTTGATGGTGTCGAGATCGCGGATCTTCGAGAAGTCTGTAGTTGCGTCCAGCAAGCCCGAATCGACGAGCGGCTTCAAGACAGAAGTCGGGATGTCCTGGATGTAGGATTCTCCGGCGTTCAACTTGTCAACTTTACGTTGATCGATGTCGAGCCCGGTCACATGGAATCCGGCATGGGCAAATTCCACGGCCAGAGGCAGGCCAACATAGCCCAGTCCGACAACACCAATCCGGGCCGTCTTATTCTTGAGTTTGTCTAAAAGCTGTTTTTTCATTAATCTCGATACCTGAACTGACCTGTCGCGGTGATTTCGGCAGGCCCCAATAAATAGATCGAATCTTCCCACGAAAGGTTTAGGGTACCTGCAGGAGTATGTACGGCCACGGGGCTTTTCACCAGCCCACGCAACACGCTTGCGGCCATCGCTCCGGTCGAACCGGTGCCTGAGGAGTTAGTTACCCCAACGCCACGCTCAAAAAAACGAACATCTATCGAATTGTCGCCTAAAACTTGCACGAAACTTACGTTCGTCCGCTTCAAAAATCTCGGATGTCGCTCAATCTCGGCCCCTAATGCCACCCAATCCAAGTCGAAGTTTGGCACAAAAACGGCACATTGGGGGTTTCCGACATCAAGGATCGTACAATCCACTTCTCCGTCGTGAAGGGCCAGTTTTACATGCAGATCCCCTTCGACGATTCGCGGTAAACCCATATTCATCAAGAAGATAAAACGCTCTTCGTCACGTTCGATCAGCCGCATCGACTTGGGGCCGGCTCCAGTCAGAATCTTGATCTCAGGCCCGGCAGCCCGTCCGTTTGAGATCGCCCAGCCTGCTGCGCAACGAGTTCCATTTCCTGACATTTCCACTTCGCCGCCGTCAGGATTGAAGAGTCGAATCCTAATATCGCATCCCTGCTCGCCATCGGAGACCAGGAGCCACCCGTCGGCACCAACTCCTGTATTGCGGTGACAAATCGCTACCGCCAAGGCTTCAAGACTCTTTACTTCCGGCAAATCGCCTTGCCAGGTGAGGAGGAAATCATTTTGCGCGCCATGCGCTTTCGTAAATGGAATCATTGTGAACCAACCCGGCGCCACACCTCAAGCACTGGAGCATACTTCAAAGATATTAGTTTCACACACCGGTAAGGCAATCCTTGGGCGCGGGCTTTGACCATGGCATCAGATGCCCGGTCGCCCGATTGCGCAATAACCCAGGCTGTATTCAGAAAGAGGTCTGGCCGGGCGATCGCCCTATCAAATTCGAGCTTGTCACCCTGATGAATGCATTCGCGGATTGGAATCTGTGCTGCTTCGAGAATTCCGGTTAGGTCACCGAATGGCATCAGGATACCCGTTCCTGGTTGATACTCGGCTTTGAGCAATGCCGCTACTTCATTCGTCCATGCGCGGCGTGATTCTGAATTCACTGCGCCCTCGGTTTTCACCAGCACTGGATTGAAAGCGAACCAGGACAGAGCAACCATCGGCAGGATCCAGCGTAGTCGCGGCAAGGCGGAGGCCAGAGCCGCAGTGCAGACCGCAAAGAGCGGCAAGGCAGCGAGGGCGTAGCGCGAATTGTAATGGCTAAAAGGGTAGACTTCCGGAATGTAAATCGGGCTATCGCCTCCGTAAAGATTGACCACATAGTAGACCGGGGCCAGGCTGCAAAAGAGCAAAGGCCAGAAGAGGCGCTGCTTGAGAGCCCAGATCAGTCCCAGGCTGCTGATGGCAATCAAGGGCCAACCAAGAACAGCCTTGGTAGCGATCGCGAATTGGCGGATCGCCATCCCCCAGTCGTGTGCTCCCGGGTATGGCAATTGCTTTTGAATGTCTTTGGCTGAGCCAATCCCGTGGTAGAACTCCAGCGGATCTGAATAGAGGATGGCGTTGTGAGCCAGCCAGTAGAATGGCCCCAATCCAGCCACAAGGCAAAACAGAAGTGCTGCCGCCTTCCCAGAACGGATGAGCAGATACAGGGCAGCGACCGGAAGCAGAAACCAGCCGTCATACCGGGTAAGGGTAGCGGCAATGCCGCAGACGCCAGCCAGGAACGCGTTTGTCAGTGGCGCTTCTTCAACGGCTCGTGAGGTGAACAAGAGGAGGCCGGTCGACCCGGCGAGGAAGAGCGGTTCATTCATGGGACAAGCCTGGAGATATAGCAGATTCGGTTGCAGGGCAAAGACGGCAACTCCTGCAAAAGCACCTTCATTCCCTAACCAGCGTCGCAAGGCTGAGAACAGAAAAGTGCCAGCTACTACCCAGGCGACGCCAGAGGGAATCGCACCAGCCAAGCCGCTATGCCACCAGGCATCCACCCGGGCAAACGGCATCATCAGCAAATGAGGCAGAGGTAACCAGACAGTGCCGATCTGCTCGTACCCTGGGTTGCGGCCGTCAAAAAGACGGCGCGCAATATTCAAGTGGGCAGCAGCATCGCCATAAAAAAGTGTAGAGCCATCTGCCTGCACAAAATAGATAACGGCCGCACTGCAACAAGTCAGTACGACCGCGCAAATCAGAATGCCGGCCCAGCCGGAAGCAGACCTAGAACGCCGTGAATTTCCGGAACTCATCGAAACGCGCATCAATCTCCTGACGGGTCAATGTACGGAAGCGGTCGACTCCAAATTTCTCGCAGCAGAAGCTACCCATGACGCTGCCATAAATGACCGCACGGTGCAGTTCATGCGGGTCGATCTCACCCTCCAAATCAAAACCCCGCTCAGCCAGATAGCCTGTAAAGCCTCCAGCGAAGCAGTCGCCCGCGCCGGTCGGATCAAAGACGTTGTCGAGCAGATAGCCAGGAACCATAAACAGGCCATCAGGACGAAAGAGCATGGCACCGTATTCGCCGCGCTTGATCACCAGATTCTTGGGGCCCATGGCCATGATTTTTACCGCAGCATTACGCAGGTTTGACTCACCCGAAAGCAGCTTGGCCTCAGAATCGTTGATCAGAAGAAAGTTCCAATCGGCGATCGTTTCGAGCAGTTCCGAGCGGAAGTCGTTGATCCAGAAATTCATCGTGTCGCCACCGCAGAATCGAAGATTCGACATTTGCGAGAACACCTGTTTCTGCAGAGCCGGCTGGATATTCCCCAGGAACAGATAGGGCTGTGTCTTGTAGGCTTCAGGCAGCTTTGGAGAGAAGGTGGCAAAGACATTCAGATCGGTTCGCAACGTAGTGCGATCATTCATGTCGTCTGAATAGACACCTTGCCAGAAAAAGGTTTTGCCTTCGGCCACCTCAAGGCCGGCAAGATCAATCCCGCGCGAATGGAGGAGTTCTCGATCAGCGGGGTCGAAATCGTCGCCGACAACAGCGACAATCTTTGAAGGCGTGAAATAGCTGGCCGACAAGGCGATATAAGTGCAAGCGCCACCGAGCATCCGCTCGACTTTGCCGTGGGGAGTTTCAACTCCGTCATATGCGACGGAGCCTACAACGACTAATGACATCGTCCCATTGTAGCGGAGGCCCCCAGGCTGATCTCGTTCGCGTAATAATCAGAAGGAGAGTACCCTCCTGCGCCAGCTCATCCTTAGCGATATCCACGCCAACCTTCATGCCCTTTATTCTGTGCTGCAGGCATCTGAAGGGCATTACGACGAAATCCTGTGCTGCGGTGATCTGGTTGGGTATGGTGCTTGCCCCAATGAAACTGTAAACTGGTGCATCCAGCATGTAAATGCCGTGGTGCGTGGAAATCACGACAAAGTTGCCGTCGGCCTGGACGATACCGAAGGTTACAACGCGGTCGCGACCAAGTCGCTTTACTGGACTTCCACCGTGCTCACCGAGCCCAACCGGGAGTATTTGCGCAAGATGTCCCGCGGTCCGATTCAACACTCAAAGACCTGGCTCATGCACGGCAGCCCGATTGATGAAGATCTCTATCTCATTCAAGAGTGCGATGCCCGTGGTATGGAACAGTTCTTGCCTGGGCCAGTATGTTTTTTTGGCCACACCCATCGCCAGGGCGGCTTCGCCTACTTTAGAAGCTCCTTGCGCCCGATTGCTCAAGTCTCAGAACTTGAGTCAAGCTCTGTACTTCAACTGGATTCGAGCGTGCTCTACCTCCTAAATCCAGGAAGCGTAGGCCAGCCCCGCGATACCGATTGGCGTGCCGCTTACTGCATTTATGACGATCAGGAGGCAACCGTGACCTTCCATAGGGCAAAGTATGATGTGGATGCCGCCTCCAAATCCATCCTGGCTGCGGGGCTGCCAGAACTGCTCGCAAAACGTCTATTCCTGGGCAAATAAGCCGTTCTTTGCAGTTCTAGCATAGTTTTTACTGCCAGACAGTAAAATTTTCTATACAATACGGTTAGTCTTGCATCCAGGAAACTGGAGGCCCAAACTCCGCTTTTTGAACAGGTTCCGAGGCCCAATTAACTCTATGGCAACCGCTGCTGCCCCAAATTCAAAGCTCCAGCAAACCCTGGCGCTTTATCAATCCACTATTGGCAAGAAGTACGTGGTCGCCATTACCGGTGCCATTCTTTTTGTTTTTACCATCGGCCACATGCTGGGTAACCTGCAAATTTACCTGCCCAACGCTGAAGAAGCCCTGATCAACTACGCCAGGCTGCTCCATGCATCGGCTGAGCTGCTGTGGGCCATCCGCATCGCGCTGCTCACGTGCTTTGTCCTCCATGTCGTTACCATCGCCCAGCTTTATAACGTCAACCGCGCCGCCCGTCCGCAGGCCTACATCATGAAGACGCCCACAATTTCGAGCTATGCGTCGCGCACGATGTACTTTTCGGGTCCAATCCTGTTCTTTTTTGTGCTCTATCATTTAAGCCACTTGACGACCGGCGCGACGCATCCTAACTTCGTCGAAATGAATCCCTATCACAACCTTGTAATGGGTTTCCGCCAGCCGCTTGCCTCTCTGTTCTACATCATTGCGATGAGTATGCTTGGCCTGCACCTGACTCACGGGGTCTGGAGCATGTTCCAGTCGGTTGGCTTCAATCACCCCCGTTACACTCATACACTGCGTACATTCGCCACAGTTGCTGCCGCAGTGATCTCGCTCGGAAATATTTCGATCCCCGTCTGCGTCTTGCTCGGAATCATCGGAAAGGATCTTGTCTAATCATGACGCTCAACCCTCGTATCCCCACTGGACCGATTGAGAAGGCTTGGGATTCCACCAAATTCAATATGAAGTTGGTCAACCCGGCCAACAAGCGGAAGTACCACGTCATTGTGGTCGGCACGGGTTTGGCTGGTGGTGCCTGCGCCGCCTCACTCGGTGAACTCGGCTACAACGTCACTGCATTTTGCTTTCAGGATTCTCCTCGCCGCGCACACTCTATCGCTGCTCAAGGCGGCATCAACGCAGCCAAAAACTACCGCAACGACGGCGACTCGATCTATCGCCTTTTTTACGACACACTGAAGGGCGGCGACTTCCGCGCTCGTGAACACAACGTCTATCGCCTCGCTCAGGTCTCGGTGAATATCATCGACCAGTGCGTGGCGCAAGGGGTTCCTTTTGCCCGTGAATATGGCGGTACGCTATCGAACCGCTCCTTTGGCGGCGCACAGGTTTCGCGTACGTTCTATGCTCGCGGCCAGACAGGACAGCAGCTTCTGATTGGTGCCTACCAGGCGCTGGAGCGTCAGGTGGCTACTGGTCAGGTGAAGATGATCACGCGCACTGAAATGGTCGACCTGATCGTCATCGACGGCAAGGCCCGCGGCATCGTCACGCGTAATCTCGTTACCGGCAAGATGGACGTTCATATCGCTGACGCCGTTGTTCTAGGTACCGGCGGCTACGGCAATGTATTTTATCTGTCGACAAATGCCAAGGGCTCAAACGTAACTGCAAACTGGCGCGCCCACAAACGTGGGGCACTCTTTGCGAATCCTTGCTACACGCAGATCCATCCCACTTGTATCCCGGTTTCGGGCGAGTATCAATCGAAGCTTACATTGATGTCTGAATCACTTCGCAACGACGGGCGCATCTGGGTGCCGAAGCAGCCGAACGACAAGCGTGCGCCTGACCAGATCCCCGAGGCTGATCGCGATTATTACCTCGAGCGAATGTACCCAAGTTTCGGAAACCTCTCACCCCGCGACATCTCCTCTCGTGCCGCCAAGCGCGTGTGTGATGAAGGCCGTGGTGTTGGTGAAACCGGCCTCGGCGTCTATCTCGACTTCCGCGACTCCATCCAGCGCCTCGGTGAAAACACGATCCGCGAGCGCTACGGCAATCTGTTTGAGATCTATGACCGCATCACTGGTGAAAACCCCTACAAGATTCCGATGCGGATCTTCCCGGCCGTGCACTATACGATGGGCGGACTGTGGGTGGATTATCATCTGCAATCCACGATCCCTGGCCTCTTCGTGCTGGGCGAGGCCAACTTCTCTGACCACGGTGCGAATCGCCTTGGTGCCAGCGCTCTGATGCAGGGCCTGGCTGATGGTTACTTTGTGGCCCCTTACACGATCACGAACTATCTGGCCGAAACCAAGCTTGAAAAGGTCGCCACTGACCATGTGGAAGCCAAGGGTGCGCTTGCCAACGCCGAAGCAATCACCAGGCGCTTGCTCAACGCCAAGGGCAAGAAGACCGTCACACAGTTCCACCGCGAATTGGGGAAGACGATCTGGGATTATTGCGGTATGGCCCGGAATGAGGCTGGCCTCAAGAAGGCTATCGGCAAGGTACAGGAAATCAAGGAAGAGTTCTGGCAGAACGTCACCGTGCCGGGCTCTGGCGAAGACCTGAACCAACAGCTTGAAAACGCCGGACGCGTGGCTGACTTCATCGAGCTCGGCGAGTTGATGTGCATCGACGCGTTGGATCGTAAGGAAAGTTGCGGTGGTCACTTCCGTGAGGAGTACCAGACCACAGAGGGTGAAGCCCAACGAGACGACGAGAATTACGCTTACGTCGCTGCCTGGGAATACAAAGGCGATGGCGTGGCCCCGGCTCTGAACAAGGAGCAGTTGGGCTTTGAGTACGTCAAGCCTGCCCAACGCAGCTATAAGTAAAGAAAGAGCACCATAACCATGAAGCTAACTCTCAATGTATGGCGTCAATCCGGACCCAACGCCCCCGGCAAGATGGTGCGCTACGATCTGCCCGACGTCAACGAGGACATGTCGTTTCTGGAAATGCTCGACGTGCTGAACGAAACGATCATCATGAAGGGCGAGGCCCCGATCACCTTCGAGCACGACTGCCGTGAAGGTATTTGCGGTTCCTGCGGATTCATGATCAACGGCAAGGCACACGGTGGCTTCCCCAAGACCACAGTCTGCCAGTTGCACATGCGCCACTACAAGGATGGCGACGAGCTTTTTCTCGAACCATGGCGCGCCACTGCATTCCCCGTCGTAAAAGACCTGATGGTGGACCGGGCTTCCTTTGATCGCATCATCCAGGCTGGTGGATTCATCTCCGTGCCTACCGGTTCAGCCGTTGACGGCAACGCGATTCCAATTCCGAAGGTCTACGCCGACCGCGCTATGGATGCGGCAGCCTGCATCGGTTGCGGTGCTTGCGTCGCCAGTTGCCCGAATGCTTCGGCCAGTCTTTTTACTGGTGCCAAGATTGCCCACTTGAATCTGTTGCCGCAAGGTCAGCCCGAAAAGCTCGACCGTGCGCTCAAGATGGTGACCGTGATGAACGCAGAGCTGTTTGGTTCCTGCACCAACATGCAGGAATGCGAAGCCACCTGCCCCAAGGGTATTTCGATTGAAAACATCGCGATCATGAATCGTCATTACGTTCAAGCGAGCTTCTCGCAGCGTCCTTCGATGAGCGAAGCTGGCGCAGGATAATCCAATATGTACTTGCTCGATCACATCTCTCAGAATCTCTACACGGCGGTGCTCTCAGACTCTCTCGATAGTCTGGGCTATCGCCGTCAGGTAATGCGCGAATACATTCGCCCCGTTTACTCGAAGTATCAGGTGATCGCGGGTTATGCGCATACCATCGCATTCGTCGATAGCGATGAGATTCTACCCAATCCTTTCGATGCCGAGATTGAAGCAGTTGACGCGATCAAGCGCGACAGCATCGTTGTGATTGCAACTGGCAACTCGATTCAAAATGCGCCTTGGGGAGAGTTACTCTCTACCGCCTCCGTTGCCCGTGGCGCAAGAGGCGCAGTAATGGACGGCTTTGTTCGTGATGTGAAGCTCATCGAGGATCTCGGCTTCCCCGTCTTTGCCACGGGCATGAAGCCGCTCGATTCCAATGGCCGTGGCTTGCTTACTTCTTACAACAAGCCGATCCTCTGCGGCGAGGTGGAAGTGAATCCCGGCGACCTGATTGTTGCTGATTTTGACGGCGTAGTCGTGATCCCGGCAGCTCTGATTGAGGCGACGATCGAGCGGGCTAATACGAAAGTAACGGGCGAAAACAATTCGCGCGCCGAGCTCCAAAAAGGCGCTTATCTGCGCGACGTCTACAAGAAGTACGGCGTCCTTTAAGAAATTTCTGAGATCTGCCGATAGCAGCCCAAGATGTGGCTTTTGTTGCTATCGCTATTTGCTCAGGATTCGACGACTTCCTCGCCTGATCTCACGCTTCACTACCCTGGCGCGCAAGTCTCTTCCGTTGTCGCGCGAGAGATGCTGGACGCTCTTGACGAAGAATACGCCCGCATCCGCCATGAACTTGGCTGTGTCATCGGTACCAAGGTAACGGCTATTGTGATCCCTCTCGATGCCTGGCAAGCAGCCGGACACTCCCCTTGGGCGGGAGGCCTCTTTGATGGCCGAATACAGGTGCCCCTGGTTTACGAACGCAGCCGGGTAGGCCCGCAGATGCGCAAGGTCTTCGCCCATGAAATGGTACACGCCTGCATCGCCCGCTTCGGCCATTTCCCAACCTGGATTCACGAAGGTCTCGCGCAGTATCTAAGCGGCGATAGGTTGACTGAAGACTATCGCCGCCAATTGCGTCAGGCAATGTCCTCCGGTAAGCTGCCAGGCCTCGAACGGATCGCCGGGCCCTGGGGCGGCCTGAACTCAGCCCAGGCAGGTACAGCCTACGCCTATGCGCTTTGGGCAGCAGAAGTCTGGCTCGAGACCGACGGCAGCGAGTCGATCCGGCAACTGCTGCGCTACCCGGACCGCATTCTTCAATTGACCGAGCGGCTCAATCAGTCACTCAATCGCTGATGGTCATCGTGGGGCCAGCGATCTGACTCACTTCAGCGCAGCGGGCTTCAATCACTTTTGCGATGGCATAGAAGCCGGAGGCCATCTCACTGGATGGGCCTTCCAGCGCTACCGGCTTGCCAGTATCGCCACCCTTGCGGATCTCGGGAATCAACGCGAGTTCGCCCAGGAAAGGGACGCCCATCACTTCGGCTGTCTTCTTCCCCGCACCATGACCAAAGACATCAATGCGTTCTTTGCTTTGCGGCGCGATCAGGTAGCTCATGTTCTCGATCATGCCGAGCACCGGAACTTTCACTTGATGAAACATGTTGACGGCCTTACGGGCGTCTTCGAGGCTGACATCGCTGGGAGTAGTAACAACTACAGCACCCGTAAGTTTAGTGGACTGCATCAGGCTCAATTGCACGTCGCCGGTGCCGGGCGGCAGGTCGATGATCAGGTAATCGAGCTCACCCCAATTCACTTGGCGCAAGAACTGTTGCATCACGTTGTGCAGCATTGGGCCTCGCCAAACGAGCGGCTTGTCGCCTGGGTTTAGAAAACCCATCGACATCACTCGCAGGCCCTCTTTGACGATCGGGCGGATCTGCTGGCCATCGGTGAGGGGAGCTTCACTGACGCCCATCATCAGGGGAACGTTTGGCCCATAGACATCGGCGTCGAGCAAACCGACGCGGTTGCCGAGACGTGAGAGCGCGATGGCGACATTGACGCTGACTGTGGTTTTGCCCACGCCACCCTTGCCTGAACCGATCGCTACGATGTTTTGGATGCCGGGAATATCTTGCATTACCTTAAGGCTAACAGGGGTTAGCATAGAAGGGGAATGATTCAGAAGCTCGAAATCGAAGGCTACCGCTGCTTTGAGAAACTCACGGTCGATGGTCTGGGCCGGCTCAATTTGATTGTTGGACAGAACAACTCGGGCAAGACGAGTCTGCTTGAAGCGATTCGACTGTTGACAGCCCAGCGAAGCCATATTGAGCTCCAAGATATTCTCGTCCATCGTGGTGAACTTTTTCACTCCCGTCAAGACCGAATTCCTGTATTCAACATCTCAAATCTTTTCTTTGGCCGAGTGCTCCAATCGGAAAGCAAGATCTCAATTCAGTCAACAGATACGGCTTCTATCGTCGAGGGTATTGAGCTTTTTACTGAAGCTCCATCCTTGGCATTGGCAAGCGGCGGAATTGATCCTGACGATTCACTAGATCCAGTGTTGACGATCCGTTCAACGAAAGGCCAGAAGGCGCTTCACTTCAACTTTGAGACAGATTGGGGAACGACGCTTAAGCCAAGGCCCAATGGCCAGACTGTTGGGTTTGGCATTGCATCCACCACAAAAAGATCCTATGTTCCAAGCTCCTCGTTGACAATTGACCAACTGCAATCGATGTGGGAAGCGCTGAAACTGAATGGGGAAAGCGAATCTGTGATGGAGGTCATGTACGAGTTCGATCCTGAAATTCAGGATCTGGATTTTCTTGCAACCATTGGTGACGGCAGTGGCCACGTTAAGTTGAAGGGGTTGCAACAACGGGTTCCACTCAGAACGTTGGGGGACGGGGCTTCACGTGTGTTCGCACTGGCAATCGCGGCAGCCAGTTCGAGAGGCGATGCTCTTTTGATTGATGAAATCGATACAGCCCTTCACTACACGACGATGTCGAGAGTTTGGAAGATGCTCTTCAAATTCGCAGAAGAGTCCAACACGCAAATCTTCGCCACTACCCACAGTCAGGATTGTGTCGATGCTTTTGCAAACTTGGTTAGGGACGGCATCGCAACTTCGCAGAAACTCTCACTTCAGCGTGTCGTTAAAGGAGAACCGAAAACTATCTCATATTCGGGAGATATTCTACTGGCAGCAGTCAAGCATGAGTTCGAGGTCCGTTAAATGGGATCAGGAAACTCGAAACAATTAATCGTCGAAGGCAAAGACGACAAATGGTTCGTAATCAATTTGTTGAAGGCATACGGGGTCGCTTGGCCAAATGATAATAAGAAGTGGCCGCTCACAGTCACGGATTTTGGCGGTGAAGACAAGATCCGTGACCACGAAAAGCTTGGTGCTGAACTTCACGAGACGCTTGTGGCGGCAAGGAAGATTCAGGGTTTAGGCACCTTGGGTATTCTATTGGACTCCGATACAGATGCTGCCGCAAAGTTCCAGAGCTTGCGCGACATACTCTCTGAATTCGAATTGCCCCCACGGCTACCCGTTGATGGTTTGATTCATAACACCAGCAGACTGCGTATCGGAATCTGGATAATGCCTGATAACCAGAACAATGGCAATTTGGAGACACTACTCCAAAACCTAATACCCGACGGCGCGGTCCCTCTGTGGGAGCACGCACGGTTAGCAACTGCGGCTGCAAAACAGCTCGGCGCAGACTATCGGGAGGTTGACCAGTCTAAAGCCGAATTGCACACTTGGCTCGCTTGGCAAGATCCACCGGGACGTCCATACGGCACAGCCATTGAAGCGAGAATGCTGGAAGTTCCCAACAACAAAGCCACCACCTTCGCCAAATGGCTCAACGATCTCTTCGATCTCAACATCAACTTCACTTAAGCCCCAGAGCCCAGTCCCAGGCCTGTCCGGCTCGATTTACAACTGCTTCGAGATCGCGCTCAAGCATTAGGCGCTGCTTCACCATCGTGGTTGCTGCTTCGCGTACTTGGCCCTGATACTTCTCGCGTGTCTTATAGCGCTTTTTGACTTCGCTTGACGAGAAGGGTAAGGTCGAACCCACCATGTCATTCACATAGCCCTTTGGCGCATTCGGGTCGGCGAGAAAATTCCAGCCCCTGTAACGGGCCAGCGGGACAGCCACTTCTGGCATCTTCACCCCGCCCACTTCGTTGCCGTCTGCTCCAATCGCAGGCACCATCAAGGGGAATTGCTTGCCGAGTACCGGCGGCTCGGTGCGATAGTCAACACGCCAGGCTCGCATCGGCTGCTTCGGCATTCCTGTATCGCGAAGATCCTCAAAGGCCACCAGTTCCTTCCTGTCGATTCGCGGATAGCGGCTCTCGGGCGGCGCTACACCGTCCTTCACCCATTCCTGCATTGCAGTCAACAAGGCCCGGTAGAGCGGACGGTAGTCGTTCATGTTCGCAAAATTGAGGCTGCCCGCCTTTGCAGGCGGCATCCTGCCCGGTCCGTGCTGGCTTCCAGCTACGTAGTAGATACGTGTGTTGGGAGCCAGTTCTGCGTCGCTCTTTCCGTCTGGCGTTACATGGATCAACGCTGCATTGCGGCCCCAATACTCGTAACTGCCATTGGTGTAGAAAACCTTCGGGACGTCCTTGACCTTGGCCAGGAGACCGTCGGTCAAGCCGGTCTCAGTGTCAGTCAGCGCGACATCGGCGTAAGGGAACAAATCGCTTGGATAAAAGTGGTTAAACGTAGGATGGCCATCGCGGCTCGGTTGTGCCCCGCGAATATTAAAGCTTCCCCGGCCCGCCCCGCCAACATTAGCCCACACACCATCAAACACCTTGCGGCCCTTCTCATCCGTGTTGAAGCCATCGTAAAGGTATTGACGCAGAAAGCGTCCACTCTGAGATGTGCCAAAGGCAAGAGCCCGCTTCATATGGCGATACTGGTCCCCCAGCAGCGTCGTCCCGGCATTCTCGTAACGCAAGAAGCTGATGACATCGCGAATCGCAGCCAGGCCCGTGCCGGCCACTACAGGGTCTTTCGACGGGTACACCGCCTCGTAGATCTGATAGGGCTGAAACCCAGCGGCCATTTCGATTCCGGTCTTGGCCGCATTCAATTGCCAGCCATCGCGGATCTCCTGCCGTTTGCCATCGCGTCCGTCACGCACCGTCAGCTTCGCCGCCCCACTCGCCACGTAAGGTTGCATGGTTCGATCCCCAAGACTCATCACAGCGACCTTCGTCTTGGGTACAAACTCGCTGCGGATCATTGCCTCGACGCCCTGAGCAATCGGCGGATAAACGCGCAACGAATCAGCTGACACCGGCACATCCCATTGCCAACCGACCCACACCATCGTATAGCCCTGCTCCATCAGAAAGGGCTCGCCAAACATCCCGGTCAGACCCTTGCCACCGCGATTGGAAACCTCAAAAAGGATGGACCCATTTCCCGTTGCCGGGTCTCTCGGCTTCAGCACGACAAGGTCCGCCGAGAAGCGCACCATGCCTTTTTCATCTACCGGAGCACGATCTATATCGCGAATGATCTGATTGGCGGGCAACTTCGGGTCAAGCACAAAATGAGCCCGCGCCTCCACCCTTTCATATCGCTCTCCGGCGTCTCCACGCGACACCAGGTAAATCTTCTCCACTGCCGAAATCAATGGCGCAGGCAATGCCGCAGCCACCAGCAACAACGCAATCAAACGCATCTCTTACATACCCTTCAAATACTTCGCTACAAACGGAACACCCTTCACACCGTGAAACACATGTGCCCCGGCATGCACTTCTGTGCCAAATGCGTCGCTCACGCCAAACACTGCATAGACCTGCTTGGTTGCCTTGGCACCTTCCTCAAAACCGGCCAAAGGAAAAATACGATCCTGCTCGCCACTCTCGGCAAAAAGCGGCCGTGGAGCAATCAGTCCCGCCACATCGCTCATCTCGGCCCAGTTCAAAATCCCCGGCACGTAATTGTCCATGCAATGAGCCAGCGAGAGAATGCAATCCCGGAAAGTATTGAGGTAACCCGATACCATGGCAGCCTGAATCCTGGTATCAAGCGCAGAGGCAAAGAGAGAGCATGTGCCGCCACCAGAGATTCCTACGCAGCCGACTCGCTTGGCGTCAAGATCTTTGCGGGTCTCGATGTAATCAATCGTCCGCATCACATCATAGGCGCGCCAGCCAATCATGGTTTC
Source organism: Acidobacteriota bacterium (assembly GCA_043718395.1). GTDB lineage: Bacteria > Acidobacteriota > Terriglobia > Bryobacterales > Bryobacteraceae > Bryobacter. The sequence continues at coordinate 31,914 of JAYSVS010000212.1, forward strand.
GCCAAACAATAGCGCAGCACCAGCCGAAGGCTGACAACTGTTATTGTTGATCCCCTTAGCTGCATTGACCGGGTCGCGGCGATAACCAAAGGCGAGCGGCTCAATAGCAAAGGCGGCTAGGCCTTGCTCTACAAACTGCAGTGCAAAGTCTGCCTGGTAGCCTGACTTGTCTGTGCGCTGTTTGCCTTTGTCGTCAATACCAACAATGTCATCGACACCGCGCCCATGCCCAGGAACACACACCATCACGGGCAGTGCGCCAGCAATAGCTTTGGGCTTCAACAAGTAGCCCATCACTTCCATGCCTTCGCGGCTGGTAAAAACAATCTTCTCGCGCGTGTAGGTGTCGAAGTCTTTGGTCTCGAGCACTCGCGACTGCAGGCTCACAGGGTTCTCTGGGAAGCCACCTACCAGTTCACGAAGTTTGAGCCGTAGCTTGCGCTGCCAGGCACGAGCAGCGGCTGGAGTGGTCGCATTAAAACGCAGACGCAGCGGTGCAGACTTATGCCTCTCGCGCGAGTAGGCCACCGGGTCGAGTCTTGCCTCTGGAATACTCTCGGCATTCAATGCCGCAGCCATACTGGTCAAAGCCATCTCACGTCGTGTCATTCCTGGTTCACCTCAACCACTTCATCGAAGATATCCGGGCGCAGTGTCACACCAGCCATGCGTAGCCGATCAAGAATTTTGGGCTTGACGCCGCTCCATTTGAATCGGCCCATTACCTTGCCATCAGCCGTCATGCCGGTGCGTTCAAAAAAGAAAATGTCCTGCGTCATCACGCGGCCTTCCTCCACACCGGTCACTTCAGCAATCGAAGTA
>JAYSVS010000213.1:0-10193 GCA_043718395.1 Acidobacteriota bacterium
TAGTAGTTGTCCTTCGTCCACCCTCTCTTCTTCGGTGGGTTGTCAAGAGGACATTTCTACTTTGCTCTATAGGACATTACTACTTTGCTGTGTCAGAAGAAGACTATGATGGTTTCGGTTTAGGGCTGGATTTTATAGAAGGAAGCCCGCCGCAGGCTTAATTCTCTCCGGGTTGCGAAGGCGATCCGACAGCCTGATCCGTCCCAACCCTATCCTTCTAGTTTCCTCAATGATTTTGAGGTTTTTACTCCCAATCCATTGCCGGCTTGCCGTCAGTCTTTTCACTCACATTCTTCAGTATGCGGCCAAGTGGCTCAGAGTCTTACACTTAGCCAAAATGCATCCAACAAGCCGAGATTTTACGAATTTCAGACCGGAACGGGTCCACCCGTACCAGCCCAAATCTCGCTCAGAAAACCACGCCCTAGGCCGCTGGAACGCAGCTCACCCAGTTTCTTTGCGCCAGGAAACACCGATAAATAAAACCCGGCAGCGTCTTCGGCATTGTCGTTGAACCACAGAAATGGTGCGATCTTGCTCATGCATTGGTCTCCCTCTCGATAGTATGCATCGCCTTCGTAGTTTACGGGGCAGTCTATTGTCGAAACTAAAACGCTGGCCCGCACGATCCAGACGAGATCAATCCAAAAATATCATCCGATATCCAGTTTTGGTCGAAGGAATTCAAAGTTGCCGGGCAGGAGATGCACGAGGCGATTCGCGTTCATGGCCCTGTACACGTTCGTACACTTCCACTATGATCTGGTAGATGAAAGAGCTCAGGCTAAGTAACTGGAGGAGTGCGTGAAAGCATGCGTTTCGATCGGAGTAAACAAAGTGACAGGATCGGCCCTTGCAGTGCTGCAGGACGCTGCGGCTGGTGCTGAGCGACTGCATCTTTGGGCCGAAAAGAATGGCTTTCACTCCACCCTGCTGACCGATCTGAAGGAACCGCTCAAGCTGGAAGCGATCAAGAAAGCAGTAAAAGCGCATATAGATGGAGGGGCAACTCAGCTACTGGTCTATTTCGGTGGACATGGGTTATTGAAGGCACCGGACGTTGAAGTGTGGCTGCTATCAGGGGCGATGAGCGACTCGCAAGAAGCGGTGAATATGGCGGGATCAGTCGCTCTGGCGCGCAACGGCAGAATTCCCAATGTGATCTTCATTTCCGATGCGTGCCGGTCTGTAACTACCAACCAGGTATTGTTTCGCGTGAACGGAGGAGAGATCTTTCCGCCGGATTTTGTGCCTCGCGATAGCGCGGAGCTGGATCGTCTCTATGCCACCTTGCCGGGGTCGCCGGCGGCAGAGTTTCAGGATCCAAAGGATGCGACCAAGTATCGGGGCTTGTTTACGGAGTGCTTAATGAAAGCGCTGGAAGGTCAAGAACTGAGTGCAATTGAAACATTGCAGGAGAATGGCGTTCCATTTAAAGCAGTCTCCACGCGATCTCTCAAGCCTTATTTGAAGAGGGCAGTGCCGCAGGCGGCAGCTGCGATCCAGGTGACGCTGGTGCAGAAGCCGGATTCCATTGTTGAATCGCAGGCACCGCAACACATTGTCAAGGTTGCACCAACTCAGCCGGTAACTACTGCCACCATTCCACAGCCTCAAGCCCCAGCATTGCGCGATCCGTCGCGAGTAGTGAGCGATACAGCGAGAGGATTTGGTTTGGAGTCCTTCTTTGCACCTGAAGATGAGATGTTCTCCTTTGATGTTGAGGAGACAGGAGATGCCGCTTTTGCAGAGGATGTCGAACATCTGATGGGTGCTCGCGGCCGGCGGAGCTTTGAAACAAGGACGGGTTTTACGGTGGTGGGAGAACGGATTCTCAATGCCCATGCGAGCGGTTTGGATGTAGATGTCTTTCAGGAAAATTCATCGGATGGAGCTAACCAAGTCCGTGTGTATCCTCAGGGTGACAGCAGAACCGTGCTGGTGGAATTTGCCGGCGGCACGGGCGCGTGCCTTGCAGTGCTGCCTGGATTCATCGGAACTGTAACGGTGGAAGGCGGGTTGGTCACAAACGTAAGCTACACTCCAGCAACCAGCACGAAACGCTTTCAGGAATTGTTTCAGTATGAGGAAGAAGAAGTAGAGCGCCGCCGCGCCTTTGCCGCCGCCGCCGCCCGTCGAGGGTACTTCCGTGTGGAAGCCGGCCGGGTTACCTCGTTTAGCAGTTATGTCCGTGACCTTAAGAGCCTCGATCCGACCTTGGGTCTATACGCCATCTACAGTTACTTTCAGGCCAATATGCGCAAAGATGCTGCTTCCGTTCTTGAGTACATGCAGCAGGATGCCCTACCTCAATTCGACGACGACGAAGTGCGCCCGATCCTTTTCGACGCGATGCTTCTGGCGGGCCAGATTACTGAAGAGGCCTTGCTCGCCAAGCCGCCACACGTGGCTCCTTTCTGCCCCGTGCTAACGCAAGGCTGGGCATATTTGTTTGGCCATGTGCCTGTAAATGAGGTTATTCGCAAGGCAGGCGAGCATGTCCTGCCGGGGCTGTGGACTACGTTTTCACCCGCCGGTGTTAGCTTGTTAAAGGACTGGATCGGGAGCGGAAGGATTCGATGATGCGATTGATGTTCTTGCATGGGCGCGCACAAGAGGGCCGCGATTCAGTGCAGTTGAAGCGCGAATGGGAATTTGCCTTCGAACGAGGCCTGAAGGCGGCAGGGTTGCGCTGGCCGCATGGGCTAGAGGTTGTGTTTCCTTATTACGGAGACCGGCTGGACCGGCTGGCGCTTGAGGTGGATGCTCCATTAATATCCACCATTCTGCACCGTGGCGATGCTATTGTGCAGCCAGCCGAGGAACTGAGAGCGGCGCTACTGGTAGAGATGGCTACTGGCAAGGCGATTCCAGATGCGGCGATACAGCGGAACTTCGACGGGACAATCATTGAACGCGGCGCACAAAACTGGAAATGGATCCACGCAATCTTACGAACGCTGGACGGCACTCCCATTGGGCAGAATCTGTTGGACCGTGTAACAAGAGATGTATCTATTTATCTAAGCTATCCTGGGATCCGCTTGCAGATTGATGAACTGGTGAACGATGAGATCCCGTCAGGACCAAGCGTGTATGTTGCCCATTCTCTGGGCACCGTGGTCGCTTACAACATCTTACGGGAGCGAGCGGATGTTCAGGCCCCGTTGCTGGTGACGCTCGGCTCCCCGCTAGGGCTCAAGAATATCCAGGCTTTACTCGATCCTCCGCCGAAGATTCCGCAGTCTGTCGAGAAGTGGTTTAATGCTCGTGATCCTAATGATGTGGTGGCTTTGTTTCCACTGGATGCCACGCATTTCCCGGTAACGCCGTCGATCGAGAACAAGTCTGATGTGAAGAATCATACCGACAATCAGCATGGCAGTGATGGATACCTCGATGATCCGGTGGTGGCAGCCAAGATTCACGCAGCCTTGCTGGCGCTCAGCTAGGCGGTATGCCCATGAAAGCGATATCGTATTGCTTATGCCGTCGCGAAGAACAGTTCTATTGACAAGTCTGGCTCTAGGCGGCGAGAATACCTCGGCAGCAACTCGCAAAATGAAGCTAAGCATTCACCAATTCACTTCCGCTGGAGCAGGTTACCGCAAATCGCTGGAAGGTTGGGCCAAGGCTGGCATCAAGCTTGTGGAACCGGCCTCCAATCTTCTGGATGATTTCCTGAAAACTGAGACCCTGGCCACGGCGAAACGGGTGTTGACCGACAACGGGCTCAAGGCTGTTTCTGGTGCAGTTGGCACTACGGGGCTATGGGAGCCAAATCCGAAGTTTGCGGAACATCTGGAGGCCTTTCGAAAGCGGTGTGAGCAGTTTGCCGAGCTTGGGGCACCGCTAGTCTACTCCCCTTGCGTTACAACTGCCAAATTCAATTCCGATGACTATTCGAGAAGCCCGGAGCGGATTCGCAAGGTTGCGGAAGTTGCCAAGCAATTTCACCTGAAGGTGGCGGCGGAGTTTGTGCGGAGTTCAACGTTCATGGCGTCGTTGCCAACAGCGTTACGCATACATCGTGAGACGGCGCATCCGAATTTTGGCATTTTGTTTGATTGCTACCACTTCTGGTCTGGCCCAAGCAAGATGGAAGACCTGGACATGATCCGGCCTGGTGAGATCCTTCATGCGCATCTGAACGACACACAGGATATGCCACGTGAGTTGCTCGATTTGCAGACGCGAGTATTGCCTGGGGATGGAGTTGCTCCATTGGCGAAGATCCTTCGCAAGCTTGTGCAGAAGGGCTATTCGGGGCCGATTTCAGTAGAGCTATTCCTGGCAAAGTATCAACAGGCGGATCCGTTTGAACTAGCGAAAGAAATTCACTCAAAATCACAACTCACATTCAAGCAGGCCAAGGTTTAAGAGCTATTCCCCGTGGTACGTAGATCTCGCGGGCGGGTAAGTAGCAGCTACTTGTCCCTCACGCAACGGAAACTCATGTGAGTAGTGGCACTATCGGGAGTGTTGGATGTACGGGCCGCCACGCGGTAGCGGTTGCAATAAGACTTGTGGCATAGATACGACCCACCCTTCATCACCCGCGCGCTACCCGCTGGGGGCCCCACCGGATTAGAACGTGTGGCAGCAACGTGGTAAGACGAGTCAAACCAGTCACTGCACCACTCCCACGCATTGCCGGTAATCAAGTTGAGACCATACCCATTCGCCGGAAATGCGGTAACCGGAGCCACGGCTGAATAGCCGTCATCGGCAAGATCGACGTTAGGAAACTCACCCTGCCAAATGTTGCATAGATGTTGACCACCGGGAGTGAGCTCATCACCCCAGGGGTAGATCTTCTGCTCCAGACCGCCGCGTGCTGCGTATTCCCATTCAGCTTCAGTAGGAAGGCGCTTCTGAGCCCAGCGGCAGTATTCAGCCGCATCATTCCAGCTCACATGGATCACCGGATAGTCGTCTTTGTCTTCGATAGTGGAATCGGGGCCTAATGGATGCCTCCAGTCTGATCCCCACACCTGACACCACCAGGGCACCCCAGGCACGGTATGGTCTACAAGCTCCTTGTAGCGCCCGGCTGGGATGTGTCCTTCAAAGACGAAGGACCAACCAATTCGTTCTGCTTCCGTTTGATAGCCCGTAGCTTGAACAAATTCCGCGAAACGCTGGTTCGAGACCGGGTCGATATCCATGTAAAAGGGATCGACGTGTACCGTTCGGATCGGCCCTTCGCCGTCGGTTGGAAACGCATCTGCCGATTCAGTGCCCATTAGAAATGCGCCACCGTCGAGTTTTACCATTCCGTCGGTCGACCCTGTTGAGATCCGCAGAAGCGCCGCAGATACCAGCCTGGACTCCGTCAATTGTTGAGCTCGTACCCGGGTCGGCGCACAACACGACCCAACGATGGGCAGATCGCTCAAAGCTCTGGCCTCTTCTCCCGCCGAATGTCTGCACCGATGCGCAATTGATCCAGAAACTCGTTTAGCTTTTCTTGTTTCTTCTCTTCAAGAAACTGTTGCTCAATCAGGGGGGAAACCTCAGCGAAGGGGCGAATGCCTGCCGGCATGCGCTCTAACAGCTTCGCGATGTGAAAACCAAACTCAGTTCGAAAGATGCCACTCACCTGGTGGACATTGAGCTTAAACACCACATCATCGAAGGCATCGACCATGTGACCACGCTCGAAGTATCCAAGGTCGCCGCCTTTGCCGGCACAATCGGAGATCTCATCGGCAACTTCCGCAAAGGGCCTTCCTTTCTGCAACTCCTCTTGCGCAAGCTCGATGGCGGCACGGGCCGACTCCTCGTTATGCTGCTCGTCTACGTTTTTCACGATATGCGCAGCATGGATTCGTTCTGCCTGGTGAAAGGATTCCCGATTTTTCGTGTAGAACGCCACAACATCCTTGCGCCGGGGAGCCTCTACGCTGGATGTAACGCGGACCACTAGCCGCTCCAGGCGCATGCTCGCTTCGGTTTCTGGGGAGCAGCCTTCCGCTAGCTGGGGATCTTTCATCGCAAGCTGGCGCAAAAGAGTAGCTTCAATCAGATTCTCTTCGGCCCACTCGCGGGCGCGCATTCTGACGATCAGAGGATCTTCACCCTCCATCTCCACCATCATGATGTTGAGCATGGCTGCCATTTGCTGCTGGATGGCGGCTTCTTCAATGGCCTCGCCGTTAACGGTCAGGACGGTCATTCCAGTATGGTTGCATCTGTCCTGGGCACTTGTAAACAACCCCAGCGGGGCTTTGAAGATTATGACCTAACCTATGCTCCGATTTGGGTGAGAATTTCGCGTAGTGGTTCAAGGCCGCGAAATCCTGAACGGCCTGCACAACTCCCTTTGCAGGGCATTCCCCCTATTCGTGCCGTTCGTCAATAGGCCAATCCATTAATTTGCCCAGATGATTGCGGGGCGGAGCATTACCAAAGGTGAGTACAACCGGGCGCTCTTCGACCCGGAATTCCATCCGGATCCACTCCACAAGTTCTTGCCTTCGTTTCGGGGTATCTACGCGCGGGTCCGCGAATATGAGAAAAGCCTTTAGCCGTTGTTGTTCACGAATGATTGCCGGACGAACATAAGCTTGAGAAAGTAAGTCGTGTGCCGCTAGCCGATTGGCGATGAATTGTGGGTAGACATTGATCCCGCTCACTTGAATTGCGCCATCTTTTCGACGTTCTACCCTAAAGGTGCGCGCGTCAAGCCAAGTTACTATGTCGGGCATCTCGATGGTGCTAACTTGGCCGTCTAAAGCGGTTCGAATCAGGTCGCCCCCGTCTCCAAGCGCTAAGTAGGGCAGAAGAGTGAAGGGATTCGCGTTGTCAAAGCGGTAAGCGAGGCCCCCGGTTTCGCTGCTGCCATACATTTCGAGCAGAGTCTCGACACCTTTTGCCAGCAACGCTCGGGCAGTGGCTGCAGACAGAGGAGAAGTGCTACTCACGGCGGTGAGACCTGGGGGGAGCGTCTGGCTGCTTATCGCCAGCAAGCCCAGGCGATCAGGAAAGCTAACGATGAGATCGCCTTCGGCAAGCTGGAAATTGCGATCCATACGCGCATCCACGACTGGGATGCCCATGTAGAGCGGTAGCAAAACCGTATGCAGGAAACCGTAGATGTGATGCGGCGGTACATACGAGACTATTCGCTTACGGTCATGCAATAGTGCGGCCCAGGCCGGGATCTCTTGCTCGAAGTTCTTCCAGTCGTGAACGCATTGGCGCGGACGGCCCATCGATCCTGAAGTACGGAAGCTCATTCTGGCAGAGAATTGCGCGAGTGAGGCCATCACGGTATCGACCCAGTAACTTACCGGAGCAGCAGCCAGGAGAAGGTCTTCGCTCATCGGTTCAATGACATGAAACACCTCGCTCACGGCGCTGGCGAGCTTCATCCGTTTGAGGCTATCGATGCCGAATAGCGGGTCATTAAGGTTGGTTGTTTCGCTCCATTCGCGCACTGGCGGAATCGCGGCAACTGGACGCAGCAGTGTCAATTCGTGGTGTAGAAGATGGATCAAGACTCGAGAAACGCTGGGGCGGTCGAGTTGGAGCCGGCAATGGGCTTGCTCTGTTAGTGCTATTGGCATGGTTACAACTGGGGATTACTATGGCTTCATCGGCCAAGCCGCTCGCTCGGCTTTCCTAACTGTAACAAAAGAATCTACCTGTGCTGACTAATATCAAGCCATCCGGAGGATCGCGAAAAGTTTCAGATTACCCGATGCCTGAATTCGCGCTGGATGAGTGATAGAGTTGGGGCGTTATGGGTGATAAAGCGCGTAGTGGCAAGCTAAAAGAGCAACAACTGCTGGACTATTTGTTTGGTCCGCTCGATGGGCTTATAGCCTGGTTAAGCCACATTCAGCCTCCCAAGCTACCGGATACCAAGGGGATGAGCGAGAGTCAACTCTACGACGTCTATTCGAAGTATGTCGAGAGCAATGGCAATGATGACGCGAAGAAGGCTCTTAAGAACGGCGATCAGGTAATCATTGCCTTGCGGATGGTGACGGGCACCAGGGAGAACCAGGGAAAGGGTATTTACGACGACCGGATTGTGGTGATCTGGCAGGATTTGAAGCCGGCTAAAAAGTATGCCGGTGAATTCAAAGCGAACACAGAGCCATCAGCACAATATGAGGAGCGGGATTCTCAATTCATCGCATCCAAGGCCAAGGGCAAGAAGGTAAAGGTGATTCACGAGATCTTCGGGCCGGATGGCAAGAAGGTGGCGTTCAGGAAGAACGACGGCTTTGATGTAGACGAAAACGGGCGGCTGGACCTAGGGCGGCTGATGGAGGGGAATTACAAGTTCTATAACTCGGGCGGGACTTTCCAAGGGGCGGTTTATTTGCGTAATAAAGGCAACCAGACTGCTCGGCGGGATACGAACCATGACGGGATCTTCAGCAGCGCTGATGCCTGGAAGACGCCCAGCGGGAATCTCCTGGTGCATTCCGGAGATTTTGCCATGTACATCCACGTAGGCGGCAGCAGTAACACCTTCAGCGCGGGATGCCAGACACTGCCGCCGGCTGAGCACACGCAGTTTTTCGCCATGCTCAAGAAGAAGCCGAAGCAGACCGAGTACAACTATGTGCTGGTGGAGATGAACTGGAGCTGGGATGCGTCAAAGAAGTAATCTCCTGGGTGTGCTTCTGCTGGGTGTGGCAACGTCCGGATGGGGACAGATGCCGAAAGGGATCCCTGGACGCGATTCTTATGCGATCCGAAAGATAGATCCCGGCACACCGTGCCGCTTTGCTTCAGAGCTTGCCCGGGTGAAGAATAACAAGGGCGATGCGCGCGTGGCGTTTGTTGAGTTAAGCGTGAAGATCGAAGCCGAAACAGGTCTTGAGGAGGATGCTTTTTGCCGCCTGGTGAGCGATCAAGCAGAAGACAGTGTGGCAACCTTTGACGGGAAGAACGGATTCTTTCAGGTAATGACGGGGAGTGCGGATGTGAACCGGGCGGTGGCGGTATTTGGTGGGCCGGGAGGTGTGGTGTTGTATGTAAAGCGGCACGGGCCTGAGTGGACAACCTGGGTATTTCAGCACGTGGGCGGGGAATGGCGGGATCTGACCAAGCGCTACTGGAAGAGCAAGCACTATCCGGTTGCGCCGCAGTATGGCAGAACGTTCCGGTTGATGACCGGGCTGGAAGAAGAAAGCGTGCGGCCTGCGGGATGGTTGCGCTGGAATGGACTGGGTTTTGTGACTGGTAGCGGAATGGGATGGAAGTGCCCGGAGAGCTACCGCTTGTTTGAGCCGCGCGAGCGATCCGCTTATTGCCGCTGAGCCAGGCGAATCAGCAGATGGTTTACTTCCCTGTAACGCTACTGTAATATTTCATCAACAATGTCTTTCAAAACCGCTTCTCTCTTTGCGGTGGCGGTCTTCTCAGCCACGCTCGCGTTATCACAGAGTTTTACTGCTTCACTCACTGGTAGTGTGAAGGATCAAAGTGGGGCCACCATTCCAGGTGCATTGGTGACCGCTATCAACGTTGACACCAATGCCTCACAGAGCTTTACCACCGATGCAACGGGATTGTATCGATTTCCTGCGCTGTCACCCGGGAGTTACCGGATTGAATCGACGGCCGCAGGTTTCAAGAAGTCGGTGCAAAGTGGTGTGACGTTGCGGGTGCAGCAGACGGCGCAGGTGGATATCACGATGCCGGTGGGTGAGGCGGCGGAACGAGTTGAAGTAAGTGCCGATGCGACGCAACTCGAGACAGCGACGAGTTCCATCGGCAAGGTGGTGGACAACCGCAGCATTGTGAATTTGCCATTGAATACTCGCAATGTGTACTCGCTGATCTTTTTGACTCCCGGTGTGGCCGGGACAATCGGGAATAGCTATGGGGAGATGCGATATTCGGTGAATGGGGCTCGGGCCCGGATGATGGACACGCTAATTGACGGCGTGTCGGCGTCGCATTCTACGGTGAATGGATTGAGCGGCGGGATTAGCGTGTTTCCCAGCGTTGATGCGATTCAGGAATTCAATGTGATGGGGTCGAATTACGCGGCGGAGTTTGGGCGTTCGATGGGTAGCGTGTTGAACATCATCTTCAAGAGTGGAGGCAACCAGTTTCATGGCAGCGTTTATGAGTTCTTGCGGAACTCTGTCATGGACTCGAACAACTTCTTTGACAACTCGCGTGGACGGCCACTGGCGAGCTTCAAGCGGTCGCAGTTTGGGTAC
>JAYSVS010000214.1:0-3331 GCA_043718395.1 Acidobacteriota bacterium
GATCCTGAGCGGATCCCCTGCCGCCTGGGTGCGCAAATCCCGCATCTCCGGATAGCGAGACCCCTTCACTTGCGAACTGAAGGGATATCCCAAATTGGGTCCATGCTCCATCAACAGCGTGACGCGCGCATCGACCTTTCCTTGCTCGATTTCAGACAAACTGTTCCACCAGCCCTCAAAATCATCTGTGAACTCTACTTCCCAGGTCGCAACATAAATATAGCATGTAAGCTATATAGCGTGAATGCAATATGTTTGGCGGTGCAACCGTTGTCTGCGATTCACAGTGGTGCTCTTCAAATCCTGTTCAACGCCGGGCAACCGTGTTTTTCCGACTTGCAATCAGGAACCTTTCGACAACCGGGCCAACTCCTTCTGATGCCCCATGGTTGTCGTCCCTCCAAATGCCATACTGAGAAGGGTCTAACCATGGCGCTTTCAAAAAAGATCACCGTACATTTCCCACCGGATTTGTATGATCGGAATGTCATCGGAATGTCATCAGCCTGGCCCGTCCCAGCCGCATCCTTCCATTTTCCTCAATGTATTTGAGGTTTTCTCGACCAATTCCAACACGAGCTTGCTGACGGTCTTCGCGCCGAGCTCCTGTACTACGAGCCCAAGTGACTCAAAATCGATCACTTATCCCAAAATACAGAAAGTATCTGGCTGGCCTAAATTTTGAGAATTTCACACGGGGGACGGGCGCACCTGTACCAAGCCCAACCCGCTGAGAAATCACTTCACCGTTCGTTTATGGCCGCGCTGGACGCGGTCCCCGCTCAAACCGATGCTTGCCAACCTTCCGCCCGTTCAATCAGGCGAACCCATACTCAAGCTGGATTCCCCACTTGCCTCCCGCGTCGAAACGGATTTTCGTGACAAAATGGGGTTGAAGCAGTAGGGTAAATTCCCAAAACTGCAACCAAGGACCTCGATATGATCTGCAATGCCACCGATCTCTCGCCCGACCAAAAGGCCGCGCTCGAAACACTTCTTGGACGCCGCGTCCAGGATAGCGAAGCGGTTAGCGTCCGTACCTTCGAGCCTGCTGCGGTTTCTCTTCAGCGGAAGCTGGAGATCGCCAGCGAACTGAGGAAATACTTCGCGGAAGTAGATGGTTCTCGTAAACCCGTATCGGACGAAGAGGCAGAAGACATCATCAATGAGGCAATGCGAAGCGTTCGTCCAGGCTATCGTCCCCATCGGTGAGAATCGTACTCGACACCGCCATTCTTGTTCGAGCGCACTATGGTGCCACGAGGCTTGAAGCGCTTTTCCACAACGAATTTCCACCCGGGCTTCCAGCGCATCCGCAATTCGCTTGAGCAGCATTAGCGAATGCCCCTCATAATCGGCATCTTCAAGCCGGCAATCCGCCGAAGCCGAGATCCCCACCCGCGTGACCAATTCCCGCTGGCCTGCACTAGGACGGCGCACAAGCTACGCTATCCTCTTACGTGCCGTCCCGAATCTCAGAGCTTGCCTGTTGCTTTGCCAAGCCGTAGTTAGTCCGCCGCTGAACTGAGCGATCAGGGTGATTATTTCTTTCCGCCTGACGACGATCCCCTCCTCCAAACGGTAGGCACCAGCGCCAGCTTCTACATTCGCAGAATCCGCCTCCAAGCATTCTGAGTAAGAGCAAAAGCTGTGGCCAAAAGCCCTTTGACTGCGGCTTCAAGCTATGCCACTATGGGCATATAGAAATCTCTTGAAAACACTCACCTGGCTCTGCAATTCCCGATCGTGCGTCAGGCTCTTTCCGGCCAGCGTCCAGGATGACATCGGCTTCGCTTTGTACCTGGCACAGTTGGGCGACTTGAGCCCTAAAGCCAAGCCCCTGCAAGGGCTTGGAACCGGGGTAATGGAAATCATAGCCAATGATGGAAGTGGAACCTATCGTGCGGTTTATACGGTTTCGATTGGTAACTCAATTTTCGTGATCCACGCCTTTCAAAAGAAGTCCAAGTCTGGGATTGCAACGCCGCAATCAGAAATCGAAATCATCCGCCAACGGCTCAAACAGTTGCGCAGTGAGGTAAAGAATGCTCAAAACAAAATCACTTGACATGGAACCCAGTTCCGGAAATGTCTTCGCGGACCTCGGACTCACTGATTCGGGCGAACACTTGATCAAGGCCGGACTGGTTGTCAAAATAGATCGCACCATCCGCCAACGCCGCTTGACTCAAACCGCCGCTGCTGAACTCATGGGAATCGATCAACCCAAAGTTTCGGCAATGCTGGCCGGCCAATTCCGGGGCTATTCTGTAGAGCGCCTCATGCGTTTTCTGGTAACTCTCGGCCATGATGTCGAAATTGTCGTTAAACCCAGAAAACGCGGGCCAGCAGAGCTTCGAGTCGCCTAGCTCAGTTGCCCATCAGAGCGTCTGAAGCAGGGTCGAGGCAAGGTCGACAGCCGGATCCCCTACAAGGCCCTCCTCCAATTTTGCTCAATGTTTTTCAACTTTATTGCTCTGACCCTTCTTTGGTCTCGCTCGATGCCTACCTGGAGGAATTCCTCTTGCTTTCCGCGACTGCTCCTGCGCGGTCAACGAAGCTCCCCAAAACGAAGTGAACCGTCTCTTGGACGAAGCCGCAGAAATGGTTCCCGCCGGTATTCCGCCTCAGCCGGCCCTCAGCCTTACCGATCAAATTCGGCACCATGCCCTAAAGTTGCTCAGAATCTATCACTGAGCCCAAAACCCAAAACGCTCCAACAAGTCAGAATTTTTCAAAAATCACGCTAGGCGCGGGGCCACCCGTATCATCCCCAAATCACCCTGACACCACCAAGACCTAAGCCGTACGAAGCCGCTTCACGGGCAAGAAACTCAACCCGGCTGACCTGCTCCCCAACTTCATGCCAGCAATTATTAGCAAGCTAACACTGCTTTCGTTTCCCTAGGTGGCCGCAGGGCTTAAGGCCCCCATTCCCCAAAGAGTTCCCGTTGGGCAATGCAATCCCAACAGCTGGCTCTTCAACTCCAAAAACTCGCCAGCCACATTCATGTCTTCGCGTCTCATCGCTCCGTCCATGTCCGCTAAACCCGAAACCTGCACTCCTGAATAAAAACCTGAAAGACCGGGAATCCATTTCGAGCACTAGGAGCAGTTCTCGCCACAACCCTGTTTCCCTCCAGATCTGACAACGCCGCAGCCAAAACATCACTTGCCTTTTCCAGCCTGGTACCCATCTTGATCTGATCATGACTCAGGCCAATAGCGACGTTAATCCTGGTCCACTTCCCAAAACAGGCCCAAAACACTCATGGAAGATTCAGTTTTTGGCGTTCGCAGAAATTTTCAACTCTATTTTTTCGCTAAATCG
>JAYSVS010000215.1:0-10140 GCA_043718395.1 Acidobacteriota bacterium
CGCATACCCTGATCCAGCAACACTGACAACGAAACCCGCTTGATCTGCCCTTGCGGAATTTTTGTACGCCGGATAGAGCGGCTGGCTTGATAGTTTGTGCTTTCGGTCTTGCGTTGGGTACCCGTTTGCGCCGAAGCGGGCCGCGAGACGGGCCTGGGCAGATTTGCCGGGGTGCCAGGAACTCCACTCGCGAGAGGAATGCCGCTGCTATCTTCGGTCTTTTGTTCTGAAGTAACTACAGCCTTCTCCGGATCATAGATTTCTTCGCTCGCTTCGGCACTCGTCATATCGCAATCAACGGTAACGCCAGCGCGATACTTTTCTTCGCCTAGCAATGGAGTGAGAGTGGCATTGACTTTGGCCAGCAGGTCCTTCTCAAGCTTCTGCCGGTACTCAAGCAGAATCTCAGGAAACTCGTCTTCAGGGCCATGCGATTTTCGAGGCCGGCTCAGAAGGCTCCCGTTATGGTCAATCAACGAAACGTCTTCCGGGGCCAGGCTATCCACTGCGCTGGAAAGCAGAAACACAATCGCCTGAACGGTAGAAGGCGATAGCCTGGATCCCGTTCTAAGCTTCAACACAACACTCGCTTTGGCTGGCTTCCGGTTCTCCTGAAAAATGCTTTGCTTGGCAAAAGTAAGGTGTACCCGCGAATGCTCTACTTCCCGCAAGCTGGACACCGTACGCTCAAGCTCGCCTTCGAGCGCCCGCTGGTAGTTGACCTGCTCAGCGAACTCGGTAAGCGCGAAGTTCGTCTTATCGAAAATCTCAAAGCCAATTCGCCCCGTACGCGGCAGGCCCTGTGCGGCTAGATCGAGGCGCAGTTCACTCAGGTTGGCACTGCGGACGTAGATGCTTGTGCCGTCTTCGCCAATCTTGTACTCGAGATTCTTCTCACGCAAGCGAGTAGTCAATTGACCGGCATCTTCGGCAGCCATGTCCTTGAAGAGAAGTTTGAAGTCTTTCTCCTTTTGGTACTGGATAAGCCAAAAGATTCCGCCAAGCAAGAGCATCAGAGCCACGCCGATCGAGATCTTCTGACGAAGACTGAGACGATCTAGAAGTTCACGAATCTGATTCAAGGCCTGGTATTCTCCATCGGGTACTCTCAGCTAGGGCTGCAAGGCTCAGATCTGCATCCTCATCACTTCCTGATAGGCCTGCATGGCCTTATTGCGGACCTCAATGGCAAGCTCAAAGGTCAGACCGGCCTTCTGAATACTGGTGGCCACCTCGTGGATATCGGTTTGTTCCCCGTTCAGAAAGGCACTGATTTGTTGGTTTGCTTCGTTGCGAGTTGATTTCACATTGCCAATGACACCGCTGAGGATGCTTTGGAATTCGTTCGCGCTGGCTCCAGCTTGCCCAGCAGCCGCAAGCGGCTCCACAGGGTGCACCATCTGGATACTGCTGGCGAGTGATTTGGCGAAATTGAGATCCATAAGTTTAGCCTCGTACCAGGTCAATCGATTTTGAAATCATGTCTTTGACCGCATTCATCGCCGTGACATTGGCACCAAAAGAACGACTGGCATTGGTGAGATCGACCATCTCTTCAATCGGGCTGAAATTGGGGAAGCTCACGTAGCCTTTGTCGTCGGCGTCGGGGTGTCCAGGCAAGTAGCGCCGGATCGGCTCGCGGTCATCGAGTTGTACCTCGCTCACGGCGACGCCCGTGTTGGGGGCGTCAAACGAAGACTGAAACGCAGAGGAGAAAGGATGAGTTACCGACGCTGATTGAAATACTGCATCCTGGTGGCGATAGGGGCCCCCTTCTTCGGTGCGCGTGGTTTCCGAATTGGCAATATTCTGGGCGAGAAGTTCCGTTCTGAAACGCTGTGCGCTCATGCCGGAGGCGCTGACACTCATGCTTTGAAAGAGGCTCATTATCCGCGGGCATCCTTAATCGCCATTCGCAGGTCGCGCGCTTCACCCTTCAGCATCTGGCTGACAAAATTGAATCGAAGTGCATTCTCGCTCAGAAGCCGCATTTCCCGATCCACACTCACGTTGTTACCGTCGTTCTTGGTTTTCAGGCCTTCCGGTTCAATTGTGTGGGGAGATTCACCGTTTACCAGCGACTGAAACTCGAAGTTGAAATCGATATCTTTAGTGCGGTACCCAGGGGTATCCACATTGGCGATATTGGCCGAGACAAGCTTCTGACGATCAGCAAGCAGATCGAGGTAATGCGACATGCGTTTAGAGATTGGATCGAACATACGCGGAAGATGTATGCAAACACCTTGCCAAAGTGCAATCCACAGCTATAATCCAGGTCAAACCCAAAATTCTGGCATTTTCTTGGCAGTTTCGGCCAATATCTGTCGCCAGCTATTCGTATGCGTCGGGGTACTTCTCTCGCATCTCGTTGGCTAGTTCCATCGCTGTTCCAATCTGGATCAGCGGACCCTGTCCGATTCCCGGGCACCAAGCCGCTGTTTGATTCCAAGCCTTGCGGTCTTCCACTAATTCAGGCCAAAAGGGGAAAAGCCGGCATTGGACTGGCTTTACCGGATGGATGCCGCAGCCGCCAGCATTGAGAAAAGGGCATTGCCTGGACTTGCCACGCGGCTTGCGAAGCCTGCGCATGTTCCTGGTGCGATAGATATAGCGCAATTCGAAGTCTGACTGCTCGAGACCGAGGAAGAGGGCAGCCGCTGTGACATCATTTTCAGTGAGATAAACATAGCCCGAAACCTCACAGCACTTGCGACAACCGGGCTGACATTCAAAGCGGAGTGCCAAATTTGGATCAGAAGCCACGCAACACCAGCGTAGCAATGGTGTTGAATAGGGTTATGCGGATTTTTGCCTTTTTCCTGACACTGGCTTCTGCTCTCCAGGCGCAAGCGCCGACAGCGCCGGTATTGCAACCCCGAGGTGTAGTGAACGCATTTTCGCAACTCCCGGCACCAGCAGTGGTTGGGCAAGGAGGCTTGATTCATATCAACGGCATCAATCTGGCACCGCCAGAAGGCTGGAGAGCCGAAGCGCTGCCTCTGCCAACTCAATTCGGCGACCCTGCCATTCAGGTTTTAATCAACAACCGCCCGGCACCGATGATTGAAGCAACCCCATCGCGGATCACCGCACAAGTGCCTCTGGAAACGCCCAATGGTTTGGTCAGTCTGGTGGTGCGTCGCGGCGACCAGCAATCGAGGACGGTGCGCCTGCAAGTACAAACTCTCGTCCCCGCCATCCGGTCAGGCAACGGGAGTGGCTTTGGACCGGCCGCCAACGAGGGTAGCGATGGCATCATGCGACTGCGTGCCACCTCGCTGGGCCCAACCGACCCGCGAGTCCCGACAGGTGAAGCAGCAACCGACCCAGCAACCCCGCGCGCGTTAATTAGCGTATTTGTTGGCGGCATCCAGGCCGAAACCACGGCGAGCTATTCGACTGCGCGCCCTGGCGAGTTTGTGATTGACGTGAAGACCCCAGCGGGTGCAAAGAGTGGCGAGGCCGTTCTCCTGATCGCCAATAACGCCGAAGCGAGTCTACTGACCATGGATCGGGGACCTAGAGAATCTGTAATCAGTTTCATTCCCTTGCCCGCCGGGAGCGCTGACCTGAGAAACTTGCGCTCGAGCGACGTCAATGGTCTGTTTCTTAATGCCAACGTGGTTCGAGGAAGCGACACCTGCTACCCAAGCTACCGGATTGACATCCGCAAAAAAGAATTCCTAAAGGTGGATGGCTGTTTGACAACGGCACAAGCCCAGGCAATTACACCCTTTATCGACGGCGTAGGCTCTGCCAATTTTGCGGCCTTCGAAGGTCCGTTCAAGGGCACCGCGCAACCGGGTCAGCCGACACCCGTTAGCGACAAGATCAGAATATTTCGTCCCGGATCGAGCACAGCAGTGTTGGCAACGCTGCCTGAGGCTGCGGCCAATCTCAATGGAGTTGCCGGCGGCGATTTCGTTGCGGTTGTGGGAGGAACGGCTGGAGCACCTGGGAAGGCTTACCGGATCGATTCAGCGACCGGCGCAGTGGAAGAGCAGGCAGCAACTGGAGGCGGGGCCGGTGGAGGTGTAAATCTGCAGGGGCTGGTACAACGGTTTCAGACCATCGATCTCGGAGATGGGATCAACAAGCTCTTGAGCGGCGTTGCCCAGATGAACAACCAATTTGTGATCACTGTTGGTGACAACATCGAAAATCCAACCAAAGCCAAAGTTGCAGTGCTCTCCGCTCAAGGCGATATCGTCAGCCAGCGAGAGATGCCTGCAGGCTGGCTCCCGCTGGTTGCGCCAGCCCCGCAACAGCAGCCTGGAGCGCCAGGCGGCGTAGGTGGGATTCCCGGCCTCGCCGCATTCCGGACGCCGACCCCCGTCTACATGGACGGGCAAACACGGAATTACTATGTGGCCGCCCGCAATGCGGAAGGCAATCACGGATTTGCCTACTTCCCGCCAGAAGGCCCCCCGGAGAGCATCTCTCTTCCCGAAAGCTGGTTCTTTGCCGGTTGCGTCCCGAACATCCCGGTCTTTAATCTCGAACTCTCGCGCAGTATCGCGCTGCTCGGCGCACGAGCCGAGGATCGAGCATTTAAGAACCCTTGCACTGCTGATGGCTTCATGCTTTTTGATCTGGCAGCCAGACGTTTCCAGGCTGTGGGTCTGCCTGGCTCTGGCAAATTCAATGCCTCAGGCGGAGCCGATGAGATGAATGACTTTCTGATTGGCTCTAACGTCGACCCGGCAAACCGTAACACCTCCGACACGTTCTATGCCCTCGACGGTGTCAATGCAACTGTTTTCCGCTTCGACCTGCCACAGGGAGTGAGTAACTTCTCAGGCGGGGCGCGAGTGCCGGCGCTCAACCTGATCGTGGCGCAGGCAAACAATCGCATCAATGGAGATGCGGGCCTGATCCTGTTTGACCTCGAGCGAACCGAGTCCCGCCTACTGCCAACTCCGGAAGGCTTCGCTGCTGTGAATTTCCTTGGAGTACTGCCGTCGATTCGACGAGTTGTCGCCAGAGGAACACGCACTGGCAATGCTGGTACGCAGATCCTGGTGTATAACCTGGAGAACGGCGACCTCGAGATTGTTCCTAACCCCGAAGGCATCGCCTGGATCGGCTCGCCCATCGTACAGCAGCAGCCGGGGCAACCTGGACAGCAAGTAGTGAACTTACCCGTGCGTCTGAACCAGAAAGCGAATAGCGTCGAAGCAATCGTCTTTGGCGAAGACCGCAGACAAAAGGGTGTAGTTGTGATTGGGGTGAACTAGTGCTCAGGCACTTGTATAGGGGCCGAACCGGGCTGTAATACGATCAGACTCATCAGCATTGCCAGTGATCAAAATCTCATAGCTGGCACCGCCTGGTGCAACGCGAACAATGACGTGACCGAGACTGGACTTGATTTGGTTTAGCCTCTTGATGGCGATCTTTGCTTCTGCCTTGAGCGCAGTCGAGAAAATGTCTCTTGGCCCTGGATAAAGCTCCTGGCTCAGCATGTTGTGCAATGCCGGCATGGTGGGGTGAGCCGAATCCCATGCATGAATAATGAAAGCACGTGGCCGCAGTGCCCGGACGACATCCGGCCCCGTCGAATCGATGTAGCCATGGTGGCTGGCAAGAGCAACGTCTACCGCCCCGGCAACTTTAGCGGCCGCCGTTTCAATGTTCCGCCATGCAGGCACACCATAGGCGCTGCCATCGCAAAGGTCACCACCATGGAAATAATCAAAGGCACCGTAGCGAATCTTGATCCCGCCCGAGCACATATTCTCAGATGGATAATCCGCCGATTTGAGCGATTTTAGATCTGGAAAGGTCGCTTTGAATTGCTCACCCTTCCCCGTCCAAAGCTGGCCGTTAGCCACGATGTTTCTTACTTCAAAGCTGTCGATCCTGGACTTTGGCCCGAGCTGATTCGCTGATCCAGGCCGAAATGCCTCAACCAGAGTGCCACGCTTTGAGATGCTTTTGATAAAGCTCCGGTAGTTCATGGTGCCAGGGTCATTGATCGGGGCCGGGTAATCGTAATTCGGGTAGCCGCGATCCACGATTTTGCCGATGTTGATCGATTCAGCGATATCCGTGATTCCTGTAAGTCGATAGCCGCCAAACTTCGACGGCGGCAGGTCTGCATTGAATTCGCCCATATGGTCACTATGAAAGTGGGTCAAGAATAGATTGTCAATCTCTTTGCGGCCTGCTCTGGCTAAATGACGCTGCGTGTAGCGGGCCATCCATTCGCCCGGCCTGCGGGAGGTATTGGGATAGGCAGGGACAAAGTATGGAAGTTGCGCGGCGGTTGGCATCTGCGCACCGGCATCAATCATAAGCGTGCTGCCGTCGGGAGCAATTGTAAAAGTACAGTTGCCCCGGCCCGTCGACAGATGATGAATTTCAAGGGTACCCGGAGTCCAGGCAGGAAGCTCATCGGGCTGGGCAAGTAGCGGAGCGGCAGCAAGGCCGCTGAGAAAATGGCGTCTTGATAAAGGCATGCGGACACCATTAGAACGCAAGTAGCGGGCAAAGGCTAAACTGAAAGTTCCCGCATGTCCCAACAAGTAATCACCTGGGTGGACCAGAACCGCCAACGTCTGCTCGACGAGCTCTTTGAACTAATCCGAATCCCCAGTATTTCGACCCTTCCAGAACACGCGGGCGACGTGCGCCGGGCCGCCGAATATACAGCAGACAAGCTGCGCAAGGCAGGTCTTGAAAACGTCGAGATCATCGACACCGAAGGTCACCCTCTCATCTATGCCGACTGGCTGCACGCCACCGGCAAACCCACCGTGCTTTGCTACGGCCACTACGACGTGCAGCCGCCAGATCCGCTTGAGCTCTGGGAAAGTCCGCCCTTTGAGCCGGCCATTCGCAATGGCAATATTTACGCCCGTGGTTCGGTTGACGACAAGGGCCAGTTCTACATGCATGTCAAGGCGCTAGAGGCGCTGATGGCCGTCCACGGCAAGTTGCCTGTAAACGTGAAAGTCATCATCGAGGGCGAAGAAGAGATTGGGGGCAAGTCCATCTCGAAGTACGTCCCAGCTAACAAAGAGAAATTAAAAGCAGATGTGGCGCTGGTAAGCGATACGGCCTTGTATGCTGAGGGTCTGCCGACTCTTTGCGTAGGCTTGCGGGGATTAGTCTATATGGAGATCGTAGCCCAGGGCCCCTCACGCGATTTGCATTCAGGCCTATATGGCGGTGCCGCACCCAATGCCGTGTTCGGCTTGATTGAACTGCTGGCAAAAACAAAGGATGCCGATGGTCAAATTCTGATCCCGGGCATCTATGATGACGTGGCCGAGCCGGCGGCAGAGGAACTAGCCTCGTGGCAATCGCTTCCCTTTTCTGAGGCAGCGATGCTCAAGGATGAAGTGGGTTCGAAGACACTCACGGGCGAGCCCAACCGGACGGTGCTTGAACGCGTCTGGTCGCGCCCGACATTGGAGGTTCACGGCATCGCCGGGGGCTTCACCGGCGCTGGAGCCAAGACCGTGATCCCGGCAACAGCAACGGCAAAAGTATCTCTGCGTCTGGTTCCGAATCAGGAGCCTTCAAAGGTCATTTCGGCTGTCAAGAATTTTGTCGCCGCCAATACGCCAAAGGGCATCCAGTGCGAAGTGAAAATCCTATCGCAAGGCCCCGGCTTGATCGTGGATCCGAATCATCCTGCAATCGACTTGGCAGCAAGGGCATTTGCCGACATGATGGGCAAGCCAACTGTGTTTACCCGATCCGGCGGCTCGATTCCAATCGTTGGCGAGTTCCACCATTACCTTGGGATTCCGACCATTCTCATGGGCTTTGGATTGCCTGATGACGGACTGCATTCTCCGAACGAGAAGTTCAAACTGGATCATTACTATTTGGGCATCCATACACTGGCGCACTTTCTCGAATTGTACGGAGCCGAAAGCGTCTGAGCCCAATCGAACAACAGAACGGAGCAGAATCTTCAGCAACAGTGTCGAAGGGCGTGGTGCGATCCGCTTCGATCATGAGTTTTGCGGTGGCCCTGTCGCGCATTTCGGGTCTGGTCCGCGAGATGGTGATGAGCAGGCTCTTTGGCTCTACAATGCCTTTCGACGCATTTCGGATTGGCTTCCAAATTCCCAACCTGACTCGCGATCTATTTGCCGAAGGTGCTCTATCGAGCGCCTTTGTTCCGGCCTTCACTGAGAGTTTGCAAAAGAACGGCCGCGAAGAGGCTGCGCGGCTGGCAAACCTGGTAGCGACAACGCTGATTCTGGTGGTCGGTGTCATTTGCGCCCTGGGTGCTATTTACAGCACAGAGCTAGTGAACCTGGCGGCACCCGGGTTTCGAAACACCCCGGGCAAATCAGCGCTGGCAGCTCACCTGACTTCTATCATGTTTCCCTTCCTTCTGCTGGTGGCCTTGGCGGCCCAGGCGATGGGCATCCTGAACGCTTTGAGGCAGTTTGCCGTTCCTGCACTTTCGTCCACCTGCTTCAATATCGGCAGCGTGATTATCGGTCTGTTTGTTGGAGTTTGGATGGGGCCAAGATTAGGCATCACCTCAATTGAAGGAATGGCCTGGGGCGTACTGGCGGGCGGGGCGTTGCAACTTGGCTTTCAAGTTCCAGCACTTATAAAAGCAGGCTTCATATTTCGACCTACCTTCGATTTTTCTGACCCTGGGCTAAGGCGCATTCTCATCATGATGGGCCCGGCGATTCTAGGCAACGCCGCAACTCAAATCAATGTGCTGGTGAATTCCAATATCGCCTCGGAGCTGATAGACCCAATCCGTGGCCCCAATGGCTCTGTGAGCTGGCTAAACTACGCGTTCCGCTTTATGCAACTGCCGCTCGGATTGTTTGGGGTAGCAATCGCAACTGCGACGCTGCCAGCGGTTTCAAGAAGTGCAGCGGCAGAAAACTGGGAAGAATTCAGGCGAACGCTTTCCCGATCACTAGGATTAGTGTTTCTGTTGACCATACCGAGCTCAGCCGGTCTCGTTCTGGTAGGCCGCGCCATGATCGGGGCGGTGTATCAGGGAGGTAAATTTGATGCCTACGACACACAACAAACGGGCTTGGCCCTCTCCTGTTTTGCGGCTGGATTGACCGGATACTCCGCCTTGAAAGTGTTGAGTCCGGCCTTTTACGCACTCAAAGATTCTCGTACGCCAATGCTTGTTTCCCTTGGCAGCGTGATCGTAAACTACGCACTGGCCCGGACGATGGTGGACGTTTTCCATCTGGGACATGCGGGGCTGGCAGTTTCGACATCCGGGATCGCGCTGTTCAGCGCGATAACACTCTTTCTGCTCATGCGCAGGCGCATGGGCGGTTTGTATGGACGGTTGCTTTGGACCAGTCTCTTTAAGGCAAGCATTGCGACGATTGCTATGGGTCTCGTCGTATGGCTGATCGTTCGATCCATGGGCGGAATGTCTTTCCTTGCACAGCTTGGAGCGACAATTCCAGCCGGCGCAATTGTCTTCTATTTTGCCGCCAGAGCGCTAGGTGTTGAAGAGTTGGCGATGGCCAGCGATGCAATGGCTGGACCACTAAAACGACGTTTGCCCTTCTTGCGTGGTAAGTTGTAGCTACTCCATGGCTCAGGAAGTTAAATTCGCACTACAACTACAACGGATGGACCGTCAACTCGCTCAACTCGAAGCAGAGATTCGCGGACTCCCAAAGAACATCGCCGAACTCGAGAAACAACTCGAAACACACGAAAGAAGACTGGAAGCCGATCAGGCAGCACTCACTTCCAATGAGTCTGAAATTCGCCGCCTCTCCGCAGCCAATGCTGAATACGTCGAGAAGATCGCCAAACTCAAAAAGCAGGTGATGCAGGCAACAACGCAAGAACAGTTGACTGCATTCCAACATGAGATTGCCTTTTGCGAAACCGAGACAGTCAGGAATGAAGCGGGTTCGATGGGGCTGCTGGAAGAAGGCGAGAAGCTAACTGCAACAGTGAAGCAAGCAGAGGTGGCTTTGGCTGAAGAACGCATCGCGGTGGAAAAGCGCAAAGAAGAAGCCAAAGAACTCAGCGAGCTGGATCGCAAAAAGGGAGTCAAGCTCTATCGTGAACGCCAGCAGCTAGCAAAAGAAGTGCCTCCGAAACTGCTCGAACATTACGAGCGCCTGAGAAAGAAGCACAAGGATTCCGTAGTGGTAGCTGAATGCA
>JAYSVS010000216.1:0-10055 GCA_043718395.1 Acidobacteriota bacterium
CGGGTGTGTGTCGTTTGCGTTTCATATTGAGAGTTCGGCGGCGCTCACGCACCGCCGACTCTCATAGCGCCTGGACCAACATTTGGGGAGCACGCCACCGGGGCGTCCTCAGGCTGCAAGATCGCGTAAGCACAGCCGACCAATGCAAGCGCGCGTGATTGTTCTGCCGAATAGCGGCGCTGGGCGAGCCAGCCTTGAAAAAGGGCCACGTCGAGATACGCCCCTTTATCCAAATCTCCAGCGCAGAAATCCTTCAGCGGCATCACGCCTGCCAGTTCTGCATTTCGCTGATGGAAGGCGTCAAAGATTTGCCAATGCAGCGGATTAAGGCCGTTTTTTTTGAGGAGTTCGGTCAGCGCTTGCCTTCCAGATGGCTTGTTCATCAGAAAAACGGCGGCACGCCCAAAAGTTTCCACCTCGTTCTTTCTGATTATTCCTTTGTATCCAAAGTCCTTGCTCAACCCTTTCACGAGATGCTTTCGGCGTGGGGTATCGAATACTTTCATCCAGACGTCGGGCTCCCGAAGCACTGGGCAAAGCTGCCCGTCGGCGGACCACGGGTAGCAGTTGGGGGGGGCGTCGGACATTATGGTGGGATGGGCAAATTTGTGAGCACTACCGGCCGCTGCCCGACAGGAGCGCGCAAAAACCGTATTGCTTCATGAAGCTGGCTGGAGAAGTTTTTTCCGCAGAAATTTGCGACGTTCGCATGATATCGCGGGGGCGAGACTGAATGGAGGGCGTGGTTCATGCAAACATTTCCGTTTGTCGCGGCGGGCCTGCGATTGCGAGACTTTTCGAGGTCAAAATCGGATCGCTCTCCAGGCAACCCGAAGGATTCAGATGGCGCGTCTATCGACTCTCGCTTCGCCGCAAGCTTCCGAAAGTCTTGCGTGCCTCGACGCGTTCTGTCAGTGGGGAACCGTGAATACGGCTCCTCTCAGCCACGACGAAGCCAGAAACATTCGCCTGCACAGGCTGCTGGAAACTTGCATTGATGTTTCATTCGGAACAGTCTGGCGTGTTCGCGAGGAGTTGTGGCGCGAGCGTTTTCGCGAGGAAGGGCAACCCTACGACGAGGAGGGGACTCGGCAGTGGCATCCCGGTATTTCCATGTGGGAGTCTCCGCTGGCGTCGCTGTTCGAGTTCCTGCCAATGCTCCACGGTTCGACTGGGGATCATGGGCCGGTCGTGGTCAGGGGACTCACACGTGAATGCGGACCGGCTCACCCGACTTCATTCGGACGCATCGTCCGTCCAGCGAGGATCTCGGCGAAGGAGATTACTTCCACCTGTCCCGATGCACAGAAAAACAGGCTGACAGGGTGGATGATTTACAGGAGACGCGTGACGGCCAATCTACACAAGCCAAAGCTCGACCAATCTGAACTCGCAGAGCTGCGGTCTTGGGCGAAAAGGAGGGGACTACTGTGAGTTCGGCCCGCAAAACCAAGCTTGAATCATGGCAAGAATGGAAGCGTAAGTGCGCCTTGAAACCCTGCAGCGATGCAGCGAAGGAGGATCTTTCGTCCTTTGGTGGCCCGATCATAGTCGGCCTTTGCAGGAAGTTTGATCCTGATCTGACTATTCCCAGCGAATCTAACGTTGATCGGTGGCATCTTTTTGAGAGTTACATGCACTTGCGGTCGGGCACCACGGGCAAACGCTGGAAAGATTGGCTCTTCGAAAAGGCTGCAGGTAGCACCGATGATCCCGCCACGGTTCTCGAGAAAGAGGCTTACCATTGCATGTGGACCACTGTTCTCCAATTCTGCAATCGTGAGGGCCGTTCAAAGGAAAGGAAAGTAGGGCAAGAAGTGGTTTCAAAGGATGCACCCGCTTCGGATGGCCCCGGTGCACCTTTGATCGGAGACAGCTTGCAGATACCAGCGTGGCTGGATCCCGCATCACAGGCGGAATGGGCAGAACTTCAGGAGATAGCGAAAACGGAGGCTGACCGCCATTTTGCGGCTATGAAAGAGCCGCCGCGCGTCGCTTTACTTGCCAATGCCCTCGGCCTCTCTCTGGCTAACCCGGGGATTGAGAGGATCGCTGATCGGAAGAGTTCCGTTCTTTACGACTACTTGACTAAACTTCCCAGCGAAATTCGCCTGACTATCGATCGCGACTACTCTTCGGAGGACGTCCGGACCGTCGATGCTCTTATCGCACTTACCATCGAAACGCTTCGGGAACTGAGTTTAATTTGGGGGAAATCGGAAAAACGGATGGAGCCGCTCTTTGTGCTGGCTGAAGACACGATGAAACCATGAAGAAACTGCCGGCCATTCGCTGGAAGACCCTGGATTCCGTTCAGAGGGAACGTCTCCGTCGCTGGATCAAGGAACGCGAGATGGGGCTTCTGTTGGAGCATGAGCGAGGAATACCGGCTCCCTATCTGCTTACGGGACCGAATGCGCCTGGTCCTATGGATGAATTTGTCGCTCCTTTCGATTCAAGCCCTCCGCATCCCGGCGAAATTCGCCTGCTATCGGCGTGGTTGTTGCCGGAAGCCCGTCGGCCGCTTTATGTCCTGATTCTGGCCGATTGGGAGGACGACCTCAAACTCATCGCTCCTTTTGGACCGATAACGGAACCGGCAACATCAGGAGAGCTTCGCACAAGGCGTGACAACGATCTGGCACTTACGGTCCTCTGCCTTTGGAATACGCACTCGGTGCCTGCCTCGCGACTCGCGCGTAGTTGGATTATCGACCGAATGGGCGAAGCTGAACTTGCAGAAGCTTGGACAGTATTCCGTCACGCCGCGACCGGTGCCCTGGTGGACACCGCTCTGGAAGCGCGAATCGGGTCTCCCATTCTGGATGATGATG
This sequence comes from Acidobacteriota bacterium, assembly GCA_043718395.1. Classification (GTDB taxonomy): domain Bacteria; phylum Acidobacteriota; class Terriglobia; order Bryobacterales; family Bryobacteraceae; genus Bryobacter. Next base: position 2,835 of record JAYSVS010000216.1, read on the forward strand.
ATCCTCGAATCGCTTACCAAGCGGAGGAGGCTGCTCTTTTCGCTCCATTGGCAGAAGAAATAGCATCCGAAGTGGTAGACGGCGTTATTGTTCAACTTCCGGCACTCTTGAATGAGTTCCAACGTGGGATGCTCGAGCTCGCCGCTGCGGCGGAGGCGCCCGCGGGACCAGTGGAGTGTTTCGATGTCCCCGCACGCAGTGTTTCGATCAAGGTTCACTTGGAAGAGGATCACCAAAACGCGACTCTCTTTGTTCATGACGCTGCGGGGGAACCGTCCGCCAGTCTCGACGGTGCAGAGGTTGTGGACCAGAGTGGCCGCCCACTGGCCAAGATCGCCGGATCGTTTGCAACATTTCCGTTTCGGAGCGGTGCCTCGGGAATTGGGGTGCGTTTGTCCTCGGGTCAAGCACTTCATTTGCGGCCAAGTCAACTACAATAGTCACCATGAAAGCGGTGCCCGAGGACTCGTTTGCCGATCTTTATTTGCGCGCCCGCAATTCGGAATCGCTGGCACTCTTTTCTGACAGCCAGCTCGCACGGCTCTTTCGTCATGAAGGCCTGCCGCGTTCGAATGCGGCGTCTGTTGCGGGGGAAGTCCTGTTACGGCGCTGGCTTTACCGCGGTAGCCTGCCTGAGTGCCTCATCCCGGTCTATCAAGAGCGCTTGAATGCGAATCTTCGGTCTGAGTTCGCGAAGCTTGTGAGCGATGATCGGATCGAGGAACTCCGTAAGAACCCATTCCCTGCCGACGACGACAATCATTCCTCTTGGATTGTCCTTCAGAGGAGGATCCAGCGATTTCTAAGTGCCGACGGCATTATTCCGGTGGTGTTGGGGCGCAATGGAGTTGAGGCGATTCCATTGCCGTTTCGATTTCGACGACACCTCCCGAAGGAAAGCAGGGTGAGAGATTTGGCCGGGAGAGCGGTGCATTGCTGGTGTTGCACTCTCGATACACTCGAGAACGAGTGCAATGAAGACCTCGGTTTTGTCATTAATGTCGTACTGCTTTCGCAGCTCCGGAGGCTTGAAGACGACAGCTTTGCACTCCCTATCATTGTCGCGCGGGCACGTACTTGCGGACGGATACCCGAGTTTCCGCCGCTGCGTCTCCTGGCGACCGGCGTGTTCAAAGCGGGACTTTTGGAAAAGCCGAAAGGGATTATGCCGAAAGCATTGCTTGCTGCGAACATGGGAGCCCTTTTTGCAGCGCCAAGTACCGGAGACGTGAAGTTGCCCATCGGAATCCAAATACGCGACCTTCCCGCTGAACTCGAAGCACGACTCAGCCCACTCGATATCGTCAGATTAAAGCCGAGGCAGGCACTCCGCGCCATCCGCGTGCTTGAAGAAGAAGTAAGCAGCGGCCAGGTGACCCTCGCAGACGCCGAGCGCAGACTCGACCGCTACGAGAAGGCCTGCCCAGAGGAATGCTCCACCAGTTTTGCTTCCGAAGCGAGGCTCCATGCGTTGGTTCTTCGTGGCGCAATCGCAAACCACAAAGGCAACCCGGGAGAAGCTCACAATTGGGGCGAGCAAGCGAAGGCTGCTGCCGTGGCTTTGAAGCATCCGCGATTATATGTGGATGCCTGCGCTCACAATGTTGTCTCGCTGACCGATCTCGGCTTCTTAACCGAAGCCGAAGCAGCTGGTCGTGAACTTCTGGCATGGGTCAAGGTTGAGATGCAGGGAGGCGCTGGCGAAAGGACGTGGGCCGAAATGGTTGCAAGTGGCGTTCTCGGGGGCCAAGCACTTCTCCATCGGGCGCTTTCCGGAGCCGCCTGCGATACCGAGAGTCTCGGATTCCTTAAGCGGGCTCTTGAGTTGGCTGAGGAACTGGAAGATCCGCCGGGAATTTGCCGGGACGTCGTCCAAATTGCAGGCTGGCACGCGCTGCTGAGCCCGCAGGCAAGCGAAGATGCGTTCCTCGACGCTGACGAGGCATTGGGTCGCTTTGCACTCGAGGTCAAAGCCGTCAGTCGGGCCTACCTGCTACGGAATCGGTTTTTGGGCGCCTATCGTCGGCTTCTTCTCACCCAAGAAATCACCGAGGGATTCGAGAAATGGGAATTACCTCCTTCCGGCGTAGGTCACCACTCGTGGGTTTACGCCACAACGCTAAAGTATCGTGGGACGCTGTACGCAGCCCGTGGTCGCACCGACGAGGCGATCTCCGATTTTCGCAACTCAACGGGAATCCTAAGCAAGCAAGCTCCGCCGCTGCTCCGCCTTATCGGCGCGACAGCCGCCATTCAGGCCGCCGAGAGCCTCAAGAAACGGGATGCCCACCTGGCAACGGAGCTTCTCGAAGAGGCATGTTCAATTTTCTGCAACTTTCACAATACTGCCGGACCAGCACTATCTGGTGCCGTATGGGAAGAACGCTGTCGGGGCCTGAAAAATGGAGCGGCGCTGTCCTCGCTACCGAATCCTCAGCGTTCGTTTGCATGCTAGCCAGTGTCTCACGTCCTATGGAAATCCGTGATGGTGGGCAGTGCGCCGCGCCGGTTAAGACCGGTAGGAATCCGGCACACAGCCTACAAAACTAAGCCGCCATCCATGACTACAGTTTGCCCTGTAATGTAGCCAGGCCGAAGCAAAACGAATTCGATGACTTCCGCCGCCTCTTCCGCAGTACCGTAGCGCTTCAACGGGATGGCTGATTCGCATACAACCCTGGCGCGTCCGGGGTGGGATTCGAGCCCGATAATCCCGAGTGCCACACAGTTGACTCGGACCGTTGGAGCAAGCGCTTTGGCGTATATCGCGGCAAGCTGACTCAAACCCGCTTTCGCCGCCACGTATGCGGGTGACGAAGCGACTGCCTTCACTCCCGCCGTGGAGCCGATCAGGACGACGGATCTTAGGGCAAGTCGTCCAGCAGCACCGGATGCTTCCCGGAGTATGAATAGGCTGCCCAGCAGATTCACGTCCAGCACCCGCATCGCATCCTGATCGCTGAAGTCCTCCATGCCTTTGTCACCCGTCACGCCGATACAATTGACGACATAAGTTGCCGTCGGTTCGAGGCTTGATGCGGCACCAAACACGCTTTTGATGCTGTCAGAGTTGGCTGCATCTGCGTAAAGAATTTTCGTATGTCGCCCGACGTCCGAAGTCTTGACCCATCGCTGGAGCATAGCCCCTCCTGAATCGGAATGGTGCGTGGCTATAATGTCGAAACCGCACAGAGCGATGCGTTCGAGAAGCGCGCGGCCGATTCGCCCGGATGCGCCGAACACGATGACGAGATTTCCTCTGTTGTCACTCACACGTTGAGATTCCATCGTTCTGTCGAGAAATTGATCGCCCGTCCCAAATCAAATTCGAGAATCCCGCTGAGGTGATCGAGTTCGGCCGGGGTGGAGCCGAGTTCCGATCTGTGATGTGCATCGGAACCGATAATGACGGCAGCGTTGCAACCTTCGGCGGCCGCAAGCATATTTCTGGTGTGAGTTAGTTCTGCGCACGCGTTTCCGCGCGCCGAGATGCGGGCTCGAATCCGTGCCAGATTCACTTCCACCGCCACATCGTAATCTGCGGCCGCCTGCGCGATTTCTTCCACGATCGTCGGAAATTCCAACGTAAAAGGATGAGTGATCGCCAACGGCCGGTATCGTCTGATGCACGCCACGATCGCCCTTGTGTTCGTGGCCGCGCTCTCGCTTCGAGGAAAGGGGGTGCGTGCGTGAAGGCCAGCCATCAGGAAATCAAGGCCGCGAATGGTCGCGTCGGGCAGATCTAGCCTTCCTTTCAAGTCCGTAATGTTGGCCTCGCATCCAAACCAGACGCCGGTTGCACCGATGCGCTTTGGCACACGCTGGGCCATTTCGAAATATCCGGCCTTCGACGCGCCCTCCATTGAAGGACCATGGTCACTGATGCCGAGCAGTTCAATTCCCGCCTGCGCCGCTCCGGCAGCAAGTTCGTCAATCGTGTTGAAGGCGTGTCCGCTGGCGAGCGTGTGGGTGTGCAGATCAACCGTCATAGAATAAGCCCCTATCACAGCAATTGCGATGTTCCAAACTGCGGCAAGTGAAGATATTCCTTGATTTGGGGCGTTCCGCACTTGGCCATTAGCAGACGTTCGATTCCAAACCCGAAGCCGCCGCTTTTTGGAAATGTGTCACTTTCCAGAAGCCGCAGGAATCCCCGGTCGTGAAACTCGGGTCCGTTTTCAATCATCCGGCCTTCGACGCCCTCTGCGTCGCAATCATCCACGAATCCATGCGCCACTTCCATGTCATTCCAATAGATTTCAAAGCGTTCCACCAGATGCGCGGCCTGTTCCTGGGGTTTTGCCAAACACAGCGTGCACTTCGGAAAATCCTTGAGCACGGTCCATCCTCGCAGTTGCGGTTCGAGCTTGCATTCAATCAAGTCATTGACCGCGCGAAAGGCGGGCTGCCGGAGGAAGGAACGATTGACATGACCTCTTGCGATTAACTCGTCACGCAGCCTGGAACTTGGGCAATCGGGATCAATGCCGGTGAAGTTTGCAATCCATGATCCGACGCTGACTTCGCCTAGGGAATCCATCCTGCACCCTGCCTCGGCAAACAAATCACACGCCAGTCCCACCAGTTCCGTGTAGTCAAGCTGCGTGCCAAACAGCTCCATCATATAGAACTCTGGGTTCCTGAGGGCGTCCGAATCCCCCATTCGGAAGCAGGGGCCGATTTCAAAGACGCGCGGCAACCCGGAAGCCAGCGCACTTCTCAACCGCAGTTCCATGCAATCCCGCAGGGTGTAAGAACCCTCGGAAAAATGCAGATGTGGATTCACGCCCCCCTTGAGCAATATCGGGGTATGGACTTCGACAAAGCCCCGCTCGTGCAGTCCGCGACGGAGATGGAAGAGGAGATCGCTGCGTTCGGTGGCCGCTTCGCGACTGATTATCGAGTTCATAGGCGGTGTGGGATTTCCGGATTGTCGTGGTTCAGACATATACGGTCAGGCCTTTTGAGTCCTCATTCAGATCGACTCGTCGGCCGATCGGCAGCGTCATTTTCGTATCGCTGTGTCCACAAAAAACCCCTGCCACAATCGGGAAGCCGCCATTTCTGCAATTTTCAAGGATTATTTCTCCCACTGTTGGAGCCGGTTTGTAATCCTGTTCCTCAACCCCTTCCATGACGCCGACGATCAGTCCCGCGATGCCATCAAGAATTCTGGACTGTTGGAAGTGGGCGAAAATCGCGTCGATCTGGTGTACTTGGCAGAAGCAGTCCTCAATGAAAAGTATGCAGTCTTTCAGGTCTGGCTGCCACGGGGTTCCGATGAGTTGTTGAAGGCTCCAGAGATTGCCGCCATAAAGGTGGCCGCTCGCCTTTCCGCCGCGGAGCCACTGCACCTCGGAGCCGAACGATGCATGGTAATTGGAATTTGCCGTCAGCGCCTGCCACATGCCCTTCTCGGTAAAGTCATCCACGCCGTTTCCGAGGTTCCACAACACGGCGGGTCCATGGAATGTAGGAACACCGGTCTTGTGCGTCAGAGCATTAAGAAGAAGCGATACATTACTCATGCCGACAAGCGGCTTACAATGAGACCGGAACTCCTGGAATGGAAGGTAAGGCAGAAGCCGGTTCGCATTCGCCCCGCCGCCGGCTGACGCAATCCAGTCCACCTCCGGATCTTCGAGCGCCAAAGCCAGTTCTTTGGCGAGAATTGCCGGCGTGTTTGACAGAAAGCCCCTTGAATCGGTGACTGAGGGGGCGGTCTTTACCCGCAATCCCCGACTTCTAAGCCAGTTTAATCCCGCTTCAAACAGCTCCTTGTTCATCGAGGGCTCCGGGGCGCTGAGGGAAACTACCGCCACGGTGCTCCCCGGGACGGCGATTGGTTTTACGTGTGGTTTTGTTTGTGCTTTCATGACGGTTGTTATCTTCGGTTCAGTTATTGTTGGAAATCGTCGTTGCTCCTCTGGATCGGTTCGCAGGGCCGTCTTCGAGCAACGGCTCCAGCGGTGTTGCCAGAAACTCGTGTTCGATAAAATAGAGGGCCGCCAGCCCCGCAAAGTGCCCGAATCTGCGGCGCATCGCGTGCCCCACCTTGGAAGCCTCGGAACTTCTTAACCCCAGTCGTCGGGCGAATATTCTTCGGTTCCAGACATCCAGCGGCAGTGCGGAATCATCGCGCAGCGCATGGGATCCAATCACATTCGCCGTGTAAGGGCCGACTCCTTTGATCTCCCTGAGACTTCCCATGATTGTTTCCCGATTTCCTTCCCGGAAGGCGTCATCGTCGATTTGAGCGAAAAACTCGCCATAAGGCCCAAGATATTTGGCCCTGTATCCCAATTTGCACACCTGACGAAGGTCCGCCTCTCTTGCACCGAGCGCCTCCGTTGGAGAGAAGAACATCTTGAGGTTCCGACCCGCAAAGGAGACTTCATGCCCGATGTGCTCCAGCAACGCCCGCATCATTGAGGTGGAGCGTTTGATTGTGGTATTCTGCAACAGTAAACTTACAACGGCGATTTCAAACACTGATTCCGGGCAGCTTGGCCTCATCCCGCGAAGCGCCCTCCACGCCGGAAGCAATGCTTTGTCAGAGCGGGCAAGCTCCGAAAATTGCTTCATTCCGCGATGTAGATCGTAAGCGCGCTGCAAGCGGCGTTCCAGACGCTCCCGCAGGTTGACATTCCAGCCGTTATCCGACCACACGTCGCAAACGAGAATTGGTCCATCCATATATGCCTTGACCCCGCAGTTTACACCACCTTGAAGGCGGAACGTGCGCCAGGTAGTGGTTCTGGTGTGGCATTCTAATCCGGTTTCAAAATGAGACGGTTTCCAGAAGGTGAGTCTGAAATTGAATGGCGGCTTCGGGCGGAAACACAACCGGTCACAAAGTCTCAGTTTTACCGTTTTCATCTGTTGTGGGGTAAGTTTTTGCATTCGAGGTGGCTGTTAGACTTGCAAGGTCATCGCAGGTGCCCCCTCTGGCGACGCCTGCAGCCGCATCCTTGTGTGCACACGCGCACGTCTCACCGTCTCAACAGATGTCCAAGGAGTCTGCGAGTCATAGTAGTCATATCGCGACCACTCCGCGAGCGAGCGCGGAGGCGTGTATCCGCGCTCGACGGCTTCCTGGTAAAGCGGCGTACCCGGATACGGTGCGAAAAGATGCACCCGAGTTTCTGGTTTGGGTGAAAGAAATTGAAGTTGCTCGATGAGTCCATACGTCTCTTTGGCCTGCCCCCGGTTTTTGAGCCA
>JAYSVS010000217.1:0-32194 GCA_043718395.1 Acidobacteriota bacterium
CAAAACAGCCCGGCTAGACGAGCCAGGCTGGAGATTAAGGTATTTTGATTATAACTGGTCGATTAACGACTCAAATTAGGCGTTAGCTACACTGGCCGAGGGTCGCCGTAACAAAGAGCCTTCGAGTTGTTCGAATATTGAAACAAGCGGCTCAATATCTACAACTGCGAAGCCGAAACGGAAAAGGACGAGTTGCACTTCTACGCGAAGCAGTTGCATTTGAAAGCTTGATTTCACTCGATTCAGGCTCACCACAAGATCGGCCTGATCGTGCGAAGCGGCCAGTACGAGGTAACGCATTTTAAATTCGATGCGGTTGAAATCAAGCCGCATGTCGCTTAAGTAGGCACGGAACGCTTTGAGCCGAGAAAGCCGAAAACGCGAGCAATCGGATGAATCCAATCCAGATAGCGCACGGGATGCTTCGAATTCGCGATTGTCTAGCAGCCGAGTCATTGGACGATAATAATCAGCAAACGATTCCCGATCCTCAACTGAACGATTACTCGAACCAGTCTCAGCCAATAAGGAAACGGCCCGCCTGCGGGAGTAGCGAAAAAGGGCAAAGAACAAGCCCAAAGAGGAAAGCGCGCAAAGAACAAATAAAACCGTTGGTGTGCTCATAGCAATATGGATAATGCTAGTCTATGGCGGTTCTAGAAAAAATGCAACGAATAAGATCGAGATTACGGATTAATTCATCGCCTGATTCCGCTTAGGCCTTTGGGACCTGAACGGGATAAAGTACTATTCAATTGCTCAAGCCGGGCTAGCATGACCGCAGCCTCTTCTGCATTGACTGGACCTTTGGGTGTGTTGAGATCAGTATCGTTGCTGGGGTGGATCTTAAAGTTCCAGATCGAAAGCACGAGCAAGACACCACCCAAACCGATATAATCAGCCAGCTTTCTCTGAGTGGCAAACGTGCCGAGTTCGACTACAAATCGAGAGGACGTGATCGCAAGGAAAAATCCTCCCATCAGGAAGCAATGGTTGAGGATGTTGCGGGTAAGAGGCACGGGCATCCAAGCCACGAAGGCTAGGAACAGGAGGACAAAAAGAGTGAAGCCGAGAGCAATCGATTCTTGGTAGCGGAGGGCAGCCTGCAAGATTGGAGACCTCCCCGTGGGCAATCCGCTGAGATAGACATACCACGCTGCACCGACAAGGATGAGGACCGCCCAAAAGACATTCAGCGTATTGCGCGAAGCGGCCCTAATAGCAGGAAACTTTTCGAGAGCTTGAGAACTTAACTCCCGAATCAGAAGGAACTCAAAAAAAGAAGCGGCATATGACCAGCATATGAAGACTACGCCATAGAAATACCTGCTATTAGCGAAAAATGTAGAGATAGAAAGGACTATGCTAATCAATGTCGAAACTAACAAGTACAGTGCAAAACAGCGGTACGATGGGCCAAGCTGACCACGATAAATTCTTGCAGCAATCCAAGCTTGGATTGCCATGCACAGCAGCCAGAGAATCGTAGTGTCTAAGGATTGAGACATGGGCTCTTAAGGGATATCGAGTACGGTTGATATCCCCGAATCGTAGCACATGGGTTCGTCTTTTGCCGGGTTAGGCGTGGCAGGGGAAGCATTCGGGGATCGGATCGATCTCAGCGAGGCAGGGGAAGCACTCAGGGATCGGATCAATGGCAGCGGCTAGGCAGGGGAAGCATTCGGGGATCGGATCAATCGCGACGGCGGCGATTGGCGTGGCAAGCAAAGCTGCAGCAAAGAGAACAACGGCAAAGAATTTCTTGAACATGAAAAGATTTCTCCTGAATTTTGGGTTTAAGCTCTAAGGGGCAAGTAGCCCTAATTAGTAGCTACAGGACGTATAGTCCCGTTGAAAATAGACTACTAGCCTTAGCTTTGATTAAGGCTTTTCCCTTAGACATTTTCTTCTTTCAGAACAGTAAATGAGAATTTCCCCATCTAGCCTTCGATTGTTGTATTAAGGAGGTATGAGCGAAGCGCTGGATATCAAAGGGCGGAGTTGGCCTAAGAGTGCCTCAGAGGACCTGTGGGATCGCACGCTGAGCCAAATTAAAACAAAAATGGGTAGGATGGCTTACCTTTCCAGGCTTAGGAACCCCGAAACAGATCGCTACGAGCACCATGGCCTGAATGCAGTGTTTGGGGAAGCAGCGGCGGAAGAAGCGTTGAGAAAGTCTCATTTGGAAGTGTTGGCAAGCATACTTGCACTTGGCATCCTGGATCAAAAAGATGATGTCTGGAAATATTTGGAAGGATTGCCACAATCTGCAAGGCGGCTTTTAGCAAATTGGGAAAAAACGAAAGGATACGAACTGCTATTGCCGCAGTCGGCGAGCACAGCAGAGCGGGAACTATTTGAGGGGAATTTGAGCTTGATTATAAGACATCTGAAGGCCGAACTCGCCGGCGGCGAGCAGAATCAAGACTCATAGCGACGCCGACAACTTGCCCAAGAACTTCGATTTCATTTGGATACAGAAAAATTTTGGGTGGTTCGGAAGAACTGGGGTGGCTTAAGACAACCAGCCGGTCTCGATCCATATGGCACCACCCGCACAGATTGCCATCACGGTGCTCAAAGAAATAGATGGGACGTTCCCATTCATCATTCCAACCGGAATTCACGATTTTTGTGACTTCGTTGATGACCAACAGCGAGCCGGGGTGCAGGATCGGAAACATCGACCAGTCTTCAGTTCCGATCACGGCATAGCGTTTGCGCTTGGTATCAAGACTCTTCAACATATGGAGCGGAAGCGCTCCCCAGCGAGTGATGACACGGCTTAGAAAGGTAGTTTTGGTGAGGTCGACGCCCGGGTCGAGGCTGAGTGGGGCCTGAACTTCGCCGAAGCCGTTGGGCGAAAACTGGATGGAATGAGTTTGTTCCAGTTCGTGGAGTTGTGCATCAGCCGACTGCTCGTCGAGATCGATGCCATACCAGGACAGGACTTCGCGGAAATCGAGGCGGTAGATCGTAGAAAGCGAGTAGAGTCTGAAAACGGAGGGCACAACGGACTTATTCTCGATTTCACTCAGGCGGCTGAGACCAATCGAGTATTCTTCGTTTGCGTGCCTATCAGCGATTTTTTGACTGGCTACTTCCACCTCGCGGAACTTCAATCCGAGGCGCTCTCTAGCCTTGCGCAGCCTTTGGCCTGCTTCGTCAGTAGTGATTGCTGTCTTACCGGGTGCGTAGACACCCGCCATATGGGAAACTTCCAGAGGAATTTTATCTCGATTATAGGGCAGAATATAGCAGAGAGATGTGACTTTTTGAAATGAGTTGTTCTGGAAATGGAACAACAGTCAGCAAGAAGGGGAAAAGGTGGGTATGAAGCGACGAATTATTGTGGGGATGAGCGGTGCTTCGGGAAGCATCTATGGCTTGAGGCTGTTGGAAAAGCTTGGGAAGCGGGATGAAGTGGAAACGCACCTGGTTGTGACACGCAGCGCGGAGCGGACGATGCACGTCGAGACTGGCAAATTGGCGGCTGCGGCGAAGGAATTGGCTGACTACTACTATCCCGTAGAGGATATTGGCTGCAAGCTGGCCAGCGGAAGCTATCCGGTCGAAGCTATGGTGGTGGCACCATGCTCCATTCACACCATGTCAGCCATAGCGGCAGGGATTTCGTCAAATCTATTAGTCAGAGCGGCAGATGTGACGCTGAAAGAGCGGCGGAAGCTGATTTTGATGGTTCGTGAGACGCCATTGCATCTCGGACATTTGCGAACCATGGTGAGTCTGGCGGAGATGGGAGCGATTCTAGCTCCACCCGTTGCGGCGTTTTATACAAATCCGGTTACGATTCTTGATATCGTGGATCATTCGGTGGATCGTGTCCTCGACTTGCTCGGTCTGCCGGCTGAGGATACCAAACGATGGGAACCATAGGCGATATGAAACAAAACAAGGAATTTGTCAGGGCAGGATTTCAGGGAGAGCGTGGAGCTTTCAGTGAAATCGCAGTAAGGCAGCTATTGGGGAGCGAGAGCGACCCGATTCCTTATGAATGGTTCGATGGCGTATTTGCCGCCCTCATTGAGAAGAAGATTGATGCGGCCGTGATTCCGATGGAAAACACGCTTCACGGGAGCGTGATTGAGAATTTCGATCACCTGCTGAACCACGATGTCGAAGTGGTGGGCGAGACTAGCGTCCGGATTGTTCACAATCTGATTGCGCTGCCTGGAGTGGCGTTTAAAGACATCAAGGAAGTTTACTCGCATCCGGTGGCGTTGAACCAGTGCTTGAACTTCTTGCGGCAAAATCCTCAGATTGAGAAGAAGACGTTTTATGACACGGCTGGCAGTGTGAAGATGCTGGCTGAGACCAAGCGGCGGGATGCGGCGGCGATTGCCTCGAATTTGTCTGCCGATATATACGGTGCGCGGATTCTGAAGCGCGGGATTGAGGACGACCGCGCGAATTTCACGCGGTTCTTCCTGTTGCAGCGCAAAGGTGGGACGGTCAAAGGCAAGATGCCGGTGTCGAAGAAGGTGTCGATTGTATTTTCGACGAAGAATGAGCCGGGGAGTCTGTTTCGTTCGCTGGCGGCGCTGGCACTGCGGGATATCAGTCTGAATAAGATTGAGAGCAGGCCGCTGAAGGGTAAGCCTTGGGAGTACCTGTTCTATGTGGATTTTGAGGGGTCGCTGAAAGATGCCAAGGTGCAGAATGCGATTCGGCACCTTGAAGAGGTTGCTGATTTTCTGAAGGTGTTGGGCGGCTACTGACGGCCGCCGGCGGGACGGGTGGTGCCGCTGAGCTTTACGATATCGGGGTCGGCATTGGCGGGGATGGCGATTTCCATGAAGCCGACATTCATCTCTTCCCAGCTTTGGTCTCCCCAAGTGATGGTCTTGGTGGGATCGGGATTGAAGCGGTTGTTGGGGGAATTGTCAAACCAGGCGGTGCAGGAGATCACTGCACCTTTCTTTAGAGGGAGCGGGTTCTTCAGGAAGTAAGTGGTTTGCCAATTGAAGTCGTAGGCAGGTACGTTCAATAGGATCGATTCTGGGGAATCAAGCTCGATTTTGTAAGCCTTGCCGCGGAGGTGCATGTGCGGCTGGAGGCTGACGAGGGTGGCGTCGTCGAGAAGAGTGGCAGTGACGCTCGATTTGTAGTTGGATTCGCCGGGTGGGATCTCCAGATTGGAGTCGGCTGGCGAAATGGTCAAGACACGTTCCCGCGGCGCTGACTTGGCGAAGTAAATTCCAAGTTCGGAAGAATCGATGGCGGATTTCCCGTTGGCGGTGTAGTGGATTTCAAAAACCATATCTGAACCGGCCTTGATGAGCTTGGCGCGACCATCGCCCCAAGTCTGTGGAACGTAACCGGGCTCATAGCCGAGGAGCAATTCACGACGGTCAATTTCGCGTTCATCGATTCGGCGGGCGGCTCGCTCGGCTTTAGAGGCAACGTACATTTTGCCGATGGGGGCGTCTTTGACGTAGCTGGAGCCAGAGGGGCGTACGAAGGCATTGATGTGGTGGACGAGCTGACGCTGGTCGATCTTCCATTCAGCGGCGTAGATCCACTGGTCTTTGTCGAGGTTGAGCTTCGAGACGAGGAATGTGTACTGGAGAGTTCCGGAGGCGGGCACGGGGAATGCCGGGATGCGCAGAATGAGGTCTGGTTGGCCGATTTGCCAGCCAGTGGGCTGTTTTTCGGCCTTCAACTGGAAGGGCTCTTTGCTTGGGGCACCGTCTGCGAGCCAGTGGAGGAGGATGGCTTTTTCGGAGGGGTTGAGGGCGCGGACACGGGCGAGATGGGCAGAAGTGGCATCGTCGGCATGCCAGGGTGGCATCGTGCCTTTGAGGATCGAATTCTGCATGGCTTTGGCCCAGGGGCGAATGGCTTGGGAGGAATCAAAGGCCATGGGGGCAATTCCGCCTTGCTGGTGGCAGCCAAGGCAGCGGGTTTCGACGATTCTTGCAGCATCGGGAATCGCGGCCAAAAGGAGAAGGGGCAGCAACATAACAGAAAGATATCACTAGTTAGAAGTTCGATTAAAAATGTTTCTGGCAATCCGTGGATTGTTGTTGTAAACTCACCTGAGAATACCATTTGGATCGAGCTAACTATATGAAAAATCATAGAGATGGCTTCCAAAATACAGAGGTGAGATGAGAATACGAAAATTAACCACGTTGTTTCTAGCGCTCGTGCTGAGTTGTGGGCTGGCATTTAGCCAGACGTCAAGCGGCTCCTTGAGCGGAACAATTACAGACGCCAACGGGGCTCTCGTACCCGGAGCAAAGCTATCGGCAACCAATAAAGACAACGGCACAAAACTTGAGACCGTGAGCACTGACGCCGGACTTTATGTTTTCCCGGCTGTGTCAGCAGCGGGCTACACGTTGACTGTTGAAAAAGCCGGTTTCAAGAAACTGACGCGTGCGGGCATCGAAGTGCGATACGGGCAGCGGGTAGATCTTGACTTGAAACTAGAAGTCGGCGACGTACAACAGTCGGTAGAAGTGACGGCGGAGTCGCCGCTGCTTGAGACGTCAACAAGCGACAAGAGCGTAAATTTCTCACCGAAGTTCATGAACGAATTGCCTTTGTTTACAGGTGCGATTCGAAACCCGCGCAGTTTTATGACGTACTTGCCAGGCGTGGTGAATAGTGACGGTGGATTCAGTGTTTCAGGCGCTGGTGCGCGCGGTGGAGAAGTACAGATCGATGGCGCTTCCCTGATCATTCCTGAGTCAGGCGGAACGGTTTTCAATCCTCCTTCAGCGGAAATGTTCCAGGAGTTCAAGCTGACCACGGGCGGTTATTCTGCCGAATTGGGCCGTTTCGGCGGCGGTGTCGAAACCTACTTAACCAAAAGCGGCAGCAGTTGGTATCACGGCACTGCATTTTTGAACATGAGACGCGATATTTGGAATGCCAATGCCTGGGCGCGCAACGCGAGCACGAACCCGGCAACAAACTTTAGGCCGAAAGAGCGCCAGAACGAAATTGGAGGCGCCGGTGGCGGCCCGGTTTACATCCCCAAGGTATACGATGGCCGGAACAAGAGCTTTTTTTACTACACCTACTCGCAGCGTTTGCTGCCGGCAAACATTGGTTTCCCGCTGACGACAGTGCCTACGGCACAGATGAAGGGTGGGGACTTTTCGCAGCTGGGCACGCAGTTGATCTATGACCCTACAACAACTGCTGGTGGTGTACGGACTCCTTTCCCTGGGAACCAGATTCCTACAAGCCGCTTCAGCAATGTAGCCAAGAACCTGCTTCCGCTGATTCCCAACCCGACGCGAAGTTCGCTGCTGCAGAATTTCGATTTTGTGAACCAACAGATTGTTGAGCAAAAGATCTGGAGCATCAAAGCAGATCACGCATTTACTACGACGAACCGGTTGTCGTTCTTCCTGAGTAAGGAAAACGGTGGCAATCGAGACACTACGAACTTTGATGGACCGATTGGAAATGGCCTCGGCTTCACTGGCCAATTGCCTTGGAACCTCAGGGTCAACCATGACTACTCTTTCACCCCGGCCCTGTTTATGCACACGACCTTTGGCTATTCAGCTACGCGTCAGTTGTGGGATAACCCGGCACAACAAGGCTTTAACACCAAGTTGGGGATTCCTGGATTTGCGAACGAAGCAGATGCGATGCCTCGCATTCAGTTCCGTGGACAGGCGGGGCTCTCGCCTTATGGCATACAGGACGGCAAGGTAGCCAACGGTGGCCAAGATAATGACACGGTGATGATTACTCAAGGCTATACCTTGTTGAAGGGTAAGCACGAAATGAAATTTGGTTGGGACTATCGAAACCTAACCACGTTCGGGTTTGACCTTGCCGGATCCAACGGACTGTATATCTTCAACCGGAACCAGACAGCGGTCCCGAACTCGACTGGTGGCAGCGGGCACGAGTTTGCCAGCTTGCTTCTCGGCGCAGTGCAGGAAGCCAACAAGACGGTGCTCCCGGTATTGCTCGATCAAGTGCAGTATTACTACACGTCGGGCTACTTCCAGGACAACTACCGCATGACCAAGAAGCTAACCCTGAATTTGGGAATGCGCTATGAAGTGCCAATCAACTGGCACATCAAAAACGGAAACTACTCAGGCATCGACTTAACCAAGCCGAACGTCGGAGCGGGTGGGTTGCCGGGTGCTTTGGTGTTTCACGGGAATGGCCCCGGCCGAACTGGCCTGACGCGACCGTACAAGACGGACTTCTCGAATCTCGGACCACGGCTTGGCTTCGCGTATCAGTTGACACCGAAGACGGTAATTCGCGGCGGCTGGGGAGTTTTTTATCAAACACTGGGCAATGGCGGCTGCGGCTGCCGTCAAGGCTTCGCCAATACGAGCACGGTCGTAAGCAACAGTCCCGATCCGGTTTTGAACTGGGATGGCGGGATTCCGGTAGCGGCAAACTTCCGTCCGCCACCACTGCTTGACCCGACGCTTTCCAACAACCAGAACATCGACTGGTTCTCGACCAACTACGGGAAGGCACCGCGCTTTCAGAACTGGAGCCTCAACATCCAGCACGAAATCAAGGGTTGGCTGCTTGATGTCGCCTACATCGGCAATCGCGGCAAGGGCCTGAACTCGACTATCATGCAGAACCAATTGCCTACCAGTGAGTTGTCAAAAGGCAGCTTGCTGACCCGGCCTGCAAATTCGCCGGAAGCGCAAGCGGCTGGAATCCGGATTCCTTACGCCGGATTCCCTGCCAATGGAACCGTAGCCCAAGCACTGCGACCGTTTCCTCAATACCTCGACGTGATCGGCCGAAATACTGGCCAAGGTCAGATCTGGTACGACAGCTTGCAGACAAAAGTGGAACGCCGATTTGGCAACTTCCAGGTTTTGGCCAACTACACCTGGTCGAAGTCATTGGCGCTGGCGCACTTCCGTCAGATCTTCAGCCAGCAGTTTAATGTTGGCGCACAGGATGCTAACAACCTTAACGACATGAAGAGCTTCCTGCCCTGGGACGTTCCTCACAAGTTTAATGTGGTTTGGACCTTTGACGTACCTTTTGGCAAGGGTGCCAAGTATCTCAATGCCAACAATCACATCGTTAACGGGCTGGTTGGTGGCTGGGTAATCAGCGGTGCCCAACAGTATTTTTCGGGAGGAGTCATTCAGTTGACAACCCCTGGTAATCCGCTGGGACAGACGATCTTCTCGACAGCGACGAAGGCCGTCCGAAACAATGTCGATATCAGGACGGGAGCTAATTATTCTGACCTAGATCCGAACAATCCTAACGTTCGCTGGTTCAATGCAGGGGCATTCAGCGCAGCAGCACCGTTCACACTTGGAAACGCTGCGTTGTACTACAACGATTTCCGGAATCCGATGGTGGCGTTTGAAAACGTTGGAATCTCGAAGAAGACTGTGTTGTTTAGCAACGAGAAAAATCCGGTGGTGCTGTCTTATCGCGCCGACGCATTCAACTTGTTTAACCGTACCCGCTTCGGTGGGGTGAACGGTGTGGTGGGCAACGCAGCCTTTGGACGCCCGACGGGTCCGCAGGTTGGCGCTCGTGCCATCACGATGGGTCTGCGTTTGAGCTTCTGATATGAAACGACCTGTCAATACCCTCAATGGGTGCTGATAATTTTTCTTCTTCGGCTGTTTCAAGTGCCTCCCGCCCACCAGGGCGGGAGGCACTTGTCTTTGTGGCGGCAGTTTAAGACAGCGGAGCCGAAGGCAGCATGGAGGATTACGCGACGATAGATCACTCTGATATACGCGGGTCTGTGCCGCAGGGTCATGATTCGTCGGGAGCTGCCTCGGACTAAACGCGCGGGTTTGAGCCGTGGCTCGTACGGCATAGAAGCTGACGAGGATTCTCCTTTTCGTGGGATCCACGCTGCCTTCGGCGCCGCTGTCCAGGGTGAAATCATCTGATTGAGGGTTCTTGGTTTGTTTTCTCTGGACTAGGTTCTCGCCGGACCGGAGCCAGTCCAGGCTGCGCGTAGCGCACCCGGAGGGCTTGGCCTTGACGGGCGAGGACCCGGCCGGACGCTGGTGCCTTGGGTGGCATGGGGTTTATCCATGCCGCCCTGCCGCGCGGCGAACGCTTTGGGTTTGGGCTGCTGTGCTTGTTTTTGCTCGGTGAGCGAGGCGATGGCCCAGATGAAGCCCAGCAACTCGCGCGCAATCGCGGTCACGGTCTGGTTCTTGTTTTTTACCTTTGGCCATCAGCGTCTTGTAGCGCTTGTTCAATCGGTGTTGGGCCTTCCAGGCGATGGCTTTCACCTCTTCGCTCAAGCCCAGATTCTTCTGCCGCCGCAACAGAAAGCCAGTTACATTAGGCCGGTGATGATACGACCAACTTGCCTCCACCAGCACCCGCCGCAGATGTGCATTGCCCGACTTGGTAATCGCTCCGCGACGCACTTTGCCGCCACTGGAATGTTCGCTCGCCACCAAACCGCTGTAGCCCATCAGTTGCCGGGGACTGGCGAAGCGCGTCAGCGATCCCAACTCCGAGACAATCGTCGCCGCCGTGGTCTGTGCCACACCCCGCACAGCCTGCAATGCCCCGATCACCGCCCGTAGCTCCGCCGGGGCTTCCCGCACCGCCTCATCAATGGCCGTCTCCAGGTGAACGATGCGTTTGGCCACGTGTTCCACCTCGTGCAGATAGTTCATTAGCGTCACCTCAAGCGCTTTGTGTTCAAAGTGCACATTCGTCTTGATCCACTCCAGATACTGTTTTGTCCAAGCTTTCAGACCATCAGGTTTGCGTCCGTGCCGCAGCAGGAACTTGCCCAGGCGATGCCGCGCTTTGAGCTGATCCTTCTTGGTGGCCTCGCGCGCCCGCACCAGATCGCGCAATGCTTCCTGCTCGGGGCTCGGCACAGCCACCGCAGTGAGTTCCCCGGCGCGTTAGCAGCGCGCCAGCTTCTCGGCGTCGCGCCGATCCGTCTTGACGCGCTCGCTGGCCTTGACAGGAATCAGGCTGGGGGCGATCACTTCACACTCCACTTCCAGTTGCGTCAACTGCCGGTAGAGGCAATAGCCGGTGGGGCCGGCCTCATAGCAGGCGCGGATCTCGCCTTGGTCCCGCAGCTTCTTCACCAGCTTGCGGATCGCTTCAAGCCGGTTGGCGATTGTGCCCAGGCTGCGCACTTCTCCATCACGCCCGCCTTCGGCTACCGCCACAGCTATCGTCTCGGCGTGGACATCCAGGCCCACGTACAGTATCTTTTTCATAGACCAGTTCCTTGACCTTTGCGGCTCTGCGCCGCTTTTGGTTTTCCTGACCGTCAGCGTAACCCGCGTCTCAGGTCAGGGGTTGGTCGTTTCATAATGACTGGTTAGCGCGAGTAGTTCCCAAAGGGCACTCCCTCGCGGGGGTGCCCTTTCGATTTGTCTGCCAAGCAAACTTTCTCCATGCCCAGACCTTAAAAATTTGCTAAGTATAATTCACTTCAAGTAGGGCTAGAAATAGCTTGAGAAACAAATAATGCTTCATGATACTTAAGGCATGAGACTCAATCACGCTGCATTTACAACGCTGATCGTATCAATCGCAACTGGGCTTGCCGCACAAGCTCAGACCTGCACGTCAAATTGTCAAACTAACTATAATTCTGCAATCACTGAGATTACAAACAATAAGAATCTTTGCAAGCAAAATGTTTCATCTATTTATAATGAGTGCAGCTATCAAGCCGATGACTGGGAGAGAGAATGTGCAGATCGAGCATCGAGAAATCAAGTTTATGGCATGGCTTGCTATGCTGCCTTAGCATTATTCAGGCAGGAATGCAATTTCAACAAATTTATTGGAGATCAAACTTGCGAAATCGATTATAACAACAACTATCTTTTATTGACTCAGATCAAAGACAACTGCATCGCCACCTGCAATGGAACTGAAGAAATGAGTAATTTTGGTCTGTTAACGAGTGCTCATCTGACAGGAGCAAAGAAAGCGTTGTGTGTTCGGCCGAGAAAGGTCATCAGACTTTGGCAAGATCCTGTAGTGAGAACAACTTCTTCCGGCTCACTTTTGCTTTTTGGAATCTGATCGCTCAACTGGCAGGGAGGAAAGGGCGCTCCCGCAAGGGGGTGCCCTTTCTATTTGATGGCGATGGAAACGCCGGGCTGGGTGTCAACCCCGCCGACGTTGACAAGGACCGGGACAGCCGCACCGACGGGAGCGTTGGAGGGGATAGAGATGTTGATCTGCAGGAGGCCGGGCACGCTTCCGACGGGGGAAACCGCGCCGATCACGCCCGCGGCAATCCCGCCGACAGTGACGCTGATGTTGGCGGATGGCGTGACAACGGTGTTGGGGGCAATCAGGGTGGCTGCCGCTGTTGTGGGGGCGGTTACCGAAGCATTGGTGGCACCGATGCCGCTGACGTAGAGGACGGCAATTCCGCCTTTGGCTGCAGGGGAGGCATTGGAATTGAGGGTGTAGTCGTTGGTTGTGAGGTTGTAGTTGAGAATGGCACCCTGGCCCCGTCCTGAAGCATCGGTCGTATAGATACCTGGGCTAGTGGGGACAACCGACAAGGAGACGGGGGCCGAGCTAAGTCCGCTATAGCTGAGGGTGAGATCGGCGGCGGTGCCGCTTATGTTGTACGGGACAATGACACTGGCTTGATTGGCGCTGGTGTAGAGGATAGGCGCGGCGATGCCACCAATCGTGGCCGAAGTAGCTGGGCCGGTGACTGGAAGAGCACTGGGGATCTGAGGGGCTGGAACGGACGGATTGAATAGCGTGAGAGTGGCTGGGCCCAGGCCGAGACCAAAGAGGGTTAGGATCTGGCCGGGAGATATCGTGCCCTGGGCGTAGCTGGCAGAATCGACTACAGCATTGACCTGAGGACGGGGACCATAAACCTGGAACTGGGCTTCGCTTGAGATGCCGCCGCCTGGGTTTGGCGTTGTTACAGCCATCCGGAGGTACCCGGGCGCGAGCAGATAGGTGGCCGGAACAGTAACGAGCATGGCGTTTTCGCCAACTTGTCTGGCGGTGAGGCTCCCCTGAAGACCAACTGAGCCGGGGACACCTGTGAGCAAGCCAGTGCTGGAGTTGATGGCCATGCCCGAGGGCAGGCCAACGGCTGACCAGATGGGAGGAGAGGCGGACCCTACCGAAGTGGCAGCATTGCCACTGGGATAAGTGCTGCTGAGAGTACCTGCTACCAGGGCAGTGGTGGGTCCGGTAACGCGAAGGGTGCTAGAGCTGACAGGCATGATATGCATTTTGAAAGGCATATACGAAATGGCAGTGATCGGTGAAGCAGAGTCTTCAACCTGAACTGTGAAGTAATAAGTTCCGGCTGCAGTGGGTGTGCCCTGAAGCTGGTTGCCGCTGAGGTTCAGGCCAGGCGGGAGTTGACCTCCAACAATGCTCCAGCTAAAAGGAGAAGATCCTCCGGCAGCGATAAGACTGAGAGCGGTGTAGATGTTGCTGACCCTGCCAGCGGGCAAGGGTGAGCCCATTGGAATGCGCAGGAAGCTGGCCGTGCTGGGATAAACAGGGATATGGAAAGCTTCGGAGGAAGTGGTTAGCCCGTCGCTGGCTGTGATCGTGGCTTCGTTAGTAAAGCCGGTAGCAGATACTGTAGAGTTGGCAAAGTAACTCTCACCATAGACGGTGACAAAGCTCTGGGCAGATTGCTGGATCACGCCAGGAGGCCATGTGCCGAAGACGTTGGGCGGGGCGGCAACGACGTTGAGCGTGACCGGCAAAGTTAGAGTAGGGTTGGCCGTGCCAATGGACTTGATAGTGATGTTGGCTGTATAGGCTTTGGGCGAGAGACCGGTAGGATCTACCGTGATGTTGATCGAATTGAAAAGGCCTGCGAGGGTAATGTTGCCTGTGGGGGCGACTTTGAGCCAGGGGGCGCTCTGAACGCTGAGAGCGGCAGCAGTGGCTGCGCCTGTATTGGACAGGATAAAGATAGAACTAAGACTGGGATTGCTCGTCACGGGCAGACTGGTGGTGTAGGTGAAGATGACTGAGGTGGGCGAGACGGTAATTGTGGGAGGGGGCGTGCCGATGACAAGAGTAACAGTGACCGTGGCAGTTGGTGGCGGAGAGCCAGCAGTGCCAGTTAAAGTAATGCTGCCAACATAGCTGCCGGCAGCGAGGCCAGTCGGGTTTACCTGCACGCTCAGAGTTTGCGGCGCTCTACCGCTAGAGGCCGAGACGAGAAGCCAGCCAGCAAAGTGTGGAGCAGCGCCGGTAATCGCCACTGTAAAACTGCCTCCCGCCGGAGCGCTCTGCACACTAAGAGTCTGGGCAGTGGGTAACGTAGTGGCCCCAACGGTCGCCGTAAATCTTAGGGCAGAGTTGTTGGTGGTAAGGGTTTGTGCCCAAACAGCGGAAATCAGCATCAGGAAGGCGAAGGTTATTTTTTTCATCGAGACTACTCCCTCCCTTGATCGGCAACCCTCTGAGTTAGCGCATTCCCCGCCGCGATTTTTGGGGAGTAGCCGGAATCGTCATAGAATGAAGACACTGCAACACTTTATGAATTTGTTTTCTGGGTTCGTGATCGCGTTATCTCCGGCCTTGGCCTGGGGACAGGCACAGGATTTTTCTAGTGCCGTGAAACCGTTGCTCAACAAATCTTGCGCCCCTTGTCACAACGAACAGAACGCTTCTGGCAGCGTGAACATCAAGCCATTTACCGAGGCAAGTTCTCTCGGTGAGTATCGTGAGGATTGGGAACGGATCATCAGGAAGGTGCGTTCTGGGGAGATGCCGCCGAAGGGTTTCCCCAGGCCGGCGCAGGGGCAGATCGATCAGTTGCTTGGGTTTGTGCAGAGTGAGTTTGAAAAGGCCGACGCTAAGATTCCTTCTGATCCAGGCAGGGTAACCGCGCGGCGGCTAAACCGGACTGAATACACGAATACGATTCGCGACCTGCTGCAGGTGGACTTTCGTGCGGATCAGGATTTTCCAACCGATGACTCGGGTCACGGATTTGACAATATCGGCGACGTGCTTACGATTTCGCCGCTGCTGATGGAGAAGTATTTGAATGCGGCTGAGCGAATTTCAGCGCGGGCGTTGGGCCTTGATCCTTTACCGAAGAAGCCGATTGAATTTGAGCTACATAGCAAAGATAAAAAGATTCGCCGCGTAGCGCCTTCGTTGATTGAAGCGACACACCGGGTGGATTGGGATGCCGAATATCAGATTGAGGTCGGGTTGCCAGGAGAACGGGTGAATGGCAAGCCGGTATTGCTTGGATTCTGGATGGACGGCAAGCTTCTGCACACGCAGTTGATCGAGACGAAGCCTTCGGGACTGGTTTACTTCAACCCTTATTCGGCGGAGCAATTCCGGCTATTTCTACCGGCAGGCGAGCATCGGTTTCGCGCTGGGTTTATCGACGATGAATTTGTGAAGACGCTCGACCCGGCCGATCTCTACAAGGACAAGAAGAACAAGTTCCTGAACATGATCAAGCTGGTGGGACCTTATGCTGCCAAGGTGGAGGCGGCGAGCCGCAAGGCGATTCTGATTTGTGATCCAACGAGCGGGGCCATTTGTGTAGATCGCATTCTGGGAACACTTGCCCGGCGGGCGTGGCGGCGACCGGTTACGGCGGCTGAAGTGAAGTCTCTCTCTCGCTTTGTTGCGATGGCCAAGGCAGAGGGGCAGACGGCAGAGCAAGGATTGCAGGTGGCGATGACGGCGATGCTAGTGTCGCCTCACTTCTTGTTTCGAATCGAACGCGATCTTTATCCAAAGGAGCCGCTCAGGACGCATCCGATTACGTCTCTTGAACTGGCTACCCGGTTGAGCTATTACTTGTGGTCTTCGATGCCGGATGAAGAATTGTTGAAGCTGGCTGAGAGCAAGAAACTGCGTGAGCCGCCGGTGATGGAAGCGCAAGTAAAAAGGATGTTGGGGGACGCGAAGTCTGCGGCGCTGGCCGCGAATTTCGCCGGGCAGTGGCTGGAGACTCGCAACCTCAACAGCGTCAAGCCAGACCCCAAGAAGTTCCCTGAATGGAACCCTGAATTAAGAGATGCCATGTCAGAAGAAACACGGCTGTTCTTTGAAGCCGTTCTGCGGGAGAACCTATCGATTGGGACTTTTCTCGATGCTAAATTCACGTTTCTCAACGAGACGCTGGCGAAGCATTACGGGATTGCGGGTGTGACCGGGCCGGAATTCCGGAGAGTAGAATTAACGGGCAAACAGCGTGGAGGCATCCTAACGCAGGCGAGTGTCTTGACCGTGTCGAGCTATCCGACGCGGACTTCGCCCGTGATTCGCGGTAAGTATATCTTGCAGAATGTGTTTGGAGCGCCTCCGCCGCCGCCTCCGCCGGATGTTCCGAACCTGGATGAAGATCAAGTAGGCAGCAGCGGATCGCTACGGCAGCAGCTTGAGAAGCACCGGGCGAGCGCGATGTGCGCCAGTTGCCACAACCGCATGGACACGCTGGGATTTGCGCTCGAAAATTACGATGGCACGGGCAAATGGCGCGATCTCGATGGCAAGTTTGCGATTGAGCCTGCGGGGACGCTGCCCAACGGCAAGGCGTTTCAGAACCCGTCGGAGTTACGCACGGTGCTGGCTGCGGATATGGGTGAGTTCGCTCACAACCTGGTAGAAAAGATGTTGACGTACGCGCTCGGCCGAGGGCTGGAACGCTATGACCGCCGCACGGTACAGTCGGTACAAGATAAACTGTCAGCGGATCAATACCGCTTTCAGACCTTGATTTTTGAAGTGGTTCGCAGTCTACCGTTTCAGACCAAACGGGCGGAATATTCCAAGCAGGAGCTGGCAAAAAAATGATTACCCGGAAAGCTTTATCCCGACGAACGATGTTGCGTGGAGCAGGAGCGATGATCGCCCTGCCCGCGATGGATGCCATGGCACCCGCGTTTGCATCCAGCCAATTGCCTGGGCCGAAGCCCGTGCGCATGGCTTTTGTCTATGTGCCCAACGGCATCGACATGCGCAATTGGACTCCTGCAAATGAAGGGGCGCTGCCAGCGGAGCTACCTCGCATTCTAAAGCCGCTTGAGGCTTACAAAAAGGACATCACGATCCTGTCGAACCTGACGCATAACGGCGGCAGGGCGCTGCTTGATGGCGCGGGCGACCATGGCCGCTGTTGCGGTGGCTATCTCAGCGGTGTGCAACCTCGCAAAAGCTTTGTCGATATCAAGGCCGGCGTTTCGATGGACCAAATTGTAGCTAATGCGATTGGGAGCCAGACGCGGTTCCCAAGTTTAGAAGTAGGCCTTGAGGACGCCCGGCAGGCTGGCGATTGCGACTCCGGGTATTCTTGCGCCTATACAAATAATTTGGCGTGGAGGAGCGAGACACAGGCACTGCCTCCGATTCTCGATCCACGCGCATTGTTTGAGCGCTTGTTTGGGACAGGTGCGGAGTTGAGCCCGGAGGCGAAGGCCCGCCAAGCGAAATATCGCCGGTCAATTCTCGATTTTGTGATGGGTGATACGCGAAAGCTCGAAGCGAATCTGGGCCCGACGGATCGCCGCAAGCTAGATGAGTATCTATCTTCGATCCGTTCGATTGAACAACAACTCGAGAGAGCAGAGAAGGACAACTCGCAGATCAATCCTGGGATGGACAAGCCCTATGGTGTGCCGGCTGATTTTGCCGAACACTTCAAGCTGATGACGGACATGATTACGGTAGCCTTCCAGGCGGATCTGTCCCGCGTGGTTACCTTCCTGGTGACTCGTGAAGGTACATCGCGGCCTTATCGTGAGATCGGGATTGCCGATGGACATCACCCGCTGACCCACCACATGAACAAGCCGGAGTTGCTTGAGAAAGTGACGCAGATCAACACCTATCACGTTCAGCAGTTTGCGGGCTGGATTGAGAAGATGAAGAACGCCAAGGAAGGCGACTCGAATGTACTTGAGAATTCGATGATTGTCTATGGAGCCGGGTTGTCGGATGGCAATCGCCATACGCACGAGGATCTGCCGACGCTGATCGCTGGCAATGCTGGCGGGTATATCAAGTCGGGACGCAGAGTGGTTGCACGTCGCGAGACGCCGATGTCGAATCTCTTTCTGACGATGATGGACCGGATGGGTGTGCAGGTGGATCACTTTGGTGATGCCACAGGACGCCTGGCCGGGCTCGATCTGGCTTAAGAAATTATGCAAGCACCTGGAGCGATGCGGCCGCCGGTGGGCGTCCATTTTGACGCGGCCTTTGGCGAAAACCTTGATGACCTGCTGGCGCTGAGTCTCTTATACTCGCTCGATAACCGGAATGAGTGCCGGGTGATTGGGATGACTACGTCGAAGGACAATTTGCAGTCGGCTGGTTTGTTTGAGGTTTACCAGAAGCTGTATGGGGGAAGGCCCACGGCGATTGGGATGGAAACGGGTAAAGTGCGAACAGAAACCGGGCCGATGTTGAAGGCTGCTGCTGAGGGGCAAGCTACAACGGTGAAGTCTGTGCTTGATACTTCGGAGCCGCATGGATTGATTCGAAATCTGTTGACCGCGAATCATGATGGCAACGCGGTGATCATTTGTACCGGGCCAACAGATAATCTGCGGGACCTGATGAAGCTGCAGACGGCGCGACCGGTGGTGGCGGCCAAGGTGAAGACGCTTTATCTCGTGGGGGATGAAGCAAAGCCGGTGGCGGATTGGCCGACTCCTGTGGTGACTGTAACGGTGCCTGGCGGATTGAGTTATGCGGCCAAGGCGGCCGACTTTAGCTGGAACGAGAAGCATCCTGCAGCGCAAGTATTGACGTTGATGCCTGAGGCGAAATTGAACCGGGCGGCGATGGTGGCGGTGCTTCAGGCCGTGCGTGGGAAAGACTTTGTGATAACCGATGCGGTGCTGGCGGAACTGGTGGCGGCAAAGCCCATTCCCAGGCAGCGGATGAGAGGATTCGGCGACTGATGATTCAACGTAGAGAGATGATGGCGGCCTTTGCCGCGCCCTTGTTTGCACAGCAGCCCACGTTGGTTTGGAAGAACGCGCGCGAGTTGACGATTGAGGGGCAGGGCTGGACTGATACAAAGTCACCTTGGGATCGCCTACCGGCCAAGGCAGAGGCGTTGGTGAGGAAGGAAGTGTGGGATTTGAGCCGGCAGGGGTCTGGGATTCAGGTTCGTTTTCGAACGAATGCGACAGCCATTCATGCGCGGTGGACCTTGGGCAGAGAGGCCCTGGCGATGCCGAATACGGCAGGTATGGCCCATAGTGGACTCGACCTCTATGTGCGGGACAATGCGGGCAAATTGCGGTGGCTGGGCTTTGGAGCACCACAGAAAGCAGAGTTGAGCGAGGCGGTGCTAATCAAGGACATCCCAGCCGGCTGGCGGGACTATGTGCTGTACCTGCCCCTGTTCAACAGCGTACAGTCTCTTGAGATTGGAGTGGCGCAGAGCAGTGAGCTTGCTGCCGCCACCAAACGCGCGCAGTTGCCGATTGTGTTTTATGGAACATCGATTACGCACGCAGCAGGTGCTTCGCGAGCGGGCATGTCGCACGTTTCGATCCTTGGGAGGCGCTTTGACCGGCCGGTGATCAACCTGGGCTTCTCAGGCAATGGGCGGATGGAGATTGAAGTGGCACGACTGCTGACGGAGCTGCCTGCTGTGGTGTATGTGATCGACTGTTTGCCGAATATTGTGGCGGCACAAGTGACCGAGCGGACCGAACCCCTGGTGAAAGAATTGAAGCGGGCGCATCCAGATACTCCAATTTTGCTGGTTGAGGATCGTAGCTATCAGGATGCGTTTTTAGTGGAGACGAAGCGGAAGCGGAACCTCGAAAGCCGGGCAGCATTAAAGGCTGCCTATGAACGGTTGCACAAAGAGAAAGTAAAGGGGCTTTACTATCTTGAGGGCGAGGGGCTGCTTGGACAAGATGGCGAAGGGACCATCGATAGCTCACACCCAACAGACCTGGGCTACGTGCGGCAAGCCGACGCTTTTGAGAAGGCATTAAGCAAGATTCTGAAGTCAGCCAAGTAGCCGGCGGGTCTCGGCAATCAGTTCAGCCATATCCAACGGCTTTCGGAGGATCGCTTTGGCACCAAGAGCTTTTGCGAGAAGCAGAAACTGACCTTCGAAGGCACCCGAGATCGCGATGATCGGAATTTGCGGAAAGCGCTTCTGAACCGTCTGTATGGTTTCAAGACCTTCCCGGTCAGGCATGACCAGGTCAGTGAGGATCAGGTGGATGGGTTGGGTATCAAGGGCGGTGAGGGCTTCATTTCCATTGGCCGCTTCCACCACTTGAAACCCTTGAGCCATGAGAGAACCTGCAATGAGCCGGCGCAGATCAGATTCGTCATCCACAACAAGAATTCGTGGCTGGGGCTGAGCAGCCGGAGACTGGATCTCTGGCAAATAGACGCGGATTGTCGTGCCGATGCCGGGTTCGCTGTTTACACAAGTCCAGCCGCCGGCTTGCTGAACGATAGTGTTGACGCTGGAGAGACTGGATACGCTCAAGCCTGCGCCAGTGCCGGCAACTATGAGCTGTATGCAGGTGCCCAAGCTGGCACTTTGCCGGTAATCGGGGTGTTTCGCGTTCATCTCGGCCAAAGTAGAAGTGACGGTGATCCTGCCTTCAGCCGGAATGGCATCACGAGCATTGGTGACGAGACTCGATAGGATCTGTTCGCACTGGGGAAGATCGAGTCTGATAATGGCTTGATCGGTTTCAGAGACCAAATGAAGCTGGATCTCAGATCTGAGCAAGCTGCGAAGATGCGGCTCAAGAGAGGTGAGGACTTCTGACCAGATGAGGCTCTTTGGGTTGACCGGCTGTTGAGTGGAGAGGGCGAGGAGTTGCTGGGAGAGAGCAACGGCACGAGTGGCGGCGGCTTCGATCGCCTCGATATCCGCTCGATCCGGGTGGTCTGAGGCCAAGAGCTGTTGAGAGTAGCCAAGGATGATGGTGAGAACGTTATTGAATTCGTGAGCGATGCCGCCGGCGAGTTGAACGATGTGGCGAGAGACGTCGGTAACGAAGGCTACGCGAGCGGGCTGTCCGAAGAAGTCGAGATCCTGGGTTCGGACTTCGACATGAATGAGCTTGCCAGCCTTGTTGAAATGGCGCCAGACGGTTGTGGCTTCTTGCTCTCGATCCGGACTGCTCATGGCGGTGCGGAAGAGAGGGGCTTCTTCGGGAGGACAGGTATCGCCGATACTCAGAGAAAGGAATTCCTCTGATGAATATCCGTAGAGAAGGTTTGCCGCTTCATTTACTTCCAGGCATTGAAGCGAATCGCGGAGGAAGATCCACATCGGCAGCGGGCTTTGATCGAAAATCTGGCTGTAGAAGTTGAGATCCTGAATCGATCCAATCAAGTGGGCCGGAAGGCCCTGGGCATTCTTAAGCACGCAGCCTTTGGCGCTGACTTGACGGTAACTGCCATTGGCACAGCGGAAGCGATAGGTATCTTCAAAGATGTCTTGATCGCCATTGAGTGTGGCAAGCGCATTTGCTTGATCGTCAGGATGAACACGATTGGACCACCATTCGAGGCTGGGCTCTACGTCGCTGGGCTCGTACCCGAAAAGCCTTAAATTCTCGTTCCATTCGATGTGATTGGTGAGCAGGTTGCAGTCAAAGACTACGTTGCTGGTCGCCTTCATCAGCAACCGGTAATTTTCCAGCGCCTCTTGCACTAACATTCCTCCCAGGCGAACTTTGAAATTGTATTGCGATCATCATCTCACGCTTGAGTGAATTCAAATCAAGCGGCTTGAAGACAACCCCATTCATGCCGGCATTCAGGCAGGCCTGGCGATCTAGTTCAGACGCTTGACCGGTAAGGGCAAGGATCGGAATCCTGGACCAAGCACGATCCTGGCGCGAGCGAATGCGGCGAGTCGCTTCATATCCATCCATCCCCTGCATGATGCAATCCATGAGCACCAGATCGAAGGGCCGGGATTCCAGGCAGGCAAGAGCAGCCACGCCATCGCCAGAGATCTCAACAACGCAGCCGAGAAGTGTCAGGAGTCTGCGCGCGACAAACTGGTTGACTGGATTATCTTCGACCATCAAAACGCGGAGGCCCGGAGGGATCGCCTGAACAGAAGGCAAGAAGAGTGTAACGGTAGCGGTTGTACCAACTTCGAGCTTGCTTTCGACCTTAAGCACGCCACCGAGAGCTTCGACAATATCGCGCGTGATCGAGAGGCCGAGGCCGGTGCACTCGCCGTTGCGGAACTGCGAGGGTGGACCCTGAACATAGGGTTCAAAAATGTGTGGCAGCAAGTCCTCAGGAATTCCGACGCCTGTGTCGCGAACGGCAAACATCATATTTGAAAGAGAAGCAGTGTATTCGGCAAAGACCGAAATCTTGCCGCCGGGGCGAGTAAACTTGATTGCGTTGCCAATCAAATTGTTCAAGATCTGAGTTATGCGCAGAGGATCGCCGACGACGTTTTCCGGAATCGCAGAATCGCTGACAAGATCGAGCTGAAGTTGATTGGCATTGGCTAGAGGTGTAAAGTTACGCACGAGCACATTGAGGAGTTCAGGGAGGGAGAAAGACCGCTCAGAAATTTCACTCTTCCGAGAGTGGAGACTTTCGTTGAGGAGGCTGAGGAGGAGTTTTCCAGAGCCTTCAATTGCCTGAATCAATTCGCGTTGCGTTGGTGTTTGAGGGAGGTGAGCGAGAAGCTCGGCTGCCCCCAGGATTCCATTGAGAGGTGTGCGCAGTTCGTGGGAAAGCGTAGCGGCGAATTGGGCTATCCCCGACATCTGTTGATGCTTCTCAATGGCTAGCACTGCCTGCTTTGCAAGTAAGGCCAAACACTCCATCTGGGCTGCTGATGCCTGGCGCGGCTGGAAATCGAAAACGCAGAGAGTGCCAATGAAAAAACCCTCGGAACTATTCAGCGGGGTGCCTGCATAGAACTGGATACCCATTCTTGAACCACTTTGATCTTCGAGACAGAGCGGCTTGCCAGTTTTATGGACTCGCTCGCAGTAAGTGCTGGCGGGTGCAAGGACAGCGGACCCGGACCAGCCGGTTGCAGCGAAAACTGAGATCTTCGATTCGTCGATTTGGGTGAGTAAACAGACAGGTGAATCAAAAAGCCTGGCGGCGGTGAGGGTGAGGTTGGTAAGTAACTCAGACGGGCTGGATTCGAGCAAACGAAGACTGGCCAGGAAACTAAGGCGACGGATTTCGCGTTGATCTACTGTCGCCACCATAGGATTCAATAATCATTTCATAGTTAGCCCAGGAATACTAGTACTTAGGTTGGTGGCCTTCATACGTTCGCCTCATGCAAAGCACCCATTCCGGACTCGTTTGTAAAGATATTCGCCTATATTCCCCCCAGAATCAACAAGACCCAAAACCTATTGTTCAGAGGCGGCGGTTTCCGTATCGGGGGCGTCGTACTTGCGGAGGACTTTGCGTACGTAGTCTTGTGTTTCTTTGTATGGGGGGATTCCGCCGTGCCGGGCTACCGCACCGGGGCCAGCGTTGTAGGCGGCCAGGGCTTTTCTGACCTGGTCGGGATCGTTCTGATAGCGAATTAGCAATTCTCGCAGCAGTTTTGCGCCACCCTGGATGTTTTGCTCTACGTCGTTTGGGTCTACGCCCAGTTGCCGCGCGGTGCCAGGCATGAGTTGCATGACTCCGATGGCGCCTTTCGGGCTAAGTGCATCCGTTTTGAATCCAGACTCTACGGAAGCGATGCTTTCTACAATCTTGGGGGGAATGCCGTTGGCTCTGGCAGCGGCGTGGATCATCGCTCTTGTACTTTGGCGGGGAGATTTGACGACCTGACGGACTGGCTTGGTTGGGTCCGGCTCTTCGATGATGCTTTTGACTTCGGACTGGCTGAGAATCGAAAGACCTGCGGCGGTGTTGATGAAGATCTGGTCGCCGTCGCGGT
This sequence comes from Acidobacteriota bacterium, assembly GCA_043718395.1. Classification (GTDB taxonomy): domain Bacteria; phylum Acidobacteriota; class Terriglobia; order Bryobacterales; family Bryobacteraceae; genus Bryobacter. The sequence continues at coordinate 23,864 of JAYSVS010000217.1, forward strand.
CCGCTTTCTCTACCCGGATGATCTGTCCGGTGTGGAGGGTGATAATTTGACCCGCTGGGAGCAGGGTGGCTGAGCCGAGGATCGCGATGATGAAGCTCCGCTTCGACATGAATTCTTAGTTTATGAGCGGAGCGTGTGTTCTGGGTATTGGGGAAATACCTTAGTTCGTGTTGGAGGGATTCGACTTTGTTCGTTAAATCATGAGTCAGGAATCGGACTGGGGCAGGGTTGAGGAGATCCTTGGCGAATCAGATTGTAGCGATGAATTCCGGGACTACGTTTTGCCAGGAGGCGTCTTGAGGTGAAGTAAATTCACGTTGTCGACTTCTAGTCCGATAAGAGTCGCAAGGGTTGTATGAACCGTAATGTTTGGAGGTTTAAGTAAAATGCCGGTTGATATGGGAAGTGCGGTTCTAGAGCGGCTGCGGCGGCAGACGCGGGATATGCAGAAAAAAGTGGAAGGCGCTCCGCTTTATCGAGCGATGTCTGAAGGGAAGGCAACCACAGAGAGCTATGGGCTATTGCTGCAGAGGATGTGGGCGTTCCATCAGAGTTTTGAGGCGCAGGTGCTTGGACGTAAGGAGTGGGGCGATTTTGGGTTTAATCTGGAGGGTCGTTTGAAGTTAGAGGCGATTGAGCGGGACATGGCGTTTATTGGTATCGCCATGAATCGTGATCATTGCATTCATCTGCCGCTGGAGGGGGCAAGTTTTGGAAGGATTTGCGGGTATTTGTATGCGATGGAAGTGCTCACGCTGGGTGGGCAGATGATGGTAAAAATGATGGCACGCAAGTTGGGCATTGGACCAGCGGCTGGCGGAGAGTATTTATATTCCTATGGAGACCAGGTGAGCCGGATGTGGCGGGATTGTCAGGACTTTATTGAGCGTGTAGGCGAAAGCCGCGGGGCAGCCGTCAGCGATATTGCTGACGGCGCAACTGAGGCGTTCGGATTGATGGAGAGTTGGATCAAGAGTTAGTTCAGCCGCTCCGCACCACCCGCATCCAATCCACAACCCAGCGTCCCAATACCTCAATGACGAACGCGGCAATCAGGATCCAACCCGCTGAGAGCAGCCAGCCCATCGTTGCCGTTCCTCCCAACCGCCTGGTGAAAAAACAGACCCCAAGCGGCAGCACCAGATAGGCAACACCTCGAACCAACCACCTCAAAGCGCCCGCGCTCTCAATCCTTCGAGCAACCCAAAGAGCGCTCCCACGATCTTCTCCGCAGGCGCTCCCGTGGTATCGATGGCCTTCAGCACTCCAGCAGGTGAAAAGCTCGCTCCGGGTGACTTCTGAACCAACTCCATCAACTTCGCCGGGTCGATCTTCGCTTGTGGGTGGAACTTCACCTGGAACATCCCTTGCCTTCGCTCTACGCTCTCCACCCCGATCACCTGAGCCAGATTCTTTGCCTGTCCAAAATCCACCAGCAGCTTCACGGCTTCTGGCACAGGCCCGTAGCGGTCTGCAAACTCGGCCACGATTTCATTTGCCACCTCGCGGCTCTTGGCATCGGCAATCTTCTTATAGGCGCGCAGGCGTTGGTTATCCTCCGGGATATAAGTCGCGGGGATCCGGATCTCAAACCCGAGGTTCAGCGTCGAATGAATTTCCAGCGGCACCTCTTCGCCTTTCATTTCTCTCACTGCTTCTTCCAGCATCTTGATGTACATATCAAAGCCAACAAGATTGATATGTCCGCTTTGCTCCCCGCCAAGCAAACTACCAGCCCCGCGCAGTTCCAGATCCAGTGCCGCAATCTTGAATCCCGCACCCAGATCCGAAAACTCCTTCAGCGCCGCCAACCGCTTGCGCGCCACCTCTGTCAGCTCGGTATCCTGGGGCACCAGCAAATACGCATAGGCCCGGCGATTGGACCGTCCCACGCGACCTCTCAACTGATACAGCTCACTCAAACCATAGTTTTGCGCGTTCTCGATAATGATTGTGTTGGCCAGCGGAATATCGAGCCCGTTCTCTACAATCGTCGTGCACACAAACACATCAAACTCATGGCGCATAAACCCAAGCAGAACCTTCTCCAGCTCGTTGTCTACCAACTGCCCATGACCCACCCCCACGCGAACCCCAGGAACTAGCTCCTGAATCGAAAAGGCCCGCTCATAAATGGATTCGACGCGGTTATGCACGAAGTAGACCATTCCCCCACGAGCAATCTCCTGCTCGATTGCCGCCTTAATCACCTCCTGATCAAACTTGGCAACCACTGTATGCACTGCCAAACGGTCCTTCGGAGGCGTCTCGATCACAGACAAATCGCGAATCCCCACCAACGACATATGCAGCGTGCGAGGGATCGGAGTTGCCGACAACGTCAAAACATCGACGTTTTTCTTGAGTTGTTTCAGCCGCTCCTTATGCGTCACGCCAAAGCGTTGCTCCTCATCCACTACCAACAAACCCAAATCTGGAAATTTAATGTCTTTCGACAAGATCCTGTGCGTCCCGATCAGGATGTCCACCTTACCGTTGTCCAGATCCTCCATCACTTGCTTCGATTCCTTCGGATTGCGGAACCGGCTCAAGTGCTCAATCCTTACCGGGAACGCGGCAAACCGTCGCTTGAAGCTCTCAAAATGCTGAAAGGCAAGCACCGTCGTCGGAGCCAGCACAGCCACCTGCTTGCCGTCACCCAGCGCCTTAAACGCTGCCCGCATCGCCACTTCCGTCTTGCCGAATCCAACGTCCCCCACAACCAGGCGATCCATCGGTAACTCGCTCTCCATATCTCGTTTGATATCTCGTACTGCGGAAATTTGATCCTTCGTCGCGTTGTACTCAAACGAATCTTCAAACTCGCGCTGCCAGTTGGAATCGGGGGAAAACGAAAACCCCTCAGCCATCCGCCGCTGCGCATACAATTTCAGCAGCTCGTCGGCCATATCCCGCATCTTGGCCTTCACGCGGCTCTTTGTCTTCTGCCACGTGATCCCGCCCAATTTATCGAGCGGCGCTTTCGTCTCCCCGCCACTGCCGCTGCGGTACTTCGAGATCAAATCGAGCCGTGTCACCGGCACATACAACTTCGATTCCCCCGCATACTCAAGCAGGAGGAACTCCCCGTTGCCCTCGCCCTGATTGATTACCTTGATCCCCAAAAACTTACCGACACCATGTGTCTGGTGCACAACAAAATCGCCCACCTTCAGATCCGCGATATCTGCGGCAAAAGCACCCATCGAAGCCACCGGGCCCCGCTGGTTAGACCGGGCCACCATGTCGGACGACTCAAACAGATCATCACCACCAAATAGCGCGAGCTTTGGCTCACGAAACACTGTTCCCCGAGCCAGTCGCCCCTTAACCAAAATCACATTCGCATGTGGGCCCTGATACACCCGCTCTGACAAGTACGCAGGCATGACTTCTTCAGGCGGCAACATTACCTGGTACGGCACCTTGTATTCGCTAAACACATCCGCAAACCGCTCTACCTCACCCAGCGAATTCGCAAAGAACACCACCCGTGATCCACTAGCCACCAGCGTGCGGGATTCTTCCACCGCCATCCGGATATTCCCGCGAAACGTGATCCCTGGCCGCGACCCAAACTCAAACACGTGTGCCCCCACATCGAGGCCCAACTCGCGCAACTCCAACTCGCGCATCAACGCTGCCCCGTGCGAGGCCAACTCCCCATAGTGGAAGTAATGCCCCTCCGGCTCTACCTCATGAGCACCATCCTCCAGCCGCTTCCAGAACCTCTCCGCCGACGCACGCACTTGCTCGGGTTCATCCCACAACAACAGGCCCTTTCCCACCAGATTCAGTAACGAAAACTCACGAGGCCCATCCGTATCCGTTGGAGTCTCAACCAGCGGGAGAATCCGCACCTCAGGCACCCTCGCCACGCTCCGCTGCGTTTCCACATCGAAGCGCCGAATCGTTTCGATCATGTCTCCAAAAAATTCCAGCCGCACCGGCTTCTCCGCCTCAGCCGGATAGATATCGACGATGCCACCGCGAATCGAAAACTCTCCCACCATCTCCACTGGCTCACGCTGCTCATAGCCGATTCGCCGCAGATGCAGAGACAGATCCTCAAGAGCAACCTCCTCGCCCTCTTTCAGAGACAACACGAGTTGGCGATAAAAGCTGGGTGCCGCCACGCGCAACATTGCGCTCGCCACTGGAGCAATCGTAATCGGTGCACGCTCGGTAGAAAGCTTCCAAAGCCCAATCGCCCGCTGCTCCAGAATCTCTGAATGCGGAGCTAGTTTTTGATGAGGCAGAACATCGAGCGGAGGCACAAGCTGCGCCCGAGCACCAGATGGCTCAAGCAAAGTCAGAAACGTATTCGTAGACTCAAGCAATGCCTCGCCCTCTCGATTGCCATCGGTAACAACCAGCATCGGCGTGCGAGTCCGATCCCAAAGCAAAGCAAGCATCAACCCCTTGGCCGCAACCGTCAACCCACTCAGTGAAAGGGTATGTGCATCCTCCTGTCTAAGCCGTTCGATGACATGGACAAACTCAGCCCGCTCAGAAACACTCAGTAGAAGGTCGCGAATCACTGATGGCGATCCAATATTTGCTGCACAAGGTTAGTTGTCGAATAGCCAGGCTCCAGGGGCAGCGCCATCACGATTCCACCTGCTGCCTCCACTTCTTCACGGCCTGCGATAAAGTGGCTCCAGTCCGCACCCTTCACCAGGAAATCCGGCAGCACTTCTGCAATCAACTCCCTGGGCGTGTCTTCATCAAAGAACGTAACAGCATCCACAGCCTCAAGCGAAGCAGCAATCCCGGCCCGCGTGTCCTCATGCAGAATGGGCCGTGACAACCCCTTCAGCCGCTGCACGCTGTCATCGGTATTCAGGGCCAGGATCAAAACATCCCCCAGAGACCGTGCCGCCTCAAGCAGCCTCACATGCCCCGGATGGAGGACGTCATAGCACCCATTGGTAAAAACGACCTTTTTCCCCTCAGCCTTCCATAAGGCACGCTGGGCAACAAGGTCTGGACGCGAATAGGTTTTCGACATAACAATAGCTACACTCTTAGTTTATGAGAGCCTTGCTGTTCTTTGCTGTCCTTGCAACAATTCTTCCCGCCCAAACCCTCGACGATAAGATCGCCCAGATCGCAAAATCCCTCCAGCCTCTGTTGGTAGAATGCCGCCGCGACATCCACATGCACCCGGAGCTGTCCAACAACGAAGTCCGCACCGGAAAACTCATCGTCGAAAAACTCCGTGCCCTCGGCCTTGAAGACATCAAACCAAACGTCGCCGGAAATGGCGTGACGGCGCTGCTCAAAGGTGCCAAGCCCGGCCCCGTAGTCGCCTGGCGAGCCGATATGGACGCCCTCCCCATTGATGAATCGAGCTTCGCCGCTCCCTACAAATCCACCGTCAAAGGCGTCAAACACGCTTGCGGTCATGACGCCCACACCACCATCGGCCTCGGCATCGCAGAAACCCTCAATCAGCTCAAAAGCGAAATCCCCGGCACCATCAAGTTCATCTTCCAGCCCGCCGAAGAAGGCGTCCCCGGTGTCACCGATTACGGCGCACGTCTCATGATCAAAGAAGGTGCCCTTGAGAATCCTAAACCGAACGCCATCTTCGCCTTCCATGTTGCGAGCGGCGTCCCCGTCGGAAAGATCGCTTATACCGACAATGCCGCCAGCGCTGCTTCTACCGGAATCAACATCACCTTCAAAGGCCGCCGCGCACATGGCGCTTATCCCTACCAGGGCATCGACGCCGTAGCTGTTGCATCCCAGTGCATTCTCGCCCTCCAAACCATCCACTCCCGCCGCATCGATACCGTAAACCCCAGCGTCTTCACTCTCGGCACTATTCACGGCGGCGACCGCCGCAACGTCATCGCCGAAACCATCTCCCTTACCGGCACCCTCCGCACCTTCTCTGAATCGATCACAGACCAATACGAAAAAATGATCAAACAAACTCTCGATGGCTGCACCTCAGCCATGAACGCAAGCTACGAACTCGGCTTCAAGCGCGGCAACCTTCCCATGCTCAACAGTCCTGCGCTCAACAAAACAGCAATTCAGGTCATCGACAAAAGCCTGGGCCCCAACTCCGCTGTGGCCCAGGGCCCCGGCCTCTTCGGCGAAGACTTCTCCGCCTACCAGCGCGTCATCCCGGGCACCATGTTGTTCCTGGGAATCACCAACCAGGCCAAGGGAATCACCGCTGGCCTCCACACCGCAGAATTCGACATCGACGAAGACGCCCTCTCCATCGGCGTCCACGCCGGCTCCAAGATCCTCCTCGACTACCTCACCAGGAACGCACAGTGAAAACACTCATCCTCATAGCCGTTACCCTCCAGGCTCAAGACATCAACCAGCTCGTCGACGCGATGACACCCAAACTCATCGAGACCCGTCGCGATTTCCACATCCATCCTGAGTTATCGAACAAAGAAGTTCGCACAGGTCAAGTGATCGCTGCACGGCTCAAAGAACTCGGCTTCGATGAGATCAAAACCAACGTCGCTGGCCACGGCGTCATCGGCATCATCAAAGGCGGCAAGCCGGGCCCGGTAGTCGCATGGCGCACCGATATGGACGCCCTCCCCATCGACGAATCTGAATCCAAGCTCCCCTACAAATCAATCAACAAAGGTGTCAAGCACGCCTGCGGTCACGATGCCCACATGACAGTTGCCCTTGGCGTCGCCGAGCTTTTCAGCAAGATCAAAAAGGATCTCCCCGGCACCGTCAAGTTCATCTTTCAGCCGGCTGAAGAAGGCGTCTCTGATGCCGAATACTTTGGCGCGGCGCTTATGATCCGCGAGGGCGCGCTGCAGAACCCCAAGCCCCAGGCGATCTTCGCCTTCCACGTCTCGCCCATGGTCGACGCAGGAAAGATCGGTTTCGCCCGCGGCCCCCTCCTCGCCAGTGCAGACTCAGTCGACATCACCATCAAGGGCAAGAAAGCCCACGGCGCAACGCCGCAAGACGGCACCGACGCCCTGGTCTCTGCCGCCCAATGCGTCAACATGCTCCAGACGATCCACTCCCGCCGCATTTCCACCATGCAACCCAGCGTGCTCACTATCGGTACCATCAACGGCGGCGACCGTGGCAACATCATCGCCGACAGCATCAAGATGGAAGGAACACTCCGCACCTTTAACGAACAGACGCGAGAAGAATACCGCACATACGTCAAGCAAACGCTAGCCGGCTGCACCGCCATCAATGGCGGCGATTTCAAAGTCGAATGGATCCAGCCCAGCTACCCGGTCACCGTGAATCCGGCTGACGTCGTCAACGCAGCGCTTCCCTCAATCGAACGCATCGTTGGCAAAGCCGGAGTAGTAGAAACTGCTCCCCAGATGGGCGGCGAAGACTTCAGTCTTTTCCAAAAAGAAATCCCCGGAGCCATGTTCTGGCTGGGGATTCGCAACGAAGCAAAAGGAATCACTGGCGGTCTCCACACCACAGACTTCGATATCGACGAAGCCGCATTGCCGGTGGGCGTAAAGACCGCCGCCGCGATTCTGATGGACTATCTGTCAAAACACTAAGAGCCTACTTCTTGGGTGTCTGCTTGGCGATCACGAGGTCCTTGATAATGGCATAGGTGGATTCAGGAACAATCTTCTTGGACACCAGTTCATCCTTACCCTTAAAAGGACGGCCCTTGATGATGGCTTCGGCATACTTCGGGCCGACGCCCTTGAGGGCTTCGAGCTGAGGCTTGGTTGCTGAATTGAGATCCAGCAACTCTGGAGCCTTGACAGACATCTTGTCCATCTTTGGTGCCATCTTGTCCATCTTCTTGGCCTCTTGGGCAAAAACCATCGCGGCGCCAAAAGCCGCGACGGTGAGAATACGATTGAAAATACGCATGCAGAGATTGTACGCCATCATTGCTCAAAGAGTATTGGTCTCACTTTCTCTCGCATTCGCTCCACCTCGTTGGAATTGTGAAGAAGCGGAGCGTGGTTCCAGATTCTCCATCGGGCATCGCAGAAACATTTTCCAAGCATTTGAAATTGTGACTGTAAAGTCATCGAATCACTCTTGAAGAAGATTGTGCTTCACGAAAGAAGAAAACGTATCTTGAACGATGATGGAAGGGGTTTGGAAGGGCAAGACTGGAGCGGGAGACGAGAATCGAACTCGCGACCAACAGCTTGGAAGGCTGAGACTCTACCACTGAGTTACTCCCGCCCTTCCAAAATCAATGATAACGCATCGACATTCATACCCCAAAGCCCCCATGGGGTGTACGACATCAAAGTTGCGTGACGTTGCAATAGCTTTATTGTGTTCCTTGTCTGAGTGTTTATGTACACTCAGACAAGGAGACTCATCTTATGG
>JAYSVS010000218.1:0-3284 GCA_043718395.1 Acidobacteriota bacterium
CGCTGACCCAAGCCCAAATCGCGGTGCATCCGCACCGCCTCTCTGATTTTTCTCATGGAGACTCTCTTTCGTGGCACGATCCTCATCGAATCTCATGCCCGTCTCCAGCGCCATCTTCAATTCCGGACTTTTCTTAGTTCATTCTTATCACTCTTCTCAAGCCTGGCCGATCCTTGATCGGATATTCGTGAAATTGCTAATCGGTTTCCCGTGAGAAGACTGATCGGATTCGTTTGAGAACCGTGATCGGTTTCATCTGAGATTGCTGATCGGATTGGGTGAAAAAACGCAATCAGAATCTACTCCTGCCACCTCAATACTCGATTCGAGCGAAACCACTATTCAGTCTCTCGAATGTGCTTGAGCCGGCCTCGCAACTCGTCCCCCAACGCATCCTCCACTTCCTGAGTGATCAGGCCAGCAGCCTCCATCCCTCGCACATGCACACGGTCCTTATCGCGATAAGAGCTAAGCTTCATCCTCACGAGGTCGGCAACCGGAATCACCAAAAAATCCTGACCATGCAGGCTAGCGCGAACAGGCCGAATCTCCGGATGTGGCTCCAGTTGCGTCTCTTTCACCTTCTCGCCAGAAAACAACAGGTATACGGCATTGCGAGCACTATTCGTTTCGCCATAGAGAAGCATGTCCAAACCCGCAGAATGCCGGAAGCGAAATCCGTGTTCTTCCGCAATACCCACCACACGCGCGATATCTTCGCGGCTGATCATGAGGTCAATGTCACGAGTTAACGACGAGTGCGTGGAATCGGCATTCTCAACGTGAAGAAAAACAGCAAGCCCGCCAACCAGTTCATGCGGCAACCCTGCTTTTTCCAGTGGCAGCGAAAGCTTCTGAAGTGTGCCGATTAGCTCGAATACGCGCTCTTCAAACAAGACGTTCACGAACTCCCGCTTAGCGGCGGCATTCCCGAGGAACTCCGCAAAACTTTCCATGGCTCCCGCCAGCCTATCATTTGCATCATCGCCATGATCTAGCTTGCATCGCTCTCCAATACGCCCTGTCCAGTTTCAACCGCTGTAAATTCAGCCGGCTCGTTAAGCACAACGATTTGCTACAAGCAAGTTAAAGATTTTCGGCGTCGTCCACATAGTCCTTTGAATTGCTAGACCTTCTTCTCGGGGAATTTAAACGACACGTAAGTAGCTGAGCTAAGTCCCATTAGGCCAATCAAGTACGGGGAGAATTCGGGCATGACTAATGCGGTTGCCGTCTCTACGATGAACATAATCATCAGGATTGCGGTAAAGATAGCCATTTGCACCCTTGCCACAGTTGGCCCATTCCGGTCACTTAGCAAATCCATCCAAAATCCATGGGTGCGAGGAGTAGTCAGCGCTTGCTTGGTTTCGTCGTCATGAACCCCGGGGGCGGCCTTACTCTCAGCCTCTTCTGCCTGTGCCTTCTTGTTCGCATCTAGTGTGGTGCCGGTGAGGAACGTGACTGTGCTGACGCCCATTAGAGCGAGCACATTGAGGCTGATGACCTCGTAATTGTTTGTCACAAACCAGATCCATACCATGGACATGGCAACGACAATAGTCCACAGCAGCATTTGTGTGCGGGCAAGACTGTAGGCTCTTGTCTTCGCGTACGGATCAAGCTGGAGGTTGGCGACAAGGAAGTTTCCTGCCGCAGCAATGATTCCCTTGGATTTGGCAGGATTTGCTTTCTCCTGCGCTTCGTCTAGCGCCTTTTGGGCCTGGGCTAGTGCGTTCCCGGCGCTTGTCTTCGCTTGTTGTGCCTGCGGGTCGGCGCTGTTTAGGGCAAGCGCCGTCTCGGCTTCGATAAGAGACTTCTTCGCGGACTCAACATTAACCTGGAGAGCTTCAATCGTGCCATTTTTGGCGAGCTCCATTTCTTTTCCATCCAGATGCTTGACCTCCGGCTCCCGTAGCAAACCGGTCCGTGTGGCTGCTCTATATACCCAAAATATTACGAGAGCAAAGAACGCGATCGAAGGGCCGATGTACCACCAGGAGCGAAGACGCTGTACCGGGTATTCCGTCACTCTAGTAAATAAAGGAGCGTCGGCTTTACCCGCAGATATACTTACGCCTCTGCGATCCCATGGCTTTCTGAGAAGACGCATCCAGACATCACGCGCCGCCAGGATACTTGCGTCCGATGATGGAGCTGGACCAATGCGGCTAGGCAGACGAAACACAAGCCAGGTGAAGTCTGCATCTTCGTGTCTGCGATCCCGGGATGCCTTCAGCCCTGGGATGGGGTTGCCGTCAATCCACAGCAGAATATCGGCGCTACCGATTTCTTCCACTATTGGCGTCGCAACTTTTAGGCTGATCTGGTCGCCCAGACGAAGCCAACATTCTTCCGAGGTTCTGGCCGTCTTCAGATCCCCGGGGCAAGATTTCAAATCTCCAACTCGCGAGATTTCAAGTACTCCCGAGGGTTGGAAATTGACGCCTCTCGCGCCCTCCATCGGTTTTCCGCCCTCAGGCCCAAACGACACTATCCGGGATGCGGCACCTTGAAAAAGTTTCTTGGCTTCTGCGTCTTCCAATTTGACTGGAATCGGTAATACGGCAGAGCGCTCCCCTTTTCGGATTTTGAGCTTCAGGCTTGGAGTGGCTGTCCCATCTACATAGGCAACGAATTGCTGATCGCTTCTCGCTGTAGAGTCGAATGTGACTTTGAGCTTCTCGCCAGGGCTGATTTCGGCCTCGATCCCATCTGCGGCACCATTGCGCTCAATTTTATCTATCTTTAGAAACTGCGGTCCAAACGTCACCTGGTCCATTGTGGTGAGTGGATCGGCAATACCGGGTGCCAGAGATACCTTATGCTTCTTCGGCTCCAGGAACAAGTCCAATGGAGCGCTACAAGACAAAAGATCAAACTTTACCTCCTGATTGCCCTTTTCGAGCTTCGCCGTGCAATCCGGCAACGGTTCGCCATCGAGAGACAGCACCACATTGCTCGAAACAGTTGCTGGCTTGGCAAGTACCAGGGTCAGCGTTGTACCTGGTGATACATAGTTTGGCTGGACACTTTTAACCGTTTGTCCACTCGCGATGGTTGATATGAAGATTGCCGCCAATAGATTCTGCTTCAGTAAAGTCATTGAATTCACTCCCAACCTCTAAAGCGCAAGAGAGCGTCAAAAGGTGACACGGGCCGCAGACCAATTATGAGAGCTGCGACCGCGGCAGGCGCGCTTTTGGCGCGCTAAGCAGAGGTGTGACTCCGGCGATCAATTCGGGTCCAATTGAAGTCGGCTGCTGCAAGTAGCCTACTTCACC
>JAYSVS010000219.1:0-32124 GCA_043718395.1 Acidobacteriota bacterium
GGCCAACTTTGACGAGCCGCTGCCGTTGCTAAAGGCAATGGGCAAGCCGGCATATGATGCGGCGATGGCCAAGCGCTCGGCGATGATCACGCATACCGAGGCGACGATTTACCGAAGCCTGCCCAACCTGAACTACTTCCCTGAAGCCAAGTAGCAATTAGACAGTTTTGGGCGCATACTTGCGCTTGATCACGGTGAGGTACATGGTGACACCCAGGCCGAGAAAGAAAAGCACGGCCATGATGGCACCCTGGTAACCTCCCGTAGTCTCAATCAACCACCCCGTCAGGATCGGAGCCACAATGCCCGGCACGTTGGCCGCACAGTTCTGTACACCGACTATGCGGCCAACAGCCGCGCCTGGAATCAGGGTTTGCGTCAGAGCCCAGTAGTTGGCAGTGGTCAGCCCCAGGCCGCCGAGTGAGGCAATCACCATCCACATGGCGATTTCAGGGGGCGTATTGAGTGCAGCCACAAGTCCCGCGCCTGCTGTCAGAAAGCCAGCCACAGTAAAGCCCTTGCGTACTGCCACCGCGTCATAGCCCTTGCCAATCATGGCATCGGCGGCAACTCCAGCCAGAGTCGCCACAACTGCCATGCACATGAAGCTGGCGGCGGTAAAGACGCCACTATCATTGAGCGACATCTTGAAAGATTCCTTAAAGTAAGCGGGCATCCAGGTAAGGGCGAAGTATACGAAGTATTGGTAGCAGAAAGTACCAACGATAGTGCCCCAGATGACCGGGCTGGCCATCACCGTGCTAAAGCTGATGTCCTTACCGCCCGCTGCTTGTTTGGCTTCCTTCTCACGGGCGCGGTCGTCGTTGCTCATCAGAAAGAGCCAGGGCACCAGCCAGAGCATGCTACCCAGGCCGATCGTAAGAAACATCATCTGCCAGCCCACACTCCCCAGAAGCTTTACCGCAAGAAAACTGCCCAGTGCCGGGCCAACTTTCGCTGCTGCCATCAGAATTCCAACTGCTGTACCGCGGCGGCGCTCATCAAAGTTGAACCGGATCCACCGCATCGCCGCCGGGGTCACTACACTCTCGCCCACTCCCAGCAAAATCCTCAAAAGAAAAAGAACTTCAAAACCCGACACCCACGCCGTGGCAGCACTCGTGATACTCCACAGCAGAAAGCCAACTGTGTAGGTCCACTTCACACCGTAGCGGTCCACCAGCCAGCCGGCTGGAATTTGCAGCAGCGCGTAGCTCCAAAAGAACGCGCTGTTCAACAAACCACGGTCCTGGTTGCTGAGTTTGAAAAAGCTCAAGAATCCGTCTTTATCAGCCAGTGCCACCGAAAGCGTCACGCGGTCGAAGTAAGCAATCATGAAGCCGATGCAGAGTAGTGTGAGGATCGTCCAGCGGCGGCCTTCGCTGATAGAGCCGATCGGATTTTCCAGGGGAGCGAGTGTTGATGTTGCCACGTCCTTAAAACACTATCAAACTGATGAGTTTGTCCGATATGAATCCCAAGGATTCCTACGCAATGATTTCAATATTTCAATCTGCCCGGCCGGTAGTCAACCGCCAGCACGGCACCCGGGCACTGGGCTTAGTCTCTCAAGCGCTTAAGCTGAATCTGATCCGCGCCAAAGGGCTGAACTATGCAGAACTGGCGGCTAGCCTCGATTGCCTGGCCGATGTTGTTGAAAAATCCGATGACGAAGCTGTCGTGATGGATTCCAGTGGTCATACCTGCCAGTCGATACAGCAGTACTTTGAACGGCTGGGGCAAAGCATTGACGCTGTAGGCTTTGATCTCGCCACCAGCATCCGGGCTCTGGCTACTCTGTTGAATACAGACTCTGGCAATCAGGATCAATTCCTGGGCAAGATGGAGGAAATTCGCAATAATTTCCAGGCTGGCCATACCCTCGACGACATCCACGTTTTACGCCAACACCTTGACTCCTGTCTGACCAGCTTGCGCTCGGAGCTTTTCGAGGCCCGCCTGTCGCAACAAAAGAGTCAGGCGGCGATGCTCGATCATATGTCCCAATTGCATCGCGGTATCTCAACACTACGCGCAAAGGTTCCGCCCAAACACACTACCGGCCCCGCCCTTTCTATTTTACGGATCCGCCGCCTCAAAGCCATTCGTGACCGGTACGGCAATATCGTCGCCCAGCGTATGCTCGACTACGTGACTCAGATCTTGCTTGTGCGTTGGCCCGCAGCCTACGACATTACCCCCTACGGGGACGAGTGTCTGGTGGTGCTCGACAGTCAAAACCTCGATCTGGACTTCCATCGGGAGGCACTTCGCAAGTTAGCTGGAGAGAAAAACGTCTTCAACACTCACCATGAAGGTCACGACATCATTCTGCCGCTGTCGCTCGATTGGACTGTCATCCGTGCTCCAGGCGAAGGCGATCTGGAGGAGTTCATCCACAACTTTCTTGATGGCATGGCGAAAAAAGACTTTCAGGCTGCCACACTCGATGAGGCCCTTGCCTCCAAATCTTAAGGGCTTGAGCTGAGCCCCTCAACAATGAGCTTTGCTAAGTCTGCAATCAGCAGCAAACCCGGATTGTCTTCACCATAGTCGATTCCCGGGATATCCTCAACCGTAATCGCAATCGCGATCGGTCCTGACTTTGTGTAGACGATCCCAACGTCGCTCCTCAGATGGTCTAGCGATCCGGTCTTGTTAGCGATGGTCAAGCCGTTGAGCTTCCGCCCGATTCCATCCGTATACTGTTGCCGCTTCAGAATGGCGATCATCTCCTTGCTGCCCGGCAGTTTGTCTGCTTCGAGCATCTCAAACAACTGAATCATTTCCAGCGAAGTAGAGGAGCCGATCCCAAACTTCTTGTTCTCCTCCAGCAATCCGGCTTTGGACCATCCCTGGGCCGCCTTCAGTTGAGTCCCGTCTCCACGAATCTTCCGCATCAGCCTGGTTGCCGGCAGCTTCAGCTTGTCCATCCTCTCGTTCACAGCATCGGCACCAACACGCTCAATCAGCATGTTCGTCGCCGTGTTGTCGCTCACTACAATCATCAGGTTCGCGATATCGCGCAGCTTCAATTTGGTTCCGACGCTCAATTCATGGAGAACGCCGCTGCCTGAAACGACATCTTTCTCGCGCATTGCCAACTCTTCAGTGAGCTTCAATTTCCCCTCAGCGGCCTGCGCATAGATCTCAACCAATACTGGCAATTTGATCGTGCTTGCCGTTCGCACGAGTTCCGCCCCCCGGATCGCGACTCGCTGCCCGGTCTTGAGATTCCTGGCCGCCAGGAATACCTTACCGGGGCCTTGGGCTATGCGCTTTTCAAGGATGTCTTCGATATCTCCCGCCCACAGGCACAGGGGCAGCAAACAAAAGGTGAAACAGTTTTGCATGATTGAATATCCAGAGTATCGAATGATCTATGCTGAAAAGTCGATAGCCCATTTTCTCAACTTATGACACTTCCAAAACTCAACATCACGCTCCTGCTTGCTTTAGTGCTTGCTCTGCCGGGCTTCTCGGCGATCACACTGACAAACACAAGTTTGACCAACGCAGTGCAGGGATCGCCCTATAGCGCTACGCTATCAGCGATCGGCGGCACTTCCCCCTACAACTTTCAGTTGCTAAGCGGAGTTCTGCCTACTGGTTTGAGCGTCAGCGCGGCCGGCGTTCTGTCGGGCACACCAGCCACAGCAGGTACCTACAGTTTCACCGTCAGGATCGTTGACAATGCACTCGCCACTGCTGATATCCCCCTGGTACTTCTAGTGACCAGCAGCAACGGCTTACAGATTGTGACGGCTTCTTTGCCGCAGGGGCAGGTTGGTCTTGGCTACAACGCTACTCTGGCAGCCACCGGCGGGAGCCCTGGCTATCGTTGGGATCTCTTGCCAAACAGTGGATTTCTCCCCAATGGATTGACGATCGCCTCCAATGGCACGATTCTTGGAACGCCCAATGTCGCTGGCAATTTCAGCTTCATCGTCCGGGTTCGCGATGCGGACGGCAATGGTGCCACCGCGCTGGCTAACTATACTCTGCGCATCAACTCCAATGTCTTGACGATTGGCTCCACCAGTCTTCCCAACGGTAGTTTGAGCGTTTTCTATAGCCAGACTCTGGCGATTACCGGTGGGGTGCAGCCCTACTCGATCAGCATCTCAAGCGGCATCCTCCCGCCCGGCCTTGGTCTTACCGGCAGCGGAGTCATTTCAGGCACTCCCACCGCTCTCGGCACTTCCAACTTCACAGTTCGTGTCACCGATGCCATCAATTCCGAAACCAGCCGCAGCCTGTCGCTCACAATCGGTGCTGCCCAATTCGCTATCAATCAGACTCCACTGCCGGCAGGCCAAGTTGGATCGCCCTACTCGGCCAGCATCACTGCCGTCGGCGGCAACACTCCTTACACCTATACACTCCTCAGCGGAATTCTCCCGAATGGAATTGGTTTTACCAACGGCACCTTTTCGGGCACACCCACGATTTCGGGTAGCTACCCGCTTACCATTCAGGCCCGCGACAATACCAACGCGACCACCAGTGCAAATTTCTCTCTTGTCATCAATTCGACCACTCTTGTGCTGAGCGGTACCTCTCTTCCCAACCCGGTGATCAATCAGAGTTATTCGGCCAGCATCACAGCCAGCGGCGGCCAGCAGCCCTATAGCTTCAGTCTGGTCGCAGGGCAACTGCCTCCGGGAATCTCCTTGTCCACCGGTGGCAATCTATCGGGTGCAGCTACGACTGGCGGTACTTATCAATTCACTGTGCGCGTTACTGACACTTTAGGCGCAGTCACACAATCTACCTATTCGCTCACGGTATCCACCAGTAACCTTGCCCTCTTGTCCACGGCTTTGGCCAATGCCCAGGTGAATCAGAGCTATTCGGCTACTCTTGCTGCCTCGGGAGGCTCGGCTCCTTACTTGTTTACGATCATTGCCGGTGCACTTCCTCAAGGCCTGACCTTCGGAGCCAATGGGAATATCTCGGGCGTGCCCACAATCGCAGGCAACTATCAGATCACCTTCCGTGTGCAGGATTCTTTGCAGAACACGGCTCAGTCGACAATCACTCTCGTCGTCAATGCCTTTGGCTTTCGCATCACCACTGCCTTCCTTTCTTCAGCTCAATTGGGGCAGGCTTACTCAGCCAACCTCACGGCTGAAGGCGGGGCAACACCTTTCGTATTCTTCCTCTTGTCCGGCCAGCTTCCACCCGGGCTAAACCTCAACTTCAATGGCGTAATTAGCGGCACACCTACCCTTGGAGGCAACTATTCGTTTAGCGTTCGTGCTCTCGACAGCGCCAGTCAGTCCGCTGAAGCGAATTACACCCTGAGTGTGAACTCTTCAGGTATTGGCCTCAGCAATGCCTCCCTGCCGCCTGGACAGTTGAATCAGATTTATTCCACGGCTTTGGTCGCCACTGGCGGCACTGCGCCATACACTTTCACCTCCGTGAGCGGTGGGCTCCCGGCCGGTATGAACCTCAGCCAGTCAGGTCTTCTTTCAGGCACTCCTTCTGTTAGCGGAACCTTTAACTTCGCCATTCAAGTGCGTGACAACGCGAATGCGATTTCTATATTCAACCTGAGTCTGACTGTAAGCGCTTCGGCCATCGCGATCACAACGACGACACTGCCTGCAGCCACAGTGGGAGCTCTCTACTCAACTACGTTGAGTGCGGCCAATGGAGTAGCTCCCTACGCGTATTCGCTCAACGGCGGCACTCTGCCCAGCGGGCTGACCCTATCGAGCTCAGGCATCATTTCGGGTACACCTAATGTCAACGGCAATTTCAGCTTTACAGTTCGTGTTACCGATTCCCTTAGCTCAACAGCCACCAGCACTTTGAGTATTCAGGTGAGCGGTACGGGCACGCTTACCATCACTACCGATAGTCTGCCTGGGGCGCAAATCAATCAGATCTACACTGCGGCGATCAACGTTTCGGGTGGTGTGCTTCCATATACGCTCTCGATCATTGGCGGACAGTTGCCGCCTGGGCTAAGCCTGCTCAGCAATGGAAGTATTTCTGGAACGCCAAGCGTCGCGGGCAACTATACCTTCATCATTCGTGTTGTGGATGGTTTTGGTTCGGCAACTCAACAGAGCCTTTCGATCAATGTCAACAGTTCTGGCCTCGCGATCACAACCAGCGCGATTCCCAACGGACAGCTCGGACAGTTTTTTACTACGCAGTTCTCCGCCGCCGGCGGCCAATCGCCCTACACCTGGTCGGTTGTGACCGGCGCACTTCCAGTCGGAATCTCCCTAACCACCCAGGGTGTCCTATCTGGATTGCCAACCACGGGCGGAGGCTTCGAAGTTGTGATTCGAGTCACCGACACGGCGGGTCTGACTTCGCAAAGGACATTCAACTTTGCTATCGGCTCTACCTTCCTCAGCTTCCTCACCACTTCGCTGCCACAGGGCTTTATCAATCAGCAGTATTCTCACCAGTTCCAGGTCGGCGGAGGAGCAGCGCCCTACACCTTCACGATTGTCAATGGATTGTTGCCGCAGGGCCTTACCTTAACGCCCGGTGGCTTGATTTCCGGCACTCCAGTAGCCACTTCGTTCACCAACATTACCTTCCGCGTAACTGATGCAACCGGAGCCACGGCTCAAGTAGCCCTCAATCTTGCAGTCGGGCAATCCACTTTGCTCTTCTCCACCTCAAACATCCCCAGCGCAGCCATCGGGCAGAATTACAATACAGCCCTGCTTGTTACCGGCGGAACAACCCCTTACAGCTTCACTGTTTCCAGCGGTAACTTGCCCGTAGGCCTTGTGCTTTCACAAGCTGGCGTCCTTGCCGGCACGGCCACGATTCCTGGCATCTATAGCTTTACCGTCCGCGTTCAGGACAGTGCCAATGCAATCGCTTTCCAGACTTTCTCACTCAATGTTCTGGCCAGCAATTTGCAAATCACCACCACCTCGCTGCCGGGTGGCCGTGTCAATCAGCCTTACTTGCAAACGATTCAGACCAGCGGCGGTGTGCTACCGATCCGCATCGAGATCCTCTCCACCATCAACTCCGGCTTCCCGCCTCCCGGTTTGACACTCTCGATTGGCGGCGTGCTTTCCGGCACACCCCAGGCAACGGGCTCCTATACATTCTCAGTCCGTGCCACTGACAACCAGAACCTGGTCGCGCAGGCCACTTATACGCTGGTCATCAGTGTTGCCGCGCCAACCATCACAACGACTAGTTTGCCAGCGGGTACCGCCGGGCAGGCCTACAGTCAATTCGTCTCGGCCACTGGTGGAACTCCGCCCTATACGTTCTCTCTGGTTTCAGGCGTTCTTCCGCCCAGCTTGAACTTCAGCCCCACCGGGATCCTTTCTGGTACGGCCAATACTCCCGGCACCTACACCTTCACGGTCAGAGTCGTCGATAGCGTCCAACAATCCACCGATAGGACCTTTACTGTTGAGATTTCTTCGGGTGCCACGCCGCTCTCGATCAGCGCTTTGGCCCCGCCTCCCGGTTTGCTTTACTTCCCCTACAATTTCACCTTCTCGGCCACTGGTGGCCGGCAACCCTATTCCTGGTCCATCCCAGTGGGTCCGATTCCGAACGGGCTGCGCCTTGATGCCAATGGCGCACTCAACGGTCTGCTGCTCTCCCCTGGCACTTATCGCTTTACCGCCCGCGTTACTGATGCCAACGGCACCGTTGCTGATACGATGCTGGCGATCACGGTTGCTGGTTCGATTCGATTAGCAAGTGGCAGAGTGGGCGTACCGTATATCGCACAGGTGCCTCCTCCCACCACAGGCCGCCCTCCGTTTACATACTCGGTGAACCCGAATGCTTTGGGCGATTTGCCGGCAGGGGTGAGCCTTGCCGCCGACGGCACGCTTTCCGGCACGCCAACAACTTCCGGGGATTACACCTTTGGGGTCCTGATTCGCGATGCAAACAACTTCGCGACCAATGCCTCCCTGACGATTCCCATCGCAGCCGGCCCTGGCCTTTCCATCCTCACTTCTTCGCTACCCGGTGGCTCAACCGGAGCGATATACAATCAGACCCTGGCAGCCACTGGCGGGCGAGCTCCCTACAATTGGGTAATCAGTTCCGGCACCATCCCCAACGGATTAACCCTTAACCCAACCACCGGTCAAATCTCCGGCACTCCAACCATTCAGGGTTCTGGCTTCTTTGTCGTCCGGGTTGCCGATTCCGCTGGTGCTTCCGCAACCGCATACTATGGAATCTCCATTGCCGCTGCAGGCTCTCCGGTTTTGAGCGCCATCACGAGTGCCGCCAGCTATGGCACAAATGGTGTCGCGCCTGGAGAACTGCTGGTCATATTCGGAAGTCCGCTCGGTCCGCAAACGCTCACTACCTTCAGCCTTGTTAACAACGAAGTTCCAACCCAACTCGGCGGCACTCGTGTTCTGTTTGATGGCGTCGCTGCTCCGCTCATCTATACGCTTACTGGGCAAGTCAGTGTGATCGCGCCCTTTAACTTCGATGGCCGGACTTCGACTCGCATTGTCGTCGAATACCTGGGCTTCCAGTCCACGCCTTATCTGATGCCGGTCCTGACTTCCAAGCCCGGCCTCTTTACGGTAGATAGCAGCGGACAGGGTCCGGGAGCGATTCTCAATGAGAACGGTTCTGTGAACACACAGAACAATCGCGCCGCCCGTGAATCTGTGGTCGTGCTCTATCTCACTGGTGCTGGAGCGATGACACCTGCCGGTCAGGCTGGCAGGGTTGCTGCCGGGACATCCAGTCTAAATCAACAGACCCTGGTTGCGATCAACGGCAGCCCAGCGATTGTGCTCTACGCCGGTAATGCACCGGGTCTCATAGAGGGCGTCGTTCAAATCAACGTCAAGCTGCCCCTCAACACGGTTCCGGGTCAGAACTCGATCAGTGTTCAGATCGGCCCCAATGCGACCACGACCAATGTAACGGTCTGGGTAAACTAGACCAAATTACTGAACAAAAACCATCGTCCCGAATCTGCGTATGTTGTGCGGGTTCGGCTTCACCATCGCGGAATCGCTCCATAAGCTGTGCCGGCGGTTTGGTTCCACGCCGTCCCAACGATTCAGGTTGATCGTCCAGTTGTCGCCTGCTTTTGGTGTCGAGCTGCTGAGAGGTTCAAACTCGACAAAAGGGATCGCCACCTCGAGGCTCCAGCCCTGATCCTTATCCCCACTGGCGTTCATCGTTCCATTGCTGTGCGTCGCGAGCATGACACCCTCAAGATTCAGGCGCTTTACCAGATAGCGGGCCTGGAAGTAAATGTAGTCATACATCACGGCTCTTGCATTCATCTCGAATCCAAAGTAAACATCCGTTTGTGACGGGCGTGGATTGATAAACGCTTCGACGGCATCGTCCTTATAGGTAGGGTCATCGCGCTTGGTGTATTGCGCCGTGATGTCGTCATCCTCGCACTCGTAGGCGATATAGAGGAATTGGTCGTCCCACAGCATCCTGGCCGTTGTCTTTTGCTTGGCCCCCGTCTGCTCGCTCCAGGGGAATTGAAAGGTGACGGCATCAGCGCGTTTCCAGTCTGCTTCGCTTAGCTTTCCGTCGATAGTGGGGCGTACATTAGCCCTGCGTACTTCAATCTTCGGAATTGGTGGCAAATTCGAGCTCCGTTGGTCTTGGCCAGGACTCGCGAGGCAGAGCAGGAGGAGGGAAGGGAAAAGTCGTTTCATACGATCCACATCATATCCGGCCTCAATAGAAAAAGCCCGCCAATTGGCGGGCTTCTTTTAAATTCAAGAAATCTCTTATTGAGTGGTTTCGGTCTTGCCAGCCTTGCGAGCGGCATTTACTTCCTGAATCGCCTTGGACTTGGCAGCCTTTCTCTGGAACAGAGAAACGCGACCTTCGGTGTCGATCAGCTTCTGGCGACCGGTAAAGAAGGGGTGGCAGCTCGAACAGATTTCGAGACGAAGTGTATCGCCCTTCACTGTGGAGCGAGTCGACCAAGATGCCCCACAAGCACAGGTGACTTTAATTTCGTGATAGTTGGGGTGGATTCCAGCTTGCATAACTCTTAGAGTTTAGCATGTTGCGAATGAATTCCGAAATCTCCGAGGTCTGGCCATGGCTGCAGGTTGTCAAAGAGCTGGCCCGGCGCTGTTCTGGACTGTCCCGGGCGAATTTGGTTTCGTTCCTGAATTTTTTGGCGCGGACATGGTTTTCTTGCGTGGCTGGACCACGGTCGATGATTCGGTTGCTACATTCTGTTCTTCAGTCATGGGATTTCTCCTAAGCGGAAATTAGCAGGCGAGGGGGCGGACCTAGGGTTAGAGGCCCGAGTGCAATATTTGAAATCAACAGCTTAGCGGAAAAAGAAATTTGAAAATACCCGTGACTGATAAAGTTCTCATCGGCGGAACGGGGGAGATTGGCGCTGGTGTCAAGTATTTAGTGGGTATCTTGCAGGGTGCGGATCAGGCTCACGCCGAGCCGCCATTGACCGCATGAACTTCCTCAACGTCAGCCGCGCCACAGCCTATCGCTTGATGACGGACGGCTCTTTGCCCGTCTACCGATTTGGCAGTAGCCGAGGGCAACGCGCGATGGTCCGAGTGGCACTGCGGGACTTGATCGCGTGGCGGGAATTGCAGAAACGCCAGCGGTGAGTGCCGCTTGAACGAATTCGGTTATTGCGGTTATCTCGTTTATGCGATACTGTACCTGGAGGCTCTTGTGCCGACTCTTACTACGTCCTCTCCGAAGTCAAATACGGACGCGAACCAGTTTCGTGTCTTGCGCCGCCTTGTGCAGAATAGTTCAGCGAAGCTCGTCGGAAAGGGCGGCGAGTCGGTGGCTATCCCGGCGTCCGTAAGGACTCTGCTGGCGGAAATCGCCCGCAACATGGAAGCCGGGAAGGCCGTATCTGTCGTTGCGGAGCACCACGAACTCACCACCCAGCGAGCCGCGAATATCCTTGGCGTTTCCCGCCCGTTCCTGGTGCGGATTCTCGAAGACGGCAGCTTGGCATTTCACAAGGTCGGCTCGCATCGCCGCGTCTACCTGTCAGACCTGCTGGAATACAAAACCAAGCGTGACCGCGCCCGCCATGAAGCCGTCAAGAGCTTCGCCCGCGAGGACGTGGAGGCGGGCACCTACGACACAGTGATTCTGCCCGAGGGCGCACAAGACGAATAGAGGTTGAGGATTGGCAATTCGCCCAGCAGCAGTGATTGATGCCAACGTTCTGGTACAAGTCGATTGGGCTTGTGACAGGAATTCAGATATCCGCTACTGTGAAGAGAGAAGCGGAAGGAGGAGTGACCATGACAATTGAGATCATCAGGCCGGAATTACAAGCATTGATCCGTCAGCGGTTACAAGCCGGCGGATTTGCAACACCCGAAGATGTGATCTTTGAAGCGTTGCAGGAATTTCATCCCAAAAGCGTTAGTAGTGCCGGCAAACGCACTCTTGCCGACATATTTGCAAAAATCAGGGGTGCCGCTGAAGATCTCGATCTGACGCGCGATCCTTCTCCGGGACGTGACATCGCTCTATGAGCGGGTATCTCCTCGATACGAACGTGCCCTCGGAGATCATCCGGCAGCGGGCTAATGTGAAGGTCGACTTCTGGGTGCGTAGCCAGGACGATGAGACGCTATTCTTGAGTGCAATTACGATTGGTGAGTTGCGCAAAGGTTTGGCGATACAACCTGAAGGCAAGCGCAGAGATCCGATAGAGGAGTGGCTTGAAGCTGACCTGATTCCTGCGTTCACAGACCGAATATTGCCAGTGACTAGAGCGATCGCAGAACGATGGGGTGTGCTTAGCGGAATGCGCCAGATGCGCGGCAGGCCGCTTGTAATGGCCTATGGTCTAATTGCTGCGACGGCACTGGAGCATGATCTTATTGTCGTAACGAGGAATGTCAGGGACTTCGAAGACCTCGGGCTCAAGATCGTAAATCCTTGGGCCGAAATCTAGAGAATCCAGCGAAGGGATGGGTAGGTCTGTCTCTGGCGGGAAAGCGTCCTGGCAGGCCGCCGGATTTGATGCTAGCGGCGAAGTGGATGCGCGGTGCTTGGAGCCCGGCTGAGTCGGGGTGAATTTGGGGTTGGGGCGGGTATACCCGTCCCGACTGTGATTTAGGCAAAATCCTGGCTTATTGGGGTTTTTCGGATTTTGTGCCAAGTGATTGATTCTGAGAGACTTAGGGCATGGTGCCGGATTCGGCCGGGGGAGTCTGGAGGCATGCTGTGGCTGGAAATGGGAGAGAAACCCTCAAAAAGATTGAGGAACGTAGAGGGATGGCGCTGGGACGGGTCAGGCTGTCGTCCTACTGTCGTCCTACTCAGGCTGTCGTCCTACTGTGAACTCACACCCACCATCAACCTGCTCCATACCGCGCTCGCGGCCGTTTTCTTCGACGCCGTGGGGCAGATGGCCTAGAGCGTGTAGATTAGGGCTGGAACTTAGCGGTGCAGGTCGACGTTCACAGAGTCCCCAAAGGGATAACTCATGGTGCCACCCCGAAGCACAGCGGAGGTGTCGTCCACGAAACTGGCAACATGGTGGTGGGCCACTTCGATCTGCTGCTCTTCGGTGAGTTCCCGATCTTCGTTCATGCGCGGGGCGCTGTGGGGATTGATGCCCATCGCGTAGCTGTTCTACAGCCTATCGGCTATGCCAGCGGCGAGTCGCGAGGCGACTGCTATGCGCGTGGGGTCGGCAAAATGGATCGAGAAGTTTTGAGAGACTATTTCACCAGCCTGTCGATTGCTGCGGATTGCAGAATGAAAGCGTCAAAAACGGATACGGACTAGACTGGCCCGGTTCCGATGATAGAAGCGAGCCGGTATACCGCGCGAAGCCAAAAAAGTTTCAAACTCCTCCGACTTTGGCTGCAAAAAATGCCGACATAGACCGCTACGTTCTTTTTGAGCGGGAATATGCAACTATTTTCCTCGCGCGCTCGTGAGTCTGCACGAGAAGTTCATCAATATCGATGTCCGCTAGGTTCGGCATTCCCGCATAATATCGCTGATACGCTGAATGCGATGAGACGGGGAGTTCTTATCTTTATGCCTCTTTAATTGTGTTCTGGCCGTACGTCGGCACCATTGCGATCTTTTCAGCCGCGATATAAGGCTCGCACCTCACTTTCAAGTTGTTTGCTTGCAATTTCGAGCTGTCCGGTTCGGATTTGGTACCGTCAAGTTTGGAAGTTCACTCTGTGCTTCGAGACGTGATGCGTCTCGCGCACGATGCTCGAAAGTTTCCGATTGATTGGCCGTTAAGAGATCTATGAGCTCCCAGGCAATGTTGTTCGCTCCGCAGCACGAAACTTGTTCGCAATCGAATGAGGGGAAAGGCGTCGTCTACACCAAACCCTGGGTGGTTGATTTGCTTCTAGATTTGGCCGGGTATTCAGCAGAGACAGACCTTGTGTCGGCGATTGCTGTCGAGCCCTCCGCTGGCGATGGCGCATTTTTAGTTCCCATGGCAACCCGACTGGTATCCTCGTGCCGGAGGCAGGGGCGCCAACTCGCCGAATGCAGGCAATCCATCATTGCGTATGAGCTGGACGGGACTAGTGCGGCAATCGCGAAGAAATCTCTCATCGCAGCCCTGGAAGCTATCGACGTGCCTCTCGCGATTGCAGCGGAGCTGGCATCCGGTTGGATACGAACTGGCGACTATCTCTTTGAAGTTTTCAGGCTTCCACAAGCAGATTTTGTAATCGGAAATCCGCCATACGTTCGACTTGAGGACATTCCTGAGGGGGTAGCTGGGGCGTACCGACAGTCTTACCCCACGATGACAGGCAGGGCAGATCTCTACATTGCATTCTATGAGGCTGGCCTCAGGCAGTTGAAGCCCAAGGGAGTTTGCGCCTTTATTTGTGCCGATAGATGGATGCTGAATCAATACGGCGCGCAACTTCGAAATCTGATTAGTTCACAGTTTGCCGTCGAAACGATTGTTGAAATGCACAAGGCAAACGCCTTTCACGATGACGTTAGCGCTTACCCTGCTATCACCGTTATACGTAAAATGACTCAGAATCGTGCCGTCGTTGCTTCAGCGCGCCCGGAAGCAGAACACGTTGGCCCTACTGTTCTTGCAAAAGCCTTACTAGATATTCGTTCTGGCCGTTTGATGACGGCAACGCCGGGCCTTCGGACAGCAGTTGTTCATTCCTGGTTTGGAGGTTCCGATCCCTGGCCTTGTAGCTCGCCTTCGCGTCTTGCGCTGTTACGCAGGTTGGAAGAACAGTTTGAGCCGCTGGAATCTCCAGGCAATGCAGCCAAGGTGGGCATTGGGGTTGCGACAGGGCTCGACGAAGTATTCATTACTAAAGACACAACTCTTGTTGAGAGGTCGCGGCTAACGCCGCTGGCGCTGGCAAAAGACACGATGACCGGCCATCTCAAATGGTCGGGCCACTATTTGATCGACCCTTGGACAGAAGACGGGCTTGTGGATCTGAGAGACTTTCCAGAGTTGGCACGATACTTTGGGCAGCACGCCGAGCTTGTTAAGAGAAGAAACACGGCGATGAAGAACCCGAATAATTGGTATCGGACGATTGATCGTGTGACGCACTCACTGATTCAGAAACCAAAGCTGTACATTCCGGACATCAAGGATCAGTTCAACCCAGTACTGGATCGCGGCGAAACTTACCCACACCACAATTTGTATTTCGTGCAGTCCGACGTCTGGGATCTTGAAGTGTTGGGAGGCATACTGCTTTCAGCGGTTGGTCAGTTCTTTATTGAGTGCTACGGCGTTCGAATGCGGGGAGGTTATCTTCGCTTTCAAGCTCAATACCTTCGCCGCATCCGGGTGCCAAATCCGGAGACCATTTCAGCCGATGTGAGGGCTGGACTTGTTGCTGCATTTCGTGAGCGAGATCGAGCGAGAGCAACGGAAATTGCATTGAAGCTTTACCAAATCAAACGAGCCGAAATGGAGACGGACTTTGGATATTGAAGAACGACTTCAAGGTGCCGTGCAGCGTTTCTGGGACGGCCGCAACAAGAATCTTGAGAAGCAAAAAGAGAGTGGGAAGATTGACGCCGGAACGCGCGGCGCAGTGACTGCCGGGACCCAGATGGGAGCACTTGAGGTTCTCATCGTCGATGTGCTTTGCGAGGCTGGCCTGAAAGGTCTTGACGTCAAAACGCGGACCGGCCTTGAGCTGCCAGGCTACTACCGCCCTGAGAAGAAGTGGGATCTAATCGTAGTTTCTGAAGGTCAACTAGTTCTGGCGATGGAGTTCAAATCCATGGTTGGATCTTTTGGCAAGAATCTCAACAACCGTTCGGAAGAAGCACTGGGCAGTGCAACGTGTATGTGGACGGCCTATCGGGAAGGACGTTTCGGAACTGCACCGGCTCCATTTCTCGGATACCTTTTCCTGCTGGAGGATCACCCAACAGTCCACGCACCCAAGGGATACGTCGAGCCTTATTTTGCGGTAGACCCAGTTTTTAAGACTGGTGAAGGGCGAGGCAGGCGTAGCGCATCTGGAGTCTCGTACGTGAAGCGATTCGAGATTCTCTGCAGGCGGCTGGTTCTGGAACGTCTTTACACGGCAACATGTTTGCTGCTTGCCACA
Source organism: Acidobacteriota bacterium (assembly GCA_043718395.1). Classification (GTDB taxonomy): domain Bacteria; phylum Acidobacteriota; class Terriglobia; order Bryobacterales; family Bryobacteraceae; genus Bryobacter. The sequence continues at coordinate 15,558 of JAYSVS010000219.1, forward strand.
AATGAGAATCCGACGCAGATTACACAGCCAGCAGATGATCTCAGTTTTCAGCGATTTGTCGCTGGTTTACGAGGTCATGCTCGGACATTTCTGGAAAGTCAGCGGTGAGCCGGGTCATCATTGGATTGTTTTTGGGGTGGGCGCAAGGCGGCGCATGAATTTGCGCACGTAATCGAGGAGACGTCTCTGATCGCTAAGGGAGGCACCATGAAAGAAGCCGATGTTTAAATTAGCAGAGAAAGCGTTGACGTAGACGAAGACTGAGGCAGAGAGAAAGAAAGTGGACGATGGCTTCGGTCGGCTCATTGCGGGCAGAGCCATCTGTCTGTTACCAAAGCTGGGGATCGCTTCCATACCAGCTTCCAGCACTGTGCAGCACCCGGAAGCGGGTAAAAGAGGTTCTGTCTGCGAGATCTTCGGCTCGCATGATATCCATCTGGCGACGGTGCCCGCCGGGCCCGTAAGAGAAGGTCCTTACTGCTGCATCATCCCTCCAAAAAGTTACTGTCACGGAGTCCACTGTTAACCGGCCAGGAAAACTGAAGGTCTGCTGTGAGTGCAGGCCATCGACAGCCGTCATCCCGATTCTGACGCCTGCAACACCTGCGCCAAATTTCTCGACACGTTTCATATCGAGACTTGCATTCACTTGCCATCCGACTGAGGTAATCACGACCATTGGAGCATTTGCCGCTGCAGGCTCTGCCAGGTTGCCAAAGACTGTTCCCGGGGATTCCCGGCTCAAGAAATTCGCCTCGCCCTTATGACGGAATGGCTCAAGTACGGCACTATAGGTCTCGCGTGCGCCATCCATCCACGGCGCAATTTGTGGTCGCATTGCCAGGAGTGAATGTGCTGAATCCTCATTTGCATGGAGGCCCAGCATCAGGAACGCGAATGCTTGTTGAGAAGCCGGTTCGGTTGCCGCAGCGCGTGTATCGGCAGCCACATTACAAAATAAGGCCGGCAGTGAATGCCCGTCTGCAAGGCCCTCGTTTCTAGTTAACGAATCAAAGCGGGCTAATTGAATCGAGGCGAAGGATGCCAAAGTCATCCGGCCAGAGTATCAAATGCGATCTCTTAGGCCTGATGACGCCCAGAAAAAAAGAGGGGCCTTCGTAGAAGCTCGCAGGAGAGGCTTCTCGGGATTGCTGGGTGTGGCTGGTGTGTGTCTTGTTGGCTGCGGCAAGCGGGGAAGCGGAGAAGGTGGAGGCGCGAAGCGAGGAAGCTTTGGTTTCGTCTTTTCTCCTGGTCTTGCTCTCACCTTCGCGATTTGGGAGCAGTGCCGATTCTTCTTGACCAAAAATACCAAAGTGATATCATCATGATAGGAGATTGATTTCACATGATAAAAGAGTTCGAGTTTCAAACCCTGCCTGGTTTTGGAATGCTCGTGCTGTTGTTCGGCGCAGGCGCTGCAAGTGTCTACGTCATGATTGGCGCCCGTCGGTCAGCAGACGGCCCCGCCCTGTTCTTGTTGGCCATCTTAGCTCTGCTGGTGACTCTGGTGATGCTGTGCGGCTTCTTCATCAACGGTCCGAACAGGACCGTAGTTCTTACCCTCTTTGGTAAGTACAAAGGCTCTGTCCTCAAGCCCGGCTTGCACTGGGCCAACCCTTTTATGAGTAAAGACAAAGTAAGTCTTCGTATTCGCAACTTCGAAACTACCCACCTTAAAGTGAACGACCATGATGGCAATCCAATAGAAATTGCTGCGGTTGTGGTCTGGAAAGTAATCGACGCCGCTGAAGCGCTCTTTGAAGTCGACCACTATGAAGATTATGTGAAAGTCCAATGCGAGAGTGCACTGCGCAGCCTCGCCACAGCCTTTCCTTATGACGCTCACAACGACAATCAACTATCGCTTCGAGCCAACGCTACCGAGGTATCTGCCCAATTGAAGATTGAAATCGAGGAGCGCGTGTTGAAAGCTGGCATCGAAATCATCGAAAGCCGCATCTCACACCTCGCTTACTCATCTGAAATTGCGCATGTCATGCTGCAACGGCAACAAGCCTCGGCCATCATCGCTGCCCGTTCGAAAATCGTGGAAGGTGCGGTCGGGATGGTGGAAATGGCACTCGACCTGCTTAGTAAGAAAGGCATTGTCGACCTCGATTCCGAGCGCAAAGCGGCAATGGTTACCAATCTGCTGGTTGTTCTCTGCGGCGAGCGCGGCACCCAGCCTGTAGTAAACACCGGCACGCTCCACCACTAAAAAGAAGATCGAATGGCTGAGAAAAAGTCCTTTCTATTGCGCGTCGACGCCCACACGCTGGATCAACTCAAGCGGTGGGCGGATGACGATTTGCGCAGCCTGAATGGGCAAATCGAGTACCTGCTCAAACGCGGCCTCAAAGACGCCGGTCGTTGGAAGGATCCGCCCGCTCAAGAAAAATAGCGCGTGGCACCGCTGCGCCCTGATACAACAGAAAGAGCATGAATCGTCGTCAGATTTTCTCACTTCCGTTGGGTCTGGGCGCAGCCGCGATGCTGACTCCCGCACAAGTTAAGGCAAAAGCGGGCAAACCGAAGAACATCATTTTCTGTGTTTCTGACGGAATGAGCCCTGGCGTGCTCATGATGGCCGAGTATTTCTCTCACATCGCCCGAGGGAAGGGAACTCGCTGGGCCGCGATGATGAATGACATGACCGCCTCGCGCGGGGTCCAAGACGTTGCTGCTCTGAACACTCCAGTAACCGATTCCTCCAGTTCTTCCTCGGCCTGGGGCTCTGGCAGCAGAATCAACAACGCTGCGGTGAATATGCTCCCTGACGGCACCAAGCTAACTCCCATATTTCATTTAGCCAAGCAGGCAGGGCGCAAGACCGCGCTCGTCACCACAGCCACTGTCACTCATGCCACCCCGGCCGGCTTTGCGTCTTCTCAGGCCAAACGTGACGATGAACACTGGATCGGCCTTCAGTACAAAGGCAAGGTCGATTTCATTCTGGGTGGCGGTCAGCGGTTCTTTCTCCAGGACAAGCGCAAGGACAAATTTGACGCGATCGGCGATTTCTCGAAAGCCGGTTATCAGATCGCCAAGACCAGAGCCGAATTAAACTCAGTCTCGAAGGTAAAACCGATTCTGGGTCTATTCTCTGATTCCCACATTCCCTACACCATCGACAAAGTGGATGTGCCAAGCCTTGCCGAGATGACTGGCTTCACTCTCGATGCGCTCTCGAAGTCGTCTCCAAAAGGATTCATCATGCAGATGGAAGGTGCCCGGATTGACCACGCCGCGCACGACAATGACATCGCCGGGCAGCTCTGGGAGCAACTCAGCTACGACGACGCGCTTGGCGTTTGTCTCGACTTCGCTGCCCGCACTGGCGATACGCTGGTGATCACCACCAGCGATCATGGCAACTCAAGTCCCGGCCTGAACGGTATGGGCCTTGAGTACGTCGATTCCGGCAAGTGTTTTGAACGAATCGTGACGGCTAAGAGTTCCTTCAATACGATGAACCAGTTCTTGGGCACCAAGCCCTCGCCAGCACGTGTACGCGAGGTAGTAGAGGCTCAGCGTGGCATTGCCATCACTGCTCAAGAAGCAGGCTGGATTTCGGCCTCAGCCGCCGGTCAGAAGGGTGTCTCCATCAACCGGATCCAGGACAAAACTCTCGGTGTTCTCGGCCAAGTGCTGGGCAACTACTACGGCGTCGCCTACACCGGGATGAACCACACCTCTGAATACACGACGATCACCTCCACTGGCCCTGGCAGTCTTCCCTTCGAGGGCCTCGTGCGCAACACCGATGTCTTCCCGCGCCTGACCAACTACATGGGCATCAATTTCAAGAACCCCAGCATGACTCCCGAGCAGGCTGCTAAATTCAATAAAGCCTAGACGGGCAAGGGCACCCGAAGTTTGGCAGCCCACCCGGACAAACTCTGCCACGTATCCTCCGCCAACGGAATGCCTTCTTTGCGCCGCTTGGCTTCGCTTCTCATCTCGGGCTCTCCTGCTACCAGCACCTCGTCATAGCCACTTGCCGGCTGCACTTGCTTCAGCTTCTGGGTCAGCTTAACGGCGCGCGCTTCATACTCGCCTGGGTCGAGAAAGCACTTAGGATCGAGCGCCAGATAGAACTGACTCACATCCACTGGAGCGCCGCGAAATCGAATCCCGCCCAGCTCATCCGACATCGCCCCGCCAGACAAAACTCCACACAACATCTCCACCATTACGGCGAGGCCCGATCCCTTGTATCCGCCCAGTGGATTGAGCAGTCCCTTGTAAGCCTCTACCGTGTCTGTAGTTGGCACACCATCACTGTTCAGTGCCCATCCTGCTGGCACCTCCGGTTTTCCAGCGCTATAGGCATTGAAGATCTTGTTGGCCGCCACAGTCGTCGTGGCCATGTCGAGTAAGAAAGGCGATGCCCCTGGCACGCCAAAGCAGATAGGGTTCGTTCCGACCCGTCCTTCCTTACCTTGCCACGGTGCGACTGAAGGTGACGCATTGCACAGCACAACTCCGATGAATCCAGCCGCATTCAACCGTTGCACCCAATAAGCGGCAGCTCCAAAGTGATTCGAGTGCCGCGCGGATACAATGCCGCAACCATGATCCATCGCCAGGGCAATCGCCTGGTCGCAGCAGAATCTGGCGACAATCTGCCCGAGTGCATTGTGGCCATCGATCAACGCTGTGCAGCCCGAATTATGGAGCAGTTCCGGGTCGCCTTGCGGCTCCATGTCGCCGCACTCAAGCTGTTCGAGGTAGTAGCGCATCAGCGCGACGCCATGTGAATCCACTCCTCTGAGATTGGAGGCCACCAGTGCTGATGCTGCAAAATTGGCTTCGCTCAGGTTGACGCCCACGCCTTCGAGTAGCCTTGAGCAAAGCTCCCTCAATTGCGAGGCATCAACAACTGGCATCTACTTCAACTCCGGCGAAAGTAGCCGCTGGTTCTCTGGCCTGTTCACCTCGTCGGCAAAGATCACCTTGGCCGATAGATCAATTCTCTTAGGAGGAGTCCTGCCGTCCAACTTGTCAATCAGAGTCTTCACCGTCTGATAGCCCATCTGGAAGGGGTCTTGCACCACCATTGCCTGAATCGCTCCAGCCTTCATATCTTCGACGAGGTTGTCCGACGCATCAAAGGCGACAACCTTCACCTTGCCCGCGAGCCCGCGAGCCTTTACCGCTAGCGATGCTCCTGTCGTTGAAGGTTCGGACGAACCGAAGAAGCCGCTCAGATTGGGATGTGCAGTCAGGATGTTCTCCGCGCCAGCCCTCGCCTTGGATCGATCAGCCATCCCGTATTGAGTGGCAACGATCTTGATCCCGGGGAATTCCTTCTCGATGACATCCTTGAATCCACGCTCCCGGTCCATCGTGGACGCGCTACCAGGTGCGTGCAGGATGATGGCTACCTCGCCTTTGCCGGCAATCAGTTTGGCAAGCGCTCTCGCGCCCAGTTGTCCGCCTTCGTAGTTGTTGGTAGCGACATAGCTGGTATAGTTTTCACCCTCGATACCGCTATCGAAGATTGTCACCGGAATGCCCTGCTTCATCGCCCGGTCAACACTGGCAACCAGCGCTCTACGCTCGGTCGCTGCGACAGCCAGGCCATCGACGCGGCGATTGATCATCGAATCGACAATCTGAATCTGCCGCGCGTATTCTGTCTCCGATGGTGCTCCGTTCCATTCGATCTCCACCTGAAACTCTTTGCCTGCCGCCTTGGCACCCTTTTCTACTGCCACCCAAAACACATGAGACGTTGCCTTCGGCACTACCCCAATCAACCGTTTCTTCGACTGGTTGCAGCTTGCGAGCAACAACAAGGAACCGATCAGAATTGCACTAAGTCGCACACCAACCTCCGTCAATCAGGATATCGGTGCCGGTAATGAATCCAGCGGCATCAGAGCAAATGTAAGCGGCCAGCGAACCGATTTCCTCCACCTTGCCCCAACGCCCTGCGGGGATCTTGGACAAGAACATCGCGTTCTTTTCGGCATCATTTGAAATCGCGAGGTTCATCTCGGTGAGAAATGGTCCCGGCGAGATACCAACCACCGTGATGTTGTCTGGCGCCAATTCCATCGCCAGAGACTTTGTCAATCCCAGCAGTGCCGCCTTGGTGCTTGAATAAGCCGTCCGCTCTGGCAGAGAGACGTGCGCCATGATTGAGGTCATGTTGATAATGCGGCCATAGCCCTGGCCCTTCATGTGTGGCACAAAGGCACGGCACATCAGAAATACGCTCGTCAGATTCGTATTCGTCACCCGCATCCATTCTTCGAGCGTGAACTCGTGGATCTTCTTGCGCAGATTCATGCCGGCATTGTTGACCAGGATCTGCACTTTGCCAAAACGGGCAATGACGGCTTCTTCCATCGCTGCCACGCTCACTTCATCGGTAACATCGGCGACATAAGTTTCTGCCGTGCCACCGGCCGCCTTGATCGCAGCACTCACTTCTGCCAGCGCGGCTGCGTCTCTGGCGACAAGTGCAATGGAGGCACCCTGTTCTGCCAGGGCCAGCGCCATTGCTTTACCCAACCCACGGGACGCACCCGTGATCACTGCTACTTTATTTTCGAGAGGTTTCATGGTTAACCCCTCAATTGTATAGTTAGCGAATCGTGACAAAGGCTGGCGGGCTCGCAACCCCGCCCACACTGATGACGAGCGGCTGTTCTCCCAGCGGAGCATTTGCCGGAATTTCGAGATTCACCTGCATCAGCCCCACCAGCCCATAAGGAATCGCCGCAAAGAGAACTCGTGCCGCAACCCCGCCAATGCTGGCTGTAACTGTTCCCCTTGGCTTCGGCAGGTTGTTGATTGGAATGGAAACACCGGGTGCACTTCCGGTTGCCACGCTTGGTGTCACCCCTCCGACACCAGAGACAAATGCCAAGATCACCGAAGACCGGGCCCCTGCATTCTGCGGCACCAACCGTCGACCGTCACTTGTGTAAATTCCCGGGTTGATATTCGCTACCGGGAATGACATCTGTGCCGTCTGCCCCGCCACATCCACGATTAGTGTAGCGATTCCGGTCTCTGTCTCCCAGGGCACCTGAAAATTGATCTGCCCGTCGCCCACATAGAGCAGCGGTGCCACTCTGTTGTTTACCCTCGCCTGCGTGATCCCGAGTACGCTTGGCAATGGAATCCTGCTGGCAATGCCTGCTTCTCCTGCAAGATTCGTTCCGAAGGCACTGGCGAGCGCCCCCGCTGTAAGCGGCCCACGGTAGGTAGAGTTTGGCACCACACCACCAGAAGCCAGGGTTGGGGCAGCTCGGGGAGCAACTACCTGGAAACTAATGGGGATCACCAAATTCTGCGGCAGGCTCTGAGGTGATTCCACAAAGAGTGTCGCCGTGTATCGGCCTGGATTGACGCCTGTCAAAGAGGCAGCCAAAGAGAGGACTGAAGTGCCGCTCCCGGCAAGCGGCCCAGCACTCAGCCAGGAAACCTCTTTCTGTCCAAATATAATTTTCGCGCTCCATGGCACACCACTTCGGCTTAGCGTAATCGGCAACTGAATAGGCGCAAGCGTATTGGTGACATTGGTGGCCGCTGAAAAATCAATATCCGAAACACTCGAACTGAGCCTTGCCGGGCTTGCCAGCGGGCCCACGAAGCGAGTCGAAACCTTCCCCTCCACTCGATTCCCTGATCGATCTACCCCCTCCACGATCACTTCTAGAATGTCTGGTGCGCGAATCCCCGTCCAGCAAATTCCTCCCACAGCCGAACCGCGAGCAGGAACTTCCACCTTGTCGAAATAATCCGCAATTTCAGCAGTCAAATCGTCACCATCAGCCACGAATTTAGTGAGCCGCACCGGAAAGCCTCCCACCTCACTCAGAACGAGATATTGCAGCCACTGGCAATCTTCAGAGCCAGGATCTTGCTGCACCTGAGCTGGTTCACTTGCGAGTGACACTTGCGCCCGGGCTGGCTTTGGTTGAAACGGCACGCTTAGCGCACGAGTCCAAGCTCGGCGCGTTACCGTATCAATGCCTCCGAGTGCAAACTGAACCACCCCCGGAACAGCGATGTTACGGCCGCGCAGACTCACTTGCAGCGTTGCATTTGGATTCAGGACACTCGATCCAAACCACTCGCGGATCCTGGCCGAAAAATCAATCCCGTCAATGGTGAGCGAAGTCAACTGAGTAGCAACTCCAGCCAATTCTGCCGCCGAAAGTGTATAGAAGAAAGTGAATCCATCCGGGTCAGCGTCACCCTGGAAAACAGGATTCGGCGAAACCGACAAGCTCACCAAACTATTCCGGCTCAATACATTTACTGTCACGTTGATCGTTAACGGCACCAGGGTTCCCGAGCTGACTCGAACATTCCCTGTCCGTGTCCCCGCAGTAGTAAAGCTACGAGGATCGATTTCAATAGTGATCACCGAGGGCGCTCCCGCTCGTATTTGATTGGTACTTGCCGTCGCGCGAATCCAGGAATCAGATGGAGTCAACGAAAATGTTGCCGCAGTAGCCGAGGCAGAGCTGAGCGTCACACTCGCTGACGATGCTCCAACGATTGCACCGCTATCTACGGTAAATGCGGCAGAACTCGAAGACAGAGAAATCGAAGGCGCTGCCTCATCTTCAAGGAAAGGCCGATAGGCAGTGATTGCCGAAGAGAACCTCCCGTAAGCCGAAGTCTGCACGCGAAAATCACAAATGGTTCGGCCGCTCGGAGGAACAGGCCCATAGCTCAGCGTTCCATAAATCACACCAGCTTGAGTCAGGATGGGCGATCCCGAGGATCCAGATTCTGTTAAGCCCAAGTTATAGGCCATCTGGTAATAAGCATTGGCCGGCGCGATTTGACCTGATACGCGAGCTGATTCATCGGCACTGCGTTGCCCAACAGCCACTCGCCGCCAACTCCCTTTGGGGTAATGCAGCCCGACGAAGTTTGTGTTGAGCGGCATGTCCGCCGCACTCCAGCCAAGAAAAATTGTCCCCGCTGGCGGCGCACTGTTCAAGAGCAGTAGCGTGTAGTCGCCCTCATTCCAGCCGCCGCCTGCCATGTATCGAGCGCCAGCCACTCGAAATGCATCTTCCTTGAATACAGGACTGGCGTTGCAAGTTCGCGAAGCATAGCCGAAGAATGCCTCCACGCTTCGCGCCTCCCGGTCTGAACTAATACAGTGATTGGCCGTCGCCACATAGGGCCGCAAACTCGAAGACCGGGTATTGATCATCGCCCCGCTGCAAACATAGGAGAAGCCGTCGTCGCTCACGAATTCAAAATGAAGCGTGGCTGTTGCGAGGCTGTTGTATTGCGGATGGCAAGTAGCATCTACTTCGCAGGTAGCGGCAAAAGTAGCCGTGGCTGCCGGAGGCGAAATGCTTGCTTGCGCGATTCGCCCAAAAGCCGGTCTCTTCGTCTTGGCTTCAGGTTGAACTGCCCCTGCCAGGGGGCGGTTTCCGTAAAGATGAAGAATGCGGTCGATATTGAGCTTCGGTGCATCCGTAGAGCTTGTGGATTGCACCTCAAGAATTGCCGTATCGCCAAATATGGTTCCGCTCCAGAACTCGCCATCCTGACCTTCAAATGGCCCGAGCACGGCTGGGGCTAGTGGGTTCTCACCATCGGGATAAATCCATAGCGTATCCGCGCCCAAGCTTAGGCTCTCAAAGTGAAGCCTTAACCCTTCCGCTCCCGGAGACTGTATCGACATCCTCCACACAAACCGTCCATCCGGCAGCGTGCGAAGTTGCCAGCCATCCCGCCAGCTTCGATCCAGCAACCGGGACTCGCCGTTAGGCGCAAGCCCCACCTTCGGCTGGCTGGGACTTGCCATCCTTGATAACGCCGAGAGACGATATCTTCCGCCCCAGCGATCTTTGCTTTGCCAACTCGCCGGCAACCTCGCACTCCGGCTGGCTGTTAGCCTCTCGAATTGTTTCGCATTGGCCGCCTCCGTCGGAATATAGGCAGGCACAGATTGTGCGTGGGCCACAGGCACCAGCATCCAGCAGAGAAAACCAATCAGTCTATATTGAGGCATCTTCTCATTGCATGATAATGCGAAGTGCTAACCTCACGGAGCGGTGTTCATTTTTCTCTTACTACTTGCGGCTGCAACTGGCCTTCTGGACGACCCGGCGGATCGCACCGCATTCCGCCTCTGGTTCACTTATTTGGCCGAGGCCCAATACTACGTAGACCCTGCCAAGCGTCCTCGCGAAATCCTCGATTGCTCCTCACTAGTCCGGTATGCATTCCGCGAATCCTTTTCCCGCCGTGATTCAGCCTGGATCGCTCGCAATGAACTTCCAATGGTCCCTGCGCTCCCTTCCATTCAGACCCGCAGCGGCCCTCTATTTGTTACTCCAGAAGGACTACGCCATTTCGCTGATGCCAAGACCTTGATGCGCCAAAATTGCAAGCGTGTAGGAGATACTCTAGACCGGGCACGCCCCGGAGACATGCTCTTCTATCAGCAGCAAGATCAAGCCGATTCCTGGCATGTAATGGTCTTTTTGGGCCAAAGCCAGATCGAACCTGACAATCACAAATACGTGGTGTATCATACTGGTCCTGTAAACAAAACAGCCGGAGAAATCCGGCGATTGCGTATCGATGAATTGATACGGCATCCGCAGCCTCGTTGGCGGCCGGTGCCAGGTAATAGCGCCTTCAAAGGCGTCTATCGTTGGAAGATCCTGGAGGGGTAATTTTATGCGGCGTTGGCTTACGCTTGCTGCTCTGATCGTCGTCGTTCCGGTTGTGGCCCAGGAGAACGGGCAAACCTATTTTGCCCTTACCTCCAATAAAACGTTTGCGCCAGGGGAGAAGCCCAAAATCCAGATGTGGGCGCAGAATCTCAAGAGCCTTGATTTCCGGCTCTACCGGGTGGAGAAGCCCGGCGAATTTCTGGGGCAACTGGGCGACGCACATAGCTTCGGTAACCAGGTTCAGGATTTGCCCAAGGACGACACAGTACTCTCAAAATTCCTCAAAGTGAAGCGGCGGCTTAGAGATCGCGCCCAGCTCTATGTCCGCAGCCAGTTTACTCCCGAAGCCCGTACGGAGTGGCGTGTCTCAAAAGTAGCGAAGCCAACTCCCACAGCACCCAGTGAAAAAGGCACCAACTATGCCTCAATTCCTTTTCTAAATGAAAAGCAGCTCATCAAGACATGGAAGGAAACTGTTTCCACCAGCCAGCGCTGGGATGAGCAACCAGTGGACGTACCTGCTTCCGAGCCCGGCCTCTACCTGGTTGAAGCAACCGATGGCAAGCTTCGCGCCTATACCTTGGTCAGTGTCAGCGCCATGGCTGTGCTCACCAAAACCCAGCCAGGTCAAGCATACGTTCGTGTCGTCGATCGCATTAGCGGGCTTGCACTCGCCGGTGTCGACGTGGAATTCCGCTCGCGCAAAATTTTACATGCTTCTGTCAAGACCGACGCGCAGGGCTTTGCCAAGCTCACCGCCAAAGATTCAAACGAAATCTTCGTGGTTGCCAGCCGTGGCCGGGATGTCGCTTTCGACGCATTGAACGAGTACAACTTCCAACCCAACGAAGAGCGCCACATCAGTACTTACGCCTATACCGACCGGCCCGTCTACCGGCCCGGCCACAAGGTTTACTTCAAAGGCATCTTCCGCAAGCCCGCAGCTTTCGGCTACGAACTGCCCTCATTCCGCGATGTAAGTGCCGAAATCACGGACAGCGAAGGCAAAACGATCTTCCGGAAAGAACTTAGTGTTTCCAGTTTTGGCTCCGTAAAAGGCGACTTCGATCTGCCTGTCACAGCGGGGCTGGGTTCCTACTCGATCAAGTTCAGTTCTGGCTTGATGGAAAGCTATGCCAGTTTTCAGGTTGAAGAATACAAGAAGCCAGAGTATGAAGTGAAGATCAAGACCACTAAATCGCGCGTCGTGCAAGGGGAACGCGTAGACGCAACCATTCAGGCAAAATATTTCTTCGGCGAGCCAGTTAAAGGTGCCAAGGTCACCTACACCGTTCGCCGCCAGCGCTATTATCCTCCCTGGTATGACAGAGAAGAAACCAGTTATGAGCAAACCGAAGAAGACGATAGCGGCAGCGACTTTTTTCGAGGTGAACAAGGCGAAGAGAAAGAAGGCAAGCTCGATGACAAGGGAGAATTGACGATCAATCTCCCCACACCGGTCGTCGATCAGGATTACCTGTTTCGCTTGGAAGCAAAGGTGATGGATGAAGGCAATCGCGAAGTCTCTGGTTTCGGCATGGTAATCGCCACTCGTGGCAGCCACATGATTGTAGTAAGTGCCGACAAGTATGTGGTAGAACCAGCTGCGATTGCTACCTACACTGTCAATCTCAAAGACTACGACTCAAAGCCGATCACTGGCGAATTTCGGGCTGAGTTACATCGCTATCTTTACTCCGGCGGCGAACGTACCAGCCCTTTGGTTGCATCCTCAACCGGTCGTACTGGGGCCGATGGCTTGGCGAAGGTCCAGTTCGTGGTTCCTGAGGCCGGCAGTTATACCGTAACGGTGACTTCGCGCACTCCGGAAGGTCGCGATGTCAATGACCAGGCCTGGACCTGGGTCAGCGGCAGCGGCGCCATCTTCGGAGGCGACGAAGAAACCATCAAGATGATCCCAGACAAAAAGAAGTACGCTCCGGGAGAAACGGCTAAAGTTTTGATCGTCACCAGTGTGCCAGACACTGATATTTGGGTCACTACAGAATGCCGCACTGTAATTGACTCGCGCGCAGTCCGCGCTGCAACTTCAGGCGGCATCACAATTGACGTCCCGATCCGGGGCGAGTACCAACCGAAAATATTTCTGAGTGCCAGCTACCTCAAGGCAGGCAAGCTCTACCAGGGGAGCGTTGCCCTCAAGGTGCCCCCGGTCGAGAAAGAGTTGAATATCAGCGTTACCCCGTCCAAGCAGGAATTTAAGCCCGGTGAGCCTGCTCAGTATGGAGTCGAAGTCAAGGACTCCAGGGGCCAACCTGTCCGTGCTGAACTCAGTTTTGGTGTCGTTGACGAAGCTCTCTATGCGGTCCAAAGAGATTTGACCCAAACCCCACTCAGCTTTTTCTACGGCAATGTCTACAACGAGGTGAGCAGTTCCAGTTCGCTCAGCTACTACTTCCGCGGCGAAGCTGGCAAGCGTGCCATGCGGCTTGCCAAATTGCGCCCGAGTCTCGGACAACTCAAGCCAGATCGAGTAGGCGACCCCCGCGTCCGCAAAGCTTTTCCCGACACCGCGTTCTGGACCGCAGACCTCATCACCGATGCCAACGGTCGCGGCAAAGTGGACTTCGCCTTCCCCGATGCCCTCACGATGTGGCGAGGCACCGCCCGGGCTATCACTACAGACACTAAAGTAGGAGCCACGCTTAACCGCGTTATTGTTCGCAAGAACCTGATGCTGCGCATGGTCTCTCCTCGCTTCCTGATGGAGGGCGACGAGGTGACAGTAGGCGTCATCGTACAGAACTATCTCACCTCCGCCAAAGATACAAAAGTAAGTCTGAGCGCTACTGGCGTTGACTTTCTCGGCCCGGTGGAGCAAATCGTACGAGTGGAGTCAAAGTCCTCAGCCAAAGTCGAATTTCGTGTCCGCGTCAAACCCGGTAGCGAAAGTGTCATTACCGCCAGGGGCATTACCAATGAAGAATCAGATGCAATGGAAATCACCATTCCGGTCAAATCTTACGGAACACTCTTCACCAATGGCACCAGCGGATCACTGTCTAGCCAGCAATCAGCAACGGCCAGTCTGGACGCTCCTGGGGCAGGGAACCGGCGAGTCGAAGTAAGGGTATCGCCCTCCCTTGCCGGCAGCCTCTTTGGCGCTTTGGAATACCTCACCCAATTCCCTTACGGTTGCACCGAACAGACGATGTCCAGTTTCTTGCCCAACATTATCGTTTCCAAGGCGCTGGATGAATTGAAGATCCAGTCCAATGTGAAGCGGGAAGACTTGCTCAAGAAGGTAAATGCTGGCCTTGAGCGGCTCTACGACTACCAGCACGATGATGGTGCCTGGGGTTGGTGGAAGAACGACGAGTCTCATCCCTTCATGACCGCCCATGTCGTCGCTGGCCTTAAACAAGCCCGTGACGCGGGCTTCCAGGTCTCGCCCGAAGTGGTCACGCGAGGCGAGCAGTGGCTGCGCAAGGAATTTCTCCGGCAGGCCGACGCCCGCAGCGACTTGCGTGCGTACATGGCTTTTGCCCTTGGTGGCAAGGCCGATGTCGAGGCGGTATGGCCACTTCGAGCCAAAATGTCTAGCTATGGCTTAGCCTTTCTTGGCCTTTCACTGGACCAGTTGAAGGACCCGCGCGCTCAGGAAGTTGCCCAGTCTCTAGAATCTGCTGCCAGCCAGAACGCGAGCGAAGCGTGGTGGCCAGGCACACGCGATCCTCTCCTGGACTTCCCCAATGACATCACCCCCGAGACAACGTCCTATGTGTTGAAACTGCTGAGCCGCACGCGAACCGATTCTCCACTTCTACCCAAAGCTGCCGCCTGGCTCACCATGCACAAGGATCAAGGAGAATGGTGGAATTCGACCAAGCAGACTGCAATGGTGATTTACGGTGTTACGGATTACCTCAAGATGAGCGGCGAATTGAAGCCGGATATCAATGTCTCCATCAAGGTGAACGGTAAGGTGATCCTTGAAAAAGAATTTACCGCTAAAGACGCCACCTCGATTCAAGACACCGTCGCTTCAGTTCCGGCCGCCGATCGCAACTCGATTGAGGTGAAGGTCAGCGGCAGCGGGCGTGTTTACTGGAACGCACAAGCCAGATACTACTCTCCTGCCGAAGACCGGCGCCCAAGCGAGGCTGGCCCAATGAATGTAAGTCGTGAATACTTCCGCCTGTCCCCGCGTGAAAGCGGTGGCATCACAACTTACGCGATGGAGCCGCTTACCGGCGCAGTTCATCCTGGCGATACAATCGCAGTTCTCCTCAATGTCAGTGCCAAGGATTGGAAGTATGTTTTGATCGAAGATCCAATTCCTTCTGGGATGGAACTCGTAACTAAGGACAACACCATCAACCTGTCTGGCAAGCCCATCTGGTGGCGCTATTCTTGGACCCAGCGAGAGTATCGGGACGACCGGGTGGCATTCTTCAGAACCTACTTCTATGACGATTCAAGCCAGTATTTTTACGTGATGAAAGCAGTAAATCCGGGCAAGTTCCGAGTGCCTCCCACCCGCGTCCAGCCCATGTATCAGCCAGGTCAAATCGGAACTGGCAAGTCCAACCTGATCGAGGTGTTGCCGTGATCTCCAGGCCTTTGCTGAAATCCTTTGCCATACAGTTTGCCGGCCATGCAGCCCTGGGCACAATCGCCTGGTATTGGCTCAACCTCGGGGTGGCAACAACTGCGCTAGTCGCGGCAAACGCACTGATTGCGATTGCCCTGCTTCTGAGCTGGAGCATGCTGGATGCCTACGGCCTCGGCGCTACTCGCAACTGGCTACGCGCGATTCCGGCAGTCGCCCTTACGCCGTTCATGGGGCTTCACGTAGTGGCAGCGATCATGATTCCGCTACTCTGGGTCCTCCTGTTTTTCCCTTCCGTGGCCGCAGGCAAATGGAAGCTGAATCTGGCCCCCGGCTACGTCGCCATCTGTCTGGCGATGCTGTTGACGATGACAGTCCTTCCTGCCGCACTGCTGAACTGGATTCCTGCAACCGCTGGATTCACTGGCCAGGCAATCAGTTTAGGTACCAGATCCCTGCTTGCCTATGTGATCTTCATTGGTGCGTGGGCTGCCTTGCTTGCCTACATCGGAAACCGCCCAACCACTCAACTCTCCACCTAGACCACGCGGCCTTTCTGTTCCGTTCTCTTGATGAAATCCTCAGAACTGAAAGCGCCCGATGATCAGGAGGTTTGAGTTTGCAGTTCCAATATCGGAGAAGGCACCACGGGTCGAGCTGCCGATTCGCGCAAAGGCTCCCGGGGAATTCGCGTTGAAGCTTCCGCTGGGGTCACCATACTGGGGCTGCTTGAATGGGAAATTGTTGCCATCCAGGCGGATTTGAAAGCGATAGCGCTCCTTTAATGTCCACCACTTGGCGATCGAGAACTGTGTCCAGGCCAATCCGGGAGATTCAAAGACATTGCGGCTCAGGTTGCCGGTTGTGAATGCGTCCGGGTAGGAGAAGGAGTTGAAGTTGAGATACGGATTTTGCGATTGAGTTGGGAAACGGCTTCCACCAATGGTCCAATTGTCTACTTGCGCTGCTCCGTGGGTCGTCTGAATGTTAGGCCGGGATTCACCAGGCAAGTAACGGTTTGGGCTTCCCGCGAAAGATACATTAAAGGGTGGGCCAGACTGCAAAGTTTGAGTCATCGTCAACTGCCAACCGCCAAAAACGCCGTTGCTCACGCCGCCTCGATTGAGGAAGTGGCGGCCGCGGCCAAAGGGGAGATCATAGGACATCACAGTCACGAAACGATGGCGGACGTCGTAGCTTGCTCTGCCTTTTTCCAGGCGGCGATTGTAGTAAGTAAGACCGTTGTCGCCAGTCTCGGATTCGGTTTCTGTGATGGTCTTGCTCATTGTGTAAAAGCTATTGAAAGTGAGCCCTGCTGACA
>JAYSVS010000220.1:0-9988 GCA_043718395.1 Acidobacteriota bacterium
GCACGCGGCGCGTGCTGACAGACCAGCTTTCATTGCTGACTCGATTGTGAATCGAGCCGCGCCGCGTATCCCAAGTAGCACAGAAAAACCACTCTCCACTGCATAGCAACCTATGTCAGAGTGGAGAGCCTCGGCCCAGTGGCCAAGTTCGCGCATCTCACCCAGCACCGCAATGCGGCGGCCTGGCGCAGTGTCGCGCAACAGATCGAGCATCGCCTTGGCGGCGTCCGGGTTTGAGTTATAGCAATCGTTCCAGATCGTCATGCCCTGATGTTCGAGTTTTTCGGTTCGCATCCTGGGCAGTTTGATCGTGTGGGCGGCTTCGCTGAGTTGGCGCAGGGGGACACCCCACAGGCGAGCAACAGCGACAGCGGCCGTAATATTCAAGACTCCGATCCGTCCGGGGATCTGGGAGTGGAAGGGCTGGGCTTCGATGTGGAAGCTGGCACCTTCGAGGTTGTATGAGATTTTGGTAGCTTGTGTTCTAGCGCCTTCGCTGAGGCCAAAAGTCTCCACGCGAGCGCTGGTGGAGGTAGCGAAGGCAGCTACGCGCGGGTCGTCGGCATTGAGGATGGCGACGCCATCTGAGGGAAGCGATTCGATGAGTTCGCGCTTGGCGGCGGCGATGCCCTCGATGTTTTCGAAGTTCTCGATGTGGGCGTAGCCGACGTTGGTGACCAAGCCAATTTGAGGACGGGCGATTTCGCAGAGGCGGGCGATCTCGCCCGAATGGTTCATCCCCATCTCGAGCACGGCGGCTTCCGAAGTATCGGAGATGCGCAGGATCGAGAGGGGTAGACCAATGTGGTTGTTGAAATTGCCAACCGTTTTGCTGGTGGGCAGGGCCACGGCGAGCAAGGCTGAAACGTTTTCTTTGGTAGATGTTTTACCAGCGCTGCCGGTAATGCCGACAATTGTTTTGCCCCAAGCGTTGCGTGCCCCGGTGGCGAGGAGCTGCAGAGCATACAGAGTATTGCGCACGACGAGTTGCGGGCCGGTTGCGCTATCGATTTGGCGTTCTACGAGAGCGGCAACTGCGCCGAGTTCGAAGGCTTTGGCGACATAGTTGTGGCCATCGGTGTGCTCCCCGGCAAAAGCGATGAAGAGGTCACCGGGGCGGACTTCACGCGAGTCTATGGAGTAGCCGGTGATGGCGGCGTCGGCAGTTGGAATTGTGATCGCAAGTATGCGGGCGACTTCAAAGAGCGAGAGCTTCATACGGGCTGCTCTTTCTCGTAGCCGAGGGATGCGAGAGCACGCCGGGCAACCGTGCGGTCATCAAAAGGATACTTGGTCTTGCCAACAATCTGATAGTCTTCGTGGCCTTTACCAGCGAGAATGACGATGTCACCGGGGAGGGCCATGGCGAGAGCCTTGTTGATTGCTTTCTCGCGGTCAGGCTCTACAGTGAGCGGAGTATCAAAGCGACGCAGGCCGACCATGGCGTCGTTCATGATGTCGAGAGGATCTTCTGTGCGGGGATTGTCGCTGGTGAGAACGACATGGTCAGAGGCTTCTGCGGCAGCGGCACCCATGTGAGGACGCTTGGAGCGGTCTCGATCACCGCCACAACCAAAGAGGGTGATGACGCGTGCGGGCTTGAGAGCGCGAGCGACGCGAATGGCATTGCGAATAGCGTCATCTGTGTGGCTGTAATCGACGATGGTGAGGAAGGGTTGGCCAGAGTCGACCCGCTCAAAGCGGCCAGGGACGCTGAGGCAATTTTCGATGCCTTTTTGGACAGCGGCTAGAGGAATACCAGCGCCGAGAGTAGCACTGGCAGCGCCGAGGATGTTTGAGACGTTGACATCGCCGAGCATTGGCGAGTGGATCTGCTGCGTACCGTATGGAGTTACAAGATCAAAGGTGACGCCGTCGAAGCCGGTGAGGATGTTGATTGCGCGGACGGTGGTGGGCGGCGAGGACTCGCGAAGGGCAAAGCTCCAGAGAGCAGAGGCTGGATCTACCGGTACGCGACGGGCGTATTCGTCATCGAAGTTGAGGGCAGCGACGGTTGGGGGAGGCGCGTCCTGGCCCCGGAAGAGTTCGCATTTGGCAGCGAAGTATGATTCCATGTCACCGTGGAAGTCGAGATGATCGCGCGTCAAATTTGTCCAGATCGCAGCGCGGAAGTGCATCCCCCAGACCCGGCCGAGAGCCAAGGCGTGTGAGGAGACTTCCATGGCAACGGCGTTGTCTGATGCGCCGTGAGAGAGTAGCTCGGCGAAGTGGTGGTAGAGTTCGACGCTCTCAGGCGTGGTGTTGATGCTGGAGAAGATGCGCTGGCCGATGCGGGATTCGATAGTGCCGAAGAGCCCGGAGTTGTGACCGGCTGCTTCGAGAATACTTGCGAGGATGTAGGCGGTGGTGGTCTTGCCGTTGGTGCCGGTGACCCCGAAAAGCGAGAGCTTGTTGCGAGTGGGGTCATCGAAAAAGCGGCGTGCGATGAGGGCGAGAGCCTTGCGAGCTTCAGTGACTTGTATCCAGATGGACTCGAGGCCGGGAAGAGGAGGCAGTTCGCTGATGATTGCAGATGCGCCTGCTTCGATTGCCTGCGGAGCGAAGTTGCGGCCGTCGAAGTTGAGGCCGGCGAAGGCAAAGAAGAGGTTGCCGGGGAGGAGCTTACGCGAGTCGAAATGAACGCCTGTTGAGACACGCGTTGCGAGCTCTGCCGCCAGTGGCGCGGCGAGGGAGATACCCTCGAGGAGTTCAGCGATCGGTCGTGGAGTCGGGTTCAAGTCTGGTTCGATTCCTGTTTCTTTTCCCTAGCGCCCCAGGCGCAGCTTGATTTTTTGACCATATGCAACTGGTTCGCCAGGTGCAGGGATTTGCGATCTTACGAGCCCGCTGCCAGAGGGGTCTATCCTGAAGCCGTTCTTACCGGCGACTTCGAGTACAGCGCGAAGAGTCATGCCGTTGAAGTTGGGCGTAACCAAACTGGAGTTGGTAATCGTGCTGTCTGTTTCTACTTCTTCTACAGGCGTTTCTTCAGTGAGTATGGCGTCTGGGGCATCATTGACGGCGACTTCTATGACTGGGCCGCTCTTTGGATCGTCGGGAAGATCTTTGGGAATGTTCAAAATACGCAAGGCAGACTCGGTGACTTTACTGAAGACGGGAGCAGCAACAGCACCGCCGTATTTGGTTGACCCGTTGAGCGTGATGATTGTTACGAGTCTAGGGTCGTTGACGGGGGTAAAGCCCATGAAGGACGCATGGTATTTGTGCAGGTAGGTTTTGGATTTCGGGTCGTAGATCTGAGCGGAGCCGGTTTTTCCGCCAACTGAATAACCACGGATTTTGGCCCCCTTGCCGGTGCCGTTAAGGACCACATGCTCCATCATTTTGCGCATCTGGACTACGGTGTCTGGGGAGAGGATCTGCTGTGAGGGTTCGGCTGGGATTTCGTAGCTGGTACGGCGGAGTTGGTAGCCATTGAGTTGAGGTGCCGAGATTTGGCGGACGAGCCTTGGTTTGAGGAGCTTGCCTCCGTTGGCGATGACCGAAACTGCCTGGCCGAGCTGAGCGGTTGTAGCCATGATTTCATGGCCCATCGCGACTGAGCCGATGGAGCTCTTAGACCATTTAGACAAGCGCAGGACGCGGCCAGAGGATTCGCCAGGGAGGGGTAGGCCGGTACGCGAACCGAAGCCGAAGAGTTTGATGTAGTCGAAGAACTTCTTTTCACCGAGCTCCTGACTGACACGGATGGCACCGATGTTGCTGGACTTGGCGAGGATGTCTTCTACAGTGAGATAGCCGTAAGGGTCGTGATCATGAATGATGCGGCCGAAGAGGTTTATTTTGCCATTGCCGCAGTGATATCCTGTCGCCGGTTTGACGAGCTTCTCTTCGATTGCGGCGGCGATGGTGAAGACTTTGAAGACAGAGCCGGGCTCGATGGGGCTTTGTACAGCCAGATTCTGGCGTGACTGCATATCGATGACTTTGCTGTTGGGGTTGTAAGTTGGGTAACTTGCCAGGGCGAGGATGTCGCCGGTGTGAGGGTCCATGACCATGGCGCGGCCCGTCCAACAGCTATTGGATATCACGGCTTCGGCGAGGAGCTTCTCGAGTTCGTATTGAACGCGATAGTCGATGGTGAGGGTGACGTCGTTACCGGGGACCGGTTCGACTTCAACAATGCTCTCGAAGCCGCGATGGCGGACGTCGGTAATCATGCTGGAGTAGCCGGGCCGGCCAGCGAGTTCGTCTTCATGGCCTTGTTCGATGCCGCCATTGCCGCGCTTCTCGAAATCAACACCACCCAAGATGTGGGAGGCAAGCTGGTCGTTGGGATAGACGCGGATGGAGGAAGATTCGAATTGAATCCAGCCGAGGTTGAGGCTCTTGAGCCGCTTGACCTGGTCTTGAGTGAGTTGTTCGGCGACTTTGTAATAGCCGCGCTTTTCTTCGGCTTTGGTCTTGAGCTCATTGAAAAGCTTGTTCTGATCCATGTTGAGGATCTCAGCGAGCAGTGCTGCGGCAACTTCGACGTTTGGTAGTTGGGCCGGATTGACAATCACAGTTTCGACGGGAACGCTGATGGCCAAAACGTGGCCATTGCGATCATAGATGGTGCCACGGTGGGCCGGGATTTCAACGAGGCGCGTTTGCTGCTGCTCGGCGAGCTCAGCGTATTGATCGTGTCTGACGATCTGGATATAGAAAAGTTTGGCGACGACGGCCAGCCCCCACAAAATGAGAAGACGCAGCAGCCAGCGCGCGCGACGTTCGACGGCTGGATGAATTGGACTAACCATTCGCTGCACCTTTCAGAATGAGAAAAAATCAAGTAGAAGGTATTCGTTTGCCTGAGCTCGCGAGTACCTTCTACTTGCCGGAGGAGAGATCGTTCATGGCGTAAGAACCCTTGGGCGTCAGGCGTTGGACCATATTGGGCTCGGGATCGATCAGATCCTGGTTCTTAGCCACTTGTTCAAGTGTTTTCAAATTCGTATGGCGTGCTTCGAGGGCACGGAGTTCGGCGATTTCGCGTTGGAGCTGGGACTGTTCGTCGCGAAGCTGATGAAAGTGCATGCCTGCGACCATACGGTAAGCGCCGGGAAGGAGGAGGCCAGTGAAAATGAGGGCACCGGTAACTACTACCCCAGCGGCTCGCCAGGAGCTTTTTTGCTGACCTGGATCATTGGCACGAACAACCATGGAGTTATCGATTGCCTTGGCTTCAAAATAAAGTTGCTCGCCCGGGAAGGCTGGAAGCTTGCGAAAGGCATTGGTACTCGAACGTGAGCGGGAGTTAGTGCGCAAGCGCTGAGGCCGCGTGGTCTGTTGATCTTGTCCGGTAAAAGACTCTTGAGCCAATGCTGACATAAATTCCTCCAAAATCACTTACTACTCAACTGCTAACCATTCGAGGGCCCGTAACTTCGCACTGCGCGAAGCCGGGTTTACCCTTGTTTCTTCATCAGAAGGTTTGACAACGTGCTTAGTCAGAATTTTGGCCTGACCGGCACGTTGAAATTCCTGGAAGCGTTGTTTCACAATCCGGTCTTCCGAACTATGGAAAGTCAACGCGACAACTCTAGCGCCGGGTGCCATTAAGGCTGGCAGCGATTCGAGTAAAGCTTTCAACTCTTCAAACTCATGGTTCAAAAAAATTCGCAACGCCATGAAGGTTTTTGTGGCGGGCGAGATCTTTGTGTCCCGGGCCCCGGCCCCGTGACCAGCTAGCTGGGCAAGCTGTCTGGTGCTTGTAATGGGCCTGGCCCGGACCACGGCTCTGGCAATTGCCCGCGACCTCCATTCTTCGCCGTACTCATAGATGATGTTGGCGAGTTCTTGTTCAGAGAACGTGTTAACCACGTCCGCCGCAGTAAGATCTGTTTCTGAGTCGCGAGACATCCGCATGTCCAATGGGCCATCGAAACGAAAAGAGAAGCCGCGTTCAGGCTCGGTCAGCTGTTTCATGCTGACGCCGAGATCGAAGAGCATTGCATCCAATCGTCCAATTCCCATTTCCTCGAACCTTTTTGGGAATGTAGAGAAGACCCCCTGGGTAGGCCGGATTCGCGCAGCAAATTCACGCGTGTTCACGACCGCCTCGGGGAGACTCTCGCCATCCCGGTCATTCATTACCAGGACCCCGGTTTCGAGGAGGGCGGCTATTTGTTTGGAATGCCCCCCAAGGCCGGCAGTCATATCTGCCACCCGGCTCTCTTGACGAAGAGCCAGATACTCGATCACCTCCGCGGACATCACCGGGAAGTGGGCCATACAGTTACTAACGCAGACCTAGCTGGCGTACCCGTTTTGCGGTTTCCGTCGGGCTAGACTGACTTATCTTCTTACGTCGCGCCTCGTAGCGTTCGGCAGTAATTACAACTAAGTGGTCGCGGTCTTTGCCAATGTGACACGCAGCTGGCAGCTCAGTAAGGTTGAGCCGCTGCCGAAGAACCGGGGGGAGGAGGATTCGGCCATCGGTGTCGGGCGAGACGTCCGCGCCGAGATCACGCATCCGGAAGAGAGTGTCTTCCGCGTCATCCTGATAATCTGGCTTGAGGGCCAGTTCTTCGAGGAAGGCGCACTGCTTCTGAAAGGTGTCCCGGGTGTATATTTGAATTTCGAGTTCGTCGTATGAAGTTAAAAAGAACTGTGCACCTAAAGTGCTCATATATTTCAGGAAATCCGCAGGCACCTTCAATCGGCCTTTGGCGTCGACAGAGCAGGTGTAATAGCCCAATGGGGCTTGATCCCCGAGTTGGAGGTGCTCTGCCACGTTTGAAATCCTGAGTGATCTGGGATTTTCAGCCATTTTCGGCCACCGACCACAAATTGAGTGTACGTGTAATCGTCTGGGGATTCAATACCCCTGTTGCTTTTTTTTTAAAATGTCATAACGGGGAAAAGTCTTCGTATTTTGTTCGACTTAGCGGAAATAGCTCAGGTGTGGTGTTTGGACGGGGGTTTGGTACATTGAGAAGGCTATGATAGGCCAGTCTTTATATGACATTGATCCCGGCGATGAAATGCCGGAGATTGTGCGGATGATCGTGGAGATCCCGATGGGATCTGCCAATAAGTATGAATATGATGACGAGTTTGGTTTGTTTCGCCTGGACCGCTCTTTATATGCGTCGGTGCATTATCCGGGCGACTATGGGTTCATCCCGGGGACACTAGCAGAGGACCATGACCCGCTCGATATTCTTGTGCTGATTTCGAATCCCAGCATTACAGGCTGCATGATGATGGTGCGTCCGGTGGGGATTCTGAACATGATCGACAGTTCCGAGCGCGACCAGAAGATTCTGGCTGTACCGACGCGGAATCCACGGTTTGAGCAGATCCACACGATTGATCAGGTGTTTCCGCATACTCGACGCGAGATCGAGCACTTTTTTACTATTTATAAGGAGCTTGAGGGCAAGCGAACGGTGATGGAAGGCTGGGGCGGCCCTAAGGAAGCGCGAAAAGCCATTCTTGAATCGCGTCAGAGTTATATGGAAGCGAAAGAATCGGCGGCCGCGAAGGCTCTATTGAATGGGTAGTTTGACGGGCAAAGCCGCACTGGTGACCGGGGCGGCTTCTGGGATTGGGCTGGCTACGGCGGATGCGCTGGAGGCGGCTGGGGCTATAGTGTATCGAGCGGATCTGGCCGAAGGGGCGGTTTTGAGTCTGGATGTGAGGGTTGAGGGGGATTGGGAACGTGTGGTGGCCGGGATTCCCAGGCTGGACCTTTTTGTGCATTCTGCGGGTGTGGCTAGTACGGGGATGATTGAGGGGACAACGATGGAGGAGTGGCGGCGGGTTCTGGATGTGAATCTGACTGGAGCGTTTTTGGGGTTGAAGTTTGTGATGCCGCTGATGAAGCAGAATCTCGAGGGCGGGAGTGTGGTGCTGATCGGGTCGGCATCAGGATCTAAGGCAGTGGCTGGGGCAGCGGCTTATTGTTGTTCGAAGGCCGGGATTGCGATGCTGGCCAAGTGTGCCGCTCTTGAGGGTAAGGAATCGAAGGTTCGGGTGAATTGGATTAGCCCGGCAGGCGTTGTGACGCCGATGTGGAAAGATCTACCTGAGTTGCCGGATCGATCAAAGAACCCCCTAGAGCGGATGGCTTTTCCGGATGAGGTGGCGGAGGCGATTTTGTTTTTGTGCGGGGAAAGCTCGGGCGGGATGACTGGGTCGGAATTGCGCTTCGACGCCGGGTACACGATTTAGCTCTTGCATTTTACTTTAGGCGGTGCTAGATTTCCAGCAGGTGCTAGAAAACTAGCACACGCTTATGACAGAAACACTGAGCCGCCGCGAGCGGCAAATTATGGATGTGCTGCACCGGAGGGGACAGGCGAGTGCGGCCGATATCGAAGCGGCTTTGCCGGATGCTCCGAGCTATTCTGCGGTGCGGGCGCATTTGCGGACACTTGAGGAGAAGGGGCATTTGCGGCATGAGGTGGAGCAGTTGCGCTATGTGTACTTTCCGACAGTGAACCCGGAGCGGGCGAGAAAGTCGGCGGTGCGGCATCTGGTGGATACATTCTTTGGCGGGTCATCGGCAGATGCGGTGGCGGCGTTGATGGATCCGAAGTCGGTGAAGCTCAAGAAAGCGGATCTGGACCGGCTTGCGAGGTTGATTGAGGAGGCGCGGCGATGAGCGAATTTGAATCGACTGTGGCGCTGCAGAGTGTTGTGTTGTTGGGGAGTGCGTTTATGATTTGCTGGTTGATGCGGAGGCAAAATGCAGGGTTGCGGCACTATGTCTGGACGCTGGTGTTGGGGTTTTTGCTTGGGTTGCCGCTGATGCCTTTGTTGCCTGAGGTAAGTGAGGTAGTGCCGATTGCGGTGCCTGTTACGAGTGTGACCAGGGTGGTGGTTCGGGGTGGGGATTCGGGTTGGAGTCCTGGTGAGTGGGTGTATTTTGTTTGGTCGATTGGGGTGGCTGTTCTTTTGTTGGTTGAGGTAATGCGTCAGCTTCGCGGGGAGTGGTTGCGGCGACGAAGTGTGGCTGGCAGCGGAGCGAATGTGAGCAGGCGTGTGATGATGGCGTTGTCATGAGTGGCGTTGCCGCTACGGATTACGCTGGCCATCTGGTGGATATCGCGCGGAGTTTGAATTCTGAACCATTAATAGAAGGAGGCCTTTCCATGGCCAAGCAAAGTACTCTTGAGCAGCGTCTGATGGCGTTGCTGAATCCATTGACATCGCACCGACCGGTCTCGCGAGGGACGGTGGTGTTGACGGCTGTTGTTAGTTTGGCGTTGCTGGTGCCGGTGGTTGGGTTGCGGCTGATTGCGCAGCAGGGTGGAGTGAAGGGAGTGGTGCGGGATGCCAGCGGGGCGAATGTAGCTGGGGCGACGGTGAGTTTGCGGTTCTTGAAGCCTGGGATGAATCAGCGTGTGGAAATGGTGAGGACGAATTCGGCTGGTGAGTTTTTGTTTCCGAGTTTGCCTGAAGAGGACGCCTACGTAATTCATGTTGAGAAGGAAGGCTTTGCGATGCTGACGAATGCGGAAGTGAAGCTTAGCGGACCGCTGGTTTTTACTTTGAATGTGGGTGGGTTGAAGGAGACTTTGCATGTGAATGGCGGAATCATGCCGCCGCCTCCTCCTCCCCCGCCACCATCGCAAGCGGTGCCGGTGAGTCCGACGCGGATTCGCATTGGGGGCAATGTGCAGGCCGCGAAGATTTTGAACAAGGTGAACCCGATTTATCCAGCGGATTGCAAGGCAGAGCGGATTGAGGGAATTGTGTTGCTGCAGGCTGTGATCGGGAAGGACGGAGATGTGTTGAGTCTGGAGCCGCTGAATCAGTTTGTCGATGCCCGGTTGCGGGATGCTGCGGTGAGTGCTGTGAAGTTGTGGCGGTATCAGCCGACGCTGCTAAACGGAAACCCGGTTGAGGTGACCACGCAGGTTGAAGTGAACTTCACTCTGGCCGTCCCATAAGCCAAGGGCATCTACGTCGGCTCACGCGCGATGTTCCAGAACCTCAACCGGGCACTGGCGCAAAACCAGTTGAGGCCGGTGAT
>JAYSVS010000023.1:0-2594 GCA_043718395.1 Acidobacteriota bacterium
ATTCTCGCCGTACTTTCAAATCGAGATTCAAGCCATTCGTGCGCTGGTTCAAGCAATTCAAGTAGTCCGCAACACGCATAGAAATGCCCTGGATTCAACGGGTCGATTGGAATGCGAAGCTCATTCATTATCGGGTTGCTCCTCTGCCGAACAGATCCAGTCCGCCGCCCTCAATATCGATTCGAGGTATGCCAATTCATAGAAGCCGAACTCCTTCTGCAATTTCGCAAATCGCGTTGTGCATTTCCGGCTTGCGGCCTCTGTGGCAAGTTCGTTCTCTGGATCTCTGGCCTTCGGTTCAAAGTGCGGCCGGGCTCTCCCGTGATGTGTGGCAATTGCATGTTGTCCCAATTCAGATAAATCGCTCACAAAGGTCAATGACCCCAGCTCATGACGATATCCGCCGAGTTGCCGCGGATTTCCCAGCCGTGCAGTTTTTGCGTAGGCCTCGCCATCAGGCACTCGCATTGCTTTCCTCCAAATCGAGGCACCTTTCCCCAAATCATGTTTCTGTCCGGCCAATAGAAATGTTTCGAAGTGTTCTGACAGTCCCAGGAGTTTCGCAAAAGCGCCGGCTTTGCCACCAACTCGCTCCAAATGATCACTGAGCTTCACTTCAAGTTGGCGCACTAAAGGCCCAGCCCTTTTGACGTAGACGAGTCGCTCCTCAACTACGTCGGCCTGGGGATCAGAATCAACAGAAGCACCAAAGACTTGTAGGTCCGCAACTATCTTCCAGCCTTCACGCTTGAACCAATCAATGTATCCAATTTCTGGATGAACATTCACTGCTCTTGTACCAAGATGCTCAATCTTCCATTCATCCCCCTTCGATTTCAAAAGAAAACGCGCACGAAGCTCGATTGGCTCTGCAGCAGAATTGCCATCAGGGTTCGCCTCTGCAATATCAGCTACATCAAAATGCGGAACTCCTTTGGGATCTAACATCCCGTTTTTGAGGACACACATTTCCTCTGGCAGGATCAAAGTCGAGTATTGAAGTTGTGTTCTGTTTTTTTCCTCACATACTGTTTTTAAACTGACCACAGCCGCCTTTCCATCTCGATCCAACCGGAGAATCTTTTTCGAGCCATTTTCAGAGCCCGCCTCTCCAGCCAGTGCTGATAAATACTCCTGAACGTCTTGGGTTGGCGCTTCCAGTTTTTCTCGCGCAAGCAGCCGGTATGCCCTCAGAGCTTCTTGCCTTTCCTGGGTGTCCACTTCATCGCCAGTCAATAGCTCGATATCTTTACGCCAGGCAAGCGTTGTTCTTGGTAGATCATCCTGATTGCCATGTAGATACGGCTCCACCCGTGGAATAACACCCGAAGGACCAGTAATCGAGGTCATCGCCCAGCGTTCCATTGCCCAGTCGGGAATACTCGCACAGGACACACCAGATGGAAATGGAATTTGATTCCCGAGTTCGAACAAGGTGTCAGCGCCAACATCCTCAAGCGAATTCAAGAACTTCAATGCAGTTGCCCCCACTTCCTCTTTCTTCTCGTCTTTGACCGGAATGTGGACAACATGGGCTGTTGCTTCTTCACACTCTCCAAATCGATTCAAGCGTCCAAAGCGTTGAACCAGATGATCCAAGGAGTCGAGCGTCGTGATCAAGCGGCTGCAGCTTGCATCTATTCCAACCTCACCTGCGGAAGTGGCGATCAGATATTGAGGCTCATCAGGCTGCTCCACGCCCTGAAACCACGACAATACCCCGCCTGGCTTTGCGAGTTGGTCTCGCTCATGTCCGCGCTGAGTTCCAGTGATTACAGCGATGTTTTTAGGATTGACTTTTTTCTTTTCAAGATCGCCCACAAAATCAATCACTTCCTTCGGCCGCTTGAAAAAGACAATCGTGCGCTTCGCCCCATCTGCAAGAGCCAATTCAAGAATTTTGCTCTTCACGCTCTTGGTATCTGGCACTGAGTCTAGAGTCAGGTTCTTCTTGGCTCGATATCGCTTTAAAAACTCCGGTGATTGAAAACAATCTTCGTCAAAACTCGCCGGGTATCGGACGGACTTATCGTCATCGGCCATAGTCGCCGAAAGAAAAATACTGTGCCAGGGCTTGATCGTGGCCCGGTGAAAGCTGGGCACTTGGGACAGAACTTTCTTGAATGCGGGGCTAAGGTGTGCTTCATCATTCACGATCAAGCAATCCTGCCCCAGCAGCGCTGCATGTTGCACCCGGCGCGAGTCACCGTCTCCATAGCCTCGAAACAACAATCGGCTACCAACCATATCCACAGTGCCAATCACAATCGAAGCCCGTGCCGGATTCTTGCTCCACTCCCGGTTGTCAGCTTTTTCGCCACGCAACGTACTAACAGCCAGCAACTGCTCTTTCTCACCTAGTCCTCCCAAAGTGCGCAGTGCCGAAGCCAATTCGGAACAATTTCCAATTCTCTCTGCCAATTTCACAGCATCGTCTGTAGCTTGGTCCACTACGACTCGCCGGTTTACAACCCAAACCAATCGGCGAGGCAAAAGCGGTTGTTCGCCACCTGCCGATTGCTGCGCCAGCGCAATCAACCAAATCGGCATCAGGCAGGTCTTACCCGACCCGGTAGGCGCGGTGATTATGCTGG
>JAYSVS010000221.1:0-72315 GCA_043718395.1 Acidobacteriota bacterium
ACCGGCACGATCAACTTAACATGGCTTTTCCAAAGCCCCACCCTAAACCGGACATTTCTACTTTGCCAGGATGCGGACATTTCTACTTTGCCTTGACAGGGAGATTCTCGCCCTCGACGACGCCCTCAAAACCCTTGCCAAGGTAGATCCGCAACAGGCTCGCATCGTGGAACTTCGCTTCTTTGCGGGTCTTTCGATTGAAGAGACTGCAACTGTCGCTGGAATCTCCCCCGCAACCGTCAAGCGCGACTGGGTCACCGCCAAAGCTTGGCTCTTTCGCGAGTTGTCGCGCACAAAGCCCGGTGAGAACATAGGAATGTGATTGATCGCTGGCAACAGGTCAAAGCAATCCTGCACGAGGCTTCTGAACTTCCTCAGGGGCAACGCAGGTCTTTTGTCCTTAAAGCCAGCGGAGGCGATGAAGAACTGATCGCTGAAATTGAGAGCTTGCTCGATAGCTTTGACGGCGCTTCCGATTTCCTCGAAGATGCACCAGTGCAATTGGGGGGCCTCGGCGACGCTCTCGAAGGCCGAACCCTTGGCGAATATCGAATTGAAAGACTGATCGCCAAAGGCGGCATGGGAAGTGTTTATCTCGCACAAAAAGAGATGGACGGGGTCCCCATGAAGGTGGCCCTCAAGGTGATCCGCTATGCCGCGAGCCAAGCCTATCTAGCCCGCCGATTCCGATTGGAGCGCCAGATTCTGGCTCGCCTCACACACGAGAACATCCTCAGGCTCCTCGACGGCGGCGTTACTTCAGAAGGCCTCCCCTACATTGTCACCGAATTTCTTGACGCGCAAAACCTGGAGAAGTGGCTTGCCACTCAGCCTACGCTTTCGATGCGCCTCAAGGTCTTTCAGGGCATTTGCGACGGCGTGGCCTACGCTCATCGCAACCTGATCGTCCATGGCGATATCAAGCCCAGCAACATCCTGATCACCCGTGAAGGTGTTCCCAAACTAGTTGACTTCGGCATTGCCCGCCTCTTGTCTAAACAGGAAGAAAGCGACCCGGAAGGCGGCCAACTCACCGTCACCATGACGCCTGCGCTCACCCCATGGTGGGCTAGCCCAGAACAGTTGCGCGGCGAACCTCTTACCATTGAGAGCGACTGCTATGAACTTGGCCGCATTCTCTTCTTTCTTCTCACCGATCAGAAGCCCTTCGACTTTACTGGCCTTGGCTCTCAACAGATTATCGAGAAGCTGCGGCGTGAACATCCTCCCAAGCCCAGCACCATCACTGGCGACGCTCGGCTGGCTGGCGATCTCGACAACATCACCCTCAAGGCCCTCGAATACGAACTCGGCCACCGCTACCGCAGCGTAGACGCGCTTGCCGATGATATTGAGCGGCATCTCGCCATGCGGCCCGTTTCGGCACGCCGTCAAACGAGAAGTTATCGACTGCAGAAATTCATCCTACGAAACAAAGGCCTCGTCAGCGTGGCTAGCGCTGCCAGCATCGCCCTGACCCTCGCGATTGGGACGGCACTCTATCAGGCACGGCAAGCTCGCCAGAGCTACGACAGCTCGAGGCAGCGATTTGAACAACTTCGGACTCTCGCCAACTCGCTCATTTTTGAAACTGACGAAGCACTCGTAGGGCTTCAGGGTGCTACCAAAGTTCGCATACGGCTCGTTCGAAGTTCGCTCGGCTACCTTGATGAGCTATCCAAGCAGGATATGGCCGACCCACAACTCAAAGAGGATCTCGCCGCAGCTTACGAAAAGATCGGCGAGATCCAGGGTGGCAATGGCTCTCTCAATCTCGGGCAGACCAGCGAGGCACTGGCAAGTTTTCGCAAGAGCGAGGCTATTCGTGAATCTCTCCGCAAGGCCGCAAAGAAAACACCCGATTTTCTAACGGCAAGCAACCATCTCGCCCGAATCTACGCCCGGATCAGCGGCACCCTTCGCGACGTTGGCGACATTGAGGGTGGCCTTGCCTACGAACGTAAGGCACTGGGGATTCGTCAGGCACTTTTTGAAGGCGACCCGGGCAACCTCAGCTTTAAGCGTGCGCTTGCTTCCAGCCTGACCACCCTCAGCGGTAGCCTCTCACAGATGGGCGACTATCCAGGAGTTATGGAGACAAGGCTCGAGGCCCTGAAGATGCATGAGGAGATTGTTGCCGGCAATGCGCAAGAAGCTTCAGATCTTCGTGGTCTCGCCCTCGCTCTTGCCCGTATGGCGTCCATCGAGATGCATGAGAATCTACTCAAGGAAAGCCTCGGCCACTACAAGCGTGCTCTCGATATCGACGTAGGAATTCTCAACCGCAATCCCACCCACGTGCCCTATCTCCTCAGTTCGGGGTGGTCATACAACAACTACGGGGTGATCCTGACTAAACTCGGGCGGGCCGCTGAAGCGCTTGATTGCTTCACAGAAGCCCGCAGACTTTATGAATCTGTTTCCTTTGCCGACGACCGGGATGTCCGCAGCAAATCGCTCCTCGAAACCTGCCGCATTCGGACAGCCCAGGCACTACTGAGTCTCGGACGAAGCAACGACGCTCTTCGCTTTGTTCAGACCGCCTTGAGTGGCCGCGAAAAGCTCGCCGCAGTCAATCGCGCCAGCGCCGGAGTTGAGGGTGAAGTCGCTGAAGCGCATGCCGCATTGGGAAATGTCTATGCTGCTTTGCGGCAACCCGGAAAAGCCAGAAGCGAATATCAAACCGCCCAACAGATGCTTGAAAAGCTCGTCCAATCCAATCGCGGCAATGCCGTCATGAATGAAGATTTGCAGGCAATCGAAAAAGATCTTAAGGCGCTGGATGCGCCAACCCGGCCGGGATCTTCGCTGCGTTCCAGTTGGAAGTAGCCCATCCCCACAATGCTTCCAGGCTCAATCCCGCTGGAGGATCCTGGCCCAGAAAGCGTAAGGCCTGATCGAGAAGCCGTGACGCTTCACCAGTGTCGAGCGCTGGTGCAAGCGTTTGCTTCGACAGCTTCTCTCCATCCTGGCCAGTGGCTAGCGGGATGTGCATGTACTGGAGTTGGCGATAGCCCAGCAACCGTTGAAGGTAGATCTGCCGTGCTGTCGAATCCAGCAGGTCCGCCCCGCGAACCACATGCGTCACGCCTTGCGCCTCATCGTCCACCACCACCGCCAGTTGATACGAATAGATTCCCGAACCCGGTCGCAGCAAGACAAAGTCGCCCAGTTCCGCTTCGAGATTTGAGTGATGCCGCCCCTGAAGTAAGTCTTCAAATTCAACTGGCTCTCCATTCACTTTGAGCCGCCAGGCCCGAACGCGCTGGTTCGCTTCAACTCCCTGCCGGCAAGTGCCAGGATACCGGCCTTCTCCCGTGTCGTTGATTTCTTTCCGGCTGCAGGTACAGGGAAAGAGGTGCGAGCCCAGCCGGCTCAGCTCTTGTTGGTAAAAAGCTGCCCGTTGGCTCTGGAAGGCCACCTCGCCGTCCCAGCGAAATCCCAACTCGACGAGCACCCGTAGAATTGCATCCGCCGCTTCGGTACTGCAGCGAGGCGTATCCGTATCTTCTATTCGTACCAGCCACTGCCCGCGATGCTGGCGTGCTTCAAGGTAGCTGGCAAGTGCCGCAACGAGGGAACCAAAATGAAGAGGACCGGTTGGGGAAGGGGCGAATCGTCCACGATACATGGATGACCAGAATTCTGAGAATGGTGGGCGCGCAGGGACTCGAACCCCGGACCCCCTCGGTGTAAACGAGGTGCTCTAACCAACTGAGCTACGCGCCCGTAACAGCAGCTTCAATTTCTAGTCTAACATCGACGAATGGCTTACCATGAGGGGTGCGCTTTCTGATTCAGGTTATCTTCATTTTCGTCCTGGCCTGCTTGCTGAATTCCTGCACCAGCAAACTCGTTCAAGCCGGTGGTTACACCGAAGTCCACTTGAGTGGCGTTGCCTCTTTGCACTTGCCGGCCCAGTTCCTTCCCATCCAGCAGCCTATCCCGGCACAACGCCCGCAGCTTGGCCTCGACTTTCTCGGTGATGTCGCCGGAGACCCAACCGACCAGAACTTTTGGGCTCTCACTCACGCTTTCGCTTTCCGCGAAACCAAGTCCAAGGCTGGTCTTCCAGTGCTTCCGGCCATGCTTGTTGTGAGCCGCGTCGCAAACCTGCAGTCTATTGCCTCCGCGCAGCTTTTCTACGAAAGTGCGGTCCGCTTCTCCTCTGACCCTCGCTGGACCACGCCGATTCGACTCTCGTGGAAGTCCGAGCAGGTTTCAAAGTCTCTTTCATTTTTTGAAGCCGATCTAATCCCCGGTAAACTCGGGGCCAGCGTCGTCGTCATGATTGATCGGGAAACTCTTTTGCAGGCGGTGCTGCTTGGTGAGCGCAGCGTGCTGCAAGCTGAAGTGGCCCGGCAAGTTCTGAACGAGCTTCGGTCTGGATTCCGGCTTGATCAATCGCTTGACGACTACTTTAACCAGGCAAGCAAGGCCGTCCAGTCGAGCGCAGACTTGCGCCGTAAGCACTATCTGGCGCTGCTTGAGACTCTTCAGCGCGAAGAGCTTGACTATACGCCGACACCTCGAGTCGTGGTCTTCAATTCCAATCTGGCGGGCCAGTTCTGGTGGCCGGTCTTTGATCGCAGCGGCGTCCCCACACACTTTGTGATTGCCGGCCGCCTTGGCAACCTTTTGCGTGCCGACCCCGCTGCCTGGAAGCGACTCGAAGAATCTTTTCCGGGTATGCGTCTTGTTACCGCCGATCAGGAGGTTGAAAAATGGAGATGGAAGTCTCTTACCACGCAAGCCCCTGTCCCGGCCAGAACCATATCTCTGCTTTTTGATACCGGCTGGGTCACGCAAAGTGAGAACAACGCCAAACAGGCATTTGCAGCTCTGGAGTTTTCATTTTCCGCCGAAGCACCCGGCCTCTCGGAATGGTTGAATGCGCTTGAGGATGTAGGCAAGGAAGCAGTCTCAGCCGGGCTTGTCTCGATTGGCGAGTATCCCTAGAGAGAACGAGCAAAGAGAACCGTCCAGACGGTGACTACCAGGGCATGGGCGATCATTGCCGCACGCAAGGAGTGCGCTTTCTCAAAGGCCCTTCCATAGAACACCCCGGCGATCGTTGCCATAAGCGCAAACCGCCAGTTTGGGAAACTCCTATAGGGGAGATGCACTGCTCCGAAGCAGAGACTCGAAACCACGACCCCAACCCACTTGCCTCCCAGGTTCTGGCTCAACAACGGTTGTAGAATTCCACGAAAGAAGAACTCCTCGCCAAGGGCGACGAATAAATACATCCCAAGAAAAATGCCTGCCGCAGCAAACGGAATCAGCCATCCATCCATCTTCGGCAACTGGAATCGAAGCACTCCAAAATAGAGCCCGGCCGGCAGCAAGATGGCAAAAAAGAGCAGAAACTGCTGCATGCCAACAACCCAATCCCGCTTATCTGGCCAGATACCAAAACCCGGCACCTTCCACCGTCTCAGAAAGAGGAAAACTGCAATCCCAATCCGGAGCCACAACAGCTTGGCCAAGGCACCCAGCTTTGGTCCACCTGCGGGGTTTGGAAAGAAGCCCTGATACCAGGGCAAGAGGATAAAAGCAGCCAGAAGGCCCAAGAGGAGGAGGTCCGCAACGGGTCGATGTGGCAAAACCAAAAACCAGACACAGGCGATTCCCAGCGAGACAGCGAGCAGAGGATATTCTACCGGAGTCAACCCGAGTGATGCATGCAACAGCAGCATGGGGGTGATTCCGCTGAGCCAGATGAGTAACGCCTGTATCCAGCGATTTAGCTTGCCAAATCGAATTGCAAAATCAGGCCATGCCGGCAAGAAATAGAAGACTGCTTCCAGCAGCAGCGCCGGAAGGATCTGCCAGGGAAAGTTTTTCAAGAGACTGGTTTCCCTTCCTCGCGGTCATAGTAAAAGCGAATCAGAATGAGCAGCAGCGCGCTCAACAAAACGGTACACAGCAGCCCACCCTCGGGGCCGTAATCGCCACCAGTCCAGAGTGGATCGAGCTTCCAGGTAATAGTGAAAGGCACAACGGGTATGGACAATCCGCTCACATTCAGCCCAAACAGCACGGTTGCCGCATTCCAGCCAAAATGTGCGCCGGCTGCTGCCCACAAACTTCGTCTCCAGGCCATCAACATGCCAAGAACGCAGCCCGCCAGAAAGGTATTTGTAATGGTGTATTCGTTTGCCCCGGGGCTGGTCCAGTGCAGCGCTGCGAAGGGGGCACTGGTTAGTACAACGGCACCCAGCAGATGCATCGGCTGCACCAAGGTCTGAAACACATACCCACGCATGATCAACTCTTCGCTGAAAGCGGCGATTGCCATCAGCACAGTAAGTACGGTTAAGCCGAAGGGGCCACGAATCTTGGTCTCGGCACTGGAGAACTCTCCAAACCCGAACAGCAGAGGCGGAACAATGATCAGGGAGACCATCAGGCCACCTCCCAGGGTTGAGGCTAGAACCTCACCAAGCGAAGAGCGCAAGGCTGGGAGGCCCAGGTCACTCAGCCGGGCTCGATGAGCATAACGCAAGAGCAGCCATGAGACCATCAGCCCCATGATGAGATCGGGAATAGCTTGCAGGAGGTTGGCACCCAGCTTTCTCGGCATCGGGACTGCCCAATGCAACTCCGCTAGCGGCAAGCCCAGGAGAATCGCACTTGTTCCCATGGCAATCAATGCGCCAGTGCTGCGCATCAGCGCCGCAACTGCCACTAGTGCACGAAAGATCCAACCGTCAGGGATGGGTGGCTGCTGTCGTTGGTCATAAAGCACTTTTCCCAAACCTAACACAGCGTTGTGCTTTTACTCTCTCCTTTGGGCAATCAAGAGAGCCGATGGCTCCTGGTCTGAGGTGCGGCCAGGAAAAGACTGACCGGGAAGACCAGACAAACCACAGCAAAGCAGACAACCAGAGCCTGTTCGAGAATCGAGTAGCGGTAAAGCTGCGGGAACCAGCTCATGAACACGTAAAAGAGCAGCACCTGCCAGGCAAAGACTGGCAATGCGTAGTGCCCAATGACGACAAAGATTCTCCCCTGCCGAGCCAGCTTGATCAGTGGCTCAGGCACAAGCCACAAGAACGCAACCCACAGGTACAAGTTCAAGATCACCAGGGGCCCGAGATGCCCGCGATCAAGCCACCAACCTGGTATTGCCTTGGCAAATGACTCCAGCCCGAAGACTTCTGCATGCCGCAGCATGAGCAGAGCCGTCATGCACCCGAATAGTCCCAGGTTCAATCCTTTGGTCTCGAGTGGACGTTCGAGTGGTTGAGTGGCTTGAAGGAAGCCCAGGTGGAGAGAGGTAATGAAGAGAAACTGCCAACCCGCGCTGTCAAAGGCAATCGTGAAGGGTGGCAGTGGAACGCTGAACCCAAACTGCGCTGCAAGCCAGAGTAGAAAGCTTGCCCCGAGTACGGCTTTCTCGTTGCCGCGTTGGAATTGTTTCAGAATCCATGGTGTGCAGAGCAGAAAGAAGATGTACATTGGCAAAAACTCAAGTATCGGGGCGTCTGAGTGCAACAGGGCTGAGTTGAGCAAAGTGAGCCAGGGATGATGGACGGTTTGCTCCACCTCACGCCCAAATGGACCGTAAGCGGCCAGCGACAAGGTAATGGCTGAAACACAGAGGTGAAGTACATAAATCTGACCTGCCCTCCGCCAGATATGACGGTAAACACTGAATTGGTCTGGTGCTGCCAGGTATCGTGAATGGTACTTGGCCGAAGAGAAGCCCGAAAGGAAAACAAAGACCGCAGCAGCGCAGAAGAAGCCAAGCGGACGATGAGTGAAAAGGGAGATCCAGTGGTTTCGCAAGTGATCGATCATCATCATCGGAAGGCACAGGCCACGGACGAAATTGATCGTGAGATCGCCTGCGCCGGATCTTGGCGGATGTAGATCCATTGGTACTATCCCTTGAATCGGCGCAGGAGAAGATTGCAAGCTGGGTAGAAAAGCTGAATTCGATTTTCTGTCTACCTTAGCTCTGATGGAACATAATCAAGAAGGAACTTCTAACCCTTTCTTTCTTATGGAACAACCCACCCCCTTTCGACTAGACGGAAAAGTTGCGCTTGTAACCGGAGGCGCCAGTGGAATCGGCGAACGGACCTGCCGCGCGTTCAGCCAGGCAGGCGCAAGTGTGATCGTCGCCGACATAGATACAAACAAAGCAGAAGCGCTCGCTGCAGAGCTGTCAGGAAGTCGCGCAATGCATTGCGACATCACCAGCGAAGAATCCGTGAAGCATGTCTTCCAGCAGATTCCTCATCTCGACCTGCTGATCAACAACGCTGGCATCGGCCTTGTTGGCGGTGTCACCGAGACTGAAGTCACAGACTTTGAGAAGATCTTCAAGGTGAATGTTACCGGCATGTTTATCGTGACCAAGCATGCGGTACCGCTGCTAATCGCCAGCCATGGCGCGATGGTGAATATTGGGAGCGTCGCGGGCCTGATTGGAGTGCGCCGCCGCTTCGGCTACTGCGCGAGTAAAGGTGCTGTCATTGCCATGACGCGTCAGCTTGCAGTTGACTATCCAACAGAATTTCGTGTGAACTGCATTTGCCCAGGCACTGTGGATACGCCATTCGTCGAAGGCTATCTTGAGAAGTATCACAAGCACGAGAAGGACAAGGTGCGGGGCGAGTTGAATCAGCGCCAACCAATAGGCCGTCTTGGCAAGCCGGACGAAATTGCTCACCTTGCGCTTTATCTTTGCTCGCAGGAAGCGGCCTTCGTCAACGGGAGTGTCATCACAATCGATGGCGGCTGGACCGCAGCTTAGGCGAAACAGATCAGCCCCGAGGCCCGTCTCCTTAGAAAGAACTGCCTATGAAGCTATTACTATTTCTGAGTCTTGGGCTCTTCGCTCAAGACCCGCCAATCGTTACGTTCAAGACGGACGTGGTTGCCAAGAGTACCAAGGCAGTGAATTACCGGCACCGAATGGGGGCGACGAATGTTGATTTCAAAGGCACTGCATTGATGCCTGCTGCGCTTGGTAAAGCCAGGGTAGAGAGCAAGGCGGGGAGAATCGAAATCGATTTTGAGATCAAGAACCTCACCGGTGCCACCAAGTTTGGGAACGAGTACTTGACTTATGTTTTGTGGGCGATTACGCCGGAAGGCCGCCCGCAGAATCTCGGGGAAGTGCAGCTTTCCAGCGGCAAAGCGAAGCTAAGTGTCACTACAGAACTCCAGGCCTTCGGCTTGATTGTCACGGCAGAGCCTTATTTTGCCGTGACAATGCCAAGCGACTTGATCGTCGCCGAGAATGAGCTGCGGCAGGATACTCTGGGGCGCTTTGAGACGATTGACGCCAAGTATGAGTTGTTGCAGCGTGGCGAGTACGCCAAGGCGGCGAACCCATTGAAGATGATAATTGATCCGAAGGTGCCGCTGGAGCTCTACCAGGCTCGCAACGCACTGATGATCGCCAAGAGCGTCAAGGCCGATAAATATGCGCCTGAGGTGATGCTTAAGGCGGAGGCGAGTCTGAAGCAGGCTGAAGAATATCAACTGCGCAAGCGTGAAGCGAAGCCTACGGCGATGATGGCGCGCGATTCTGTGCAGCGTTCGGAAGATGCGCGGGCTGTTGCCGTGAAGCGCGCTGAAGAGGAGCGCCTTGCGGCAGAACGGGCAGCAGCAGTTGCGCGTGAAGCGGCTGCCAAAAAAGCGACTGAAGAAGAAGCCAGACGCAGGGTCCAAGCTGAGGAGCAACAGCGGCAAACCGAAGAGCAGCGCAAGCTTGAGGAGTCTCGCCGGGTCACGGCTGAGCTCGAGCGGGCCAAGGCAGAAGCTGCCACGCTTCGATCACAGGCTGCACGCGAGGCTGAAGAGCGCCGGCGCGTTGAGGCAGAGTTCGCAACGGCGAAGCTTGAGCAGGAGCGGGCTCGTCTTGAAGAAGAGCGGCGCAAGGCTGTGCTGCAAGAAGAGGCATCGCGCAAGATGGCCGAAGAAGCCCGGGCTATCGCAGGCAAAGCGGAGCAAGAGAAGATAGCCTTGCGGGAGCGGCTCTTTGCGCAGTTCAATCAGGTGCTCGAGACCAGGGAAAGTGAGCGGGGTCTTGTCGTCAACCTGGGCGATCTGCTCTTTGATATCGGCAAGGCGACGTTGCGGCCGGATGCCCGGGAGAAGCTGGCCCGGCTATCCGGTCTTGTGCTGGCGCATCCAGGGTTGAAGCTCGAATCAGAGGGGCACACCGATGCGACTGGAAGTGATTCGTTAAACCATCGGCTGAGCGAACAGAGGGCTGAGGTGGTAAGGGCTTACCTTGAAACGCAGGGTATCGTCGCTGCCAATCTTTCTGCGCAAGGCTTTGGTAAGGAAAGGCCAGTGTCGGACAACACGACAGCCAAGGGCCGCCAACAGAATCGCCGGGTCGAGATTATCGTATCGGGCGAAGTGATCGGAACGAAGCTGCGTTAGAGCGGCTTCTTCGCCAGATGCAGGGCAACGATACCGGCATCGAAATACCGGAAGCTAACTTCAGCAAATCCCTGCTCGCCCATCATCCGGGCGAGCAGCGGTGCGTCAGGGAAGCGTGAGACGCTCTCGGGCAGATATTGGTAGGCGTCTCCCTGACCTGAGACCAGGCGGCCGACCGGGTCCATGACATAGCGGTTCCAGAAGCCCATGAAGCTGCGGACCAGATTGTTGGGAGGCTGTGTGAATTCGAGAACGGCGAGGTGCCCGCCGGGCTTGAGGACACGCAAGAGTTCATCAAGGCCGCTGCGGTAGTTGACGAAGTTGCGGAAGCCGAAGCCGATGGTGATGAGGTCGAGGCTATCGGACTGGATGGGCAAGTGGAGCCCGTCGGCCTCAAGCAGAGGGGCATTGGACTTCTCGTTTGTGCGGACGAGCATCGGGAAGCAGAAGTCAGCGCCGAAATAGCGGGCGGGAGCTACCGATTCGAGGGCGACGAGCAAGTCTCCTGTGCCGCAGCAGAGGTCGAGGACACGGGCTTCTGGCTGAAGCCAGGGCCTCAATATACGGGCGGTTCGCCAGCGCCAGAGCCGGTCGATTTGCAAACTGAGGATGCGGTTGAGCAGGTCATAGCGGGGGGCGACGCGACCGAACATGTCACGGACCCAGGCCGAAGACTCGGCCTCGGTAAAGCCAGACTTTGGCTTGGTACCGCTGACGGCCATTTAGCTTGCGGCCAGTGCAGCGGCGGTGGCTTCTCTGATGAGGCCAGTGTCGATGCCGGTGACGATGGTGACTTCGCCGATGCGAGTGGGGAGCACGAAGTGGACTTTGCCGTGGAGCGTCTTTTTATCAGCGCCAAGGCGGTTGAGCAGGGTATCGGCAGTGATGCCGTCTAGCTTGGGGATAGGCCCAAAGAGCTTGATGCAGTTGTGGATCGTGTTGCAGTCGGCGAGCGGCAGATTGCCATTAAGGTGGGCGAGGTGAGTGGCGGCATTCATGCCGAAGGCGACGGCTTCACCGTGGAGGAATCGCGTGTACTTGGTCTCAGCTTCGAGGGCATGGCCGATGGTGTGGCCGAAGTTGAGGATCCGGCGAAGATCGCCTTCTTTCTCGTCGGCCGTGACCACTTCGCACTTGATACGGACACTTTCGCAGATCATCGATTCGACAATCCCAG
Source organism: Acidobacteriota bacterium (assembly GCA_043718395.1). Lineage (GTDB taxonomy): Bacteria > Acidobacteriota > Terriglobia > Bryobacterales > Bryobacteraceae > Bryobacter. The sequence goes on from JAYSVS010000221.1 coordinate 11,588, forward strand.
GTTGTTGGCCGAGGATGCCGGCAGACTGGGAGGCCATCAGGTCGAAGAGAGGTTTGCTTCGGATGACGCCACACTTAATCACCTCGTAAAGGCCGGCGCGGTATTCGCGTTCGGGGAGAGTGCGCAGCATCTCGGGGTCGATCAGCACGGTGAGGGGCTGGTGGAAGCTGCCGATGAGATTCTTGCCAGAGACAAGATTTACGCCCGTCTTGCCACCGACGGCTGCGTCGACCTGAGCGAGCAGGGTTGTTGGGATTTGAAGCACAGGGATGCCGCGCAAGAAGATGGCTGCGAGAAAGCCGGCGACGTCAGTGACAATGCCGCCGCCAAAACCGATGACGAGGCTGGCTCTGTCAGCACCGGCGGCCATCATCTGCTCGGCAAGAGCCTCGACTTCGCTCATGCGCTTCTTGTCTTCGCCGCCGGGGAAGAACAGGACGTGGTGCTGGCGGGTGTCGAGGGCATCTTCCATCGCTTTGGCGTGGTAATTCCAGACGTCTCGCGTGGTGACGATGAAGATCTGGCTGACCCTGTCAGGAAGGTACCCGGCAAGACGCGATAGGATGTTGCGCTCGACGATAACATCGTACTGCGCCGTGGAAGTACGAACGGTGTAACTAGGCATGTTCAATTCCTTTTACCACTTCGACAATGGTCCGGCTGCCGAGGCTGCCAGGTAGTTCGTAGCGGAAGATTTCGCGGGCGGTGAGGTAGCGTTTGCGGGTTTCGCCAGATGCGGTTTCGATTTCGTTTTGAACGTCGGGGCCCTTGTAGAAGAGGCCACGAGAACCCTGCTGGATGGCAGGGCCAAAGAGTGGGATAGCGCGTTCGAGCGGTGCGACGGCACGGGCCGTGATGATAGTGGCGTGATGATACTTGAGCCAGTCTTCGGCCCGGAGTGGCACGGCTTCGACATTTCTCAGGCCAAGTGTCAATATGGCGGCTTCGACGAAGCGGGTCTTCTTCTGGACCGACTCAAGTAGCACAAATCTGGTTTCGGGCAAGACAACTGCAAGCGGGATACCGGGGAGGCCGGCACCGGTACCGGCATCTGCGACTACGGCAGCACCGCTGAAGAGCCTCCAGGGCAAGACAGAGTCTAGAACGTGTTTGATGGCGGCCTCCCGGATATCGAGGATGCGCGTGAGGTTGAGGGTCTTGTTCGCCTCAACGATGAGGTCGAGGTGGTGAGCGGCGATGGTGACAAGGCGGTCCCGGTGGGGGATGTCCGGCGGCAGGAGCCCAGCAAGTTCTTCGGCGAAGGTCATATCAGAACTGGAGACGCAGGCTCAACTGGAGGCGGCGGACGTTGGTGCCGTCAGGGAAGCCGGCACTGGCGAAGCCTTCTCCAAAATTAGCCACGGGATTCAGAATATTACCGCCGGAAACATTGAAGAGTTGATTGCGGCGGCCTGTATCAGACGGAGTATTGAAGAGGTTGAAGGCTTCAAAGTTGAAAGTAGCGACATAGCGCTCGGTAACTTTGAAGAGCTTTGACATGCGGGCGTCGATGCGGCGGGTTTGGTCGATATCGAGCCAGTTACGCGGCAGGAAAGGGACACGGCTATCACCTCCAAGACCATTGAGGCTGGCAGTGAAGGCAGCGGGCAGGCCGGGGATGACGATGCCCGCGCCATTGACAGTTGGTGTCGAACCGAAAGCGCTGGCGAAGGTGGCGAGCATGGAGAGTTGCCAGTCATTTACGATGTACCTGGCGAAAGCGCTGTCGCTCTTCCAGGGCTTATAGCCGATGGTTTGTGCGACGACCAGGCGATGGCGCTGGTCGAGTTGCGAGGAGCCTTTCTCACCACGGTAGTCTCCGTTGTAATAAGAAGTAGGGCCGCCGCTGAAAAAGACATTCCCGCCATTACCGAGGTTTTCGTCGATCGTGTGAGCCCAGGTGTAGCTGATGCTGCCACTGGTGCGGAGCGGGCCGAAATTCAGTTTACGGTTGCGGAACTGCACGAGCATGCCGTTGTACCAGAGGTTGCCACCGGCCTCTACTACGTTGACGCGCTGGAAGTTGCGATCCATGCGGTTGGCTAGCCGGTAGACCGGAGTGGAGTAAGAGCCGACCTGATTGCCTGAGGCGTCGTTGATGCGATAGGTGACGGGGTCGCCCAGGGGACCGGCGTTAGCATCGCGGATGGTGAGCATGCGCACGCCGCGATTGAAGGCCCAGCTTACGGTGAGCGTGGTGTCGCGGGTGACGGCCTGTTCAATGCCAAGGTCGCCCTGAAGGGTATAGGGAGTGCGGAAATTCTCACCAGCGTAGCTGATGCTGCGGGTTCCGGTGGCAAGGCCTGCGCTAGAGCTGAGTATGCTGGGAAAGACCGGGCCAGAGGCAAGGTTGGTTGCGTTGTTGCTCTGTAGTGAGAAAGATTGTTGCTGAATGTTGGAGGTATTCAGGTTTGTGATCAGAGCTGCGGGGAAGCGCGAGTAGAACATACCCCAACTGCCGCGCAGGACGGTCTTGTCCGGAACCAGTGTGTAGGCGATGCCGAGACGGGGAGCGAAGTTCTTCTTGGGCTGCGGGATGCGGCCAGTGAGGTCGTAGCCAGGAACGGCGGCCTGAGGTTGAGTGAAAGTTGCGAATTCGTAACGGAGACCATAGTTGAGACTAAGGCGGGTGTTGACGCGGAACTGGTCTTGGGCGAAGAAGTTGTAATCGCGAGTCCAGACGCGCGAAAGTGGTGAACCAAAGGTTTGGCTATAGCTTTGCCAACGCTTGGCACCTGTGGGGTTATCGGTGAGGTCGAGGGCGAAGTTGGTGACGCTTGCGTAAGTATAAGTACCTCGGCCATTGAGGAGTTGGTCGATGACGTCGCGAGTCTGTGCGGTGTCGAAACCCAACTTGACGAGGTGGCGTCCCCAGGTGACAGAAAGGGTGTCAGCGAATTGGAAGCGGTCTTCTGTGGGCTGGACGCGAGGCAAGTAGTTGGCGGTGCCGAGGTTGGAAACACCGTTGATGGTGAGGGTGCCGGTATAGCCGGTGTAAGGGAGATATTGGCTGGACACATCATCGGCCTGGCGGTCTTTGAACCAACCGAAGCGGAACTCATTGACCATGGTGTTGGATACGAGGGAGGTCCATGCGAGGCGGGCGTTGCGGGCACGCACAGTTGAGAGACCGTTGTTACCGATGGCACCGCCGTTGTTGAGGACGGCTGCGGACTGTATGCCGCTGGGTGAAATCCAGCGCAGGTAGTTGAAGCTGGCGCTGAAAGAATTGCGATCATTCAGGCGGTAGTCGAATTTACCAAAGAGGGTTTCCTGATCGGCGCGACGAGGGATGACGATGCTGGCGCGATCAATGAACTTGCGGGCGTTTTCGCACTGGACGGCGGAGGCGGTGCAGGCGGCGACATAGGTGCCGTTGCTACTGAAAAGGGGTTGGAAAGTATTGCTCGATATCAGGGGGAAGTCGCGGCGGGTGATTTCGGTATTGAAGAAGTAGAAGAGCTTGTCCTTCTTGATTGGGCCGCCGATGGAGCCGCCGAACTGATCACGGCGCTCATCGGCACGGAAGGCGGCGTAGCGATCGCGAGCGTTGAAATTCTGATTCCGGAAGAACCAAAAGGCCGTACCGTGGACAGAATTGCCACCGGATTTGGTGACTGTATTAACGACGCCGCCGGCAGCGCGGCCGAATTCGGCGGAGCCGCCGGTGATGACCTGAAACTCCTGAACAGTGTCTTGCGAAATGTTTGAGGAGATGCGGGTGCGTCCGGCGTTTTCGCTGTAATACTGCTGAGTGGAATCGTTGCCGTCTTGCAGGAAGGCATTGCCGCCGGGGACGCCGCGAAAGGTAAGTGCTCCGAAGGTGCCATCGTTGGTAACGCCGGGGGTGAGGAGAACAAAGGAGTCAACGCGACGCCCATTGATGGGGAGGTTCAGGATCTGGGCTTGGTCAACAACCTGACTGACGCCGGTTTTGGCAGTGTCGACGGTGGGGGCGTCGGTGTTGACTTCAACGGTAACGTTGGCGGAGGCGACGGATAGAGTGAAGTTAATGTCGACGAGCTGACCAACCTGGACGAGGATGGATTTTGCTTCGGTGCGGCCGAAGCCCTGCTTTGAGACGGTTACAACATATCCATCGGCAGGGACGAGCGAGCCCGCGCTGAATAGGCCGGCGGCATTGGTGGAGAGAGTACGGCGAACGCCCTTCTCTGCATTGGTGACCGTGATTTCGGCTTCAGGGATGCGTGCGCCTGAGGCGTCGCTGACGGTGCCAGAGATGCCGCCAAGTCCTGCGACTGATTGTGAGAAGGAAAGGGAGCCCAGGGAAAGAAAGAGAAGCAGACCGGTAACGACTTTCATTATCTCTAGGATGCCAAGTTAGATGCAAAGTTTGGTGACCATTCTGTTTCTAAGATGGCTAAATTCCTGCAGGATGAGGCCAAGTGATTGATTCTAGAATAGATAATGCTGAACTTTCCTATACCTTTTTTTTGTGATGAGACGGGATGTCAAAGAGCTGACCCGTGGCGGCATCACTTGCCCGCTCAGCCAGCGCCAAAAGAAAATACCCGGTGCGCAAGCGCGTAGGTGCCTTTTCAAGTAGTTCGCAAGGCAGCAGCACCTTGCGGTATAGTCCAGGCTTCAGCCAGCGATTCTGCCCACAAAAACGTGCCGCTGCCACGGCCAGCACCCGCGGCGCATGAACCACCGCCGTAAATTCCTTAACTACCCATCCCGTCTCGGCGAGGGAAGCTCGCAAACCGCCGGCATCGAGCGTTTTGCCGTATTCATAAGGGGCCAAGCCAAGTCGCTGCAACAAGCCGTTTGGAATTACATTTCGCAGCGCCAGCAAAGGATTACTCGCATTATCGAGCGTGATCAAAAGTTGCCCCCTAGCCCGAGTCACCCGGGCCAACTCCCGCAAACTATCCCCGATTTCACCCACCGTTTGAAAGTGATCGAGCGTCGAAAACGAAGTCACTGCGTCAAAGCTTGCGTCGGCATATGGCTGCAACTGCGCCGCTGACTGCACCCACCAAACCTTTCGATCCCTACGCTTCCGCGCCCCCTGCGCCAGTGCCGGTAGCGCAAGATCAGCCACCACAACCTGGCTGAAACGTTCAAACAGCGCATCCAGCACTTCTCCTCCCCGGATCTCTTCAAACGCATCGGTTTTGAGTACCCTGCCGCCGCCGTTCAAATACCGGCGCACCCACTCCCCATATTGCTCGCGAGAATACCGAAGCCACTCCGACTGCGTCTCCAGCCGCAGTTCATCAGCCAGGTGAGCTTCCCAATAATGCTGATTACTCCGGCGGGGCTCTGTTTCGCTTTCGTGAGTGGGTTTCAGGAACATGAGCAGTGCGCTTCCAGTATGCTACTGGAGAAGGCATAGAATGAACAGCACTTCGATTCCTCGACGGGAAGCTGCCTCAAAAATTTCAGGGCGATCAATATACGTCGACGATTTGCCTGCCAGCGGCACCCTTTACGGTGTAACTGTCCGCTCGTCGGCCCCGCACGCACGGATTCGCAAAATCCACTTCGCCCCCCATTTCCCGTGGCACGAATTCACAATCGTTTCTGCTGATGATCTGCCCGGCCCCAACGTCGTCGCCTCCGTCTATGATGACCAGCCCTGCCTCGCATCAAGCGTGGTAAACCACGTCGAAGAAGCCATTCTGCTCATCGCACACCCTGATCGCTACCTCGCCGAACGCGCCCGCCAAAGCGTCTCGATTGAATATGAACCCCTTCCTGCCGTCTTTGACCCCGCCATTTCTGCCCAGGTCTTCAAGACCTGCGCAATCACCAAAGGCCACTCCGCCAAGGCCTTTGCCAACGCCGGTCACATCGTCGAGGGCACCTACTCAACGAGGGCTCAGGAACAGCTCTACATTGAGCCCCAGGGCATTGCCGCCTCCTTTGAAAACAACGCCCTCACCGTCTGGGGTTCGATGCAATGCCCCTACTTCATCCAGAAGGCACTCGACAGGGTCTTCCCCTTTCCTTCACGAGTGATCCAGATGGAAACAGGCGGAGGATTCGGTGGCAAAGAAGACTACCCCTCGATCCTTGCCATCCACGCGGGCCTGCTCACCTGGAAGTCTGGCAAGCCCGTCAGAATGATTTACTCCCGTGATGAAGACATTGCAGCCACCACCAAGCGCCACCCTTCAACAGTCAAACACCGCACTGCCATTGACTCTCATGGCAAACTCCTCGCCATGGAAGTCGACATCCTGCTCGACGCTGGTGCCTACGCGACCCTCTCACCCATCGTTCTGTCCCGCGCCGCCATCCATGCCACTGGCTGCTACTATTGCCCCAATGTCAGCATTCAGGCACGCGCAATGGCCACCAATCACCCTCCACATGGTGCCTTTCGTGGCTTCGGTGCCCCTCAGGTCAACTTTGCACTCGAACGCCATATGGACGTGATTGCCGATTCACTTCGCCTCGACCCGGTCGCCATCCGCCGTATCAATTTTCTGCAGCAGGGCCAAGCTACCGCCACCGGCCAAATCCTGCGAGAACCAGTTCCGCTCCACCAGCTTCTGGATCGCGCTCTTGAAGAATCCCGCTACGAAAGCAAAACAGGACTCGGCGTAGCCGCTTCCCTTCACGGTGCGGGCTTCACCGGCTCAGGCGAACGATACCTTCAATCGGTTGCGATGCTCGAGCGAACCAGGGAAGGAAAAATCCGCGTCCTCGTCTCGAGTACAGAATTCGGTCAAGGTACCAATACGATCCTTTCCCAAATCGTCGCAGAAGAACTGGGCCTACCCCTGGACGACATCGAGATCGTACAACCTGACACCAGCATCGTCCCGGATTCCGGCCCCACTGTCGCCTCTCGCACTGCCATGATCGTCGGCAGTCTGCTAGCCGATGCCGCCCGCCAGCTCAAGTCTCCAGGAGTGGACAGAGTCAGCGCGAAATACGTCCAACCCGAAGGAATCGCCTTCGACGAGGCCACATTTACCGGGGACGCCTATGCCACTTTTTCCTGGGCTGTTAACATTGCCGAGCTCGATATCGACAATGCCACCGGCCAGGTAATTTTGAAAGATTTCGTCGCCGTCCAGGAGGCCGGAAGAATTATCAACCATACTCTTGCCGCCGGTCAGATCGAAGGAGGTGTCGCTCAGGCCATCGGCTTCGCCCTCATGGAAGACGTAATCTACGATGAGGGCCGCGTAGTGAACCAACGCATGTCTAATTACACAATTCCAACCGCCGCCGACTTGCCGCCCATTCGAGTCTTCTTTCACAACTCCACCGCCTCCTGGGCCAAAGGCCTCGGTGAACTTCCCATGAACGCCCCGGCCCCAGCCATCGCAAACGCCATCTCACGTCAACTTAGCAAGCACTTCAATCACCTTCCCATCACCCCTGAAAAGATCCTCAAATGCGACAGATCTCATTGACTGTCAACGGCCAGGAGCACCTGGTGGATGCCTGGCCCATGGAGCCCCTCCTCTATCTTCTCCGGCGCAAACTCGGCCTCAGCGGCACCAAAGAAGGTTGTGGAGAAGGCGAATGCGGTGCCTGCGCCATCCTCTTCAATGGCCAGTTGGCCAACTCCTGTCTGATCCCGTCCGCACAGGCTGCGGGTGCCACTATCATCACCATCGAAGGCCTGGACAACTCTCGACTCAAACAGGCATTCATCGACACCGGCGGCACACAGTGTGGCTTCTGTACACCCGGCATGATCCTGGCTTCGCACAGCCTCCTCAAATCGAATTCAAACCCCTCCGAGGCTGAAATTCGAGAAGCACTCGCGGGCAACCTCTGCCGCTGCACAGGCTTCACAAAAATCATTGAGGCCGTCCAGAGAGCCAGCTCATGAGAAGCTTTGTCCCTGACTTTGAACTCTCAACCCCGGCCTCACTCTCAGACGCCCTCAGCCTGCTGGCCTCCGGCGCAAGGCCCTTTGCTGGCGGCACAGACCTCATGGTGGGTCTTGAGTCTGGCCAGCTCACCCACCGGCACTTCGTCAACCTCTTACCCCTCAGCGAGCTTCGCTCAATCCACCTGCTCAACAACACAGTGCAGATTGGGGCCCTCACTACTTACACTGAAATCGCCAACTCCAGCCTCATCGCAAAGTACTTTCCCATGCTCGCTTCAGCCGCACGGCAGACCGGCTGCATAGCCATTCAGAATCGCGGCACGATCGGCGGCAACATCGCCAATGCATCTCCTGCGGCAGACTCCTGTCCCGTCCTGCTGGCGTACGACGCAAGCCTCCTCCTGCGCTCGGCAAGCGGCCAGCGCACAATCCTCTACCAGCACTTCCACACTGGCTATAAGACAACTCTCCTGGCTCCGGACGAACTTATCGAAGCCATCCTGCTCCCTGTCCGCGAAGGCACCTGGCGCGACTACTTCCGAAAGATCGGCCCTCGCCAGGCGCAAGCCATCGCCAAACTTAATCTCGCCGCCTCCGCGCAAATCATCGAAGGCAAGATCACCGCAGTCCGCATCGCCTTCGGCAGTCTCGCCCCAACTCCGATTCGATGCCTCATTAGCGAAACCCACATCCTCTCCGGCCGGCCTTTAACTCTCCCAGAATTACAGCCCATCACCGACCACCGTTCCACCGCCCAATACCGCACTCAAGTCGCCAACAATCTCTTACAAGGCTTTCTGCAGAACCTCTCTCTCAAATGACAGCGCAAACTCCGCCCGGCTCTCTTTCTCTCTTCAGCTCTCTCCGCGCTATCCGGCAGCGGTCGTTTTACAGGGAGGAAGCAAAGAAGCATGGCCCCATCTTCAAAACCACCCAGTTCCATCACCGGGTGATCTGCGTTGCCAACCTTGCCCTTGCTCACCGTCTGCTACGCGAGCACGCCTCAGCCATTGTCCCTTGCCCACAGAACTTCACCAAAGACGTCACCGGTGGCTTCCTCCGCTTCATGGCTCCCATGAACTACAAGATCTACGGGCCGCTATTCCGGCGCGCCTTTGCAAAGCCAGTGGTCTCAGCATCCGCTTCCTTTGCCCATCAGCTCATCTGCGAACAACTCGCCGGAATTCGTTCGCCGCAAGATCCTCAAAGGCATCTCACAGAGCTGACCCACCAGATCTTTGTGCGGATCTTGTTCGGGCTCGAACCAGGCTCGCCACTGCTAGAAAAATTCCGTTCATCTTATTCCGCTATGGCAAACAAGACCATGTCCCAGCGCCTCGGCACAGCGGGCCTGGCTGCACTCGCCGATCTACGCGTCATGCTCCGTAATCCGACCGGGGCGATTTCTTCAATCTCTGATTTGGCTCAACAGCTTGACGGTGCCCTCAATGACACAGTCATCGACAACCTGCTCTTCACCCTCCGTATTTCAACCAATGATGCCGCCGGCCTCCTGATCTGGATCTTCGAATTCCTTGGCCGCAATCCGCAATGGCTCGACGAGGTCCGTAAACAGCAAGACCCCACCCTCCCCTCCCGAATCATCAAAGAAACGCTCCGGCTCTCTCGCAGTGAGTTTCTATACCGAAGTGTGGCTCAGGAATTCGAGTTTGAGAAGTTTTGCTTCCCTGAAGGCTGGCTCATCCGCATCTGCATCGCCGAATGTCACTTGGACCCAAACCATTTCACCGATCCGGAAAGCTTCAACCCCGACAGATTCCTCGGCCCTCCTCCCTCCGACCAGAGTTACTCCCCCTTCGGCATCCGGGATCACGCCTGCAGCGGAGTCGAGTTCGCGGCGCTGATCGGAACTTTGGTCATTGAAGAGTTGAAAAACTACGACATCATCCTCACCGGCCCCGCCGCTGCAAGAAGGGGCTTCCGCCACTGGAGCCACTGGCGCCCCTCGTCTAAAGTTGCCCTGAGGCCTCGCTCATGAAAGATGCCGCCTATTGGGATCAACTCACCAACGCCTTTCTCCGCCACCGTCATCACGGCATCTGGCGCGAGTTCACCGACCAACTCAACATGGAAATGGTCACCAGCCAACTCGCGGGCCCACCCATTAGGCGCATTCTCAAAACAGATCTCTTCGACGAAGCACTTCTCAAGGGCGTCGCCGCCTCCATGACCCGCCTCGCATCTGAAGTGCACGGCATCGATATTTCAGGTCTTGTCTCAAGAAGAGCTGCAGAAAAGAATCCCAACGCGATCTTCAAGCAGGCCAGCGTTACGCAGATTCCCTATCCAGATCATCACTTCGACACGGTTGTCTCTCTGTCCACGCTCGATCAACTCGAAACGATGGAAGAAGTGCACCAGGGCCTGTCAGAAATCTTCCGTGTGCTCGCTCCGGGCGGCCGACTTCTGATCACCTTCGACAATCTGTCCAACCCGCTGATTGCCCTCCGCAACTACCTGCCCTTCATCCGCAGCCCTTATTTCATGGGTGAATCAGTGACAGTCAGCAAGCTCAAGCCACTCCTCGAATCAGAAGGATTCCATCTGCAACGCAGCTTCACCTACATGCACGCTCCAAGAGTCATTGCAGTCAAGATTTGCCGGCTCCTCGAACACAAACCCTACGCGCCAACCATCTCCAAATTGCGTCTCTTCGAGGCCCTCGACAAATGGCCCACTCGCAACTGGACGGCCAACTACTGCGGTGCCCTTGTCCGAAAGTAAAAAGGGGCCAACCAAACTTTAGTCCTTCACTTCGTCGCGCGCCAGGCGAGAAAGAGTCCGTCGGGTTCGACATCTTCCCAATAAGAAATAAAATCGCTTGAGACTTCGCGGCAATGGCGGGCGAGCATCTGCTCCATCTGACTTCGCTCAAACCATTGTTCCCAGGCGGGGGTCTTGAAGCGGCCCCAGTGCTCGGCGTTTTTGTCGATGACGACCAGCTTGCCGCCGGGCTTGAGCACGCGGGTGAGTTCGGCTATGGCCAAATCAATATCGACCGCGTGCTCCAGGCTTTCGGTCGCGTAAACGAAGTCGAAGGAATTGTCTCTAAAAGGGTATTGGGTGAGGGTGCCGCAGACGGGCGCAAGGGGTGGCTGTGCGTGGGCGAGCATAGCCATTGCGAGATCTAGAGCGATGATTCTCGTGTTTGGGTGTTGGTCGACCAGAACGCGGGCAAAACGGCCCTTACCGCAGCCGGCGTCGAGGGCGAGCTTGCCATTCATGTCGCCAAAGAAACGGGCGATCATCTGCACGTGATAGATGCGCGGGTCGATCGTGCAAGGGAAGTGTTCCTCGTCACTGGCTGATTCTTCAAAGCTCTGACGGATCTCGGACAAAGCAATGGCGCGGGCTGCCTTTGCAGGCTGCCCGCGCCGGAATCGACTCTGGAGCCAGGAAAACAAAGTTAGGCGTGAGTCAGGAAGATGGGCAGGCCCAGCTTGTCGGCGTAGTTGGGGCGATAGCGTTCAGTGTTGTACATGCTACCGAGTTCGACCTTGCGGGGCCCGAGCTTGGGGTCGGGGATCGGGCTCATCACATAGCAGCCGTTGACGATTGCCGTCATGAGGCCGCTCTTGTTCTGCATGATCGTGTCGAGAGCCATGTTGCCAAAGGTAGTAGCAACCATCTTGTCGACAAAGTCTGGCGCACCAGACCGGAGATCGTAGGTAAGGTCGCTGACAATGGTCTCTTCCTTGAAACGCTTCTTCAGTTCGTCGGCGAAGACTTCTCCAACATTCAGCTTCTTGCGATGACCGTAGGCATCGGCTTCACCGTAGCTGACAACTTGATAGCCCTGCCATTCGGCACCTTCCGAGAGAATCACGAGCGAGTAGTTGCTGGGGTTCTTGCGTTTGTCGTCGATTAGAAGCTGGATCATCTTTTCGAGGTCGAACTTATATTCGGGAATGCCGCAACGAATGCTGGTGACGTAAGCGGTGTAAAGAGCGGTGTAGCCGGCGTCGCGTCCGAAGATGCGAAAGATGCCGATACGCTCGTGCGAGCCGACAGTGGTGCGCTGGCGCTGTATGGCGTCCATGGCGCGGCTAATCGCAGTGGAGAAGCCAATGCAGTATTCGGTATTTCGTACGTCGTTATCCATCGTTTTGGGGATGGCGACCACCTTGAAGCCAAGCTTGTCGAGCGTGGCGGCGTAGCTGAGCGTGTCATCGCCACCGATGGCAACGAGGTAGTCGAGGCCGAGGGATTCGAGGTTTTTGAGAACCTGGGGGCTCATGTCGTAGGCGGTGTAGGTAACGCCGTCCTTGTTGACTTCTTTGGTTGGAAAAGTTGCTCCGGCAAGGAAGTCGGGCAGCTTTTTCATCTTGGAGGGGTTGGTGCGGCTGGAGTGCAGGAAGGTGCCGCCAGTGCGATCAATGGTGCGGGTATTCTCGCGGTTCAGGTCCATGACATAGCGGGCGCGGCTCATCGGGTCGTCCAGATTGAGGTGTGTGAGACCCTCCCAGCCACGCCGGATGCCAACCACTTCAATACCGAGCTCCGCACCGCGGTAAGTAACACTTTTGATCACGGAATTGAGGCCGGGGACGTCGCCGCCGCCAGTCAGGATTCCGATTCGCCTTTTTGCCATGAAATCTCCTTCGGAGGAATATTTGGGATTGAAACCTATAGTGTAAACGGGAGCAGCAACAGAGAGAGGAGCCAGGGAGAAAAAGCTGGAGGAAATGTCGTATACTCGGAAAAGTGCCCTAAGGCGAAGCCCTTGGGGAGCATTTTTATGGTCATCCTCATTACTATTATCCATGTGATTGTTTGCCTGATTCTGATCGGTGTCGTTCTCTTGCAGAGTGGCAAGGCGGCTGATCTTGCTGGTGCCTTTGGCGGCATGGGGTCGCAAACGACCTTTGGACCGCGAACTGCGGCGACGGTATTGTCGAAGGTCACAACTGGCTCGGCTGCGCTTTTCATGGTGACAAGTCTGACACTGGCAGTACTTGCAACGCGAGGCGGGGCGGGCAGTAGCGGAGCAGGAACGGTCCTCGAGCGCACGAATCTCCCGGGGCCTCCTGTGCAAATCGAGAAAAAAGCGCCATCGCAGCAGCCGGCGGTTGAATTGATCGATGAGCAAGGCAATGTAAAGAAGAAGTTTGAGGTGGAATTGCCAAAGGACGGAGCCAAGGGCGCGGATGGCAAGCCAATTCCGGTTAAGATCGGCAAGGAAATTCCAGTGGATTCCAAGGGTAACCCCGTCAATCCGGCTGCGCCCCCACCAACACCACCAAAGAAATAAGGCCTGAAGTGGATGGCTGACCTCAAGCCATCGTAGTAAACTGAAGGCTGTCACCTGCGGAGGTGGCGGAATTGGCAGACGCACTAGCTTGAGGTGCTAGCGGGTAACACCGTGCAGGTTCAAGTCCTGTCCTCCGCACCAGTAATTTAAGAAGCGACCCTTTCGGGGGTCGCTTTTTTCCATTTCCTCGATACTCTTTCTAAACTTCTTCTAACAATTGGACAAAGTGGCTCGATAAGCGGCAGGTAGGCAGATTCAAACCATTTGGCAATTGAATCGCCCTGCTCATTCGGCGAAGGTACTTTGCCCTGAGCAGCGTTAGAAAGAGGAATCTCGGCATGTCTATCGCAGTCTTGCCAATCCAGGCGCTGACAAAAGAAGAACGGGCCGGGAAATATCTGTCATTTCACCTGGGCACAGAAGAGTTTGGGATTCGGGTTCTGAAGGTACGCGAAATTATGGGCATTCAGGAGATTACAGCGGTGCCACACACTCCTTTGCATACCAAGGGAGTGATCAATCTGCGCGGCAAAGTGATTCCGGTTGTGGATTTGCGGCTGAAATTCGGGATGCCGGAACTGGCCCATACGCAAAGGACCTGCATTATCGTGACAGAAGTAGAAGGTGAATCGGGGCCGATGATGATTGGCGCGGTGGTGGATGGAGTAAGTGAGGTTTTAAATCTGACGATGGCCGATATTGAGGACACCCCTGATTTTGGCGGTGAAGTGGCCAAAACCGGGTTGCTTGGAATAGCCAAGGTAAAGGGCAAGGTAAAAATTTTGCTCGATATCGACCATGTGATGAAACACCAGGATCAGAACGTATTGGATAGGTGGTTGAACTAATGCGGAATTTGTCATCGAAAACTCATAGGGGAGAACAGGCATTGGGAAAGAAGAATCTGGAATGAATCCATCTGAAGCAGAAGCGTTGCTCGAGCAGGCAGCTACACAACTCATGCTTGGCGAGAATGCCGGGATTGTGGCCACCCTGGCGCTATTGAGCAGCGTTTCGATTTCAGCAGGGGCGATGCAACTGGTTCTGGAATTACATTCGGTAGCAAAGGGAAATATATCAGAGCAAAACGAGTGGGAGGATGCGGCGAGCAGGGCCAGGGTGGAACAAGGTCTCGATCAATTGAGGCGCATTTTGGCAGAGACGCCAAAAGAGGGCGAAGAGGTTGTGGGGCGAGCGGCAAAACTGGCAGAGGCAACCTCAAGCGCACTGAACCAGGATCCAGAGCTAGTGGGAGACTTTATCCTGGAGGCTCGCGAACATCTGCAGACGGTGGAATCCGGGCTCTTGATCCTTGAGAAAGCACCAGCCAACCCAGACACATTAAACGCCGTGTTTCGCAGCTTCCACACCCTCAAGGGATTGGCTGGCTTTCTCGAATTTGAGCATATCGAGGCCGTATCGCACGAGGTAGAGACGATTCTCGACCTGGCCCGGACCGGGAAATTAGTGATGACGCCCAATCTGGTGGATTTGACGCTGGAAAGTGCGGATTTTGTCGGCAGAGAAGTGCTGCGGATTGAATCGCAGCTTCATGGAAAGGATCGAGGGGCGGAGCAAGATCCGTGGCCGTTGCTCGAGCGTTTCAGGAAAGTCATTGGCACAGATCACTCGGTGCGAGCAATCGTAGCTGCCGAAGTGGACGAAGAAGTGGCAGATGTACTGCCGGAGGCCCCAACACTGGAGGCAAAGTCGAGGAGGCCCTCCGCCACTTCTTCTCATGCGATTCGGGTAGATACGGCAAAGCTCGATTATCTCCTCGACATGGTAGGCGAGATGGTGATTGCCGAGTCGATGGTACGCCTGGATCCAGAGCTCAGTGGCACGAAGAACACACGGCTTCAGAGGAATCTGAATCAGCTCCGGCGCGTCATCGAAGAGGTACAAAAGGTGGCGATTGCCACTCGATTGATCCCGGTGGGAGCTTTGTTCCAGCGAGTTAACCGGTTAGTGCGTGATACTGCACGCAAGGCCGGCAAGATGGCTGAAGTGGAACTGGCAGGTGAAGATACGCAGCTCGATAAGACGATTATCGAAGAGCTGGCCGACCCGATCATGCATATGGTTCGCAACTCGATCGACCACGGCATCGAGAGCCCAACAGCCCGGGTCAAAGCCGGTAAGCCAGTGTCGGGCAGAGTGCAGGTTAAAGCGTATCGTCAGGCCGATCACATTCAAATCGAGATTGTAGATGATGGGCGGGGACTAGACAGGGATAAGATTCTGGCCAAGGCTCGCGAGCGAGGGTTGATCGGAGACACAGTACAGCCAAGCGATTCGGAGATTTTCCAACTGATTTTCGAGCCTGGGTTTTCGACGGCAGAGAAGGTGACTGATCTTTCAGGCCGTGGGGTCGGCATGGATGTAGTGAAGAAGCAGATTCTAAAACTGCGCGGCAGGGTTGAAATCAAGTCGATCCAGGGCGAGGGAACCACTTTTTATATCAAGTTACCGCTCACGCTGGCAATTGTGGAAGGCTTGGTGGTTGGGGTCGGACGAGAGCGCTACATTTTGCCCATCTACTCAGTGCATGAGATGCTCCGTCCCACGGAAGGTCAAATTACAACCGTTCAAGGGCGCGGTGAACTGGTAATGGTTCGCAATCAGTTGCTACCGCTGATCCGGCTGCACCGAGTCTTCGGCGTAAGGCCGAAGAGCGAAGATGCGATGCAGACTCTTCTAATTGTTGTCGAGACCGAAGGGCGGCGTTTTGTCCTGATGGTGGATGAGTTTATCGGCAAGCAGGAGGTGGTGATCAAGAGCCTCGGAGCAAGCATCAAGAACACGCCCGGGATTGCCGGAGGTGCGATCCTTGGCGATGGCCGGGTGGGGCTGATCCTGGACCCTGAGGCGATCTATGCTGGCCGTAGCTCACGGGCGGCAATCATCAAAGAAAGTCTGCCTACCGCATGTTGAATCAATTGCCCAGTCAGAATCAGGCAGCCCGGCTCAGCCCAAAGCTCTTTGAGCAGGTAAGAGACTATGCCTACCGTACAGCAGGCATTGAGTTGCAGGACAACAAGCAGGAAATGGTTGCGTCAAGGGTGTGGAGGCGTGCGCGAGCCCTTGGCTATAGTTCGGCTGAAGAGTACTTGGTTGCCGTGTCAAGGGATAGTGGTGGCGATCTGAAAATCGATCTGATGGATGCACTTACAACAAATTTCACGAGTTTCTTCAGGGAGCCAGCACATTTCGCATTTCTGCGAAACCAGATTCTACCGAAGCTTCGAACGCGGAATCAGTTCACAATCTGGTCTGCGGCTAGCTCCAGCGGTGAGGAACCTTACTCGATTGCAATTACGTTGATCGAGGCCTTGGGGGAGGCGGCGTTTCGACAGGCAAGCATCCGGGCGAGCGACATTTCAACCAAGGTGTTGCGCTGCGCGGAGGCGGGTATTTACCCCGAGCAGCGCTTCGCCGGGCTCAACCAAAATTGGCGTAGCCGCTATCTGCTGCGCGGAACGGGAGTGCAGGGCGGAAACTTTCGATTTCGTCCCGAGATCCGCAAAATGCTTCATTTTGAGCAGATCAATTTGATGGAGCCGCTTTCCCCGGCTGGCCTTTTTCCACTGATCTTTTTGAGAAACATCATGATTTACTTCAACCGTTCGACTCAGGAGCGGCTAGTAGCAGCGGTTGCGCTGAAGCTTGAACCAGGGGGATACCTTTTTGTAGGGCACTCGGAGAGTTTGAGCGAAATTTCGCATCCACTTGAACATGTTCAAGTGGCCATTTACAAAAAAGCCGGGCAACTGACGGAGCGTCTAAAGTGACGGGTCTGCACTGCGGAGTAGAGAGCCGATGATAGCCGTGGGCGCCGGAGACTCGAAGGGTATTTCTGCCACTAAAAGGAAAAGACTCTAATGGCATTCGACGTAATGATTGTCGACGATTCTCCCGCTATGCGCCGCTTTGTTCGCCGCGTCATCGAAGTATCGGGCTTCGATGTGGGGCGTTATCTCGAGGCGGGCAACGGCAAAGAAGCGCTGTCGCAACTGGAGCATGAGTGGGTGGATGTGGTGCTGACGGACATCAACATGCCGCAGATGGCTGGTGAAGAACTAGTGGCTGAGATGCGGAAACAAGATCACCTGGTGGCGATTCCGGTGATTGTAATTTCGACCGATGCAACCGATGCGAGGATCGCCCGGCTCAGGCAGTTGGGTGCTCAGGGCTACGTAACCAAGCCGTTTGCGCCGGAGAGATTGCGGGAAGAGATTGAAAACGCACTCGGGGTCACTCCGGAAGGAGCTCTGATCGGGGCCGGGATGGAATTGGACGGAGACGAAGATGAATTTGATTTTTGATCGGTCGCTATTGACCGGGCAACTCACGATGGTTGCAACGGAGGTGCTGGAGACGCTGTTCTTCGCCTCGGTAGATTTTCACAGCGATTGTGCGAGACGCTTGGTACTTTCGCCTGACCGGGTAGCGGCCAAGGCGGAGGAAGTAACTGGCGAAATCGTTCAGAATCTGCAGCTCAAACAAGGTCTTCTGCAACTGGAATTCTCGATTCACCGATCCAATTTAGATGCCGGGCGAGACGAGTCAAAGGCAGAAGCTCAGTAAATGGCGCATTCAGCAAATCAGACGATCCACCCGATTCGAGTTCTTATTGTGGACGACTCGGCGGTGGTGCGTAGAATTCTCAGTGATGCCCTGTCCGGACTGATGGACATTGAGGTCGTGGGGACAGCGCCCGATCCGTTTGTCGCCCGGGATAAGATTCTCGATTTACGCCCGGACGTGTTGACGTTAGACATTGAGATGCCAAGGATGAATGGGCTGACCTTCTTGAAGCGGCTGATGCACTATAAGCCGATGCCCGCCATCATCATCAGCTCGCTGGGCCAAGCGGGGTGTGCGGCCACGGTTGAAGCTCTGCGGCTGGGGGCAGTGGATGTCTTGGCGAAACCGCAGGGGACGAATTCTGCCGGCGAGCTCAGCGCCCAACTGGCAGGCAAGGTGAGACTGGCGGCTGCAACCAAGGTGAGGCGCTCTGCAGGAACAATGCCGGCCCTGCCTTCATTTGCGTCATCTGCGGCGATGTGCCGCCATGTGGTTGCAATTGGAGCATCCACTGGTGGCACGCAAGCCATCGAAACTGTGTTGCGAGGATTCAGTGCGGATTGCCCGGCAATTGTAGTTGCGCAGCACATTCCAGCGGGCTTCAGCCGGGCTTTTGCCAATCGGTTGAATCAGTGCTTGCCAATGGAAGTGAAGGAAGCCGAGGATGGCGACAGTGTGGAAGCCGGCAGAGTGCTGATTGCGCCAGGCAATTTCCATATGCTGCTCAAGAAGCAGGGTGGGGCATATAGAGTGCTGGTGAAAGAAGGACCTCTTGTGTGCTATCAGCGTCCAAGTGTGGATGTTTTGTTTGGATCCGTTGCGCAGGCAGCCGGGGCGGACTGTGTGGCGGTTATTCTGACCGGAATGGGAAGTGATGGTGCCCTGGGGATGAAACGGATTCGGGATGCAGGGGGCTGGACGATTGCTCAGGACGAAGAAAGCTGTGTTGTCTACGGAATGCCTCGTGAGGCTGTAAAGGCTAACGCGGTAGAGGAATCCTTCAGTTTGAATCGAATCCCGGCAGCAATCGACGAGGCACTCAGGAAGCAGCGGCGGCCAGCCCCTGCAATTGGATTGCCTTATGTGAACTCGACATCGATATAGATTTCTTCTGTAAGGAAAAAGATCTGAGCCGATACGGACAAGAGAGGCCGTTGGAAAAGGAGAGAAAATCAATGAATTTATTCAAGCAACTATTTGGTATTTGCCTTCTGGCAATTCCAGCGGTGGCCGAGATCAAGGTGACGCACGCGGACGCCGTCAAAAATGCAGTGAAGCGTATCCATCCTGAATATGCTTCGATGGCCAGGCAAATGCGGATCCAGGGCGAAGTCGAAGTAGAAGTGAGGATTTCTGAAAGTGGCGATGTCTCAGAAGTGAAAGTGGTGACCGGAAATCCGATGCTTTCGGCCACGGTAGTAAAGGCAATGAAGGAATGGAAGTTCAACCCCTTCACTAAAGACGGCAAGCCGGCAGCAGCGCTGGCGAGTCTGAGGTTCGCATTCAAGCAGTAGTAGCCAGCCGTAAAGTGGCTCAGGAGACAACATGGAAGTTGAGAAGCAGACAATGCAAACAAGAGCAAGCAAGAAGCTGATTGGCAGCGTAGGACTGCTCGTCGTGCTGGCCCTCGTCGTTGGCCTGGGAGCCTTAATGGTAAACGGTCGCCTCGGCGATTTGTTGAAGGAGGCGATCACGGTCAGAGCAAATCTGCGGTATTTGGCGTGCAAGATTGGCCAGGAAGCGACCGAAATGGTCGCAGCCGAACGGGGCCTTGCTTTTTCGATGATGTTGCAACAGCCGCAGCAAGCCGATGCGATGAGAGCCCGGTTTGCGAAAGCGCAAGAAAACTTTCAACGCGAGGCCGGCGACTACGCTGCCCGGGTGAAGGACAGTCCGGCAGCGTCGGAGGTAAACAGTCTGATTGCTACTTTCGAGACTTCGCGGAGGATGCACGATGAGCTTCGCGGATTGATGGAACAGCAAAAGATGGATCTTGCCCTTGCTCTGCTGAACGAAAAGCTCTTGCCGCAATTATCAGGATTGAGCGAATCGGCCAGAAAACTGGCCGAGTATCAGACTCTGCAAATCGATCAACTTGCACAGAGTGCGGCCTCGACCAGCTCGACGGGATTCTGGATTGTCCTTGTCCTGAATGCGGTGGCCTTCGCAGTAGGAACAGCAGTATTCATGATGGTAAAAAGACTGACAGAGACACTTCGGGACACGGTTTCCGCATTGAGTAACAGCGCTCAGCAGCTAAGCCATACCTCATCAGAGGTGCGCAACTACAGCATCTCGCTGTCGAAGTCGGCGAGCGAGCAGGCTTCCTCACTCGAAGAAACATCAGCATCCACCGAGGAGATTCACTCGATGACACGCAGCAATGCGGATAACTCGAAGCAGGCTGCCTCTCGAATGCAGGAAGCGGCACAAAAGGTGGAAGAAGCAAATAGCTTACTGGCCGAGATGGTGAACAGCATGAACGAGATCAGCACCTCATCGAGCAAAATCTCGAAGATCATCAAGGTGATTGACGAGATTGCCTTCCAAACCAACATCCTGGCGCTCAATGCAGCCGTAGAGGCGGCTCGGGCGGGTGAAGCCGGAATGGGGTTTGCCGTGGTTGCCGATGAGGTTCGCAATCTGGCTCAGCGATCAGCCCAAGCCGCGAAGGATACGACGCAATTGATTGAGGAATCCATCCAAAGCGCCACTAGCGGCAAGAATAAGCTGGATCAGGTGGCGCACGCCAGTGCAAGCGTAAACAATCTGGTGAAGGCCGTCGCAAGTCTGGTGCAGGAAGTTAGACTGGGCAGCGAAGAGCAGGAACGCGGCATCGAGCAAATCGCCAAAGCGGTAAGCCAGATGGAACAGGTCACACACCAAATCGCAGCCAATGCCGAGGAGGGAGCAGCAGCCGGAGCAGAGCTTCGCAATCACGCAGCAAGCGTAGGACGGACAGTGGATTCACTTCAGGCACTGCTAGGTCAGAATGCGCCGCAAGCGAAGTCACCCGCAAGCAATGCTCCTGCCCTCAGTCAGCACCTGGGGAGAAGCAAAGCATCCTCGACCGGAAAAGGTCTGGAAAGAGCACTCACGGATCGCTTTTCTACCTCATCGCACAAATACAAATCCAGTCCCAATTCCTGGCCTGATTCTAATGTAGGGGTGAAGGACAAGAAAGACCCCTTCCCTATGGACGACAGCTTTGAAGAGTTCTAGCCTGACTTTCGCAGTTGAGCGCTTACGAAGCACCTAAAGCAATTCAAGCCGAAATCAACGCTGCCCTTGCCGGCCATCGCTGGAGCAAATTCGCCGTAATTGATCCGGTTGACCAGGAAAGCATTTCGTGAAGCGAAACACCAGCTTGCGCATTGAGAGTATCGGTAAGAATAACTTTTTTTGGAACCTTGTGCTGCGCTAAGCGTATTGGTTTCTGACATGACACGCCGATTCCTCTTTTCTTTAGCTCCCGTCGCGCTGCTCTTGACCGGCTGCGACATTGACGACATGAACTCTTGGGGCTCGTCTGACAAATTCAAAGAAGATTTTCATATGAGTTATCCGATGAAGCCGGGTGGGATGCTGGCGATCGACAACTTTAACGGAAGCATCGAGATTTCGAGTTGGGAAAAGGACGAGATTGATGTCAACGGGATCAAGTACGGCGGCACTGAGGAGCTGATGCGGGCGGTGAGGGTAGAAGGAGATTTGCAGGGTAGCGTATTGCGTCTGCGGACGATTCGGCCTGAAGGACGTCGTGGAAATTGCGGGGCAAAATACATTGTTCGGATTCCAAAGAAAATGATGCTTGAGGGGATTGTTTCGTCCAATGGGTTAATCCGCGTAGAGAACATAGTTGGGAATGCGCGGCTGCAGAGCTCGAATGGTTCGGTGAAAGTGCGCAGCCTTGAGGGCCGGCTCGATGCCAAGACTTCGAATGCAAGTATCGATGTTGCTGGCATCCATGGCGATTTTGTGGGGCGGACTTCGAATGGCTCGATCACAGTAGATGGGCTGGAGGGCGGCTTTGAGGCATCGACATCGAATTCGAGCATCAAGGCACGGGTGGAGAAACTGGCTGAGGGCCGCCTGGTAAAAGCGGATAGCTCGAATGGGTCGATTGATTTGAGCCTGCCAGATTATAAGGGGCAGTCTGTTGATGTAGACACGAGCAACTCGTCAGTGACTCTGAGGCTGCCAGCGAAGCTGAATGCAGATCTGCGGGCGTCGACATCGAATTCGAGCATCACAAGCGAGTTTGAGATGACGGCCACAGCTACGATTTCGAAGACCCGGATGGACGGCAAGATTGGGACGGGCGGGGGCCCAATCCGGGTGAGCACATCCAATGGCAGCATTCGGCTGCAAAAGTTATAGAATCGTCTCATGCGGATTTTTTTGCTTTCTCTCGTTGTGTATTCGCTTGGCCTGTTCGGGCAAGACAAGCCGGCCTGGAAGATTCAGTACGAATTACCGAAGCAGGTGAAGGCGAATTTCGATACACCGCTGACGGTGAAGATTACCGACGCCAAAGGAAAGCCCGTTGCTGGGGCTGAAGTTGAAACCATTTTGACGATGGTGGAGATGGA
The DNA here is from genome assembly GCA_043718395.1 of Acidobacteriota bacterium. Taxonomy (GTDB): domain Bacteria; phylum Acidobacteriota; class Terriglobia; order Bryobacterales; family Bryobacteraceae; genus Bryobacter. The sequence continues at coordinate 33,861 of JAYSVS010000221.1, forward strand.
TCACGGAGAATTCAAAGATGCGGCCAGGCAGATTAAGCCCGGTGTATATGAATCGAAACAGAAGTTCATCATGGTGGGGGCCTGGCAGATCGAAGTGAAGGCGAAGAAGGGCGCGAACAGCGCCAGTCAAAAATTCCGCTACGAAGTTAAAGAATAACTGCTATCGCAGGAACCGCCTGTGCCGCCCTTTGCGCTCATTCCGCCGGCCGGTAGTGGAGGCATAACAAGGCTCAGACAAGATCCATCGGGGAGACGCTTGCCGGCCTCCGGGCATGGATTCTCTAGCGCTCGAATGTAAGTGTCGCCGTCCCCGCAGCACCCGCGTAAATCAGTTCCAACTGGCGGATGCCCTCATCCTTCCCGCGATAAGAGAAAAACACCAACCCAGCCTGTGGAAGAGCCCGCTCGCCCTCGGCCACCACAGCCTTGGTCACCTTTAACTCCATCGCACGCCGCAACGGAAATGGCATTTTCGGCGGCAGCGGCTTCGGGTCACCTGAAGCCCCGCCTCCCCCATTGATGCTTCCCTTGGACTTGCCCTCATCAGGAGAAACTGGAGGTTGCCATTCTGGATCCTTGAGTGTCTTCAGTGTCAACCCAAACTGCGTCGCCGGCACCGGCATCTTCTTCCCATTGATCCGCAGCGAGAAGTCATCCCAGCTCAGCTTGAGCTTCGCATCGGGCTTTCCGTAAAAAGCCACTTCCACCACCACATACTCTTCGTTGGTGAACATCCCCTCAGGAGTCGGCACCGCATGACCCACAAAATCAGCCGCAATCGTAACGCCGCCAACCTCAGCCAGGGCTTGATAATCTACGGCACCCGCACGAGCAGGAACCCCATGCACTTCAACAGGCGCTTGTCCGCACAAACTCATGGCCCATACTCCGCCAATCGCCAAAACCAATTTCATGGATCGCATACTCTCTATTCTTGCTTGATCCTGCCACCCGAATCAATCTCGTGGCTACAGCGGCCTCGTTTCCATCAACTGAAAAGCAACTCATCCTGCAACCGGTACTGCCCAGCGAATCGACGCTAATTTAGACAGGAGTGAGCTAAAATGCGAATGCGATGAGTATGAGATTCAGGTTATTCTCGCTCGCGGTTGGGCTGCTTTGCCTGCTAAGCCTCACGGGTTATCTCCTGTGGCAAAGCATTCCGATGGTGCTGGCAGGGCTGGTACGGCTGGTGCCAGTATCGATTGAGGAGCAGTTAGGGCGTGCAGTGGTGGCAGGCCTGGCGCGGCCAGGGAGCGTTTGTGAGGACGAGGCTACCAAAACTCTGGTGAAAGCAGCAGTCGCGCGGCTAGAGAGCGCGATGCCGAAGAGTGCGTATCAATTTGACGTGCAGGTGGTGAAGAACCCTCAGGTGAATGCGATGGCTGCGCCTGGGGGCCATATTGTTGTGTTCAGCGGTTTGATCGATAAGATGGATAATCCAGAGCAGCTTGCAGCGGTGCTGGCTCATGAGATGCAGCACGTGGTGCAGCGGCATTCGATGAAGGGGATTGTTCGTGCGGTAGGATTGCAAGCTTTTCTTTCGCTGGTGATTGGGGATCCGGGAATTTTGGGGGATCTGGCTGGGAATCTGACGGTGTTGCATTTCATTCGCTCGGATGAAGAGAGTGCGGATGATGCGGCGCTGGATACGTTGATGCGTGCGGGGATTGCGCCTGTAGAGATGCAGAAGGCGTTTGAGAATCTGTCGAAGGGGAGTGAGGAACGCGGGTTTGAGACGACGCTTAAGTATCTGTCTACGCATCCGCCTCTGAGGGAGAGGATTGAGCGTGTGAAGCAGCGGGGTGGGGCGTGGAAGGGAGAATCAAGGCCGCTTGGGGAGCGGATGGGCAGGGCTTGTGTGGCGGGGCGTTAGCCAAGTCGCTTGAGCGGCCAGATGGCCACCTGAATTGCTTTTGCGAAGGAGGGGTGGCGGGGAGCTCGATTCCGGCAGCGCGGGCCATGGTATTGGCTTCGATTTGTGCTTCGGCATCGTAGAGGGGCCAGGCTTCGTGGTGGATCTCGCCGCGGTAGAGACGCTGTTCGCTGTCTGTCGTGTAGAGACAGTAGCGCTCGGTGAGCCAGCGGACCAGTTCTGTAGCTTTGGCGAGTCCTCGTGGGCGGTAGCGGGCGCAGAATTCGGCAGGGGCTTCGTTGCGATGGGTGCGGGTGGAGGTGTAGTCGATCCAATCGTTGCGTTGCTGACATCCCATTGTGGCGTTCATATAGGGGAGGTGGAAGAGCTTGCGCGCTGCTGTGACGGCTACAGGGTTTGAGGCTTCGAGACTCCAGAAGTAGACGCCGGGTTTTGATTTGTCGACGTAGCAGGGGCACACGTAGGTGCGAACGTTGAGCTCGGCGAAGTGGGAGATCCAGGGAAGGGGCGGACTGAAGCGGAGACGAACGCCGGTCATCCGGAAGGGCACGACGGCGACCCAGGCCTGGTTGTCAAAGCAATCGACTTCGAGGCAATCAGGGAGAAGGGGCCGGATCAAGGCAGGCTGGACCGGCCAGTGAGCGAAGAGGAGGTCCCGCCACCACTGTGTCATCACCCAGGGGCTAGACTGCAACGGCCAGGGGCGATGATCTGTCTGCCGGATGATTTTGCTGATCCCCACAGTAGTAGGCTATCTCTAGTGAAGGGTTTAGAAACGGAAATTAAAATTGAAGTCCTCTCATTCCGGGGATTTCGCAAGCGACTGAAAGAAGCCGGCTTCCGGATCAAGCACCGCCGCGTGTTTGAACGCAATACGATCTTTGAAACTTCGCCGCCAACCCTGCGCCCCAGCGGTTGCCTGGTGAGGCTGAGAGAGGCCGGCTCGAAGTTCACCATTACTTATAAGGGCCCGGCGACTGTGGGCAAACATAAGTCGCGGGAAGAAGTAGAGTTTACTGTTTCTGATTCTGATGCAGCTTATACGTTTTTGATAAGACTCGGCTATCTCCCCGGCTTTGTCTATGAAAAGTATCGGACTGAGTATTCAGAGATTGGCTCGGCTGGGGTGGTGACATTGGACGAAACGCCGATCGGGATCTATGCGGAATTCGAAGGTGAAGAAAATTGGATAGATTTAACTGCAAAAACCCTGGGAATTGCCGATACGGAGTATATAACAGCCAGCTATGGTGCGCTCTACTTGAAATGGTGTGAGCGAGAAGGTGTCGATCCTGGGCACATGCGCTTTAAATAAGGCGCTGCTCAGGTAAACGCCTTAGTCAATTCGTTTAGTAGTAGTACTGAGTAAAATCTCTACCTACCACTCCAATATCTATTGGAATTGTAAGTAGCGAGTGGTATTCTTGCCTTGAAGACAAAATGATTTTAAGCATCACATTGATCGGATTATCGCTGGCGCTGTTTGCGTACTGGTTTCGCTACAGTTGTCTGCTGATTCTACGCACCCAAACGGCGGAAGACTATTCCCGCGAAGTGTGCCTTGCTAACGGCTTGAGCTTCGATCTGGTCAAGGGACAGATTGAGGCCGAATCGAACCCAAATCTCGTAGCACTTTATCAGTCGCTCGATCAGGATTACCGAATTGTCAGCAAGCTGCTCGATCAACTGGCGCTCCAGTCACCCAACGGCAACGAACTTGAGACCAAATTGTTGAGAGCGAATTTCCGGGTGACGCAGGTATGGTTCCGTATGAGCCATAAGTTGGGCATGCCCTCCTCAATTGCCGCTCTGGAAGAAATGGCTGAAACGATCAGTCATTTTGCCAACAGCTTCGGCGAACAGAGTGCAGCAGGCGCGTCAGCCTAACCTCAAAAGCCATTAAATTTACCAATCGGGTCTATCCCAGACCAGAAGGAGAGGCAGAGCCTCTCCTTTTTGCTTAAGATGACATTGTGAGTGATCTCTCAGTGGCGACACAGCGCCTAAAAACTGTAACGGATGAAATTGGCAAAATTATTGTCGGACAAGACGAAGTCGTTCAAGGAGTACTGATCTGCTTGCTAGGTGGCGGACATGTGTTGCTGGAAGGAGTTCCTGGTCTTGGCAAGACTACCTTGCTGCGCACTCTCTCCCGCGTACTTCATCTGAAATACAGCCGAATTCAGTTTACGCCTGACCTCATGCCGGCGGATATTGTCGGCAGCATGATCATGGATGCGGATGAACGCGGATCTAAGAGCTTCCGCTTTCAAGCCGGGCCAATCTTCTCCAATCTGGTGCTGGCAGACGAAATCAATCGCGCGACTCCGAAAACCCAGAGCGCTCTGCTGGAAGCGATGCAAGAGCGAACTGTAACCAGCGGCACGACAACGCATCAACTGGAAAGCCCTTTCCTCGTCATGGCCACTCAAAACCCTATTGAGATGGAAGGCACCTATCCGCTGCCAGAAGCACAGTTGGATCGGTTTCTGATGAAGATTCTCGTCCGCTACCCAAACCGTGCAGACCTGGCGACGATCGTCGAACGCACGATCACGAGGGACGATATACAACTGACGACGCAGTTGGATGCAGATGGGATTTTGTCGATGCGCAAGCTGTGCCGCGAAGTTCTGGTGGCCCCCCATGTGCAGGACTTTGCCGTGGATCTCGTCATGGCAACACAGCCTGATCAAGAGCAGGCCCATCCATTGGCCAAGAAATACATTCGCTACGGCAGTTCGCCTCGTGGTGCTCAGTCGCTGGTAGAGTGCGGGCGGGTACTCGCGATGATGAAGGGCCGGGCCCACTTGAGCATTGACGACATCACGACGGTAGCGCCCTCCGTTCTGCGGCACCGCATAATTCTAAACTTCGACGCGCATGCTGACGGGCAGACGACAGAAACAATTCTCCCCGAGATTCTGAAGGGCGCGGTCAAACAGGCTGCCGCGACCCGCTAGCCGCGTCAACCGAAGCAAAACAGCGTGGCGCAGTCAGAATTCAAAATCGAAACAGCCTTTCTCGAAAGGCTTGAGCGGCTGACCATTCACTGGCAGAAGTCGTTTCCTGGAGTTGTCGGTGGGCATAACGCCAGCCGGTTTTCAGGACCGGGACAAGAGTTCCTCGACCACCGCAACTTCTCCAGCGGTGACGATTTGCGCGCAGTGAATTGGCGTGCCTATATGCGGCTTGAGAAGCTCTTCCTCAAATTGTTCACGATTGAGCCCAGGGTCCCTATCCGGATTTTTCTCGATGCGAGCGACAGCATGGGATTGGGTGGCAAATGGGACTATGCACGGCGCCTTGCTGCAGCGATTACTTATGTCGGGTTGGTTCGTCTCGATGCGATGCAGGTAATTCCTTTTCGCGGGGAGCTTGAAGAGGGGCTGGCTTGCGGTGGCGGACGTCACCGTTTTTCTCCAGTGGCAGATTATCTGACAACCCTGCAACCCGGAGGTAAGACCGATTTCAGCCGCGTAGTGAGAGAGTTTCTGCGTGCAAATCGCCAGAAGGGTCTGGTTATCCTCATTTCTGACTTTTTGGGTGAAGAAGACTGGTTGCGGCCCCTTCAATACCTGGCAGACTTTGGCCATGAACTCACGCTGATTCAGATCTGGGATGACGAAGACCGCACGCCAATGGTCGAAGGCGATCTCGACATCACGGAAGTGGAATCTGGTAGGCAAGTGAAGATTACCTTCAATTCGAAAGCGCGCGAGCAATACACTGAGGCCTTTGATGCTTATGGGGAAGAGCTGCGTCATCTGGCGTTAAGGAATCAAGGGCGCTACAGTGGGCTACCCACAAGTACGAACGTCGAGGAAGCGATTTTTGGGGCACTAGTTGCCACGCAGGGGTTGCGCTGAATGGAATTTCTGAATTTGAGTTTCCTCGAATTTTCCGCTCTCTTTGCGCTGGTAGGGGGGGCGGTTGTGGCGCTGTATCTGCTCGACCGATCGCGAATCAAGATCAAAGCGGCTACATTGCGATTCTGGCAGGCGGCGCAGATTCCTCCGGTCCAACAGCGACGGCGCCGCATCCAACAACCCTGGAGCCTGTTGATGCAACTTCTGGCCCTGGCGTTGTTGCTACTCGCGGTGTCGCAGCTTCGCTGGGCTGGTGAACGCTATACGCCACACAACCACGTGTTGATTGTCGATGCTTCGGCTGCAAGTTCCGCGCCTACCCGGGCTGACGCCAGTTTCGATGTCTTGACGGCTTCCAAGCGCAAAGCGCTGGCGTGGCTGAAATCTCTGCCTTCCCAGGACAAAGTGAGTGTCCTCGAAGCAGGCACCCTGATTACGCCCCGCACTTCACTTGAAGCCAATCGTACTCTGACAATCAAGGCGATCCAGGCGCTTAAGGCGGGCACAGGCAGCACACGAATAGAGGACGCTTTTGAATTCGCGGGCAACCTGCAACGGCGTGCCGGCGGCGTCGCCGGTGAAATCGTCTATGCTGGCCCGGCCCGGCTTGCTTCTGGGGAAACGCAGATTGGGAAAGTGCCCCAGAACCTACGGCTTCTGGTGACAGATACTTCCCTCAATAACCTGGGAATCAGAAAAGCTGGTGTACGCCGGAGTCTCGACGATTTAGGCGTCTGGGATGTTCTGGTCACCGTAAAGAACTACTCGGCGCAAGTGCGTCCGCTATCGATTGGTTTGTCCTATGGCGGAGTGCCGGTGGCAAGTACGAATGCATCGCTTGCCGCAGGTGCCGAACAAACTTTGACATTGACGCACCGGACGAAAGCGTCAGGTGTGCTTGAGTTGCGGCTGCTTGGTCGCGATGATGTGGCGCTTGATGATCGTGTTGAGGTCGAATTGCCAGCGCTGCCTGGTGTTACGGCAAAGGTGTATAGCCGGGAGCCGCAGATTTGGCGTCCGCTTCTGGCTGCCAATCCTCTCGTAGAGGCCAGCTACTTCAGTCCTGAGCAATACACGCCCGCAGCGGCGGATGGATCGCTGATTATATTTGACGGGATTGCGCCGGCCAAGCCCGAGAAATCAGCAGCGCTCTACGTGGTCAGCGGCAATCAAGACTTGGTGCTGAAGAGCTGGCGAACGGATCACCCGATTTCGAGTGGCATTCGTAGCCGTGACTTCCGGCTGAGTGGCGCAAAGGTGTTGAGCGCGGCAACGGGCGAAGTTGCAGTGCTTGAAAGTGAAAATGGCCCGTTGCTTGTCGCGGGCAATGGCGTCGTGCGCATCGGCTTTCAGCCGGCCAAGTCAGCAATGCGGCAGGAGGTCACAGGGCCCTTGCTCATTGCCAACATTCTGCGTTATCTAGCGCCGGATAGCTATAAGCAGTGGGAAAGTGTGGCGGCGAGTCCGGGTGCGATTCAGTTGCCTGTTGGCGAGGTAGAAGCGAAATCGTTCCAGGTCTTGACCGGCGACGGCAAGGCGCTGCCCTTCTCGGTAGAAAACGGAATGCTGCGTAGCTTCATGCCCTATCCGGGTACGGTGAGAGTGCTTGAGGGTAGTCGAGAAGTAGTCTACTCGCTGACGCTACCCGATCTGCCGGATAAGAGCTGGGATGCCCCATCTTCGGTCGCCAGCGGGATTCCGCCCGATGGCGCAAGTTCGCCCGAGGCGAAGGAGCTGTGGCGCTGGCTGGCCCTGGCTGGCGGCATTTTGCTGTTCTTGGAATGGTGGCTATTTGCCAAGCGGCAACGGATGTGGTTGAAACTAGCCGCACTGGCAGTGATCGCAGTGGCGCTCTATGGACCGGCCATGTCTCTGTTTGAAACCAAACTCGCCGTGACGATACTGGCCGACACGTCACAGAGTCTGACTCAATCGGACATGGACACTTTATCTGCGAGAATTGGCCAGATACAAGGGGTGCGTGGCCGGCACATTGTGCGGGTGATGCCTTTTTCGCGCACCGTCAGACCCGTTGCTGCTGATGAATCCGCCGGTGGTCTGAAGCTCACCCCAGGCGAAGCAGGCAGAGGCACCAATCTTGAGGCGGCGATTCGGGATGCGATTGCTTCCACGCCGGCTGAACTTGTGCCGCATTTTGTCGTAATCAGCGACGGGATGGAGACCGAGGGTAACGCAATGCAGGCGCTGTGGCAGGCGCAGCAGATGAATATTCCCATCGACACTTATGCGTTGAAAGGCCGGCCGAAACCGCTGCTAAACATTGATGCAGTCAAGATGCCGCCGCAGGCATTTGCTGGTGAAAAGTTTCCTGTTGAGATTACCTTGAGGGCACCTAGGGAAATAATGGCCAGGCTTGAACTGAAGGCCGAAGGCAAGACCATTGGCGCAGGCGAGCTGAAGTTGAAGCCGGGGGCGAATGACATAACAATTACTTCAGCAGTGACCACTTCCGGGGTGATTCATCTTTCAGGAACCGTGTCGGCTGGAGACCTTGGCGAGGCGAGCTTTGACCAGGCAATGTACATCAAGAAGCCGCGCATGCTCTATGTTTCACAAGACCCTGCGGGCACCGATGTGAACTTCATGCGGGCAGTGGATTCTTATCAGTTTGAGGTGACCAAGCTGAGCGAGTTGCCGCTGGATGCGATGCAGAAATACGAAGTGATTGTTCTGAACAATCAGGATCTGCAAGGCTATACCACGGCGGCAAAGCTGGCGATTGAGAGCTATGTCAAGCGCGGCGGAGGGCTATTGACGCTGGCCGGCGAGCGCAATCAGTACGTCGAAAAGAAGCCGGGCACGCCTGAGGATCCACTGGAAAGAACGCTACCGGCAAAGCTGGCTCCACCTCGCAGCCCCGAAGGCACTTGTGTTGTTTTAATTGTCGACAAGAGTTCTTCAATGGAAGGACGCAAGATGGAGTTGGCCCGCATTGCATCGATCGGAGTGATCGAGAATTTGCGGCCAACGGATTTGATTGGCGTCCTGATTTTTGACAACTCGCACCAGTGGGCCGTGCCGATTCGTAAGGCAGAAGACAAGGTTTTGATCAAGCGGCTGGTGGCCGGTGTCACGCCTGATGGCGGAACTCAGATTGCGCCCGCCCTCGCCGAGGCCTTCAAGAAAATTTTGCCGGTGAAGGCGACCTTCAAGCACATTGTCTTGCTCACCGATGGAATCTCGGAAGAAGGCGACTCGATCACTTTGGCTCGTGAAGCAGGTGCCCAACGAGTCACTATTTCGACCGTTGGCTTGGGGCAGGATGTGAACAAGGGGTACCTCGAGAAGGTGGCTCAATTCTCGAAGGGCAAGAGTTATTTCCTCACCGATCCCACTGGCCTGGAGCAAATCCTGCTGCGAGACGTAATGGAGTTTACCGGGTCGACCGCAGTTGAAAAACCTACCCAGCCGATCCTGATGCGAGCCGCAGAAATTCTCGAGGGCACGGGAATCGACAAGGCTCCGAATCTGAAGGGCTATGTGAAGTATGAGTCGAAGCCCTCGGCGGACTTGCTGCTGACAGTGCCGGGAGAAAAGGCAAATACAAAAGATCCTCTACTAGCCCGATGGCAGTACGGCCTGGGACGCGTGACGGTGTTCACCTCTGACGCCAAGAGCCGCTGGGCTGAAAATTGGTTGGCTTGGGCTGGCTTTGACCGCTTCTGGGGCAACGTGTTGCGAGATCTGTTACCGCACTCAGAGACGGAGGATTCTTCGCTCACCTTCGACCCGACAAACCGTGAGCTGGAAGTGACCTACCGGCTGGCTTCGGGTGAGGATTCCAACGCGAAGTTGCCTGCGTTGTTCGCTTTTGGAGCAAATGGATTTCAACAGGCTGTCTTAGTGCAGAAGGTGGCGGCAGGTGTTTATCGAGGCCGCATTCTGATCGGCGATAGAACCGGGTTGTTCCGCGTGCGTCCCGCTGAGACAACGCGACTCTTTCCTGAAGTCGGTTTCTACCGGCAGGAAACTGAAGTGGTCGACTACGGCAGCAATCCAGAACTGCTCAGGCAAATCTCCAGCTTCAGTGGTGGATTGTCCGAACCCAAGGCGGCGGATATCTTCAGAGGCGGCGGCAGACAGATCGAGACTTCGCTTGCGCTTTGGCCGTTGTTGATCGGCCTTGCGATTCTACTGAATCTGGTTGAGTTGTTCTTGCGCAAAGGTGTCCGTGAGTATTTTTCACGGGGCGGCGCCTCACCGCAGTCGACCAGTCTTAACCCAGTCGAAGCTTCGTAACGGTTTCGATGTGGAAGGTTTGCGGGAAGAGATCGATCAGCACCATCTCATCCACGTGATAGCCCGCAGCCATCAGCACCGCGAGATCGCGAACCAGCGTTGAGGGGTCGCACGAGACGAGGCGGAGTTCAGGAGACTGGATCCGCGCAAGTTGCTCTGCCGCCACCTTGCCCAGGCCGCTGCGCGGCGGATCAGCGATTATGACATCTGGCTTCTCGGTCAAGTCGCTTAGGAAGGAATCCACATTTGCCTGGGCGATGCGGATGTTCTCAACCTTGTAGGTCTTCGAGTTTGCTTGTAAGTCGAACATGGCGACCTTGCCTGATTCAACAGCCGTAACGCGCTCGAAAGACTTGGCGAGCGGCAGGCTAAAAAGGCCAACGCCGGCATAGAGATCGAGAGCGTGCGCGCCACTGAGGTTTCGAACAGTGAGATCGGTAAGGGCATCGACGAGATGGCGATTGACTTGGAAGAAGCTGCGGTAGCTCACCTTCCAGTCATAGCCGGCCCCTGGGTAAGTGATCGCCCCCGACTTGGCACCAGGGATCTCATGCTCCAACCATTCAAAGAAGTGCTTGGCGATTGGCGCATTTGTGTCGACGACATTGAATTGAACATCGCTTTCATTAGTGAAGACTTCGAGCGACTTCAGAAACTTGGGGAAGCGGTGGTCTTTGGCGATCAGGTTGAGCACACCCAGTACTTCGTTGATTTTTGGCGACGAGACCGGGCACTGATCGACTGGCACCAGCTTGTGGCTGGCAACTTCAAGAAAGCCGACCTTGCCATCGTGGAAGTGGAACTGTGTGCGATTGCGGTAGCCCAGCGGCTCGTCGTGAACGGTCTGGATCTCGCGATCCAGCTTGAGCTTGGCGCGGTCGAAGAGTTCGCGCAGGATCTCCCGCTTCCAGTGAAGCTGCTGCTCATAAGAAAGTTGTTGGTACTGGCAACCGCCGCACTTTTCAAAGTGACGGCAGGGCGGCTCGACGCGGTCTGGCGAGGCTTCAATGATTTGATCGACGCGGGCATCGATGAAATTCGACTTGCTCTTCTTGGTGCTAGCCTCGACGAGATCACCGGGCACCACCTTGGGGAGCAAGTAAACACGGCCTTCGTGACGGGCGAGGCCAGCGCCGCCATACACAAGCTTTTCGATTCGAAAGGTCTGCGACGGGGATTCAGTGAGAGAATTAGAATTCGACATGAAAAAGAGGGTCTTATCGGGTGTGCAGCCCACCGGGAACCTGCACATCGGCAACTATCTAGGTGCGCTCAAAAACTGGACGAAGATTCAGTACGACTACGAGAGCATCTTCTGTATTGTGGATTTGCACGCGATTACAGTCTACCAATCGCCGGAGGAATTAAAACGGAAGATCCTTGAGATCGCCGGTCTCTTCCTGGCTTGCGGCATCGATCCGAAGCATTCCACGGTGATGGCACAGTCTACTGTTCCTGGGCACGCAGAGCTGTCCTGGCTGCTTACCTGTATCACTCCGATCAGTTGGCTTGAGCGGATGACACAGTATAAATCGAAGGCTGCCGGGCAGGAATCGACCCTCGCCGGCTTGATGCAGTATCCAGTGCTTATGGCTGCGGACATTCTGCTCTATCAGGCATCTGTGGTCCCAGTAGGGGATGACCAGAGCCAGCATCTCGAATTAGCCCGGGATATTGCCCAACGCTTCAACTCACTTTACGGGCAGACCTTTGTGATGCCCGAAACCAAGCTGCCGGCGGTGGGTGCGCGCGTAATGGGCCTGGATGAGCCTGACAAGAAAATGAGTAAATCGGCCCCGGGCAGTGGCCATGCAATTGCCCTGCTCGACCCCCCTGATTTGATTCGCAAAAAGTTCAACCGGGCCACTACCGATTCCAATCCGCATGTGGATTTCGAAACGATGGGGCCGGGTGTCCAGAATTTGCTGGCGATTTATCAGGCATTCAGTGAAGCTGGCAACGATGAGATGAAAGGCAAGTTCTGCGGTATGCGCTATGGGGACCTGAAGAAGACCGTCGCCGAGATGGTGGTGAGCCACCTGGAGCCGATTCAGCAACGCTATGCACAAATCACGGCTGATCCTGGATATCTTGCCGGGGTGCTTGAAGAAGGCCGGGCTCGCGTGGCGCCGATTGCCGGGCAGACTGTTCACCTGACCAAGCAGCGTATGGGCGTCTACAGCAACTGATTCCTTATGGAAGGGAACGCGATCTCGCTTAAAGCTTACGGGACACTGCTGCGAACGAATCGCAATGTGCGGTTTTTGTGGCTGGCTCAAGTGATCTCCGAGATGGGCGACTGGTTCTATGCCGTCGCGATTTATAGTCTCTTGCTTGAGCTGACTGGCAGTGCTCGCAGTGTGGGGTTTGCCACCGTGGCCATGGTCTTCCCTCAAGTGTTGGTATCTCCGATGGCTGGCGTGGTGAATGATCGTATGCGTCGCAGGCAAGTCATGATCTTCGCCGATATCGCACGCTTTTTCATTGTTGGGTCGATGATCTTCGCCCAATCCGCTGACCGTATTTGGCTTATCTATGTACTGATGTTTCTTGAGACCGTGATGTGGGCTTTCTTTGAGCCGGGCCGGTCGAGCCTGATGCCTAACTTGTGCCGTGGCGAAAGAGAGACTTTGGTCGCCAATGCTCTTGGCTCAACTACCTGGGCTATGAACTTCTTTCTGGGCTCGGCGCTCGGCGGATTAGTTGCCGCAAGCTTTGGGCGCAATTCCGTATTTGTGATCAACGCATTCACGTTTTTGGTTTCAGCCTGGCTGCTTACGAAGGTGCAATTTGACGAGACGCATGTGGATCGCCAGGGGCCTTTGCGCGTGCGGGAGTTATTCGATTTTTCTCCAATTCTCGAGGGCTGGCGTTACATCCGCCGGCATGAGCGGCTGAAGCCGATCTTGCTGATCAAGGGTGGAATTGGGCTAATCGGAGCAAATTGGGTGTTGCTGCCCGTACTTGGAGAAGGGCAGTTTCGCCTTGATGGATGGGGCCTTAATTCGAGTCAGGCGGGGATGATGGGGATGAGCACGCTGATGGGCGCGCGAGGGATTGGCAGCTTCATCGGGCCTATGCTGGGTGCACCACTGGCGACCATGCAGTTGTCGCGATTGCGCTGGGGAATCACCCTCGGCTTTGCCATCGCTTGCGTTGGATACTTCGGCTTGGGTTTAGCCCCAAGCCTCCTCTTGGCTGCCTTGGCTGTAATGGTTGGCCACGCAGGAACATCAATGAACTATGTGTTTTCGTCAACCCTGGTACAGACGCTGAGTGAAGATCGCTTTCGCGGCAGAGTGACCAGCGCAGAATTTGCGCTTATGATGACTTCGATTTCGATTTCGAGTTTCCTGTCTGGTGAAGCAATTGATCGGGGGATGCCCGCACAACAGGTTGCCATTTATGTCGCTCTGCTGACCCTGGTGCCAATTCTGCTGTGGCTCTGGGCTACGCGGAAATGGTCGTGATTTTGGCGAAGCCCTCTTCGAAGGCTGGCGGTTGCAGCCTCAGAAACATTTCGTGAATCACCTCTTCAGGGACAATCCGGGACCTCTCTCGATTGCGCTTTAAAGCTAAGTCGACCGGCACGTCAAAATGGACGGCTTCGCCCAAAGCGCCGTATTTGGCAATAAGGCGGAGCCAGGGTTTGCGGTCGCGACGTCGCAGATTGGTGGCATCAATAATGGTGGGGGTTGAGCCGATCTCAAGCCGCGTGCGCAGAAGGTGGCGAATAGCACCAAACACCTTGCCATGAATGGTCTGATTTGTCTCGTCACCGCTGAGCAGCAATCGCATATCATCAGAACTCAGAATTGTGCCGCCGTGAGCTCGCGCCCAGGTAGATTTTCCCGAGCCTGGAATTCCGATCAATAGGATCACTCGCGCTTGTGTCACTCTTTGAAATTAGAACAACTATGTCCCTGCGTAGCAGAATCCTTTGGCTCTGCCTCTTTCTCATCCCGGTTGCCTGGCAGCTTTGGGTGCCCCCCTACCTGGGTCTAGCCGACAATGGCGACTTCGCAAAAGTAGCGGGGCGCTTTGCCCTCACACCAGCGGACCCAGGGCCGCAACCCACCTTTCATTTTTTTCACCGGCTTTGGCGAAACGAACCGAATGCGCTGTGGGTGAGCCCTTATTGGGGTATAGAAGTCTGGCTCACGCAGGCGGCTTTATGGTTGAACCAAACGAAGCCATTCGACATTCGCTGGCTTGGACTGATCCATGTACTGATCTTTGGAGGAGCTGTCTGGCTGCTGATTCAGAAGCGCATCGCGGCCAACCTGTTTGCGATTCTTGCCTTCACCGACGCTGCCTATGTGACCTACTTTCAGAGTTTCTATTTTGATGCGGCAAGCATCGTTTTCCTCTTGTTGTTATTTGCCGCCTGGTGGGCTGACCGCCCTTGGGTGCTGACGCTCGCAGCCTTTGGCTTTGCGCTGGCGAAGGTGCCTCATGCCCCTCTGGCTATCCTGCTGTCCTTGTTGCTGCTTCTTGAAAAGAAGAGCAAACTGATACCTGCGGCGCTGGTATTGCTGGCCGGGGGCAGCTTCATGTTGAGTCAGACCAAAGCGGAATACAAGGCAACTGCCTACTACAACCTGGCTTTCTTCAAGCTTGGGCTGATCGACCCGGGGGCACTGGATGCCCTGGAGATTCGGCCCGAAGATCATCGGCTGCTGGGCACGCACGCCTTTATGGCTGACAGCCCTGCCCAGAAGAGTGCCTGGCTGAAGAGCTTCTACCCCAAGGGCGGATACGGCAACGCGCTGATTTACTACGCGAGCCATCCTGCAGTTGCCGCCAAAGTGATGTGGTCTGATTTGACGATAGAGGCCCCGCAGATTCGCGCAGTAAATTTGGGCAACTATGAGCGTTCTACAGGCAAAGCCTTTTGCAGTTTGTCAACTGCCTTTGGCTGGTATAGTGCGCTAAAGAGTTGGCTCTTTCGAATAGCTCCGTGGCACTTGTTTTTGCTAGTTCCCGCTGCAGCTTGGGTGATTGGCCGGCGGCCTCTGCTCTACGCGGTTCTTGCAATTGGCGGATATGAATTTGCGGCGGCTTCTCTGGCGGATGCTTGCGAGACTTACCGCCATCTGCTGTTGTTTCACCTCGCCTATGATCTGCTCCTATTCATGGCGATCTCTGAAATGCAATCGAAACGCGCTTCATAGCTATGATGGAGGATTGGAACCAATAGCCGTAACGAACAAGAGTGTTCCATCCATGAGCCAGAGGCTTGGCTGGCGGGGCATTCTCCTGCTTGTTGTGACAAACGCAGCATCACTGGGTGTTCTGATTTGGGTGTTACACGATGTCAAGCTGGCCGAGATCTGGGCCGAGATCAAGCAGATGCATTGGGGATGGGTGGCGCTGGCAGTTGTCAGCGACATCATGGTTTACGTCCTGCAGGGATGGCGCTGGACCATCTTGCTTCGCCCGATTTCTGACATCCCAATCATGCGCAGCGTCCGCGCGATCTATGTTGGACTTTATGCCAACGAGGTCTTGCCGTTTCGCACTGGGGAGATCATTCGCTGCTACTTGCAGTCACGGTGGGGACATTTGCCATTTAGCGTGGTGCTCTCCAGTATCGCGATTGAACGCATCTTCGACGGCATCTGGCTGGTGCTCTATTTAAGTATTGTGGTTCAATTTGTGGACTTGCCGCGGCGGGTCCGCGATGGCGGCTATGCGCTGATTTTGGTGGTCGGGTTGCTTGCGGCGGCGCTTGGATTCATCATTGCATTCCAGAAAAAAGCCAAAGAACTGGCCGCGCACTGGAAGTGGGGCGACAAGGCAAAGGTCTTCATCGAAGACTTGCAGGCCATGGGTGGCTCACGTAGTTTCTTTCAATCCTGGGCGGCCAGCCTGCCTCACTTGCTGTCGATGACGATTCCGATTTACTGCGTGTTGAAAGCATATGGGCTGACGGGATTTTCGATCCTGGATGCCGCAGTGATCAACGTTATTGTCAGGCTGGGTACGGTAGTGCCGGGAGCGCCGGGCAACCTGGGTGTCTATCAGGGATTGATTGTGCTGTCGCTAGTCTTCTTTGGTGTTGATGAAAATGTTGCGAAGCGCTTCAGCTTGATCGTATGGGGAATTGTGACGTTGCCGCTATTAATTGCCGGCCTGGTGGCACTGTCAGTGACGGGCTTCAAGCTGCGTGAATTGCAAGAGACAGCCAGCGCCGCAGAATCCAAAGGCCACATAGAATAGTCTTCTATGAGACTGCTTTCAGTTCTTCTTCTAGCCGGGCTTAGCCTGTCTGCCCAACTTCGTGTGATTGCGTTTGGCGCGCACCCAGACGACTGCGATATCGGGGCCAGTGGCCTTGCTGCCAAGCTGACCGCGATGGGACACAAAGTAAAATTTGTTTCCGTTACCAATGGAGATGCTGGGCATCAATCGAGCGGTGGTGGTGCACTCGCCAAGCGCCGCCGCGCTGAGGCTACGGAGTCTGGCCGCAGGCTAGGGATCGAGTATGAAGTGCTGGACAATCATGATGGCGAATTGCTGCCGACTCTGGAAGTGAGGTTGCAGATAATTCGACGCATTCGGCAATGGCAGGCCGATGTCGTGATCTCTCCGCGGACGAACGATTATCATCCTGACCATCGCAATACGGGAGTGTTGTTGCAGGATGCCGCGTATATGGTGATGGTGCCGAACGTCGCTTCCGATACACCACCGCTCAAGAAGAATCCAGTCTTCTTGCACTTCCAGGATCGCTTCAAGACGCCGAACCCGTTCCGTCCTGACGTCGCCATCGACATCACGGATGTTTTCGATAAGAAGGTGGATGCGCTTGATTCGCATGTTAGTCAGTTCTACGAATGGTTGCCGTGGATTGAAGGGTACCTGGATCAGGTGCCGGCTGGAGTGTCTGAGCGCAAAGACTGGTTGCGCAAGCGAATGTCGCGTCCGATTACGCCTGCTGTAAGGGCAGCGCTTGAGAAGTGGTACGGCAAAGAACGCGGAGCAGCGATTCAATATGCGGAAGCGTTCGAGGTGAGCGAGTACGGATCGCAGCCGAACGAGGAGACATTGCGGAGGCTCTTCCCCATGGTGGGCAAATAGTGGACAGGGCGGCAATTCCATCGGTGGATGTGCTGCTACGAAGTGTAGTGCCGCAGTTTCCTCACATCGCTCGGGAGCGGCTTCTTTCGGTTGTGCGCTCTGTTTTGCAGGCCGTGCGGGAGTTGGAATTGCCGGTGAGTGAGATTGAGCCAGAGATCGAAAGGCGCGTCACTGTCTTGAGCACTGCCTCATTGCGTCGAGTGATCAATGCCACGGGGGTTGTGCTGCATACAAATTTGGGGCGTGCACCTTTGCGCCCGTTTGAGCCAGTATCTGGCTATGCAAATCTCGAGTACGATCTGGCTACGGGTAAGCGGGGCAAGCGAGATGATCACTTCGTTCCGCTATTGACCGAGTTGCTGGGGGTGGCTGCGATTGCAGTCAATAACAATGCGGCGGCCACTTATCTGGTGCTGAAGACGCTGGCCGAGGGCGGAGAGGTGGTTGTGAGCCGGAGCGAGTTGGTAGAGATCGGAGATGGCTTTCGCATCCCCGACATCATGGAGCAGAGCGGGGCTCGCCTCAAGGAAGTAGGGGCAACCAATCGCACGAATCTCGACGATTATGCGCGTGCGATTTCTGAATCTACAAAGATGCTGATGCGTGTTCATCCGAGCAACTTTCATCAGTCTGGTTTTGTCGGCAAGCCAACGCTCAAAGAGTTGGCTGAGCTTGCACGCGCGCGGTCGTTGCCGCTTTATGAGGATCTGGGCAGTGGTTGCCTGATGGACCTCAAACCTTATGGCGTCGATGAGCCGTTGGTTCGGGACAGTCTGCAGGCAGGGGTCAATCTGGTCTCATTCTCTTGCGATAAATTGCTTGGGGGGCCGCAGGCCGGGATTATTGCCGGAGACGCTGAACTGGTGGCGCGGATTCGCCGGCATCCGATGTACCGGGCCTTGCGACTCGACAAGCTGGCAGTGCAGGCGCTATCGGATTCACTGCGCGCGCTGGTTGTGGGCGACTACTTGAGCTTGCCTGGATTGCGGATGTTGATGTTGCCGCTGGACCAGATCGAGGCTCGTGCGCGGGCAATGGCAAAGCGAATTTCCGGTGCCAGCGTGAGCGCCGGGCAAAGTGTTCTCGGCGGGGGATCCACGCCTGATCAGAGCATCCCTACCTGGCTTATAGTGATGCCGGGTGCGGCACGCCAGCTTGAAAAACAACTTCGCGCCAGCAACCCAGCGGTTGTGGCGCGAATTGAAAAAGACCAGGTGTTGATCGATTTGCGAACCGTGCTGCCAGAAGACGACGAGACACTGTCCGCAATTCTTGAGGGCTACGCGCGCTCCATATAGGTAGCTTCAGCCGTGTTGACGCGGATTCTTTCGCCTTGTTCGATAAACTGCGGCACTGACACGACAAGACCCGTTTCTAGTGTTGCCAGCTTGCCGACGTTAGAAACGCTTGCGCCCTTGAGGCCGGGCTCTGTCTCTACAATCCTGAGATCCACAGTGGGTGGTGGTTCTACACTGATAGGCTTGCCTTCATAGAAAGTGACTGTCACAGGCAGATTGTCAATCATGTAGTTGGCAGAGTCTCCGACGAAGTCTGACGAGAGCTGAACTTGTTCGTAGTTCTCGGTATTCATAAAGTAGAAGTATTCGGCGTCTTTATACATGAACTCCATCTTCTGCTCGTCCATCATGGCTTTTTCAACCTTGTCTTCTGAAGCGAAGCGGTGCTCGTTCATGGAGCCGCTGCGCAGGTTGCGCATCTTGACTTGCACGAAACCGCGCAGGTTGCCTGGCGTACGGTGGGTCATCGTGAAGACGGAATAAAGGTCGTTGTTGAACTTGATGACCATGCCAGTGCGAATTTGTGTTGCAGAAATCATAGGTATCCGGCCTTCTATTTTAGCATTTTGTGGCCTATTTAATAGGCTTGGACCTTCGCCGCGATTGTCGTACCATGTACAAAATGATTCCAGAGTTCATAGCCGAAGGCCTGACATTCGACGACGTACTCCTCGTGCCTGCGCGCAGCTCCGTTTTGCCCGCGCAAGTGGAAACCAAATCGAACTTTACCCGGAAGATGAGCATCAACATTCCACTGGTGAGTTCGGCGATGGATACCGTCACGGAGAGCCACCTGGCGATTGCACTTGCACAGCAAGGCGGGATGGGGGTGATTCACAAGAATCTCTCCATTGACCTGCAAGCCGAAGAAGTAGATAAGGTGAAACGCAGTGAGAGCGGGATGATTGTAGACCCCGTCACTATTGACCCGGATCAACGAATCCAGGATGCCCTTGACCTGATGCGGCGCTACCGGATCAGCGGAGTGCCCGTTACCAAGCACGGCAAGCTGGTTGGCATTCTGACCAATCGCGATCTGCGGTTTGAGACGCGATTCGACCTGCCGATCAAAGACCTGATGACCAAGGACAATCTCATCACGGTTGCTGTCGGTACGACGCTTGAGGAAGCAGAGCTGATTCTGCACAAGCATCGCGTCGAGAAGCTGCTTGTGGTGGATGACGAATACACGTTGAAGGGCCTGATCACGGTTAAGGACATTCAGAAAAAGATCAAGTACCCGCATAGCGCCAAGGATGACCAGGGGCGATTGCGCGTGGCTGGTGCCGTTGGGGCAGGCAAGGATTGCTTTGATCGCGCCAAAGCGTTGGTGGGTGCCAAAGTGGACGTGCTGGTCATTGATAGCGCACACGGGCACTCTGAGGGCGTAATGGCTGCGCTTAAGAAGATTAAGGAAGCGATGCCTCATATCCAGGTAGTTGTCGGTAATGTGGCTACTTACGAAGGTGCCCGGGATTTGATCGAGCTTGGGGCAGATGGGATCAAGGTTGGTATTGGGCCGGGATCGATTTGCACGACACGCGTTGTGAGCGGCGCGGGTGTTCCGCAGATTACGGCGATCGCCGAGTGCGCCAAGGCGACGCGGCCAGCAGGTGTGCCCTTGATCAGCGACGGTGGGATCAAGTTCTCTGGCGATGTGACCAAGGCGATTGCGGCGGGTGCGGACTGCGTCATGATCGGTAGTCTCTTCGCTGGAACCGACGAGAGCCCGGGCGAGACGATACTGTTTCAGGGCCGCACGTTCAAGACTTACCGCGGCATGGGTTCACAAGGCGCGATGGCTCAGGGTTCAAGCGAGCGCTATGGCCAGGAAGGCGCGGGCAAGCTGGTGCCAGAAGGCATTGAGGGCCGAGTGGCGAGTAAAGGGCCGCTAGGTGATCTGGTATTCCAGCTTGTGGGCGGGCTGCGGGCAGGTATGGGCTATTGCGGTGCAGGAACGATTCGCGAGTTGCAGGACAAGGCTAAGTTTTTGCGTGTGAGCCCGGCAGGGCTGCGCGAGAGTCATGTGCATGATGTGATTATCACGAAGGAAGCGTCGAACTACCGGCTGGAATAAGGGATTGAGCCATGGCAGCCTAGCTTATTAAAGCAAACTCGGCTATTCTTTAATAGCGTCTGCGCTTATTAAAGGTTCCTTTCATAGTGGCTCCAAATGCTGACCCTAAGAGACTCGGAAAGTACTCCGTCACCAAGTTTGGCGACGAAACCGTTCGAGCCTACTTGCCCCCAGCTCTGCCACCCCTCCCTCCAGTTCAACTTGACAAGCTACAGATTCTTTTAGAGCAAGCCAACCAAGCTCTAGGTCGTCTGGATGGATTAGCCTCCGTGCTGCCGGACCTTTCGTTGTTCATTTACGCATACGTGCGCAAAGAAGCTGTACTCTCATCTCAAATCGAGGGAACGCAGTCATCGTTATCGGATCTGCTGCTGTACGAGAATGAGGCAGCCCCAGGGGTACCACTCGAAGATGTTGAAGAGGTATCGAACTATGTCGCGGCTCTGAATTATGGGATGGAGCGCATTAGATCGGGATTTCCTCTTTCTCTCAGGCTGATCTGTGAAATTCATTCAGTGCTGCTCGCTGACGGCAGAGGCAATGACAAGCCTCCCGGTGAATTCCGAAGAAGTCAAAATTGGATCGGCGGAACTCGGCCTGGCAATGCTTTTTTTGCGCCACCACCGCCTGACAAAGTGATGGAATTGATGGGCGAGCTGGAGTTGTTCCTTCATGACGAGCGGCAGGAGCTGCCGCATCTCATTCGGGTGGGTCTGGTGCACGTTCAGTTTGAAACCATCCATCCCTTCCTGGATGGAAATGGTCGTCTCGGTCGATTGCTGATCACTTTTTTGCTCTGCACCAACGGGGCACTGAAGGATCCAATACTTTATCTAAGCCTCTTTTTCAAAGCAAACCGACAGTCCTACTACGATCTTCTGACCCGGGTGCGCGTTACCGGAGACTGGGAATCCTGGCTTGAGTTCTTTCTTCGGGGGGTGCGGGACACGGCAGAGCAGGCAGCCAGCGCCGCTCGACGAATGATCGCGATGTTGGAAGTTGACCGCAAGAAGATCGAAGATTTGGGGCGTCTGTCCGCTTCCGTTTTGCGTATCCATCAGTACATGCAAACTCGTCCGATCTTTTCAATTTCCAGAGCAGTGCAAGCGACCGGTATCTCGTATCCGACCGTAGCCAGCGCCGTAGAGCATATGAGAAGTCTTGGAATCTTGAAAGAGATCACCGGCAAGCAACGAGATCGTCTCTTTGCCTACGAAGAGTATTTGAAGATATTGAATGAAGGCACTGAGCCTCTCGGAAGAAACTGAAAGGGGCGATCAACGGGATGAAGGATTTTGTATCGCCGTTACGACCGCATTTTCGCCTTTTTGCGAGGCGGCTGAGGGACGTCTCCGGCTGTGGCTGGGAGGCTGCCTTTTGCGAGGCGGAGGGTGAGCGGATCACCGGTATTGACGTCATTTGGGTCGGATAGGATCTTGCCTGAGCCTGTAAATACAATGGCGAAACCGCGTCCGAGGATGCTGGTGGGGTTGAGCTGCTGTAGCTGCCCGGCTAAAGATTTCTGCCGGAGGGCGTACTGGTTGAGGAGCACTTGCATGCGCTCGCGCATGGCGGTCTGCATGCGCGTAATTGCCTCCCGGCGCTGCATGAAGATGAGGCGGCGGTCTAAGGCGAAGAGGTCGAGGGTGGATTGTTGGTATTGCAACTTCAATTTCCAGACGCGTACTTTGAGCAGGCCATCCATCCGTGAATCTGCTTCGTCAATTTGCTGGGCAATGCGATTGAGCCGGCGCTGGATCAGGGCCTGAGCCCGGTCAACTCCATTACGAAACACACTCTCCCGTCTTGTGCCGATGGCGTGACGGATGCTTCTGCTCATTGCCCGCTCAAGACTCTCAAGCCTTTCAAGCAGTGCCCCAACATCAGGTGCAATGATTTCAGCGGCCGCGGAAGGAGTAGGCGCGCGCAGATCCGCCACAAAGTCGGCAATGGTGAAGTCTGTTTCGTGGCCGACGGCTGAGACAACAGGGACAGAAGAGGCGACGATGGCCCGGGCAACTGCTTCATCGTTGAAGCTCCAGAGATCTTCTAGTGCACCGCCGCCACGGGCAATGATCACAACGTCAGGCCAGCCGCTTTCGCTGAAGTAGTTCAACCCCGCGCAAATCTGTTCTATGCTGCCATTGCCTTGCACCAGTGCTGGATAGATCCGGATCTCAAGACCGCGGCTGCGGCGCTCGAAGATGTTCAGCATGTCCTGAATCACGGCACCCGTCGGTGAGGTTACGATGCCAATGCGGCGGGGATACTTGGGCAGCAGACGCTTACGCCCCGCTTCGAAGAGGCCTTCGGCAGCAAGTTTCTTTTTGAGGTCCTCAAAAGCTTTTTGCAGGGCACCGATGCCGATTGGCTCGGCGGATTCAACAAGCAACTGATAGGCACCGCGCGGCTCATAAAGATCGATTGAACCGCGCACCTGAAGCATCAGGCCGTCGCGCAATTGGAATTTGAGCAGACGTGCGCTCTGCCGGTACATCACGCAAGAAAGAACTGCATCTTCTTCTTTGAGATTGAAGTAGAGATGGCCGCTGGTTGCGGCCTTGAGCGCGGATACTTCTCCGGTGACATATAGGTTTGAAAAGCCGTCGCGCAACATACGCTTGAGCTTGGCAGTGATCTGCTTGACACTGAATTTTTCTGGCTGCCAAGGCTGCCACTCCAACCCGGTTTGTTCCACTTCTCGATCTTAGCGGACGCCATGATCGAAGAAGATCAAGACTCCGTGGTGAGTGCGAGTGCTGATCTCTACCGGGACTCGAAGTACGCCCGAACCGCCTTTTCGATGCGTGGGCAGGCTTGGCCGTCGCCGTAAGGATTGTGGATGCGGGATCGCCTGGCATATTCTTCGGGGTTGTCGAGCAGAATCGTCGCTTCGCCAACAATCTTGGCTTCGTCCGTTCCGACCAGGCGCACCGTGCCTGCCTCGACGGCTTCTGGCCGCTCGGTGACCTCGCGACTGACGAGGATCGGTTTGCCCAAAGAGGGACCTTCTTCCTGAACTCCGCCTGAATCTGTGACGATGAAGTAGCTGCGGCGCATCAGATCGACGAAAGGCAGATAGTCTTGCGGAGCGATCAGGTGGACATTTGAGAGACTGCCGAGCGCAGCTTCTACTGGCCCGCGAACGTTGGGGTTGGGATGGACCGGGTAAACGATCTGCACATCCTCACGCATGGCCAATCGATGGAGGGCGCGACAGAAGCGATCAAAACCACTGCCAAAATTTTCCCGGCGATGACCCGTGACGAGGATCAACTTGCGGCCTGCATTGAGAAAGGGCCAGTCGAATTCAGGAAGCGTTGCCGCAGCTTGAAGCAGCGCGTCGATGCCTGTGTTGCCGGTGATCGCAATAGCAGATTCGGCAACGCCCTCTCTTCTCAAATTGTCAGCAGCCCAAGGTGTAGCCGCAAGGTGTAATCGTGTGAGCCGTCCGACCATTTGGCGATTGGCCTCTTCAGGGAAGGGTTTGTCGATATCCCAAGTACGCAAGCCCGCCTCAACGTGTGCGATAGGAACACCTGAATAGAACGATGCCAGTGCGCCGCAGAGTGTGGTCGTAGTGTCGCCTTGAACCACCGTGAGGTCTGGCTTGACTTCGGTAAAGACGGCCTCAAGCGCGCTGAGGATTCGCGATGTGGACTGAAAAAGCGTCTGCCCGGTACGCATCAGATTCAGGTCTGTGTCTGGCTTGAGGCCGAAAACAGAAAGCGCTTGATGTACAATCTCGCGGTGCTGCCCGGTGAGACAGAGGTGAACCTTAAAGTCTTGCGGATGCTTGTGAAAGTGGAGGATCAACGGACTGAGCTTGATGGCTTCAGGTCTTGTGCCAAGGACAAAAAGTAGGGTCTGCATTGGGCTAATGACAACCCAGGCAGGTGAAACGCCTACCGTGGCAGGAAGCGCAAGTGGTCTTGTCGAGATTCAACTTGCCGCTGGTGTGTCTGTCTAGAAAGTCTGGCGCGTGGTTGGGGGGCTTGAGGTTCATGGCGGGGGCGTGGCACTGTGTGCAACTAAATGGAGCGTCCACCTTGTTATGGCAGACGAGGCAATCTTCCATATGTGGAAAGTTTTCTTTCGTGAGTATCCCCTGTGCAGTCTGCAGGCCACGATGGCAGGCCTGGCAGGGATTTTGAGTGATGAGTTCGGCTCGCAGCTTGAGATGGTCGATTTTGTTGGGCGAACCAAGGTACTGCTTTTGATCGATGGCATTGGCGATGACCGGGGCGATATTGCCAAAGCTCAAGTGCTGCAAGTGGCTGAAATCTTTTAGTATTTTGCCTTTATGTTTGGCGCTCAGGCTGGTGGATTGTTTTTGTTGAGCATGGCAGGTAAGGCACTCGAGCTTTTTCTCGAGTGCCTCCTTGTGAGAGAACTGCGTCTGTTGCCCAAGCAAGGGCAGGCAGAGCAAGGCTAGCCTTTGTACGAAACGTGCCAAATCTTGTTTCCTACGTCGTCGGTGAGAAGCAGGCTGCCATCAGGTAATTGGAGCAGGCCGACAGGACGGCCCCAAACGTCGGTCTTGTCTGGATCCATCATCCAGCCTTGCAGAAATTCCTTGGGAGTCCCTGAAGGCTTGCCGTTTTTGAAGGGCACGAACATAACGTTATAGCCAACGCGACGAGAACGATTCCAGGAGCCATGCTGGGCGATGAATGCACCTCCCTGATACTCGCTAGGGAACTGTTTGCCGGTATAGAACAGGAAGTCGAGAACGGCGACATGAGCGCCAAGGGGCAAGTCTGGCGTGATGGTTTTGGCCACCAACTCAGGCTTTTCGCCCTTGCGCCGCGGATCTTCATTGGGGCCAATGTAGGCGTAGGGCCAGCCATAAAAGCCACCCTGCTTGATGCTGGTGAAGTAGTCGGGAACGAGGTCGTCCCCGAGACCGTCACGCTCCTGAACTGCGGCCCAAAGCTGATCGCTATTGGGCATCATGTGAAGGCCGATGGGATTGCGCGTGCCGGCTGCATAAATTTCTTTTGACTTGCCCTCGGGGCTGATTTTGAGGATGGCGGCGCGCATCTCCGGTTCGTCCGCGTCAACGTTTGACCGAGACCCCACGCCAACGAAGATATTTTCGCCTTTACGGTCTGAGGTGAGGCTGCGTGTCCAATGACCGGCGTTGAAATCTTTCATGTTGAGGATCTCCTCGCCAAGGCCTACGGCGGAAGTCTTGCTGTTGTATTTGTAGCGCTTGACCGAAGTAGTTTCACCGACGTAGAGATAGTCCTTCAGGATCAAAAGGCCGTAGGGGCGATCCAGCCCTTTGAGGATTTCCTTGCGATCTTCCGGCTTGCCATCCTTGTTCTTGTCTGTAAGTACAAACACTGAACCATTGATCATCGAGTCGCTGAGCAGGATTTCGTTTGAGGGGCCAAGAATCATGTAGCGCGGACGCTGAAAGCCGCCCGCATATTCCTTAATCACGAAACCGGCCGGGAGGTTCAGCTTTGCACCTTCCGGGCGCTCTACGGTTCTTGGCCGATTGTTTGCCGATGGTGTGTGAAAAGGCGCGGGTAACTTGGGCTGGCTTTGCCAGGCGAAAAGGCCCATCGTCGATAGCAATAGGGCGCCTGGCGCCAAGGAGGATATTTTGTACATACGCTTTGATTTCAATTCTAACGGGGAGTCGGGTACATTTGGGTATGGGTCCAACTGACGCCAAGATGAAGGCACGCACGCGGGAAGCAGATCTATTTGTGCGCACCGCCTGGGAAGAGTCAGTAGTTGAGGCTCAGCGGCAAAAAAGCTGTGTTCTTGCCGTAGGGGGCTACGGGCGTGAAGAACTGTTCCCACACTCCGATATCGACCTGCTGATTCTCGAAGAGCCCGGCACCTTTTCTGAGGGTGAACTGAGTGAGTTTTTGCGCAAGCTCTGGGATACGGGCTACCGTGCCAGCCACAGCGTGCATAGCGTGGCCGATTGCAAACGGATCAGCCCTGGCAATGTGGAGTTCAGTATCAGTCTGCTGGATCGTAGGATGCTGGTGGGAAATGCGGCGATGGCCAGGAGTTGCGACGACATCTGTCGAAAGCCGCCTCCAGATCTGGCTGCCGAATTGGCACGTATGACGGATCGCCGCCACGAGCGATTTCAGCATACGATTCAGCATTTGGAACCCGATATCAAGGAGACCTGCGGAGGCCTGCGGGACTTGAATGCGGTGAGGTGGTTTGCCAAGTTGGGAATCGATCAGACACCCGGTTTGGCACAGGAAAGCGAAGTGCTGTTTGCCATTCGATGGGCACTACATGAGCACGCAGGGCGAGATCAAAACGTATTGCGGTTTGCGGAACAAGATGCTTTGTCTCCGCATCCAGAGGCCTGGATGCGAGACTACTTCCGTCAGGCCAGGAAGATCTATGCCGCCTGCCGCGAACTCAAAGAGCGCGTACTTGATAGACGTCCGGGCCTCATGGGAAGTTTTTTTGAGTCTCGCTCACGGCTCTCCAACGAAGAATTTACAGTATCTCGAGAGCAGATTCTGTTGCGTCATCCAACGGCATTTCATAACGATCCCACCGCGGCGCATAGACTCTTTGCTTTTCAGGCGCGGCATGGTTTGAAGTTGGCTCGCGATACTCAAAAGCGGATCCTTCCAGTTCCACAGTGGACCTGGAAGGAGTGGTGCGGCATTCTTGAATTACCACATGCGGCCATGGCACTTCGGCTGATGGCCGAGACGGGTTTTTTGAGTTCGCAGTTGCCTGAATGGGAGCATGTGGACTGCCTTGTGGTGAGGGATTTCTACCACCGCTACACGGTGGATGAGCATACGATTATTGCGCTTGAGAACCTGGAGGCTCTTGGCTTTGAGCAGCAACAGTTTGGTGCACTCTGGATGAACTGCGAGACCAGGGCAGTGCTGCGCTTTGCCTTGTTATTGCATGACGCGGGTAAGGGAATGGGTGGAGATCACGATGCTCGCGCGGTAGAGATGGCTGCGGAAATCGGGGCCAGAATCGAGATGCCCGCTGCTGATCTCGCTGTGGTGCAGCAATTGATCGGGGAGCATCTGTTTCTGGGCACCTTGATCAGCACCAGGGATCTGGCTGACCCCGATGTTGCACGGCAGGCGGCGCACCGGATGCAGACCAAGGAATATCTGGCGATGCTCACTCTGCTGACAGTTGCGGATTCAAGTGCAGTGTTTCCAGGTGCCATGACGACGTGGAGAAGATCGCAGCTCTGGCACGCGCATACAGCGATCGAGCGTGAGCTGACCAAAGAGCTTGAGGATGACCGCATCGCTGAACCGGCGGCATTGGCAGGAGAGCTTGCTGACTTCGTGAAGGGTTTCCCGACCCGTTACTGGTTCCGGACCAGCGACGCAGAGCGCCAGCATCATCTGGCACTTTCGATGGCAGCAATGCAGATTGGCGTGTCTTGTGACTTGCGCCGCCGCCATGATGACTGGCAATTAACAGTTGTAACGAAGGATCGGCCGCGTCTGCTGGCTGATCTAGCCGGTACTCTTGCGAGTTTTGGGATGAACATTCTTAAGGCTGAGGCGTTTGGAAACGCCCGCGGGGAAGTGCTGGATTTGTTTGTGTTTTCAGATCCGATGCGCAGTCTCGAACTCAATCCGCCGATCATTGACGAACTGAGGGAAGCGACCCGCCGCGTTGTTCTGGGTAAGGAGACCGCTGAAAAACTCCTGAGGCGGCGGCCAAAGACGACGGTGCGCTACCGGATGCAGATCGATACGGTGGTTCGATTTGACAACGAAACTTCGAAGGTAGCGACACTGCTGGAGTTACAGGCGCAAGATCGTCCTGGCCTGCTCTATGATTTGGCCAGCACTATTTCGCAACAAAACTGCGAGATTGATACAGTGCTTCTGCACACAGAAGGGCAACGGGCCGTGGACGTATTCTATATCCGCTCCGGCGGGGCCAAGCTTACGCCGGAGCATTTAAATCAACTGGGAATCAGCTTGAAAGAGGCTATGGCAAGTTGATTGAGACAGTGGCGGAGAACTTCTTGCCGTCGCTATTGACCAGCGAGCCTTCAACAGAGTAGACCCCGGGATTGAGGCCTCTGGTGGGTAAAGTTTCCTGCCAGACTTCTTCGCCCTTCACAGCGAGTTGGCTCAGCGCTGCTGTGAAAAGTTTATCGGCGCTCCAAACATAAACTACTTCATTCCGTTCGTTACGGATCACGAAATTGTATATCTGGCCGGAAGTGAATTGCAGCAGCAGCTCGCGATCCGTGTTGTTGTTCATGATGAGCTTGGCGGCAATCTGGTTGGGAATTACGGTCAGGCTAAGGGCGAAGCTAACACCGGCTTCCTTGACATAAGTGAAGCCGCCGATCTGGGCGTAGACCAAGTCGAGAGTGCGTTCGCCGATGAACGAAATTTCTGTTCGCTGCACCATACCGAGATAGGGCACAAAGACTTCTCGCGTGAGCCCTGCATCAGCGCAAATGCCCCCTGAGTATCGAATCACTCGTGCGGTTTCAGACGTACCCACTGGCCCCTTGTACGTTGTGGCCTTCTCCTCAGAACGCCCTTTCTGCTTGCAGCCAAGCGCTACACTCGGAAATTCGCTGCCGTCGAAGAGCAAAAAAGGAGCTTCTGTCCTGGCTGATTCATCCCATAGATAGAAGTTCCCCTGTGATCCTTGACGAATCAAAACTGGGCTGTTTGCGTAGCCTTCCAGACGATGATAGGTCTGCCCGCCGAGTTCTGCTGGCTGTCCCAACCGGAGCGTCAGCGGGCTTGCGCCGTTTGCTGACCTGTATACCCATGTGCTGCCGGGCACCAAAGGGAAGTAGTCTGGAACTTGGGCCATCAGGCTGGCAACTGAGAATAGGAATAGGAAAACGCGTTGCTTCATAACGAAAATATGTCCTTTGACTTTCTGGTCGTGGGCGCGGGTGTGGCGGGGCTAAGGGCGGCGATCACCTTGGCCGAGCAGGGAACGGTACTCGTTGTTGCCAAGGACACGCTGGAAGAGTCTTCAACTGAATACGCGCAAGGCGGCATTGCAGTGGCTCTATCTGATGATGATAATTTTTCACTTCATTTGCAAGACACATTAATGGCGGGGGACGGACTTTGTTACGAACCGGCGGTGGAGGCGCTTGTTCAGGAAGGCCCACGCAGAATTGACGAGCTTCTGCGCTGGGGTGCAAATTTCGACAAAGAGAACGGGCAGTTTCTGATGGCGAGAGAGGGAGCGCACAGCCGTAGCCGCGTTCTGCATGCAGGTGGCGACTCAACCGGAAGAGAGATTGCACGCACTCTCTACGAGACGGCGGTGTCGCTGAAAAACCTTAGTTTTCAAAGTTTTGCCGCAGTGACGGATCTGTTGATGGATGACGGAGTTGTGACAGGTGCTGTAGCCTACGACCAGAAGACGCGTCGCAGAATCGACATTCATGCACGGGCAGTTTTGCTTGCTACCGGCGGAGCCGGGCAACTGTTTCTGAATACTACCAACCCGACAGTTGCGACTGGAGATGGCATCGGCATTGCTTACCGGGTGGGGGCGGAAGTGGCCGACGTAGAGTTCATCCAGTTCCACCCCACTGCGTTATTCATTCCCGGACGGCCGCGATTCCTCTTGAGCGAGGCGTTGCGGGGTGAAGGGGCGCTTCTGCGAAACATCAATGGCGAGCGCTTCATGCAGCGCTACCACGCGATGGAGGAGTTGGCTCCTCGTGATGTCGTCAGCCGCTCGATCATTGCCGAGATGCGGGCAACCAATGCCACGCATGTCCTGCTCGATCTTAGCCACAAAGATGCCGGCTGGATTCGCCATCGATTTCCGACTATCTACGAGACCTGCTTCCGGTTTGGCATTGACCTGACTAAGCAACCAGCGCCCGTGCATCCTGCAGCGCATTACATCATGGGTGGAGTGCGCACCGACCTTCATGGGCAGACGAGCGTGCCTGGTCTCTTTGCCGCTGGTGAAGCTGCCTGTACGGGGGTACACGGGGCGAATCGGCTGGCGAGTAATTCTTTACTTGAAGGTGTTGTCTTTGGAGCCCGCTCTGGTGAGGCAATGCTCGGAGCTGCTGC
Source organism: Acidobacteriota bacterium (assembly GCA_043718395.1). GTDB lineage: Bacteria > Acidobacteriota > Terriglobia > Bryobacterales > Bryobacteraceae > Bryobacter. The sequence continues at coordinate 64,376 of JAYSVS010000221.1, forward strand.
ACAAATCATGGCTGGCCGTACTTTTGGCGATGAGCAATTTCCACGCCTAGCGAGGGAGGCTTTACAGCAAATGGCTTGGGATGGTTGTGGCATCGCCCGCGATTCTGCCGGTATTTCGCGTGTGCTTGACGCTATCGATCACGGAGGGCGCTTGAATATCGCCGAGCCAGATCGTCGCGACTATGAGCGTCGAAACCTGGCTACAGTATTACGGCTCGTGGCGAAGGCGGCTCTCAAGCGTGAGGAATCACGTGGCGGCCATTACCGTACCGATTTTCCTGCCAGGCAGGATCCCCCTCAGCATTCGAGCTTGCGTCGCGGACAGATGCCCGGGCTTATTTCATGGCCGGTAGTTTCTTGAGCCACTGCGTCACTTCTTCCAGCGCGGCAGGCGCAACTGTTTCTTCGATCTGGCCATATTCCTGAGAGCCTCCGCTGGTTGCGGTTTGCAGGAGGTGATTCAACTTAGGGATCACGCGCACTGTGTAGCTCTTGTTGCCGCCCTTCTTGAGAGCAGCTTCGATGGCTCCGAGATTCACGGTGGCGTCGACTTGCTTATCGAGTTCGCCGTTTAAGGCTAATACCGGACAAAGCACCTTTGAAAGTGCTGGTGCGGGGTCGTAAGTCCAGAAATTGGCAAGCCAGGCGTCTTTGGCCATCTCCTGCCTGACGCGCTGCAGCCCGCCTTCTGTCGAGAGTTTCACCTGTTCTTCGCTGAGGCCTGCGGCACGGCCCATGTCCGGGATTTGCTTTTCAATGATCCGTTCGCCGCTGACGCCTGGGCCAGCCAGCAACACAATGCCGGCTAGAGAAGAGTCTTTGGCCGCCACGATGGGAGCGATGAGCCCGCCTTCGCTATGACCCATGACGACGATGCGCTTTGCGTCGATGTCTTTGCGGGTTTTGAGGTATGTCACTGCACCGGCAGTGTCGAGGGCAAAGTCCTGGGTGGTTGCCCCTTTGAATGTTCCGGTTGACTTGTATGTGCCACGGTCGTCATAACGAAGAACGGCGAAGCCAGCCTTGGTAAGAGCGTCTGCCCAAACGAGAAAGGGTTTGTGGCCAACCAGCTCTTCATCGCGATTCTGTGGGCCAGAACCGGAGACCAAAATGACGGCAGGGAATTTGCCTTCGCCCTTTGGGGTTGTGATCGTGCCGGCCATCAGGATTTCGGCTGTAGCCCCGGCAAAGCTGACATCTTCGCTCAAGTAAGGAAAGGGCGGCTTGGGTTCCTGAGGCCGCTTGGGCTTGGCGAATTCAGCCACACGCTTGAAGACAAGATCGAAGGGGAGCCCCTGGGTAAACTTGCCGGTTATATTCTGGTCATCTTCGCTGAAAGTGCCTTCGTAGCTGGCTCCGGCCGTAGCAATCACCAGCTTCAGCGACTTTCCTTCGATTGTAGTGCTGCTTGCCGCCATCTTGGCATTTCCCTGACTGAAGGAGATCAGTTCGCTCGAGTATCCACCGTCCTTGGTTGCAGTTATAGTCAGACCGATGCGGAGCTTTGTTGATGGTGTCTGGAGTTCCCCCTCGTAATTGCCAACGGGCGATTGGGCTGCCAAACACATCGCGCTCGCCAAGAGTAGACAGAGTTTCATAACCCCAACGATAGCAATCGTCTCGAATGCGATAAATTAAGGGAAGGTTAACGTTGCCCGTGAAATCTGTAATTACCATTTCGATACTGTTTGCGCTCGTTCTCTTCGGATTCGAAGCACAAAGCCCTCTACCGGTGCCGCCGCAGGAAGTTGATTTTGAGCGTGACGTGCAGCCGATTCTCAAGAAGTCCTGCTTTGGTTGTCATGGTGCGGGACAACAACTGGGCGGGCTGCGGCTGGATGCCAAGTCGACGGCGTTTACGGGCGGAGTGTCTGGGCCTAGCGTGAAGCCAAATCACGCCGAGGATTCGCCGCTGTATGTTCGTATCGCGGGCCTTGGCGATCAGGCCAGGATGCCCATGGGTGGCAAGCCTTTGCCGGTCGAGCAGATTGCCATAGTAAAGCAGTGGATTGATGCAGGAGCTAAGTGGCCGGACGAGGTGGGCGCAAAAGGAGCTGAAGTAAAAAAACACTGGTCATTTGTTGCGCCTGTCCGGCCTGCTCTTCCAAAAGTGTCAGCCCCCGCTTGGGCAAAGAATGCAATCGATGCCTTTGTGCTGGCCAGACTGGACCAGGAAAAGCTGAAGCCGAGTGCGGAAACAGATCGCACCACACTGCTGCGGCGCCTGTCTTTGGACTTGGTTGGGCTTCCTCCTACTATGCAAGAGGTGGATGCCTTTCTAAAAGACAAGTCAAAGAATGCGTATGAAAAGCAGGTCGACAGGTTGCTTTCCTCACCGCATTATGGTGAGCGCTGGGGCCGCCACTGGCTGGATGCCGCGCGCTATGCCGATTCAGACGGTTACGAGAAAGACAAGATGCGGCAGGTCTGGTTCTACCGTGACTACGTGATCAATGCCCTCAATAAAGATCTTCCCTATGACCGCTTTATTCAAGAGCAGTTGGCTGGAGATCTCATTCCGAATGCCACGCAGGATCAACGGGTAGCCACTGGTTTCTTGCGCAACTCGATGATCAACGAAGAGGGTGGCGTAGACCCAGAACAGTTCCGCATGGAGGCCATGTTTGATCGTATTGATGCGGTGGGCAAGTCTATGCTTGGTTTAACGATTGCTTGTGCGCAATGCCACAACCATAAATTCGATCCGCTCCGGCAGGAAGAGTATTACAAGATCTTTGCCTTCCTGAACAATACACACGAATCGAACGTCGCGGTGTTTACTCCGCAAGAGCAGATGAAGCGCGCTGGCATTTTCGACAAGATCAAGATGATGGAAGCGGATCTGCAACACCGCAATACGGCCTGGGCGGAGCAAATGGCGTTGTGGGAGAAAAGCCAACAGATCAAGACGCAGTGGGAAGCCGTAAAGCCGGAGGTGGATGACATCTCGTCGGGCGGGCAGAAGTACATTATGCAAAGCGACGCTTCGATGATCGGGTCTGGTTATGCTCCCACCAAACACCGCGCCAAGCTTACCTTCAAGCCGCAAGCAAAATCAATTGCATCATTCCGTGTGGAGTTGATGAACGACCCGAATCTTCCGCTCAACGGGCCGGGCCGCTCCATCTACGGTACTGGCGCATTGACGGAATTTGAAGTTGAGGTGGAGCGTCCGGGTCAGGACAAGCCGGAAAAGCTTAAGGTTGCGAGGGCAACTGCAGATTTGAATCTGCCTGAACGCGAGCTGGACAAACTCTATTTCGACAAGTCTGATAAGCGCCGGGTTACCGGGCCGGTCAATTTTGCCATTGATGGCAAAGAGGAGACTGCCTGGGGGCATGATGCTGGGCCGGGCTTGCGGAATCTGCCGCGCAAAGCAGTCTTCAATCTTGCCACTCCAATTGACAACAGCGACGGCAAGACAGTGATCCACGTCTATTTGAGCCAGAAGCATGGCGGCTGGAATAGCGACGACAACCAGAATCAGAATCTTGGCCGCGTGCGTTTGTCGGTGAGTGATGACCCAAAGGCAGAAGCAGACCCCGTGCCGATGCGCGTGCGTGAGATTTTGGCCACGCCCATAGAACACCGAAGCCCGCAGCAGGTGCAAGCGATTTTTGGCTACTGGCGAACAACGGTACCGTCCTGGCGCGAAGCCAATTCGCAAATTGACGACTTGATGAAGTCGCTGCCCGAAGGTTCTTCGCAGCTTGTTCTCACGGCTCGCGACGAGATGAGGAAGACGAACCTTCTGGAGCGCGGAGATTTCCTAAAGCCCAAGAATACGATAGCCCCGGGCGTGCCCGCCTTTCTGAACCCACTCCCTGCCGGAGCGGGAGACACGCGGCTGGATTTTGCAAAGTGGATGACTTCACGCAATGCCCCCACGACGGCCCGTGCATTTGTGAACCGGGTTTGGCAAGCGTACTTTTCGACCGGTATTGTTGAGACAAGTGAGGATCTGGGTAAGCAGGCTAGTGTGCCATCTCATCCAGAATTGCTGGATTGGCTCGCTGTCGAATTCATGGAATCGGGATGGAGTATGAAGAAGCTGCACCGTCAGATTGTGACCTCCAACACATACCGGCAATCGTCAAAGGTGAGTGCAGAGTTGCTTGCTAAAGATCCGAATAACAGGCTGCTGGCGCGCGGCCCTCGCTTCCGGGTGGAAGGCGAAATTGTACGGGACATCACACTGGCTGCCAGTGGTTTGCTGAATACGAAAGTAGGAGGGCCTAGTGTTTACCCGCCTGCCCCATCGTTCCTCTTTTTGCCGCCGTCGAGCTATGGCCCCAAGAATTGGGCCGAAGACAAAGGGGCAGAACGCTACCGAAGGGCGCTTTACACCTTCCGCTATCGCAGCGTGCCGTATCCAGTTCTGACGAATTTCGATACCCCTAACGGTGATGTGTCTTGTGTGCGCAGGGCACGCTCAAACACCCCACTTCAGGCGCTTACTGCGCTGAACGAGCCCCTGTTTCTTGAAGCTGCCAAAGCACTGGCCACAAAGACTTTGAGCGAAGGGGGCAAGACAGACTCGGAGCGGCTTCGCTATGCCTTCAGGCGAACTCTCTCCCGCCCGCCGCTGGCGGCTGAAGCAGCCGAGTTGCAAGGCTTTTTAGATAAGCAGCGCGCGCGTAATTATAGTGCTGAACATGCATGGACGTCGCTGGCCCGTATCATCTTGAACCTCGACGAAACGATCACCAAGGAATAGGCAAATCATGCAAGACAAACTCTCTATTGCGCGTCGTTGGTTCATGAAAGATTGTGGTGTGGGTTTAGGTGCGCTTGCGCTGCGTGGCCTGGCCCAAGGCGCTGCAACGCTGCCCAATGCCAATCCGCTTGCGCCCAGGCAACCGCACTTTAACGCCAAAGCAAAGAAGGTGATTTACCTCTTTATGGCCGGTGCCCCCAGCCATTTAGAGCTGTTTGACAATAAGCCGCAACTGGCAAAGTTTGACGGTACTTTGCCGCCTCCAGAATTGTTGAAGGGGTACCGGGCTGCCTTTATCAACCCGAATTCAAAGCTCCTGGGGCCAAAGTTTAAGTTTGCCAAATATGGCCAAAGCGGGGCTGAGTTGAGTGAATTGCTGCCCCATCTGGCAAAGGTTGTCGATGACATCGCCATTGTGAAGTCGATGAGCACGGATGCGTTTAATCATGCTCCCGGCCAGTTACTGATGAACACTGGCAGCATGATTTTTGGACGGCCCAGTTTTGGTGCCTGGACGACTTATGGTCTTGGCAGTGAAGCAGAGGATCTACCGGCATTTGTTGTGTTTTCTACTGGCAAGAAAGGGCCTTCTGGTGGTAACTCCTGCTGGGGCTCTGGCTTTCTGCCGACGGTCCATCAGGGCGTTCAGTTTCGGGCCTCGGGTGACCCGGTTCTCTTCTTGTCCAACCCGGAAGGTATCGATGCTCAATTGCAACGGGAATCGCTCGATTCGATTCGCCGCCTGAACCAAATGAAGCTCGATGATGTGGGTGACCCTGAAATCGCGACGCGCATCAATTCTTACGAGATGGCGTTCAAGATGCAAACCAGCGCGCCTGATCTGATGGATATTTCGAAAGAACCAAAGCACATTCTCGATATGTACGGGGCAGAGCCGGGCAAAGCATCCTTTGCGAATTGCCTGCTACTGGCGCGACGGATGGCTGAGCGCGGCGTGCGTTTCACGCAGATCTTCCATGAAGCGTGGGATCAACATGGCTCCCTCGTGAAGGACATCACTCAGAATTGCAAAGATACGGATCAGGCTTGTGCGGCGCTCATTACCGACTTGAAGCAACGCGGCATGCTGGATGACACGCTGGTGGTTTGGGGCGGTGAGTTTGGCCGGACTCCGATGACCCAGGGCGGCACCGATGGGAGAGACCACCACCCAAATGCCTTCACGATGTGGATGGCTGGCGGCGGCATCAAGCCAGGTCTCGTAATGGGGCAAACAGATGAGCTTGGCTTTAATGTTGCCGAAGAAAAAGTGCATGTGCATGATCTGCACGCCACTCTGATGCACTTGCTCGGCTTTGATCACACCAAGCTCACCTATCGCTCGCAAGGCCGCAATTTCCGGCTTACAGACGTGCATGGGCACGTCGTAGAAAAGCTTCTGGCTTAATCTACTGGACAACATCGACACTGGCGACAGTACGTTCGCCAGTGCGCATCTCGTGAACGAGTTTGCCCTTGGGGTCTACCTCTACGAGGCGGCGGCCTGTGTAATCTGCGATCAGCAAATTCCCGTTTGGCAGCATAGTCATGCCAGAGGCCCAACCGAATTGAAGATCCATTTTGGTGCCGCCAATGGAGCGCACAACGTTACCTGATGGATTGACTTCTACTATTTCTCCTGGATCGCTGATGCTGATCAGAGTGTTGCCGTTTGCTAAACGGATGGCCTGGTAGGAGCGGCGCTGTTCTCCATTCGGGGCCTGCCAGCTCCAGATTACTTTGCCAGTTGAATCGACTTCAAGGATCTTGGCAATTGCTTCTTCAGCAATCAACGTAGTGCCTGCTGGCGTACGACGGCTATTGCGCATCCGCATGTTGCCGATGTTCGGAGCGGAGTAATTCCAAACTTCCTTCTTGTCAGGCGTCACTTCAATCACCTTGCCAAGACGGGCGTCCCCGATAAGAGTGTTGCCATTTGGCAGGCGTTGGGCGCTGAGCGGATGTTCAAGGCCAGTTGAGTAGCTCCAGACTTCTTGTTGCTTTTCGTCGATTTCCACTACGCGCTTTTCGGGCGCGATCGTGAAGAGGACGTGACCATTGGGAAGACTCTGTACATCGTGCCCGCGGCCGTTCTTCTTGGTCCAATACACCTTGCCTGAAGGCCAATCCATCGAGACGATTTCGCCCTTCATGCCGTGGTCAGAGAGTAATAGGCGGGTTTGCGGTGCAGTGGGCTTGAGGTAACGGTCCAAAAACTGGATTGCTAGAGTCTCGGCCCTTTCCGCGTCAGGCCCTTTGAAACCGTGTCCAGCGCCAGAGAATGATTCCAGTTCAGCATCGACCCCTGCATTAATCAGGCGTTCGGTCAACTGGACGCTATGCTCAAAGGCGACGTAGGCGTCTTTGGTGCCGTGTAAAGAGAGAGTTGGCGCGGCATTTGGGGTCACCCAGTTGATTGGGCTGGCCTTCTGATGGACCTTTCGATTTTGATCGAGATGTCCGCCCAGCCAGAGAGGCAGCACATCGGCTGCGTCGACACTCTTTGAGTAGCTCTGGGTGAAGTCAGTAGGCCCGTAGTAGTTGATGACGGCTTGCACCTTACTTGAGAATTCGCGGTTGGGGCCAGTGCCCTCAAATTCAGCAATATCGCCGGTAAGACCGAGCATGAGAACAAGATGACCACCAGCGCTACCGCCCCAGGCACCGATGCGATCTGGATCGATGCCATATTTGGCGGCATTGGCGCGCAGAAACCGGACGGCTGCTTTGGCATCCTCTACTGAGGACGGAAACTGATTGCGTGGTGCCAGGCGATAGCTTGCGGTTGCCGCTACATAGCCACGCTCGGCCAGGCGGGTCGCTTGTTGCAGATAGCTCTGGCGTTTGCCTGCACGAAAGCCACCGCCATGGATCAAGAGCACAGCAGGCGCTGGGCCGTTCTGATTTTTGGGACGGACAATGTCCATCTCCATCTTGGCGCCGACGCTTGAATATTCAACAGTGACTGGCGGGGTCTGGGCAAATAGAAAACAGAGAAGAAGGCTAGGAGACATCATCGGGAGCATATCACTTCTGCGATGCTGGAATCATGAGCAAAATTGATTGGAACTATCATCGCCCTGGCTGAACCAGTTGCGGAAAGACGCAGGAGTTTCTTGCGAAAAACAAAGTTACAGTGAGTGAGCAGTTGGATGCGAAGAAGAAGCCGCTGGGGCGAAGTGATGCCGAAGCGCTGCTGAAGTCGGCCGATGAGGTGTATGTT
>JAYSVS010000222.1:0-9955 GCA_043718395.1 Acidobacteriota bacterium
GATCACACTGCTGTACGCCGTCGTTGCTTCCGGCGGCGAGATAGATCTTGTTGCCAGCGATCTCGGCGATTTTGGCTTCGACTTCGCTAGTCTTGGCTCCGATCTGTTGTTCTTTGGAATTTGCAATTTCTGCCAGCTTGTTTACGCAATCGACAGTTGCTTCACCAATGACAGTTTCGAGGAAGTTCGAGCTATTCATGTCGGCACCGCCTGCTCCGCCTGCACCGCCCTTGAAGCCTGCGATTCCGAAGCCGTTTGAGGTTCGCTTCGATTCGCCGCGAGCTTCCCCTACGGCAATCACTTCGCTAGACTCGGCATCGACGAGGCGATAGCTGATCTCGACGATTGCCTTGTCTGACCTCTTGCCTACACTGACTCCGCCCAGAATCCCGCCCAGCCGGCCGCCTGTTGCTGCACCTGCATTCACTCTGTTGCTGCGCGTGTCCTGACCAAAGACAGTAATCGTCCCCATCAGGATGGCATCAGCACCCTGAACGCGACCGATCTTGGCGTTGGTGCCCTGCTTGACGCGATTGGACGCGCCGAGGTCTTGTTCTGACAAGACTTTCTGCAGCTTCTGCCGCTCAACGATTCTGTATTTTCCGTCTTGTGCGAGGCGCTTGGTGAAGAGCGCGAGAATACCTTTGCCGACATTGACTTGAGTGCCAAAGATTGCGGCTACGGCTGTGGTGACTGTCCCGTAGTCGAACTCATCAATCGCGATGACTCGCTTGGCGCTAACAGCGGATTTGCTGCAGGCGAGGGTTGAAAAGTCAGTATTCAAGCTTGGTGCTGCGACGGAGGCGGCAGGAAGTTTCACCGCTGCTGGTGTTGCTGCCGCGCCGCCTGTCAAGGCCGCAAACACTGCGTCGCTCGCGCCGGCCTGTTTGAGCTTGATGTAGTCATCCGGCGTCGGGTTTAGCTTTCCTGCCCCCGCAATGACATTCAAGACTGCCGACTCGGGAAGCTTCATCTCGATCATCTGGATGATCTTGCCAAGAGGGTTGGCTGCCGCTTTTGGTGCGGCCTTGGGGGCAGCCATCTTCTTGGCCGCCGGTGCCGCCGGTGCGGGTGTCTGGCCCTGCAACGACACAATGCTTAGAGTCACCATCAGCGCAATTTGCGAACGCATTGAATTCTCTCCTTGTCTTCTCATTACCACTATCTTCCAAATTCCTTGCCCAAGCGAGTGGCTTGGGCCTCTGCCGCACCGAGGTTTTTGAGTGCGGCGGCCACATTCAACCGGTCGAGATCGGTCTTGGCCTGCTCCAGATTCAGCTTCATCGATACAACCCGCTGCAGCGAATCGGCCCGAATCGTCATGCCCTTCGATTCTAGATCACCTTTGATCTTGTTGAACATGAGTTCGGTTGCCGCTACTTTGCCCGCCACTGCCGCATATTTGTCGCGTGCGTCGTCTAGACCTTCTGGGGCCTGGGTGGCAGGCGAAGTTACCGGAATCTGCACAGGGATTTGTTGCGGAAGAGGTTGCTGGGTTTGTACTGCTGGAGTCTTTACTGCTTGAGCTTGTACCGGTTGAGCTTGCACCGGAAGCCCAGCAACATGATTCTGCGGAGGCAGCGGCGCTGTTTGAGACGGCTCCGTCCTGGGTGCCTCTATCTGCTTTTCGATTGGCGTCACAGCAGGGCTTTCGATTCTCTTCTGCGGCTCGACCACCGCCGTGGGACTTGCTTGCTGTCTCAAGTAGATTGCTGCTCCGCTACCCAGTAAAACCACAAGTGCTGCTGCTGCAAGTGCGAGTGTTTTTGCCGTGACTCCTTTGCTTGCCCTAGCGAGGACGGGCTGTCCATTCATGAAGCGTTCCAGATCTTCAGACAGCTCTTGTGCTGACCCATACCTTGCGCGCGATTCGCGGTGCATTGCCTTTAGAACCACCTTATCGAGGTCGCCCATCATCCGCTTCTTCAGTTGCTTTGTAGTCTCCTGTGTGCGCATTACGTCTTCACGTATGCTTTCGCTGGGCGGTTTGATGGTGCCTTGATCTGGGAGTTTGCCCGTCAGCATCAGGTACAAGATCACGCCCAGCGTATAGATATCGCTGCGGGCATCGGCTCGTCCGGTAAACTGCTCGGGGCTTGCGTAGGCTGGGGTGAGTGGAGTACCCTCGGCTGTCGTCAATTCCATGCTCGCGGGCCCGAGTTGCTTGGCGATGCCGAAATCGAGCAGTTTTACGACACCTTCGTTTGAAACCAGGATGTTGCCCGGTTTCAGGTCACGGTGAATCACCTGGTTCTGATGCAGGTATTGCAGCGAACCGCAGAGCTTTTGAAAGAGCTTCAGACGGTTGTTCAGGTTCAGTTTATCTTCGTCGCAATATTTGTCGATCGGACGGCCCTCGACGTATTCCATGACATAGAACGGCATCCCGTCGGTAGTATCACCGCCGTCGAGAATTCGGGCGATGTTTGGATGGTCGAAATTAGCCAGCACCTGGCGCTCATTGCGAAAGCGTTCGATGAATTCCGGCGTCACCGCATCGCCCCGCAATAGCTTGATTGCTACATTTTTGCGGAAAGTGCCATCGTCGCGCACGGCCAGATACACGATGCCCATCCCACCCTTGCCCAATTCGCGCAAGACCCGGTAAGGCCCGATCATCTGAAAGCTGCGTGCCGGCACCATCGTTTTGGTGGGCGATTGGCCGGTCCTTAACATCTGTAGGGCGATCTCGACTAGGTCATCGCGGTCCGCGCAGGCTTGACGCACGTAGGCTTCTTGCTGCCCGGCCGGGAGTTGTGACGTGTAGCCCAGCAGTTGGCCAAGCCATTCTTGAGTTTGCGGGTCCATTCAGACTTAATTCTATGCTTCCAACACATTCAAGCGTATCTAGTAAGAGAATCGGCTCAAGATTCTCATAACTCCATACTGCCGGCCGCACCTGGAGGCGATTTTCGGCCTTTGCGCAGCGGCTCAATCTGAAGTTGGTGGCGCATCCCTCAATGGAACGGTGGTGGAGCTGTCTGCTGGCCCAGAACGATGAGGTCTGCGACCGGGTAGGGCTTTTGTTTGTCGAGCGATTCGACGAGCTTGTCGGCGGGTGGGAGATTTGGTTTGTGCGCTGGCAGCGAGAGTCAGCGTGAGGAGTGCGATTGTGAGTTTGATGGGCGTCGAGTTAGCGATTCGCTTGCGGGTGGGGGAAAGCTACGGTGCGGGCGCTTTGGGCGATGGACTGATCAAGTAAGGCTCCACGAATTCAGCAAGCTTTTTTCTAGCGACTATCGATAAATCGGGACTTTGCGGAGCGCTCACGATTTGGATCGAGACTCTCAATGACGAAGTGGCAGAAAGACTCATGGATTTCTTTGCTAGCGAGCAACGCCGGAAGCGTGCTCTGTGCCGGGCGTTGCCTCCTTGCGCTCTCCTCTGGAATCCTTAGCAGCAAAAAAACTAATGCAGATGGGGGGCTAGTCCAATGTTCGTATCAAATGAGAAGCATTTCGGTACTTGCGGAGGAGTTCGTAGAGGACGATGGCGGCGGCGTTGGAAACGTTGAGGGAGTGTTTTACGCCGAGCATGGGGAGGCGGACGAAGGTGTCACAGCGGTTCAGCAATTCGTCGCCGATGCCGTCTACTTCGTGGCCAAAGAGGAGTAGGACCGGCCATTTCGGTTGCCAGTCGTATAAGTCGACCGCTGTTACCGCTGTCTCGATGGCGGCGATTTCATATCCTCTTGTGCGGAGAGTATCTACTGTCTCTATCGCGTTGTCGCTTGCGTGCCAGAGGACGGAGTCTTCGGCTCCTAAGGCCGTCTTGGTGATGGCGCTTTTCGGGGGACGCGCTGTGATGCCGCTTAAGTACAGGCTTTCTACTCCTGCGCCGTCAGCCGTTCTAAAGAAACTACCAACGTTGTACATGCTGCGGATGTTGTCGAGCAGGAGAGAGACGGGGAGCTTGTCGATGTGGTCGTAGGCTTTTGCGGCATGAGTGACTCTAAAGGGGACTCGTTCCATCACTGGCCACTTAGGAGTGAGCGGTCCCAATGGGTGGTCCACATACTGAGGAAGCCAAAGGCGGCGAGGAGGGCGACAAATTGCAGGAAGACACTTTGGTCGTGCTGCTCGGGGGCGTCTTTGGTGAATAGCCTGTAGATCGCGCCGAGGGCAATTAAGAAGAACATAGTTTCGCCGCTCCAGTACCACATGATGCCCATCGTGGCGAGGATCATGATGCGTTGGCGTTTGCCTAAGACCTTGTAGGCGTGGCTGCCGTCGAGACCAAAGACAGGGACAAGGTTGAAAAGGTTGATGATTGCGCCGGTGTGAGAGACGGCGGACATCCAGCGCTGGTTAAAGTATTGCGCGGCGGCTTCAAAAATGAGGCAGGCACCGAGACCCCACCAGGGGCCACCGAGGCCGATGCGGGCATCCTGGCCGGGGTTGGTAATCGCGACTTCGCTACGGACAAAGGCACCGAAGCCGGGAATGAACATGGGGGCGGTGGCGGGGATACCGAAACTGCGAAAGGCCCACATGTGGCCCATCTCATGCAAGTAGATGCTGAGCACCAAGCCTACTGCGTAGCGCCATCCGTAGAGTGCCCAGTAAACACCAGCCGAGGCAAACATTGAGAAAAGCGTGGGTATCTTTGTGAGCCCAAGCAGCAGGAACTTGCCTTTGGTGAGTAAAAGCAATGCGACGGTTTTGAACTTCCAAATCAGCGCACCAGCTACGCCCAGGCTGGTGACTACCTGCTTCCATGGCTGCTCTTTGGGTACGTCATGATCTTTCGGCGGCGGCAGGGCGGCGAGTTTCGCCGCGATAGTCTGGAATTGGGACGATCCAGTTGGTAGTAACTGCAGCATCTGCTGGTAGATTGAACGAGTCTCATCTGAGTTGCCGACCACTGCTGCCGCTTGTGCACGCTGTGCCATTTCTTGCAGTTCGATCATATAGACCAAGCGATGACACGAGGGGCAAAGCAAAGCACCTGGGGTTAGCGCCTCACCGCATTGTTGGCAGAATTTCTTATCGTCCATTTAACTTTCTTTTGCCACAAGTGTGGAGTATGGGCCAGCGATCGCGACCTGGACGCTGCGGGTTTGTTGCCATGCTTGCTGCAGGCCGAAGAAGAGGATCGCGATCCCGAGGATGCCGCTAAAGCCTTCTTGCAATTCAAAGAAGGGCTTGCCTAGTGAGATTACAAACAGATAAAGGTAGCCGAAGATTCCATTGACCAGCTTGCCTTCTTTGAAAAACGAGTAAAGGATTTGAAAGAAAAGACTACCGCTGATAGCGATGTAAGTTGCGATCACGGCGACGATCTGGACAGGGCGACCGCCCAGGCCGCCAGTGCCGACACGGGCTGCCTTGCCTACCAGCCAACCCACGGCGATAGAGATCAATGCAAGTTCGTAATTGGTAATGACCAAGATGGCGGCGTAGGCTATGGAGCAACCGATGGCGGAGACCACGGCGTAGAGCGTCCCCTTGAGCAAGAGGTGCTTGGCCGGAGTTTGTTGTGCCGTGCCAAGAGTTGTTGCGCACCTGGGACAAATCACCTGCCCGTTGGCGTGCCAATATTCAGACTCGATTGGCGCGGCGCACATGACGCAGGGGCCGATTCCCGAGGGGTTTGAGAACTCGGCCTTATCAAATTGCAAATCATCCATGAGCCCTTAGGCTAACAATGATTCCAGTTCTCCAGCCGGAACTGTTTCGAAATTGAGGTCGCCGGTCTGTCGATTGTAGTCGACGTTGACACGGGTGCCATCGCGGACTTCCCCGCTTAACAGTTTGCGGGCAAGCGGGGTTTCGATTTCCTTTTGGATCGCACGCTTCAGGGGGCGCGCTCCGAAGCTTGGGTCGTGGCCGATGCGGACGAGCTGAGCCCGGGCGGCATCGGTGAGGATGAGCTCGATCTTGCGCTCAGCGAGGCGCTTGCGCAGGCCGTTGAGCTGGATTTCGACTATATCCTTCAGGTGCTCTTCGCTCAGAGCGTGAAAGACGATGGTTTCGTCAACACGGTTTAGGAATTCGGGACGGAAGAAGTGTCGCAGTTCGTCCATGACGGCAAGTTTCATCATGTCGTATTCGCCGCCCGTGAAGTTGCCGCGGTGTTCGAGGATCTTGTGCGAGCCCAGATTTGAAGTCATGATGATGATCGTGTTTTTGAAATCGACGCGGCGGCCCTGACCGTCGGTCAGGTGGCCTTCGTCGAGGATCTGCAAAAGGACGTTGAAGACGTCGTGGTGGGCCTTTTCGATTTCGTCGAAGAGGACTACCGAGTAAGGCCGGCGGCGAACGAGTTCTGTAAGCTGGCCGCCTTCCTCATAACCGATGTATCCGGGAGGTGCCCCAAGCAGGCGCGAGACGTTGTGCTTCTCCTGGTATTCAGTCATGTCGATGCGGATCATGGCGCGTTGGTCGTCGAACAAGTAAGCGGCGAGGGCGCGGGCGAGTTCCGTCTTGCCGACGCCGGTTGGGCCAAGGAAGATGAAGCTGCCGATGGGGCGCTGGGGATCCTTGAGGCCGCTACGGGCGCGGAGGACGGCTTCAGCGACGGCGGTAACAGCTTCGTCCTGACCGATAACGCGCTGGTGCAGGTCTGCTTCGAGGTTGAGCAGTTTCTTCATCTCGCCTTCGAGGAGTTTTGAGACGGGCACGCCTGTCCAGCGGGCGACTACGGCGGCGATATCTTCTTCGTCGACCACTTCTTTGAGCAGCTTGGCTTGACCCTGGTTAGTGGCTAGTTTAGCTTCGGTCGCGGCCAGTTCTGATTCCAGCTTTGGGATCTCTCCGAACTTGATGCGGGCTGCCGCGCTGTAATCGGCAGAACGTTCGACGCGGTCCAGATCAACGCGGAGCTGCTCGAGTTTCTCGCGGATTTGGCGAAGGCGGTCAACGCCGCCCTTTTCGAGATCCCACTGAGCGCGGAGGCCGTCGGATTGGCCTTTGAGGTCGGCGAGTTCTTTGTCCAACTTTTCGAGACGGTCTTTGGAGGCGTCGTCGCTCTCTTTGCTGAGGGCAGTGCGCTCGATTTCGAGCTGCATTACGCGGCGCGAGATTTCATCCAGCTCGGCTGGCATTGAATCTATTTCAGTACGGAGTTTGGCGGCCGATTCATCGACCAGGTCGATGGCCTTATCTGGCAGGAAGCGATCAGCGATGTAGCGGTTTGAAAGAACAGCCGCAGCGACCAAAGCGGCGTCCTTGATGCGTACGCCGTGGTGGACCTCATAGCGCTCTTTGAGGCCACGCAGGATCGAGATGGTGTCTTCAACCGAGGGCTGGTCGACCATGACGGGTTGGAAGCGGCGTTCGAGGGCGGCGTCTTTTTCGATGTACTTGCGATATTCGTCTAGCGTAGTGGCACCGATGCAGTGCAGTTCTCCGCGGGCGAGCATGGGCTTGAGCAGGTTGCCTGCGTCCATCGAACCTTCCGTCTTGCCGGCCCCAACAACGGTGTGTAGCTCGTCGATGAAGAGGATGATTTGGCCTGCGGCGGTGGCAACTTCTTTCAGGACGGCTTTGAGGCGTTCTTCAAATTCGCCGCGATATTTGGCACCGGCGATGAGTGCGCCCATGTCGAGAGATACTATGCGCTTTTGTTTGAGGCCTTCGGGCACGTCGCCGCGAATGATGCGCTGGGCGAGGCCTTCGGCAATGGCAGTTTTGCCGACGCCGGGTTCGCCGATCAGCACAGGGTTATTCTTGGTGCGGCGCGAGAGAACCTGGATGACGCGGCGGATTTCTTCGTCGCGGCCAATGACTGGGTCAAGCTTGCCTTCGGCTGCCATCTTGGTCAGGTCACGTCCGTATTTCTCAAGGGACTCGTAGGTTTCTTCAGGGTTTTGACTAGTGACGCGTTGAGCACCCCGAACGCTGTGAATGGCCGTTTCGAGACGCTTGCGGGTGAGGCCGGTCTCCTTGAGGAGCCGCCCAGCGGTGCCAGAGTCTTCGATAGCAGCGAGCAGGACGTGCTCGACACTAAGGAAATCATCTTTGCTCTTCCTGGCTTCGTTTTCGGCATCGGCGAAGAGTTTAGTCAGGCGAGTCGTGACGTAAATCTGGTCTGGCCCACCGGTTTGAGTGGAGACCTTGGGGAGCTTGTTGATCTCTAGCTCCAAACGCTGCTTGAGCGAGTCCGGCTGGACTTCGGCCTTCTTAAGGATTGCCGGGGCGAGGCCGTTGGGCTGATCGAGTAAAGCGACCAGTTCGTGTTCCACGTCGACCTGCTGGTTCTGCATCCGGAGCGCGTGTGTCTGCGCCGTTCTTAATGATTCCTGAACTTTTTCGGTGAAACGATTGAAATCCATAATTACCGCCAGTCTCAGGATAGCAACTTAGTTCTTCCTAGTCTAGTTTTATGAGTGTCAGTCGCTAAGATATTTTCTGAGTCAAAAGGGCTTTAGGGCGTATATGCTGACTAGAGATGCGCTATTTGCTTGTGATTCTCGGATTGGCAGGGCTTTTGGGCTGTGGCTCTAGTGGCTCGGGGACGGTTGCGAGTGCAGAAGAGGCTAAAGCTTACATCCGCGAGTTGGCGTTGGGACAGGTGGAAATGAAAGCGGCTGAGAGTTTTGGCGGCCAGCAACTGATGGAGATCACGGGGCAGATCCGGAACAACGGGTCGAGGGTGTTGAGGAAGGTAGAGTTGAGCTGCGTCTTCTACGACCCTTACAACCAGGTGGTGTTGCGGGAGACGGTTGTGATCGTCAGGCCAGACAAGGGTGGGTTGAAATCGCAGGAGACCAAGCCGTTCAGACTGCCTTTTGATACGCTGCCGAAGAGTTGGAATCAGGTGATGCCGCAAATGGTGATTGCCGGAATTGTGTTTGAGTAATGGGGCGGATACGATTGATTGAAGATGACCGGGACCAGCGGGAATTGCGCACTATATTGCTTGAGACGGTTGGGCATACGGTGGTGTCAAGGGATGAAGATGTGGTGGTGATGGATTTGCGGATTCCTACGCTGGAGGCGGGCTTGCTGCGAATTCGTGAAATCAAGAATTCATCGACACCGCCCAAGCTGGTTGTTTTGAGTGGCGCGGTGGCTGAGCTTCGCGGCACCGAGGAGGAAAAGATGGTGGATGCGATTCTTGAGAAACCCTGCCCGAGTGGGAAACTGTTGAAAACGATCCAGGCTTTATTGCTCTTGTTTGTGGCTAGCGCCATGTTTGCTCAGCCTAAGGACTTGAAGCGTCATGCACCGATTTTGTATCAGCGTGCGGATACGATTGGGAGCGAGAGCGATGTGCCACTGCTGATGTATGTGGAGTGGGACAAATCGGATCAGTCGTTGACTTACACCGTGATCTTTTCGAATGAAGATGGTGGGACTTCGACGCGTGATCTGATGGCGCGTTGGGGCCGGACTACCGATATCGAATATGTCTACAAGGTGTGGCTAAATGAAGATGGTTCTGCCGGGGTGAAGCAGGTGCAGGGGGCGGGGCATAAGGATGTTGCGTTTGAGGGGCCGTTTGAGGGGGATCGCCCGGTGTTGGTTCCGGTGACTCGCAACAATATGGTGGCTGGGGCGAAGGAGAAGACTGGGCGGAGGTTTGACCTGGAGCCGATATTGATGGATTTGAGTGAGCACTCGCGGGAGTATGTGATGGATCAGAAGCCGGAGACCTGGAAGATCATGGGCGAGGAGTTGAAGCGGGAAGGGAAGCTGAGGCCCTATGGGGTGGTGCGAGGGGAAGACATCAGCGACCCAGCGAATTATGCGTATGTGGAGTTCCTATCGACACAGAAGGATGGTGGGCGTGTGGCTGTGGGGTTCACTCTGCCTGGCGGACGCCGCGTGCAGATGAGTCACTTGGGCAAAGCCGGTAATTCGGTGGAGCGAAGCGGGTGGATGCGGCTGGCGACAGAGTTGCCGCCGGGCACCAAGCTGGCGGATCTGGGGACTGTAGTCTTTGCCTGTTATGGCAAGGGGAGTTGTGTCGTGGAGAAGGTGGCGTTTGTGGAGTTGAAGGGGGAGAGGAA
>JAYSVS010000223.1:0-9916 GCA_043718395.1 Acidobacteriota bacterium
CGGAACGCTTCGAGCCTGGCCGGAAATTACGGAAAAACTTGCCGATTCTAAGCGAGCCCGGACACGACAGAAGCGCATCTTAAGTTAACGCTTATGCCCCCATGCCCTCTCATCCCTTACAACAAACGTCGTAACCAACACATGAAGCCGCATCCCGCTCACCGGCAACCATTCCTTGATTTCCTCAAAGCTCACCACGTTGTCTTAGATCATCAGCACCGGTTCCAGCCCAAGCCGCCCGAAGCAGAATTTACCCTGCTCCTCAATCGTCAACCCAGCAGGCGCACCCAGATTCAGCATCGTCTTCCCGATCGTCGCAAACGCAAGGCCCAGCCCGCCTTTCGATGCATCCACCCAGAACGTACCGCCACCATATCGATCCGCGTTGCGCCGCGCAAACTCCCTCGCTATCTCGCTTTTCCCAACTCCCGGCTGACCATGCAATACCGCAACACTCTCTCGAGCCACATCCCCCAATCCCAAGTCAATCTTCGTGAGCAACCCCTCACGCCCAACAAACGCCCGCTTGCCCATCGAAGGAACATTACTCCGAACCACCGGTTTGGCCACTGGCCCGGCAGCGATCTGCAAAAGCGTTTGAACACCTTGATGGATCTCCGAAACAAGCGTGATGTTGAGAATACTCTCTACCTGCTCATTCCGCTTTACCGTCTCCCCCAGCGCCCCGCGAAACAACAAGAACCAATTCTCTGCGAGATACGCCTCCATTCCCGCAGTAGGCAAATGCGGATGGGCAAGCCCGCGCAACGCCCCAGCAGCCTCCGCAAGCAGCGTCCGAGCAAACCCCGGAGCCGACCCCTGCGACCGCACAAACAGACTCTCCACCTCCTTATAAGCCGCATCAATCCCCATCGGCGGCGCCTTCAAAGAATCCTGCAATTGCGCCAGAATCTTCGGATAAAGCGCAAGAGCAATCTCAGCCGTAGCCATCTTCTGAAATTCACCGCACGGCTGCCCAGAAGGAAACAACGCCCGAACCTGTCTCCAAGCCCGAGTTACCGTCGAACCCGCCCCCAGTGCATCGGGCCAACTCAGGACCGCCCCCGCCGTCTCCCCCTCATGCGCCACCACCTGCAGCAGCGCAATCCAATAAGCATCCGTCAAAGCTCGAAACAAATCGTGATTCTCGTCAGGATTGGCCACATCCAGCCGCTCCCGCAATTGCTTTAGCCGTTCACGAGGCGAAGCTAAATCCCCCACAAACTCAGGAACCAGATTCCCAGCCAACTCCTTCATCGCGGCGAACGATGCTACGGCAAGCGAGACACTGATTGGATCTGCCATCGGATTACTCTTACTAAGCTACTAAACACCGCGCCGGTACAGCTCAGTCAACTTCACCTCAAAGGCCGGAAACGCAACCTCCATAAACCACTCACCCATCGACAAACACCCATCAAGGTATTGCGGCAATCCATCCACCAACTCCTGATACCCGGCCCTGCCCTCGTCCACCTCCAGCAGCACCTTCCCATCCCGGCCCATAAACGCCAGACAAATTAAATCCACCGTGTAGCAATCTCGTTTATATGCCACAACACGATCAATCTTCTCCCAGGCGATAACCTCATCCACCAGCCGAATCTCGGAAGCATCACAAGACACAATCCCAGCCCTGGAGCGCCGCCTCGCTAGGAGCCGAGCCCACCCTCCCAGAATCCATCGCACCGGATTGAATATCCCCACACCTTAGATTTACACTTTGAAAGCTCGTTCGACAAAATCCCAACGGCACCCCTTCGAAACGAGAAACGTCTCGATCCCGGCCAAACGCAAAACTCTTAAGAAACTGACGGTTGGATTCTGAAAAATCAGGAAGGCAGTCATCGTCAATTTGTTCATCCAACCAAGCCCGGTAAAGTTACGATTGCTGGCCATGAGTCAGACGAATTGCCCCCGAAAACGCACAAGTCTACAATGAAGCAGGCTGATCTTTCATGAACAAGTTCCTCGTCTTATTTGAAAAGTCCACCACAGGTTATGGCGCATACGCCCCTGACCTCCCCGGCTGCGTAGCTACAGGAAGCACCCTCGAAGAAACCAGAGGGCGAATGACAAAAGCCATGGAAATGCACCTGAATGCCATGCGCAAAGATGGCGATCCAATACCAGAGCCATCTCACTACGAACTTCTCGAAGTCGTCCAGGCCTAGCGGCGGCAGTTCAGCCGCAGCCCACATTCTCATCGCTGGCTAGGTCGTAAGTACCCCTGAAAGCTAGTTGTAGCATTCGTCAAATCGGTTCACAGAAAAATTCGACTTTATTTCCCCCGGAATCAACAAGATCCCCAAACCATGGTTCGTTGCCCCAACCCCGCCTGATACCTTCTCAATCGTTGGGGCGCTCATGCGCCCCTCTTTTTATTTCAAATCAAGAAAGTAGGATCGCTGTGTCGACACAAGCTCAGATCAACGCAAACCGCAACAACGCAAAGAAGTCTACCGGACCCAAAACCGCCGAAGGCCGCGCGGCCTCCGCATCGAACAGCACCAAACATGGCCTCCAGGCCAACCCCACCACCATCTTCGAAAACAACCCGCGCGAACGAAGCCAATATGACGCCCTCAAAGCCAAGCTCCTCCTGCAATGCCTCCCCGAAGGCGAACTCGAACTCCAAACCTTCGAGCGCTACGTCTTCGCCCTCTTCCAATCCGACCGCGCCAGGCAAATGGAAATCGACGCCCAGGACCGTTGGCTTAACGAACCCAATAACCCCACCCACTTCCAGCAAATGCAACAAATGCTTAAGCTCGGAGCCGCCCAGGAACGCCGCGCCGACAAAGCACTCCAGGAATTCAAAAAGATTCAGACAGACCGGATCCTCGCCATGGACGTCCAGACCGAACACTATCTGCTCGAGAAGAAAGTCCCCATGCCCGCTACCTTCCCAATGTTCGAAATCCTCAAAACAGACCTGTCCAAAACCGGCGCAGGAATCTTGGCACTTCGCCTCATGGCCCTCCTACCGGAAGCCCGCAAAATCATGGATAACCAAACAAAGCCAATCCCGTTCCCGCCAATTAAGCTGGCTGACTTGAACCTAGCCAACAATCGTAGCTAGATTCGCCACAGTCACTGCAGCCGCCGCATCCTTGTCTACCAACTCAAGAAACGCCTTAGCCGCATGGCTCAATGCCCGTTTTGCCGGATACACCAGCCGGATCTTACGCTCGACGTCCAATTCCTTCACCCGGACCTCATGCAGCAATCCGGCCTCAAGTTCAGGCTCGGCACACATCTTCGGCAAAAACGCCACGCCCTCATTCCGCTGCACCAGCCGCCGGATCGTCTCCACCGTCGGCATCTCAACATCCATGTTCAACGGAACACGGTGCCGCTGAAACTCCCTCAAAACAATCTCCCGGTAAGGGCTCAGAACATTATGGGCGATAAAGGTTTCCATCCCTAGCTCAGAGATCGACACTTCGCCCCGCGAAGCGAACCGGTGTTGCGGCGACACAACAAATACCAACCGGTCCGTATAGATAACGGTCGACACAATCCGCTCATCCCCAGGATCAAACGAAATCAATCCCAGCTCCAGATCTCCGTCCATCAATTGCGCCGGAATCTTGCTCGACAAACTCCTTCGCACTTGAACCTTCACCTTTGGATACTGCCTGCGATATTGCTCAATATGGTTCAAGAGATAGAGTGACGTCGATTCGTTCGCCCCGATTGTCAAACGTCCAGACGAGTTGTCCCGCAGCTCAGCCAAAGAATTGTTCATGTCCGCTTCGAGATTCTCGAAGCGCCGTGCGAACTCGAGCACTACCTTGCCAGCGTCCGTCAGCAATAATTCCTTCGCGGAACGGTCAATGAGCTTTTCTTCCAGCTCTCCCTCTAAACGCTGTATTGCCAAAGAGATAGCGGGTTGCGTCCGCAACATCTTCTCCGCCGCGCGGGAGAAGGATTTTTCATTTGCAACTGACAAAAATACTTTTAGGGAGTGAAGAAGCACAGTATCTCTTTCGTTTGGCTTATCTGATAAGTCGGACTTATTCGATTATGATCGATTATCAGCATGGCGTGCAATATAAATTTGCTAAATCTCAACGGCCAGAACATAATTAAATAGCAAATAGGAGGTACCCATGACTGAGACCCCAAAACAGCCAATTCATCAGCCCAAAGTCTATATATTTGATACGACTTTGCGCGATGGAGAGCAGTCCCCCGGATGCAGCATGACCGTACCAGAGAAGCTGCGGATGGCTGCAAAATTAGTCGACCTCGGTGTCGATATTATGGAGGCCGGTTTCCCGATCGCCTCAGAAGGTGACTGGGAAGCAGTGCGTCGCGTTAGCGAAGAATTTCCCGCTGTCCGTGTCGCAGCGCTTGCTCGTGCCACCAAGGGCGACGTCGAACGGGCCGCATCCTCGCTTGAAAAAGCCAGGCGCCCGCGCATCCATACCTTCATCGCCACCAGCGACATCCACCTCGAATTCAAACTCAAGAAGACCCGCCAGCAAGTCCTCGAAGACGCCGTCCGCGCTGTCGAACTCGCTCGCAAGTACGTCGATGACGTCGAGTTCTCCGCCGAAGATGCTACGCGTACCGACATCGCTTATCTCGAAGAGATCAGCCTCGCCGTGGTTGCCGCCGGTGCCAGTACAGTGAACCTGCCCGACACCGTCGGCTATTCCGTCCCAGAGGATTACGCTGAACGGATCGGTCGAATTGCTCGTCTCCTTGGCGACCGCGCCATTATCAGCGTCCACTGCCACGACGACCTCGGCCTCGCCGTAGCCAACTCCCTCGCCGCCATCAAAGCCGGTGCTCGCCAGATCGAGTGTACGATGAACGGCATCGGTGAACGCGCCGGCAACTGCTCCCTTGAAGAAGTAGTCATGGTCATGAAGACCCGTCGCGACTTCTACCCCTTCGAGACCAACATCGTCACCGAACAGCTCTACCCTGCCAGTCAGTTGCTCTCCAGCATCATCACGTTCGGGCCCCAACCAAACAAAGCTATTGTTGGTGCCAACGCCTTTGCCCACGAGGCCGGCATCCATCAGGATGGCTACCTCAAGAACAAGAGCACCTACGAGATCATTGACCCTAAAAGCGTCGGTGTTCCCGCAGGCAAACTCATCCTTGGTAAACACAGCGGTCGTCACGCGCTTAAGGAGCGCGTCAAGGAACTCGGCTATGCCGAGCTCTCCAAAGAACAACTCGACATGGTATACGACTGCTTCACCAACGCCGCCGACAACAAAAAAGGCTTTACCAACGAAGAGATCACCGAATTCATCGAAACGGCGCTAGAGAAGTCCGCCGAGAAAGTCAGCTAGATGCAATTGAAAGTTCTCGCCCTCCCGGGCGATGGAATTGGAACCGAAGTTACCGCAGAAGGACTGCGCGTCCTACGCCACGTGGCCAGGAAGTTCAACCACGAATTAATTCTCACCGAAGGTCTTCTGGGCGGCATCGCCATCCACAAGACAGGCACGCCGTATCCGGCAGAAACCGAGCGCCTCGCCCTTGAGGCCGACGCCACCATCATGGGTGCCTTCGGCCTCCCGGAGTTCGATAATGCTCCCCCCGCCATGCGTCCCGAAAAGGGCCTCCTTGGTATTCGCAAGACCCTCGGCGTCTTCGCCAACCTGCGCCCCGTCAAGGCCTACGACGCCCTCCTTGATGCCTCACCACTCAAGAATCATCTCCTCGCCGGCGTCGACATGATCATCGTCCGCGAACTCACCGGCGGCCTTTACTACGGCACCCCGCGCGGTATCACTGGAGAAGGCGACGAAGAACGTGGCACAAACACCATGACTTACACCCGTGCGGAAATCGCCCGTGTCACCCGCATGGCATTCAGCCTTGCCCGCAAGCGTAAGAATAAAGTTACCTCGGTCGACAAGTCCAACGTCCTTGAGACTTCGCAGCTCTGGCGCAAAGTGGTGATCGAGATCGCCCCGGAATTCCCCGGCGTCCAGCTCGATCATCTCCTGGTTGACAATGCCGCCATGCAACTCGTCCTTAAGCCCGCTCAGTTCGACGTCCTCCTGATGGAGAATATGTTCGGCGACATCCTTTCTGACGAAGGCTCGGTCATCACCGGTTCGATCGGTATGCTCCCCTCAGCCTCAGTCGGCGCACAACGTCCCTCTGGCGCGTGGGTCGGCCTCTATGAACCTGTCCATGGCTCGGCTCCCGATATCGCTGGCAAAGGCATCGCAAATCCCCTTGGGGCCATCGGCTCCATCGCTGCGATGTTCGAATACACCTTCGGATTAATCGAAGAGGCAACTGCGGTCAACACGGCCATAGAAGCCACGCTCAACACCGGCATCACAACAAAAGACCTCAAAGGCAACTCCTCTACAGAACAAGTCGGAAAGGCCATCTGCGAGGCAATCGGATAACTATCATGAGTCAGCCAAAAACTATCATTCAAAAACTTTGGGATTCCCACGTCGTCGCAACTCCCCCCGGCGCTCCCGCTCTTCTTTTCATCGACCTCCACCTCGTCCATGAAGTCACCAGCGCCCAGGCCTTCGACGGCCTCCGTGCTCGCGGCCTCAAAGTCCGCCGTCCCGATCTCACTTTCGCGACTACTGACCACTCGACGCCCACCACGCCGCGTAACCTGCCGATCCTTGACCCCATCGCCAAAAGCCAGGTCGAAAAGCTCGAACGCAACGCCGCTGAATTTGGCATTCCTTGCTTTGGCTTCCTCAACGATAAGCAAGGCATCGTTCACGTCATCGGGCCAGAAAACGGTCTCACCCAGCCCGGTATGACTGTCGTCTGCGGCGATAGCCACACTGCCACTCATGGTGCCTTTGGCGCTCTCGCCTTCGGCATCGGCACCAGCGAAGTAGAACACGTCCTCGCCAGCCAGTGCCTCCTGCAGCGTCCTTCGAAATCCTTCGAAGTGCTGGTCGAAGGCCAACTCTCCCCCGGTGTCGGGGCCAAAGACATCATCCTCGCCCTGATCGCCCGCATCGGTATTGGAGGTGGCACGGCCAGCGTCCTTGAATATCGCGGTTCAACCATCCGCGCCCTATCGATGGAAGAGCGCATGACTGTCTGCAACATGTCGATTGAAGGCGGCGCACGTGCTGGCCTGATCGCCCCGGATGACAAAACCTTTGAATACCTCCATGGCCGCACCTTCGCCCCCAAGGGCGAAGCATGGGACAAAGCCGTAGCCTACTGGAAGACCCTTCCCACCGATGACGGTGCCACCTACGACCGCACAATCTCGATCAACGGCGCGAGCCTGGCCCCAATGATCACCTTCGGTACCAACCCCGGCATGGGCATGGGCATTACTGATTCGATTCCCGATCCCGGCAACATCGCCGACGCCTTGGAGCGCGACAGCTTAAAAAAGGCCCTCGCCTACATGTCGCTCGAAGCCGGCAAGCCCCTCCTCGGTCATCCGATCGATGTGGTCTTCATCGGCTCCTGCACCAACTCCCGCATGAGCGATCTCCGTAGCGCCGCCTCGATCCTCAAGGGTCGCAAGGTTGCCGACAACGTCCGTGTCATGGTGGTCCCCGGTTCGCAACAGATCAAGCGTCAGGCTGAAGCAGAAGGTCTCCACGAAATCTTCCGCGCCTCTGGTGCGGAATGGCGCGAAGCCGGCTGCAGCATGTGCATCGCTATGAACGGCGATCAGCTCAGCCCTGGCCAGTACAGCGTCTCTACTTCGAATCGCAACTTCGAAGGCCGTCAGGGCAAGGGTGGCCGCACCTTCCTCGCCAGCCCCCTCACCGCCGCCGCCAGCGCCGTCACTGGCAAAGTTACCGACGTCCGCACCATGTTGGGAGGCAACTAACCATGGAAAAATTCTTACCCTTTGAAAGCCGCATGGTGGTCATGCCGATCGACAACATTGATACCGATCAGGTCATCCCCGCACGCTTCCTCAAGAAGACTGACATGGTCGGCTGGGGCGACCTTCTCTTCAACGATTGGCGCTATGAATCTGATGGCACTCCTAAGCCAGACTTTATCCTCAACCACGATTCGTCCAAGGGCCTCAAGATCCTTCTTGCTGGCGATAACTTTGGTTGCGGCAGCTCGCGCGAGCACGCCCCCTGGGCTCTTACCCAGTATGGCTTCCGCGCCATTCTGAGTACCTCATTTGCTGACATCTTCAAAAGCAACTCGCTCAAGAACAGTCTGCTCCCCATTGTCGTCAGCCCCGGGATCCACAAGAAGCTCTTCTCGATGCCAGACTCCAGCGTTCACGTCGATCTCGCAGCGCAAACCATTACTCTTGCCGACGGAACCAAGGCAGAATTCCCCGTTGATAGCTTCTCAAAGCAGTGTCTGCTCGAAGGCATTGACGAACTCGGATTCATTCTCAAGAACAACGATGCGATCACCGCCTACGAGGCCCAGCGATTCTCTACGTTGAATACTCTTGAGGGATAACAATCCAGCAGATGATGTAGACCAGGATCCCGGTACCTGCCAGGATCACAGTCGCTAGCCAGACAAGGCGCACCAGTGTGACGTCAATGCCGAAGTACCGGGCAAAGCCCTGACACACTCCAGCAATCCACTTGTCGCCTTGCGGGCGCACCAGCTTCTTTTCAGACTGGGGAACTGCTCCACCGGTGGGGGTCCCGCAGCGCGGACAAAAGCCCGCGTTTTCTTCAATTGCACTACCGCATTTTGTGCAGAACATACTACGGATACGTTATCGCTATTAGGAAAGTTCCGCTCGTGCTCTCAGGTTCGCAACGCCCGCCGTGTATCGGGTGTCAGAGACAGCAAAGCTGATGGCGTCTTCCATCCATTCATGCCAGACCCCGTCCGGGTCATGCGAGGCAGCCGTAATCGTATAGCTCTGCGGGCAGAGTTGACAATCGAAGCGAAACGTCACTGTGCGCGTTTGGCCCGCGTCAACTGGCCCCAGCTTCAACTTCTCAAGCTCGGTATTGGTGCCATAGACTTCAAAGCCAATCCGGGTGCGGATCAGAATCCCGATCACCGGGTCAGCCACTGAGGCTGCGTATTTCGCCACCACGCGAATCGCTGCCGGCTGCCCGCTCTCAATCAATGCCGCCGGCTTATCTTGCACATTGAGTACTTCAATCGACACAATCTCGGCCCGCCCATCGCCCCGCCGCAAACTCGGGGCCATCTCCGGGATCGAGGAATAAACACTCCTGAGGTATGCCTCTATGACTTCTTTTGCATCGCCACGCTTCACCATCTGGCCGCTGTCTAGCCACCAGATTTCGTCTGCCAGATTCCGCAGCATCTCAGAGTCGCTCGCTCCAGCGATCACAACGCCGCCACTCCGCCGAACCTTTTCGGCCTCGGCCAACCAGCGCAGCCGCTCTGGCAACTCCAGTGCACTCAGGTTTGGGCACGCGTGCGTTGCCGCCTCCAACACCTCATGGATTCCCGATTCTCCGTGGCCAACGATCCCGATCCAACTCCCGGCCGGAGCACTGACGCTAAACTTGTCAAAGCGAATGGACATTGTATTAAGCATAGCGATGCTCGCCTTCGCGGCCAGGGAGATCATCCTCAAGCCCGGCATTACCGTGCTCGACCAGCCCATGGTGATCGAAGAAAGCACCCAGCTTCTTGGTGCTCCTTCCGGCTCGACTCTCAAGGCCTCGGCAAGCTTCAAAGGCCCGGCACTCATCGTCGGTCGCGGTCTGAAAGACCTTAGTATCCAGCGGCTCAAACTCGACGGCAACCGTCAACAACTCGACCGCGCCTTTCCCATCGCGCCTTACGACAAGGCCTTCTCAGACTTTTATCCACTCAACGGAATTCTGATCGACAACTGTGTTGGAGTCATTCTGCGCGACATTGAGATCCGGAATGTAGTCAACTTCCCCATCCTGGTCTCAAGGTCAAAGCAGGTGCGCATCCAGACGGCCCGCATTGAGTACTCCGGTTCACGCGACGGCAA
>JAYSVS010000224.1:0-3248 GCA_043718395.1 Acidobacteriota bacterium
GATTTGAAGTCGGTGCACCAACGGTTTGTTGGCAGGTCAGGGGCAGTTGGAGTCAATGCTGATACGCGGCCGAGCGTTTATGCGCTTGAGCGCTATGAGCTTGCGGTAGAAGCAGGGCGGCCGATGGCGGTATTTGAACTGCTTCAGTTGAATACTGAGCGTGATGTTGCTTATGCCCATCCTGCGTGGCGCGCGCAAGATGTAGCAGCGTGGGTAAGACATGCAGCCCTTGAAACTATCAAGCGAGATGCAAAATGGGAAGGTGCAGGTGAGTACGTATCGGGGCATGTGGAGAATGGCGACCGCAATCGCCGATTGTCTTATGTACCCTTGCCATCAGTGGGCCACCGCCACACCGATGGGAGGATACGAAGGGTTGCGATTCTGGAGCCGGGCGGAGAGGCGGGAGAAGTAGCTGAATACCTCCAGCGTGCGCTAGTTGGTTTCGACCTTCTGGATGACAAAGGGTTGGCCCGGTGCCGACTGGCGCCATTGCGTGAATCCGGGCCGGCAGTTAGTACCTATTGGGCTGAGTCTCGCCGCTGGAAGACGGTGAGCCCGGTTATTTTGCATGGATTCAATAGCGTGCGTGGCGAGATCTCACTGAAGAAGACGGACCAGTTACTAGCCCAGGCATTCGCCGAGAGCGGTTATCCGCCGGAGTTGGTGAAAGAAGTGTTTATTCAACAGGCTCCACTCGTGCCAAACACACCGGCAGCGAAAGACTTTTGGCGGGCGAAGCACTTGCTCAAATGGCCCTGTTATCACGTGGGCGTTGAGTTTCACTCTAAAGTGCGAGGGCCGGTGTTAGTTGGCATCGGCAGGCACTACGGACTTGGCTTGTTTGTGCCGATGGAGGGCTGATGCGATTTAGTTATCTGGTGTGTTACGACATTGCGGATGATAAGAGGCTGCGCAAGGTTTTCAAGACGATGCGTGGCTGGGGGGATCATTTGCAGTTTTCGGTTTTTGAGTGCCAGTTGACGAAGACGGATCTTGTGAAGATGCGGGCCGAGTTGAATGAAATTATTCACCATGACGAGGACCAGATTCTGTTTGTGGAACTGGGTCCGGCAGATGGCAGAGGGGATCGTGTGATTTCCGCCATGGGCAAGCCTTACACTTCACTCGATGCGCCCTGCATTGTTGTCTAAATTTATAGCTGAGGTGCAAATTCGATGTCTCAAGAAGCTACCGCGAGAGTTTTGGCCGATACCCGGCTGCCGGATTATTTGCCTGCCCGAATGGTAAATGAGTTTGTTTACTGTCCGCGGCTATTTTTTTATGAGTGGGTAGAAGGTGTGTTCCGCGAGAGCGTAGACACGGTAGAGGGTAAGGTTCAGCACAAGCGGGTGGACCAGCCTGGGAAGAGCTTGCCTGCTCCTGAGGATGTGGGCGAGGCAGAAATGCGGACCCGGGCGATTACGCTTTCGAGCGAGCGGTTTCGGGTGATTGCGAAGCTGGATGTTTTGGAGGTGGCCGAGGGCGGGCTGACTTGTCCGGTGGACTACAAGCATGGCGCGCCGATGGAGATGCCGGACGGGAGCCTGGGTATGTGGCCACCGGACCGGGTGCAGATTGCGATGCAGGCGCTGGTGTTGCGTGAGAACGGTTACCAATGTGACGAGGGATTGGTTTATTACGCGAAGACGAAGCAGCGGGTGAGGCTGGCGATCAGCGCTGAAGTGATGGACGAGGCTTTGGCTGCGGTGAATGGAGCCTGGACGACGGCGCGGGCGGGAGTATTGCCGCCGCCGCTGGTGGATTCTCCTAAATGTGTGGGTTGTTCGCTAGCTCCGATCTGTTTGCCCGAGGAGAGCCACTGGTTACGGGGATCGGAAGATTCGGATGGGCAGTTGATGTTGTTTCCTGATGCGGAGATACCGAGGAAGGCTCCGCACCGGGAGTTACGATTGCTGCAGAGTTCGCGGGATGAGACGCGGGCGGTTTATCTGAATACGCAGGGTATGAAGGTGGGTAAATCTGGGGATGTGATTCAGGTTAAAGAGAAGGAGGCGTTGCGGCAAGAATTACGGATGCATGAGATTTCGCAGATCAGTTTAATGGGGAATGTACAGGTGACGACGCAGGCGATGCAGGCGCTGATGGAAGAGGAAGTTCCAGTCTGCTATTTTTCGCAAGGTGGCTGGTTTTATGGGATGACGAATGGGCTATCGACGAAGAATGTGTTTTTGCGGCGGGCGCAGTTCCGGTTAGCGGAGGAGGACTGGTTCTGCTTGAAACTGGCGCGGCAGATTGTAGCGGGCAAGATCAAGAACCACCGGGTGATGTTGATGAGGAATCATGTGGAGCCGCCAGCGATTGTGGTGGAGCAACTGAGGCGTATGATAGACCGGGCGGAGGAGGCTAAGAGTTTGGAGGAGTTGTTAGGTGTGGAGGGGAATGCAGCGCGGCTCTATTTTGGTGAGTTTTCAGGAATGATCAAGGTGGAGGAGGGCGAGGAGCAGGTGGCATTCGACTTTCAGCACCGGAACCGGCGGCCGCCGCTGGACCCGGTGAATGCGCTTCTTTCTTTTGCATACAGTATTTTGGCGAAGGATTTGACAATCGCCTGCGGGGCGGTCGGATTTGATCCGATGATGGGATTCTATCATCAGCCGAGGTTTGGAAGGCCAGCGCTGGCGCTGGATTTGATGGAGCCGTTCCGGCCGCTGATCGCGGAGTCTGTGGTAGTGCAGGCGTTGAATACGAAGCGGATACGGAGTAGCGATTTCATCAAGAGCGGGAAGAGCGTGGCGCTGACGGCTAGCGGAAGGAAGGGATTTTTCCAGACGTATGAGGCGCGGATGGATAGCTTGGTAACGCATCCGCTCTTTGGCTACCGGGTCACTTACCGGCGCTTGCTTGAGATTCAGACACGATTGCTGGCAAAGTTTGTGGAGGGGAGCATTGGGGAGTATCCTGTTTTTGTGACCCGATGAGTTTTGCCGAAGTTTGCGAGCGCGAAGGTGATGCAAAAAAGCTGGGGGTCGCTCGCGCATTGATATTAAAGGAGTTATGGTTGGATTACGCTCTTAGATCCTTAATTTTGTTGTCGATTGGTTGGGGCGCTCGCAAATGGGCCTCCAAATCATTGATAATGGGGGGGTTGGAGCGGTAGCCGTTTCCTCATCCGAAGGGATGGGGCCTAATTGAAGCCGCCAAGTACGGCACCAGCTCGCCATCGAATGTGTATAAGTTTCCTCATCCGAAGGGATGGGGCCTAATTGAAGCGACGGGAAGCGCGA
>JAYSVS010000225.1:0-3246 GCA_043718395.1 Acidobacteriota bacterium
CACCTTTCAAGCGAAACGCAAACTCCAGTAACTCGGGCGATAAGTGGCAGCCATCGGCGATTAGCTCCGTGCTCATCTCGGCATGGGCCAAAACAAACTGTTCCATGCTGGCCTGCATCGGCGTGCCAAAACGGGCTCGCAACGACGCCACAGAGCTCATGGCACACCAGAAGTGATCGACATGCCGCATCCCAGCGGCATAGGCTCGCGCCATCTCACTCCAGGTGGAATTCGAGTGGCCGCAGGTCACCAAACACCCAAGCCCTGCCGCCACGCGGTAGAACGCCTCGGCACCATTCAGTTCGGCTGCGCAAGTGGCAATCCGGATCAACCCGGAGGCGAGAAACGCCTCATACTCTTCAGGGTCTAGATCACGGCGGCCCGCCGCTGAGTGGCACCCTACTTTGTCTTCAGCGAAGTAAGGGCCGTAATAATGCACGCCGCCAATGCGAGCTCCATCACTCGCGCTCCAGGTTGCCTTTACCTCGGCACAGGCACCCAGCATCGCCGCCAGCTCAGCATTGCTTCCAGTGGTTGTCGTCGGGAAGATCGTCGTTGTGCCGTGCCTGGCATGGGCGCGATTGGCAATCCTCACCGCTTCAGCGGTGCCATCCATGTAGTCGGCACCTGCCCCGCCATGCACGTGCAAATCGACGAATCCAGGGGCGATATACCTTCCCTCAACTACTTCGGTATCGTTTACGGCAACTGTATCAATTGAAACGATACGGCCTGCCTCAGTAACAAGATAGGCATTTGGCACAGTACGATCAGGCAATATGAGCTCACCATGAAAGCTTTGTTTCATGACGAGAACTTTCCTGCTTGCGGCAGGTACTGCTTTTGCTGCTGCTCCTCAAGGCCCGGAGCGCTAATTCGCTTTTTTTTTCGAGGCTTGTCTACCAACTCCGCCAAGTAGTCGACGGCGATCTTCAAGTACATTTCAGCTAGATTTTCATCAAGCTCAAAGAGAGCGTGGTATTGCCTCTTCAGCTCATCGCGATCCGACCGGGCCACGGCTCCAGTCCAGCCGCGTCTCCCTGCTCTAAGATACGCACGAAGTGCCCCTATCACAGCGGCCTCAACGGTACTCTCGGCTACTTTGGAGTGAAGACCGGCGGCTCGCATCGCGTCCACGGCAGCCGCAATCATCGGGAAAGTCATGCCAGCGGCAAAAGTCATCCCAGCTTCATAGACCGGGCGCATGCGCGCATTCATCTCCACAATCCGCGCGGTTCCGTCTTCTTCCACCAATCGCCTGAGGCGATGCAGTGCGACATTCTCACCTTCGAAGAGATAGCGTTTTCCGGCAAAGCCGTCCATCTCGCTTAAAGACCCTACATGAGCTCCGCGGCACCTCAAAGCAGACATTACCTCGCTATCCAGTCGATTGGAACAAAGTACAAATGCAACCTTTGCGCAACTCAGGCCACAGTTCAGAATCTGGTCTACCCAAGCTGACAGCCGCTCATCCGGCACACTCACCAAAACCAGTTCACACTTCAGCAGTTCGCTGTAGCCGTCACAGGCAGAGCCAGCTTTCATCAGATTCACTGCCCTGCTGGCGTTGCGTAGGGACACACCTTTCACCGGGCCCAGATGCTTCTTCAAGCCGGGTAGTTTGCCAACCCAGGACTGACTGACCGAGCCTTCAGCGATCAACGCCGTCCTAGGTGCCTTGGGCATCTATGAACTTGCTCCTCAATGCTTTGAGTCGATCTCGCAATTGGGCTGCCTTTTCAAATTCGAAATTCTTGGCGGCCTCTCGCATCTTCTGTTCGATCTCGGCGAGATGCTTCTCCCGTTGATCAGCAGTTAGCAAATCCGCCTCGTCCGGCGGATCTTCTTCAAGCGGAATCGTTACATAATCCGCTTCGGCCAAATGAACCAGGTTCATATCGATCGGCTTTATGATCGACTGCGGAGTGATGCCATTTCGCTCATTGTAGTCTTTCTGAATCTCACGGCGTCGATTAGTTTCATCAATGGCCCGCTTCATGGAATCAGTCATAACATCGGCATAGAGGATGGCCCGCCCATTGAGATGACGGGCGGCACGGCCAATCGTCTGAATGAGCGCACCCGTTGACCGTAGAAAGCCCTCTTTGTCAGCATCGAGAATCGCAACGAGTGAGACTTCCGGTAAGTCTAGGCCTTCGCGCAAGAGATTTACGCCAATCAAAGCGTCAAACTCGCCCTTGCGCAAATTCCGCAGGATCTTTACGCGGTCAAGTGTCGTAACCTCCGAGTGCAAATATTCGCACTTCAGGCCCGCCTCCTTGTAATACTCCGCAAGATCTTCTGACATGCGCTTGGTCAATGTCGTAATCAGCACGCGCTCATTACGGTCGATGCGCAATCGAATCTCCTTCAGCAGATCGTCCACCTGGCCCTTGATCGGGCGAACCTCCAGCTCAGGGTCAACCAGGCCCGTGGGGCGAATCACCTGCTCGACAATTACACCGCCGCTCTTGGTGAGTTCGTACGGCCCAGGCGTTGCCGAAACGAAAATTGCCTGATGAATACGATTCTCGAATTCCTCAAATGTGAGAGGCCGGTTATCCAGAGCACTCGGCATACGAAAGCCGTACTTGACCAGATTCTCTTTGCGCGAACGGTCACCACCCCACATTCCCGACACCTGCGGAATCGTCACATGCGATTCATCGACAAACAGGATCGAATCGGCTGGGAGGTAATCGAGTAATGTCGGCGGTGCCTCCCCAGGCAAACGTCCGGTAAAGTGACGCGAGTAGTTCTCAATGCCGTGACAGAAGCCGATCGTCTTGATCATCTCAAGGTCAAACTGTGTCCGCTGCCAAATGCGCTGCGCCTCGATCAGGCGGCCTTGTTTCTCCAGCTCAGCATGCCAGCTCACCAACTCCTGCTCGATCGTCACAATAGCCTGCTCTTTGTTGACTGGAGTCAAGACATAGTGGCTCTTCGGATAAATTGGCAATCGTTGATAGGTCTGCTTGATCGTCCCAAGCAGCGGGTCGATCTGCGATAGCCCTTCAATCTCGTCACCCCACATCTCGATTCGAAATGCGTTGTCATCATAGGTTGGATAGACCTCGATCACGTCGCCACGCACCCGGAAAGTGCCGCGGGAAAAATCGTGATCGTTGCGCTGGTAGAGAATCTCGACAAGCTTTGCGATGATGTCGGCCCGCTTGATCCGCTGACCTTTTTCGAGCATCAACAACATGCCGTAATAGGCCTCTGGCGAACCAAGGCCGTAAATGC
>JAYSVS010000226.1:0-9870 GCA_043718395.1 Acidobacteriota bacterium
GAACAGAGCAAGACTTGGTCCAAATTCGCTCTCGAATACCGTCTGGTCCCACGCCATCACACGGTCACGATACGCGTAGGCAAAACAATCCAGATCCACATCGAGAAGAATGGGAGATTCAGTCCAGTCCAAGACTTCCCTTGCCTTGACTCCAACCTCGCCAAGCTTGCCAGGCATTTCAAAGCGCCCAAAAATCCCGTAGTCACCAACAGCCTTTGGCAAGTCGCCCATCCGGTCGTCTACACCAAAAATGAAGACATCCGCAAGCAGGCCAAGCCGGATACCAGCCACGATCCAGTCATCGTCGTGGTGGCTCAGTTCACGCTTACAAACTTGGATCACACCTTCAACGCTAAGGTCTTCACTTAGTGGTCCAGGCTCAGCGGAATCCGTGTGTCTGTCAAAAAGAATGACACGCACCGGCCTCGGCAATAGGCCCTTTTCCTGCGCGTCGGCGACCATTGGCAATACCCAACGATGGTCTTCGTGCAGCAGCAGGTCCTTGTCCTGATATCGATACCGTCTCAATCCATCCAGAGCGATCAGCTCATCCATGCCCATTGCTACTATTCATAGCGCAAAGCTTCGATTGGTTCGATGTTCATCGCTTTCCTGGCTGGCAGATAACCTGCCAAAAATGACACTGTGCAGATCAAGGTGACGCCTGCGACAAATACTGTCACATCGTTGCCCTTGATCTCGAAGAGAAGCGACTCTGCATATTGAGTCAATACATATGCTGCCGGCAGACCACACACTACACCAATGCCCACCATCCAGGCTACTTCTTTCATTACCATGTTGCGAATATTGGCGGCGTCAGCTCCAATAGCCAATCGAATCCCGATCTCGCGCGTGCGCCGCGCCACAGTAAATGCAAGCACTCCATAGAGCCCGACAGCAGCCA
The DNA here is from genome assembly GCA_043718395.1 of Acidobacteriota bacterium. GTDB lineage: Bacteria > Acidobacteriota > Terriglobia > Bryobacterales > Bryobacteraceae > Bryobacter. The sequence continues at coordinate 908 of JAYSVS010000226.1, forward strand.
GCAAAGTAGCTAAGCCGGCAAAAGCGCCCGATAGCGTGGAGATCATTCGATCAAGCCCGATATTCTCTCGCACCTGGCCTTCGAGTGTCTTTACATCTTCCATTGGAAGATTGGGGTCCAGATCGGAAACTAGCCGTCGCACCGCTGGCAAGACCTGCTCCACGGGAATGGCTGTGGCGATATAGACATTAGCAGACCCGAGCTTCGGATCCTGCCGGTAGGGCGTATAGAACAATGCGGGGATAGCGTCCTTCACTTCGCTGTACTTCACATCCTTGGCAACACCAATAATCTCGATATCGTTCTTACCGCCGCCACCCTGCTGCATTCTTAGTCCAAGCAGGCTTTTACCGTTTCCAAACTTCCGCTCAAAGGCTTCATTTACAACCGCAACCTTCGGCGCATTCAGGGCATCTCTAGCTTCGAATTCGCGACCCTTGATCATCGGAACATGCATCATCTTGAGAAAGCCCGGCCCAATCTCATTGAACATGGAATGGGTGTCTGTATCTGGACCCGCCTCAAAGCCGTCCACATTCACATTGCTGCCATAGTTGTTGCCGGCTATCAAGGCAACCATGGAAACACCCGCAGATTGCACACCGGCAATGGCACTTGCTTTTGCCTCTACCTCTTCAAATAGTGCCCGGGTGCGCTCGGGCGAATAGCGGTTCAGGTCAGGAGATAATCCAAAGGCAATCACGTTGTCAGTTCGAATCCCAACATCCACTTTCAATATGTTGACCAGACTCTTGAGAAACATCCCAGCCGAGATCAGCAGGAGGAGCGAGAGTCCAATCTGTGCCGTCACAAGTATCCTTCTGAATCTGGACGCCGCATTGGTTGAAGAAACATTTCCGGCCTGATCTTTCAATGCAGAGGCGAGGTCCATCCTGGTTGCATGAACAGCGGGAAATAGTCCAAAAAGAAAGCCGGCGAAAAGAGAAAGCGCGAGCGAGAACGCTACGGTGAAGGGTCTCACACCGGGCTCAAAGATCTTGTCCGATCCGGTTGGAAGAAAAGTAAGAATCGCCATTCCAGTTCCGTAGGCTACGAAGACGCCTGCAAGGCCAGCTAGAAAAGCCAATACCAAAGATTCGATCAGCAACTGCGTCATCACTTGAGCCCTGCTAGCGCCAAGAGACAATCGAATCGAAAATTCCTTGGCGCGATTCGCTGATCTTGCCAAAAGGAGATTCGCAATGTTGGCGCAGGCAATCAGAAGCACGAAGGCGGCGATACAAATCAGAATCACCATGGGAGCTTTGCCAGTGTTGAAGAATCCGCTCTGCCCTTTCTCTCCTGGACTCAGAGTCATCTGTTGTTCCAGAAACTGCTTTTTAGATCTCTCGCTCATTCCCTTTTGCAATTGCAATTCAACATCCCGGATGATCCCCATGTAGGCCCCATGGATCGAGGATTGCGCCTGCTCCATACTCACCCCTGGCTTGCGCCTTGCAAACAAATAGGCCCAATAGCTTTTGCGTTCCGCCAGGCCCTTCCATCCCGGAGTCAAGGCTTCTCGCATGCTGATTGGGACGAAGACTGCTGCCGGAGATCCCAATGTTGTCCCCTGAAATCCGACCGGCCCGACACCCACGACCATCATCACCGCACCGTTGATTACCATAGACTTGCCAATGACATCCGGGTTCTCATTGAACTTTTCTTTCCAATAAGAATGCGACAAAACGGTGAGCGGATGAGCTCCAATATTCTTGTCATCGTCGCGAGTGAGCAGACGGCCAATGGCAGGCTTGAGACCCAGGATTGGGAAGTAAGATCCTGATACAAACATTCCGCTCGCGCTGCTGGTTTGGCCCTGGTAAGCAAGATTGGCACCAAAGCTGCGATGGGCGGCGATTCCGGTGAAGACGGTTTGGGCCTTCTCTAAATCGCGAAACATGAGGTAGCTGAAGATCGATTGACTGTTCCCTGCGTTGTTTGTTGAATTGCTACCGCTCCGCGGTCCGTTGGCCGAAATGTTTACCAACTCGCCTGGCGCTGTAGCAGGGAGCTTTCTCAGCAAGGTTTGCTCAAAGAGCGAGAAGATGGCAGTGTTCGCTCCAATTCCTAGCGCAAGCGACAAAATAGCAACAATCGAGACGATTGGGCTCTTTGCCAGGGTTCTCAGCGCAAATTGGAAATTCCGCATATGGTCACTATACGGTTGAAGCAATCGAATGGTTCGTTAAAATCTTAAGCTGAATGAATAGTTTTCGTTTGATCGAACTCGACTGGCCCTCGACTTCCGAACTTGAGGCTGCACCTGCTCTTCCTGCAGAGATTTATCACAGCCGCCTGGACAACCTGCGCAGCCGCATGAGCCAGGCCTCGATCAATATTGTGCTGATCTATGGAGACCGCGAACACTTCGCTAATCTCCACTACTTCACCAACTTCGATCCTAGATTTGAAGAAACGCTGCTTATAGTTTCTTCGCACTCGAAGCCTCTAATTTTGGTTGGCAACGAATGCCAGTCTTACCTGCCGGTCAGTCCACTCTGGCGCACAGGTGAACTTCGTATGGAGCTCTTCAGGCAATTCTCACTGGAGGACCAAACACGCACCACCCCACGCAGTCTCCTGGACATCCTCCGCGAGGAGGGCTGCACTGAAACCTCCCGTGTTGCACTCATTGGATCGAAAACCTACACCAGCCCGTCCCAGAGCGACATCCCGTCCTACATCGTCGACGCTGCGCGAGAAATCGCCGGCTGGCAGAACTGCACCAATCAATCTGGCTGGCTTGTAGATTCTGACACTGGTCTTCGTTCGACCCTCTCCGCAACGGACATCGCGATTTTCGAGATCAATAATGTAAAGGCCTCAGAAGCAATCCGGCGCATGCACTTTGCCCTGCGCCCAGGCATCACTGACCATCAATTGATGGCTGAAGCCGTTCATTACGATGGATCTCCGCTCAGTTGCCACATGACCTGCAAGACGGGGCCAAATCGAATCAGCCTTGCCAGTGCCTCTGGCAATCTCATCGAGACCGGCCACACCTGGTCAGCCAACGTAGCTTATTGGGGCTCCAACGTCTGCAGGGCGAATTGGATCGCTCACGACAAGAGAGATTTGCCAGCACCAGCGCAAGACTATCTGGAAGCATTCGCTGGCCCCTACTTTTTAGCGGCGGCAAATTGGCTTGAAGCACTCACTCTTGGTGCCAATTGCGGTGACATCCACGACCGTACCCTGGAACAACTTCCGCATGAAAAGTTTCATATCGAATTGAACCCTGGCCACCACATCGGCTACGACGAATGGCCCAGTTCTTCTTTTTATCCCGGATCGAGCGTCAAGCTGAGGTCAGGCATGATCTTGCAGTCCGACATCATTCCAAGCCATCCGGTCTACTTTTCGACGCGCATGGAAGATGGCTACGCTCTTGCTGATGAAGCACTAAGAAATGAGTTCGCACTCGCCTATCCCGGAGCCTGGCAGCGGATCAATGCTCGCCGCGCATTCATGGCTGATCGATTGGGAATTTTTCTTCCCGATTGTGTCTTGCCTCTAGCCAATACGGCAGGCATTATTGCGCCCTGGGGGCTGTCTCCCCGGCAAGTTCTTGCTAGAGACTGACTGATATGGCAGAGGTTGGCATCTCATCGCCCACGATTGCCGGAGCCTCCGGCAGATGACTAAGCCACCAGTCCCTGGATGCGTCTTCACACCAGTTGGGCAAGTCCTTGAGGCTACGGATCTGCCGATGTAATTCTTCTGCGCTCAAGATGCGGTGATCGGGATCCTTCTCAAGCAACTTCATTACGATCACCTCAAGCCCGGCAGGCACTTTGACTCCCAACTCGCTGGGGCTTGCGGGCTGCTTCTGAACGTGCGCCAGAGCCATGGCAGTATGACTAGGCTCATCAAAGACCAGCTTGCCAGTGAGCAGGAAGTAAGCAACGCAACCAAGAGAATAGAGGTCCGCACGCCCATCCACCGTCTTGCTTCCCATCGCAATTTCTGGAGGCATGTAGGCTGGGGTGCCTGTGGCTGAACCTTCCATAGTCATCAAGTTCGACTTTTCCTCAAGCAGCTTCGACTTCACCAAGCCAAAATCCAGAACCTTCACAAAGTCATATTCAAGACCAAGCTTGGCTAATAAAAGATTCTTAGGCTTGATATCACGATGAATCATTCCGGCCTTATGCGCCTCATTGAGCGATGCAGCGACACCGAGCAGGATTCTCGCGACACGTCCCGAATGCATCGGCCCATACTGATCAACGAGGGTCTGCAGATCGATTCCATCGAGCAACTCCATCACGTAATAGAAGGTGTTATCCCCCGTCCTGCCGAAATCGTAGAGGGCAACGGTATGCGGGCTTCTCAAGCTCGCTGTTGCCTTAGCTTCTCGCTCAAATCGATGGCGAATCATCGCCTCTTGCCTGCCGCTGGCACCCGCAAGCACATCGCCACGGATCAGCTTCACAGCCGCATCCCTGGCAAGCATGGTGTGGCGCGCTCGCCATACTTCGCCCATGCCGCCCTTACCAATTAAATAGTCCAAACGATAGCTGCCAAGTTCTTCCGCCTTCATTTGCTTCCACTGCATCGAGTACATTCGCGCATTGAGCACGTACATCCAGATCGCCACCAGCAACAAAGGGCCTACCCAGATCAAGAGACGATTCCAGGGCAAGGGCGTGAAGCCGTGCAGGTTTAGATTGAGCAGATAGGCTGCCGGCCAGGCCAGCGCACTCAGAATCGCTGCCAGCGCAGATTTCAGCGGGGCATTCGGCAATAAGAGCCCGCACAAAGCCAGCCAGATCGCCACACCACTATGCCCAAGAACGGGAACATTCGGATTCCAGTTGAACGTGGTTTCAAACATCGCGATGGCAAAAGCGATGGCAACCTGAAAAACAATTCCGAGATCGAGAAGAACATCTTTGCGAACCAATCCAAATTGTTGAATTGCAATAAAGCCCACCGTAAGGGCGAGAATGCCGGCGATGGTCCATCGGATCGACGCCAGCCGGAATGCATCGCCAAATTCGGGTTGCAACAGGCCCTCCATACCTAGCAAGGCAACCGTGGTTACGGCACAGAGAAGTGAGATCCAGCACAACCTGTCAGCGTTCTTGTCAATCAACGCCTGTGGCAGTCGAAAGGCTGCCGGGCTTGGCGTCTGCTGACTTGGACTTGTAGCGGCGCGAACAACTTGCATAGAAAGTACCCTTCCTTAGATTGCACCAACTGCGGTTTGGTCGCAAAGATCTTAGACACAAATCAGATGCCGGTTCTGGGTGTTAAACTGCAAGGCAATGAAAGCCAAGTTTACTGCTTTACTCCTCGTTGCTTCGGCCTTGGCCTTTGCCCAAACAGGCACAATCCAAGGCGTTCTTGTAGATCCTTCCGGTGCCGCAATTAAAGGTGCCAAGATTTCCGCTACCGACCAGCGCAAGGCCGTTGTGGTCCGTGAAGTTCTCTCTGGAGACAGCGGTTCCTTCCAAATTTCCAACATCCAGCCTGGTCTCTATACTTTGAAGATTCAATCATCTGGCTTCAAGTCTCTGACGCAGACAGACCTTCAGCTCGACCAAAACCAGATCATGAATCTGGGTAGCCTTAGCCTGCAGTTAGGTTCCACAACAGATTCGATCACCGTTTCGGCTGATGTGCCTCTGGTTGAAACGACTACCGCGAACAAGAGTTTTACTATCACCAGCAAACAGGTGACAGATATGTCGCTCAACGGACGCGACTTCCAATCCCTAATGCGAACCCTTCCAGGCGTAGTTTCAAACGACCGGACCGACTTCCGTCTTGCTTTTAACAACACCGATGCCTTCAATGTGAATGGGCTCCGGGGATCCAATAACAACGTCTTTCTCGATGGGGCCATCAATACGGATGTCGGGGCAAACGATGGTCAATACACTCAGGTTTCTCTCGATGCAGTGGGTGAGTTCAAAGTACAAACCTCCACTTTTAATGCTGAATATGGCCGTAATCCCGGCATCATGATTTCAGTCAATACAAAGTCCGGTGGCAAAGACTATCACGGCACACTCTACGAGTTCCTCCGCAACAATGCCCTGGATGCGCGCCAGCCATTTGATCGCAGCGGCACCACCCAGAAACTTCGTTTCAATCAGTTTGGCGGCAACATTGGGGGCCCGCTGATCATCCCGAAAATCTCTTCCCGCAAAGACCCCAAGGTCTTCTTCTTCTTCAACTATGAAAAGACACTCGCCACCCGGCCGAGCGGTGGCAGTTTCGTTGACCTTCCACATCCCGACACCCTCACTGGTGATCTTTCGCGCCTGTATCGAACAGGCAATATCCAGACCGCGCAGGGCGTCGACACTGGATTCCGCATCGGCCAGGTCTTCCAGCCCGGCACACTGGTTCGCGAAGCGGGTGGCCGCATCATCGGCGGTTCCCCGTACCCAGGCAACATCATCCCGCGTAGCCAGTGGTCTAATAACGCAGCCGCCTTCCTGAAGGTAATCGGCGGTGCCAACTACGCCGGAACAATTCCCACACCAAATGTTCCTGAAACCGTACGCTCCTTCTTCCAGGACACCTACCAGTTCAACAAAGAAGCCAAAGTCCTCCGCCTCGATTACACCATTAGCGACCGGGCCAATTTCTTCTTTCGTTGGGCTGACGATGCCAATCATGAATCTCAAGGCTTAGGCATCTTCGCCTCAACGCCCTATCCAGTTTTCCCCCAGTTCCGCCGCAAGCCCGGCAGCTCTTGGAGCTACAACCTGATCAACGTCATCTCGCCTTCGACAACCAACGAATTCATCTTCAGCTACAACAGGCTGACGCAGTTGGTTGACGTTCAACCGGGTGCCAACAAGTCACAATATGACCGCAAGGAGCTCGGCTTTACCTTCCCGGAGTTCTTCCCCGACGCTAACCTTCGCAGCCGTTTTCCGCGCTTCAACTGCGGAATCGGAAGCTGCAACTATCCCGGCTTTGCCGCTGGCTGGTTGTCTGAAGCCAAGCAATTTACCTGGACCGACAACCTGACCAAGAACATGGGGAAACATACGCTCAAATTTGGCGCATTCTTCAACATGAACCTCAACGGGCAGCAACCCAGTTGGACTGATGCCATGAACTTCAACTTTGGCGATTCAGCAGATAACCCAATCTCTACGGGCAACACTTTCGGCAACATGCTCCTTGGACACTACACTTCGGTCAATCAGGCAAACGGCCGCTTCTTCGGCACTTTTCGCTTCATCGGTATTGAAGGCTACGCCCAGGATTCCTGGCGTGTCAACAAGAAGCTGACGATTGAAGCCGGTCTCCGCTGGGCTTACATGGGCCCCACCTATACCTACGGAAAGTTCCTGCAAAACTACTTTGATCCTCGTCTCTACAAAGCCTCAGATGCAGCTCGCATCGATCTGAATCCTGGCCTGACGCTTGGCACCATCGTCCCCAATGTGGGCAACCCTTTCAACGGGATGACCGAAGAAGGCAAGACTCTGCCCAAGGGCGGTGTCAACAATCGCTGGAACAACTTTGGCCCTCGCCTCGGCATTGCCTATGATCCCTGGGGCAACGGCAAAACTTCGGTTCGGGGTGGCTTTGGCATGTTCTATGAACGCATCCGCCAGAATGCCAATAATTTTGATGGCCTCGGCAATCCGCCTCTCACCTTCCAGCCTACGGTTTACGCCGGCAAGGTAGACCTGATCAACCCAAGCTTGATCGCTGGTGGGCGTCGCGCCCCGGTCAGCATCATCGCAATCGACTCACAAGGTCAGATTCCAACCATCTACTCCTGGAGCTTCGGCGTACAGCGTGAACTTGGTGCCCGTTCTTCGATCGACGTAAGCTACATCGGCAACCGCGGACGGTTCTTGCAATACCGTCGCGACCTCAATCAGCTTCCACTTGGAACTACCCTCCAACCAGGAGTTCTTAGCTCGGTCAACGGCGTAGCCAATGCGCTTCGGCCTTACCAGGGCTACACCAACGTCAACTTTACCGAGTTCGGCTCTACCTCCAACTACAACGGGTTGCAGGCTCGCATCAGCCGCCGCTTCGCCAAGAGCTTTACGGGCAACTTCAACTACACCTGGTCCAAGGCACAGGGCGTAAACGAAGGCGACACCAATTCTCTCGCCTACGCTTTTGATCGCAAGCGCGAATACGGCTTGCTCAACTTCGACCGCAAGCAGATCGTTACCGTCGACTTCATCTACGAACTGCCTCAATTCGCCAAACAGAATGCCTTGGCAAAGGGCGTCCTGAATGGGTGGCAGGTCAACGGCATCGCCCGCTTCTGGGGCGGCACTCCGCTCACTGTCACTTCAAACGGCAATGCAGGAACTCTCGGCGGTGGCCCACGCGCAAATTACAACGGCAGTGGCCCTGTCACCAACGACAATAAGAGCGAACTGGATTACTTCAACATCTTCGCCTTTAGCCGTCCACTGGAGGGAAATCTGGGCAACACTGGCGAAGGTATCTTCCGGGGGCCAAACATCAATCAGTGGGATATTTCGATGCTGAAAACCACTACGTTCTTTGAACGTGTGCGTGTCCAATTTCGCTTCGAGACATTCAACACCTTGAACCATACGCAATGGGCTGGCATCAACACCGGCCTCAACGTTCCTAACCCGAATACAGCGCCAACCACTGCCACTCGTGGCACCTTTGGTCAGGTAAACTCCACTCGCGATCCCCGAACTATCCAGTTGGGGATTAAAGTGTTGTTCTAATCTGGTTCTGATGATGTCATTACTTTTGGCCCTGATCCTGTATCAGGGCCAATCTATTTCTACAGAAGCCACCTTTAACCAGGCATCGCGTTCTCTGGCATTCGGTGCCTTGGTGGAAGCTGAGTCTGGCTTTCTTGAAGTTCTTCGCCGGGAACCCAATAGTCTCAGCGCACTTGGAAATCTCGGCGTGGTCTACAGTCGCATGAACTTCCCGGTGAAAGCCGTCCAAACTTATCAACGTGCGCTCAAGCTTGCTCC
>JAYSVS010000227.1:0-31750 GCA_043718395.1 Acidobacteriota bacterium
TGGTGAAGCTGTTGCGCATGTCGTGGGCGATCAGGTCGAAGATCGACATGGTGGGAAGGCCAAGAATCAGCTCGATGGACTTGAGCATCGACTGGTGGGCGTAAAAGGTAGAATCGATGTGGCCACGCCGGGCGTAGGGACTGGCGACGAAGGCGGTGGTGCGGTGGCCGTCGACGTGGTCGACTCCATTTTGGGCATCGTCTTCCACGACGAAGATGGCCATTTTTGGCCAGAATTTGGATCTTGAGAGGCCTTCGACGATTTGGCCGAGAGCCAGATCGTTGTCGGCGACCATGGCTTTTGGAGTAGAGGCACCGGGCGATGCTCCGTTGGTGTGGTTGGAGGGGAGCTGGAGGAGGATGAGGTTGGGGAGCTTGCCTTCCTGCTCGTAGCGCTTGAGATCGGTGAGGAAGATCTGGGCGCGGGCGACGTCAGGGATGTTGGTGGAGTAGGCGGGGAAGTTGGCGGCCAAGATTTTGTTTAGGGGTTCGATGGGGGCGACGGTCCTCCATTCTTTAGTGAAGTCTGCACCTGCTTTCCAATCTTTGAGGAGTTCGGCGCGAGATTTGCCTGGGGCACGGTGGGAACCGGCGTATTCGCCGTAGACCTTGACGGACTTGCCTTTTGCGAGGGCGTAATCCCAGATGAAGCCGCCGGATGAGTAGGCCATGGGGTCAGAGCCATCGAAGGGATAGCTGCGGCCTTGATAGCCAGGCCAGAGGCAGTATTCGACTTCGTTCGCCTGGGTGGCCCACTGGTGTCCGTCGGCGCTGTTGCCTCCGGTGGCGAAGAAGTTGTCGAGGAGGACAAACTGCTCGGCTAGCTTGTGTTGGTTGGGTGTGACGTCGCGGCCGAACATGGTGAGAGTGGGGTCGCTGTTGCCTTTGGCGATGTCGCCGAGAACCTGGTCGTAGGTGCGGTTCTCTTTGATGATGTAGATGACGTGCTCTAGCTGCGAAGGTTCGCCTGAGCGTTCTGGAATGGGGAGTGGGGTCGCGTTGCGGTTGGCGATGCGGGTTTCGGTTGCGGAGCCGGCGAGACGCAGATGGTTGTTTTCGGCGACGGCGGTCGTGTAGCTGGCGAGCTGGGCCTTGTCGGGAGCTTCAATTACTGCGACTGAACCACGGTAGGAATGGACAAAGCGCTTGGCTGGGGCGTCGCGCCAGGCGGAGCCGGGACCGAGCAGTGAAGTAACAGCAATGTGGGTGCCAGCGGGGTTGAGGGCGATGCCGTTGGGATACCAGCCGGTGGGGATGAGTCCGTGAAGCTTGCCGGTGGTGGCGTCGATTACGGCGATGGCGTTGATGCCGCCGCAGGCGACGTAGAGGGTTTTGCCGGTGGGGTCGATGGCGAGGGCGGTGGGGGCGATGCCACGAACTTTTTCTGCGAAGGGTTGGATGTGGATTGTGAGTGCGGGGAGGTTGGTTTTGGTGTCAACCACAGTGACGCTTTCGCTATTGCCGTTGGCGACATAGAGACGGCTGGAGGCCTGGTGCCAGGCGATGCCGGTGGGGTGGAGACCGACGTGGATGGTGTGGGTGGCTTTGCCAGTGGTGAGGTCGACGCGGGTGAGGGTTCCAGTGGAGGCGATGCCGCGTGAGTCGACAGTTACTTTTTCGGTGGGTTTTTGGATTGGGGAGGCAAAGAGTTCCTTGTCTTTGGGAGGACGTCCGCCCAGGTTGCTGGTGTAGGCGACGGTTGCGTCGCTGTTGATTACGCTGGCGAAGGGGGCGATGCCCGTATCGACGTGGTGAATGGCTTTGTTTGTGTCGAGGTCGATGACGGCCAGCTTGTTTTCCCAGATGAGGGGGACGATGGCGCGGTTTTTGGCGGTGGCGATGGCACCGGGGAGGAAGGAGCCGAGGCCTTCGGCAATGGGTTTGATTGTTGCATCCTGAATTGTGGCGAGGCGAGCTTTGACTGGGCCCGAGCCTGCGCGGGCCGCATTGGCGGCGTAGACTTTATTGGTTACCGGATCGACTGTGATGGATTGGGGGCCTGGAGCGCCGCCGTGGGAGATGCGTTCGCGGACTTCGTTCTTTTTCCAGTCGAGACGGTAGATGTCGCTGGCATGGAGAACCCAGAGATCGGATTCTCCGGCCCACTGGGCACCGTAGACGCGGCCCTGGAAGATGCTGGGGACGCCGGCTGGAGTGATGGCCTGACGGGTGGTGATGATGCCGGGGTCGGTGACGGAGCGAACGGGTTGGCTGAGAGTTTGAGCCAGGAGCGTCAGAGGAAGCAGGATGAGCATCAGCGATTTAGGCATCGGTAACTGAAAGAATATCGGAGCTGGTGTTTTGATTGCATGAATACTTTGACATTTCTGAGATTCTTGCGGAGCTTGGAAATCATGTTGGTGAAATGGGTTCGTTTGGCTGGATTTTTCTAAGAGATTTTGGAGGGGTTGGCCTGCAAGGCAATAGTACGTCCCCGAGTGAGAGGCTATCAGGCGAGGGGGCGGAAACGAACCATGGTTTTTGTAACTTATTGATTCTGTGTGGGATAAAGGGAAAGTTTTCTGCGACCCACTATGAATAGGATTTGCTAGAGTCTATACAAAGAAGGAGATGCTCTATGGCCCTCAGTATAAAAAGCCCAGAAGCGGATCCATTGGCGAGAACACTGGCTGAGGTGACTGGCTTAACACTTAGTGATGCCATTGTGAAGGCTAGCGGTCTCGGAGAGGATTTGAGGGTCATCAGTGATCGATGTGGAGCTCTGCCGGATCTTGATTTGCGAAGTGCCGAGGAGATTATAGGGTTTGATGAGCATGGTGTGCCGAATTGATGGTGATCGACACTTATGCAATCATCGCCATCCTGTTTTACGAAGCGGATCGATAAGAAATTCGTGACAGAAAAGGCTGATTCCGGTCGTGTGAAAATAGAAGCAAAAGATCGTCAATGAACCTGACCGTAGAAATTCCCGATGATATGGCCGAGCGGCTTAGCGCGGGACGCAGAGATCTATCGCGTCGCGCACTTGAGGCGCTGGCGCTGGAGGAATTCAAGGGGGGGCACATCACCAAGCCGGAATTGAGACGATTGCTTGGATTTGCCACTCGTGGGGCGCTGGATGGTTTCCTGAAGGCCCATAACGTATTCGAGGAATACACTGCTGAAGATCTGGAGCACGAACGCGAAGGCTTGCGGCGACTCGGGCTTTAATGCGGGTTGTGATTGCAGATACAGGTCCGCTGCATTACATGATTCTGATCGGCCACGTTGAGATTCTCCCTGCACTGTTTGAACGCCTCTTCATTCCTTCTGCTCTTCGTAATGAATTGATGCATTTGGAAGCTCCCCTGATAATCAGGCAATGGATCTCCCAACCCCCTCAAGGAGCCTGCTGCGGAAGACGGGGTCGGAAGCTTGAGCGGCTAGATCGCACGCCGTCGCCATCCTGGTGCGAATGTACTGGTCATTCCGGCCTGATTCTCGTATTAGTACGTGAGGGCCGCATGGATTTGGGCTAGCGACAAATTCGGATGCTGGAAATGAATTTCTTCCTATTGCAATTTTTCATAAAGATGTTACGCTTGCTAGAAAAACTGGGGTGATTCGGTCAATCACCTCACGAACTACATCTTGATAAACTCTCGCCATCAAATTTCAATGGCTCGAATTAGTGATCGAATCTTGGGGCTAAGGTGTCCACACGAGAAAGGTGAACAACAATGAAACAGGGTATTATCCTGGCAAGCTTGCTTGTCGCAACTCCAAGTGTTGGACAGCAAAAGGACTTGGCTACTGCATTGACATCGGCAAAGCACGTAGAATCCTGGTTTCCCTACTTGCAGGCTCATGCAAATTGGTGCGAATTGATCACGTTGGCAGTAATCATACTCGGGGCACTGCCTACAGTACTCGCTCTTAGCAGCAAGAACTATATGAAGACTGTCGTGGCCTCAATTGCTGCAGTGATCGCGATTTTAGCTGGCATTAAGTCTGTGATTTTGCAGGCAGACAAAGAAAACTATCGATCCATCCTGGTCGATGCTCAAGAGGCGGTTCACACCCTTTACTCAGATCGTGACGAATTTGCCGAACTCCTCAAACTCAATTCCGAGCCACTTTCGGATGAAGAATCCGCTGTGTTCCAGCAAAAATTTAAGGCGAGCAGTGACCAGCTTGTGCGACTGAAGGAAAGGGCGAAGACTCTAGGTATTGCGCTGTTTCTCCCAGCCTCTAATTCCAAAAAAACGGTGGCGTTTTTTGAATCGAATGTAGTACACGCAGCACAAGCAAGCAAAGTTCTATCCACCTACTCGACTCCGTCGGCTTATATGTCCGTCGGGTCAGGAGCCTGCTCAACAACTTTTGGTGCCCGGGAGTATGCACGCTACGAAGCTCGTCGATTGATTGCTAATCAGATCAGGCCAAACGTCTCCCCTGAAGAACTCGTTGGGCTAATGTCAGCCATTGACGAGGATGTAAGAGATTTGCGAGGTCTAGTTAGTCGTCATCCTAGTTCGGGACTTTTCATTCAGCGTGCAGAAGCGACACTTGATCGAACTCGTGTCCCAAACTCGCAACTTGATTTGCGATCACAAAAGCCTTCTGTGTTGCGTTGGGAAGGCTCGAGCCCTGTGCTTCCGAATCAAAAAGGACCCCTCCAAGTTATGACAGGCGCTGCTTCAAGGGAGGGTCGATTTGGCTTTCTGTTCGAGGTGACCAATGTCGGCAACAAATTGGGAGTCAAGCTTCTTGAAATTCAAGTGTTCGACGATTCGAGTGGCGGTAGTACCAGGTGGTATTTCGACGTAGCCGTAGGAGATCGCCGCCTGTTCCGGATACCCATCAACCGTTACGAGGACTCGCAGAAACCGACGCGTTGCCAGCCTTCAGAGGCAGAGGGTCTGTCGGGTAGCATGGTTGTCTTTGCTGGAATGAACCCCTCCATTCGCGTGACCGGCTACAAACCAAAGGACAACTAAGTCTTCGTGTCTGCCCAATCTTCGTATCTCTCGATTTATGGGCAGTGATCACTAGAATTGAGTTTCACTAAAACATAACCTTTACCGATTGTTCTTGCTAGCTGAGGCATGGCAGGCAACACCTGTCTTCCGAAGTTTGAGCTGAGGGCCGAACAACTAGCGTGCAGGGATCCTGAGCCGCTATCATGCTGGCGAAACGGTGACAGGGATTTCGTGCGCGATGCAGATGGCGCGGATGAGCGTTAAAAAGTGGATTGACAAGGCGCTGGCAATGGGTACCGAGGCCGCGCTCAAAGAAGCCTATCATCGGCCGTACGCTCCAGTGATTACGGAGGAAGCTCGCGACTGGGTTATCCATTCGGCTTGAAGGAATTGGGCTAGGCTGCGGAGCTGTGGATGCGGAGTTTATCGGCGCAGCGCGTGCGTCGGGATGCGATGGGGGCAGGACATCCTCCGTTGAACCGGGCGGCCAAAGCCACCGTGCAGCGGATCCTGTCCGAGCTGCCTTTGCATCCAGAGCGGGTCCGTTATGATCTGGAAAAACGCGACCCCGGCTTCGAGGTGAAGAAGCGTGACGTGCTGCTGGTGTATCAAGAAGTCGCCTTGCAGAAGGCCGCGCCGAAGAATGGGCGTGGGACTGATCAGGCTGCCGGCTGCGCGAGGGTGACGCGAATCAGGTGACCGGCGGCTGGTAATTGTTGATTTTCAAAAATGTGGGATTGCTAGTATGAGCAGGTGGAGACAACATGCTAAATAGTGTTGACCTGAGTATCAACTTACAGGCAGTATTGCGAAACGATGGAGATGTATGGGTTGCGTGGTGCCCTTCACTTGATATTGCATCGCAGGCGGAAACATTGGATGGAGCATTTCAGTCGCTCGAAGCAGCCGATGAATGCTGGTTTGAGAGCTGCCTTGAGCGTGGGGTTCTGAAGGAAGGTTTGGGGGAGGCTGGCTTCGTGCTTTCCAAAGACGGGATGCCGGTTGGTGCAGTGTTTGCGGTTCGAGAAGAGAACTCAGTGGAACGTCCGATCCAAGTGAGGCTGCCCGGATACATGGCTGCCGAGCTACTCGCGCCAAACCATGCGGCCCATTAGCTGGCAGGTACTGCAATGCTGTTAGAAAACTGAGCTATGCCGTGAATGCATTGGAGGGGGCGGCACTTGAACTCCTTCCTCGATTTGATGAGCATAGTCGACTGAATACGTTGTTGCAGGCAGGAATTAGAAATTCGTTCCTTAGCTGATGGCTGTCGCAAGGTGTGCTGATATCATTAGCCGATTATGGCCCCGGAGCGCGACTCGGTTACTCTACTTCATCTTTCGGATATGCAATTTGGCCGGAATCACCGGTTTGGGAATTTGCGGACTGGGACGGACGATGACAAGTTCGAGACGCTCTTCAAGCGGCTGGAGATTGATCTTGAGCTTTTGAAGACTTCGCATGGCGTGGTTCCTGAGGGAATTGTGGTCACCGGGGATCTTGCCGAGAAGGGGATGCCAAAAGAATTCGATGATGCTTTTGAACTTCTGGACAAGTTATCAGAATTGTTGAGTATTCCGCGCCACCATATCGCGATGGTACCGGGCAATCACGATGTCAATCGAAATCACTGTGCGGGTCACTTTGGAGACCGTGCTGGAGATGGGCTGGAAGCAGTGCCGCCTTACTGGCCCAAGTGGAAGAATTTTGCCAACATGTTCAGCCGCTTCTACGTCGATTTGCCTGCGGTTGAGTTTCACGAAGCTCAACCGTGGAGCCTTTGGGAAATGCCCGATCTTCGGATGGTTGTTGCGGGTTTGAACTCCACAATGAAGGAAAGTCACCTTGAGGATTCGCACTTTGGGCATGTGGGTGAAGCACAACTGGATTGGTTCAAGAAGAAGTTGCTGGACTATGCACGCGAGGAATGGCTGGTGCTTGGGCTTGTCCATCACAATGTAGTTCGGGGGGAGACTGCTGACGATGAGAACTTGCGGGACGCTGACAAATTCAAGCAATATCTGGCTAGTTCCCTTGATCTTTTACTGCACGGGCATACCCACAATGCAAGACTTGAACAGCTTGGCCGCTTGCCTGTCTTGTCTACCGGCAGTGCTGCTCTGAAGTTGGAGCAAAGGCTTCCAGAAGTCCCTAACCAATATCAGTGTCTTCGGCTTTCTTCGTCTGGCATCGAGCGCTGGACCCGGCGCTACGATCCGGGCCAAGAACGTTGGATTGCGGACACCCGCTGTTCAGAAGATGGCGATCAATGGATTACGAAGGAAGTTGTCGAATTCAAAGCTTTTGGCCAGAGCTCGAGACCCGCGAGGATTGTTGAGACCAAGGACCCCTCACGCTATTTGAAGGCTCTGCGGGAGGAATGTTCTCACTTTGATGTGCAGGGATTGAAGTTTGGTGATAACCGTGTGTACCGGTTTCCCATTGATCAATTCTATATTCCGTTGAATACGTCATCTGGTGGTGCTGGGGAGAAACGGGTTGAAGAGCGTCCTTCCACAATCACGCTGCAAGAGGCATTGCGTCTTCATCGCAAATTGTTTGTTGTGGGTGATCCTGGTGCCGGGAAGAGCACCTTTCTGAAGCGGGTGGCTTATCAGATGTGTCAGGACTGGACGGAGAGTGCGGCGCTGCCGGTGCTGATTTCAGCGGCAGTCCTGGCAAAGCATGTTGCTACGAATCCCGGCCCGGCAGATGCAGCGGCTGCGGACTGGATTCCCTTGTTTCTTGGGGCGCAGTGTGAGCTGAACAATCGTGGATTGGACGCAGAGTATTTTCGCGGGCGGCTCAGGGCGGGCGGATGCCATGTTTTGATCGACGGGCTGGATGAGACTGCTGACGAGGCTTCTCGTCACCGTTTGGTGATGCTGATAAGGGCGGCGGCATCAGCTTTTGATGGGTGCAAGTTTGTGGTGACGTCGCGGCCGGAAGGTAAGGTGCAGATTGCTGGCTTTGAAGAGGCTTTGATCTCGGATCTGGAGCCGGAGGCGATCCGCGAGTTTTTGGGTAAGCTGGCCAAGCAGTTGTATGCAGAGGATTCTGAGAAGGAGCGGGTATTCCGGGAGGATCTACTAGCGGCAGTGAATGGGCGCCGGGAGATTCGCAAGATGACTCGGAATCCGGTGATGCTGACCGCGCTGGCGGTGTTGCAGCATAACAATGTGAAGTTGCCGGAGAAGCGGGTGGATTTGTATGGGTCCATTCTGGATTGGCTTTCGAAGCAGCGGGCGAAACCAGGCAGGATGGCTGCCAGTGATTGCTTGCTGCGGCTGCGTGAATTGGCGCTGGAGATGCAGAGGCATGAGGATGGGCGGCAGAAGCAGGTTCCGCTGGTGTGGGCGGCGGAGAAGTTGCGGCCCCGTTTTGCAAACCGGGAGGCGGCACAGAGGTTTCTACTGGCGGAGCAGAGTGATAGCGGGATCGTGGTGAGCCGGGGCAAGGATATTGCTTTCTGGCATCTTACTTTTCAGGAGTATCTGGCGGCGCTGGAGATTGCCGGTTGGGAGGACGATGAGCAACATAAGCTTCTGCTTGAGAAGGCGTATCAGCCGGAGTGGCGCGAGAGCGTGATGCTCTATGGAGGGTTGCTTTTTAATGCGGGGCCGCGGAAAGTAGATGCGTTTTTGCGGAGGGTGCTGGACCAGATGGGGACCGCGCCGAGCTTAGCTGAGAGGGCGCAGTGTGTGGGGTTGATTGGAGGGTTGCTGCCGGATCTGGTGGGTTACAAGGTGGTGGATGGACGGTACGAGGAATCGTTGCGTCTGGTGATGGATATCTTCGACAAAGAGAAGTGGAAAAGCGTGCCGTTTGAGGACCGGTTGAAGGCAGCGGAGGCGTTGGGGCAAGCGGGAGATTCCCGGCTGGCCAAACATGAGTGGGTGGAGATTCCGGATACGAAGGACTATTGGATTGGTGCACAGAAAAAGGATCCGAAGGGCCGGAATTACGACCAAGAGGCTTTTGATCAAGAGACGCTGCGCAAGGTGGACCTGAAGCCTTACCGGATAGGGAAGTACCCGATTACGATGGAGCAATATTCAAAGTATTTGGATGAAGGGGGTGGGCCTGAGCAGGAACCGGCGGATTGGGTTTCGCAACTGGAGCATCCCAATTGGCCTGTGGTGAATGTCTCCTTGCATCAGGCATCCGCCTACTGTGCGTGGGCGGGAGGACGGCTGCCTAGCGAGGAAGAATGGGAGCGAGCGGCGAGAGGCCCGGATTGCACTAAGTATCCTTGGGGGAATTCGGGTATCGATCCGACCCTGGCGAACTTTGCCGATAGTCAGGTTGGCCATCCGACGCCGGTGGGGTTGTATCCAGCAGGGGTGAGTGCGGAGGGTGCTTTCGACTTGATTGGAAATGTCTGGGAGTGGACTTCTTCGCCTTGGGAAGAAGGCAGCGAGAACTACGTGTGGCGGGGCGGTGCCTTCTACAGCTTTCGTAGGTACGCGCGCTCGTCGTTTCGTTACGTCAACCACGCGGTCGTACAGTATCTATTCCTGGGGTTCCGGGTGGCCTGGGGAATCCCTTGAGTTTTTTCTTTTTCCCTTTTCCCTTGACTTGAAAAGCCCCGGTGGGGGAGGCCGAGGGGGCGAGCCCCCTCGCGAGAAATTTTATTTTGTTGCTGGAGCCTGATAGACTGAGGGCCGGAACGCAGCCGTAACGTGTGGCGGGGCGGTGCCTTCAACAACAATCGAAGGAACGCGCGCTCGTCGTATCGTAACAACAACCACGCGGACGAACAGAATCAAAACCTGGGGTTCCGGGTGGCCTGGGGATGTGGAACAGGTGTCAAAGCCTGCTGCCAGAATTCCGTCGAGGGATCGACGGGAGCGCGCGAATCCACTTCCGGGCTGCGGTCCTGACGCGAGGCGGCTTGCGTCGAATACAAATAGGTCCTGGTCTTGGGCTCGGCTCGCGGCCAGGGCCGCGCTATTTGAGGGGCTCTCGGCCTGCGAGAAAAGGGAATTGATCGAAGAGTTGTTCCCGGAGGTGCCAGGTGTCGCCGTGCATCGCGTGGCCGATCCAGGCGCGTACGGACTGGTTGACGGTTTCTTTAGCTATGAGGCCAGCGTGATAATCCGAGTGGAGTTGGCGGAGGTGGCGCCGGAAGCGGATGACGTTTGGGCGGAGGAGGCGCATGTGGGTGGGGAAGAGGCGGAAGCCGAGGAAGGGGAAGCCGTCCCGGCACCAATAGATGCGGCTTTTTCGGGGATGGAGGGTCAATCTATAGCGATAGAGGAAATGCTGGATTTGGGTGTGCATTTCTTGCAGTTGGAGTTTGCTGTCTGAAAAAAGCAAGAAATCGTCAACGTAGCGGGCGTAGGCGGCGGGGCGGAGGTTGCGGACAATGAGATGGTCCATGGGGTTGGCGTAGACGTTGGCGAAGAATTGCGAAGTCTGGTTGCCGAGGGGGAGGCCGCAGGGGCGATCAAGGGGGGTGAAGAGGGTGTCGCCGGGGAAGTAGTGGAGGGGTTGGGGTGGCTGGTGGTAGGAGTCGATGATGAGTGCGATGAGGTGGTTGGTGTCTGGGCAGTGGTCTAGACAGCGGATGGCGCGGGCGAGGAGGTCTTTGAGGATCTGATGGTCTATGGAGGCAAAGTACTTGCTGATGTCGAGTTTTAAGACGAAGGAATAGCGGGAGGCGGCGTGGCGGGCGTGGGTGAGGGCTTTGTGTGTGCCGAAGCCGGCGCGGCAGGCGAAGGAGAAGGGGACGAAGCGGCGCTCAAAGATAGGCTCGACGATGTTGGTGAGGGCGTGGTGGACCACGCGGTCTCTGAACGGGGCGGCAGAAATCAGCCGTGGTTTGGGGTCGGCGATGGGGAAGGTGCGGTAGGGGCCGGGGCGGTAGGATTGGTTTGTGAGTTCTCGCATGAGGCGGTAGATTTCTGGTTCGAGGTTGGCGCGGAAGGCAGCGACATCGGGGCGGGAGTGCTTGCCGATGGATGCGCGGGTGGCGGCATGGAAGAGATTAGCCGGGGATAAGAGTTGAGACCAGAGCGGGGTCATTGGGGCTTTCTCCATCCGCCGATCATGCGTCCAATTTCGTCGAGTTGGGTGGTGGCGTAAGTGTAGGAGGGGAATGAGAGGAGCTTGAGGCCGTGGGCGAGGCGGAGGAGGATGCGGAGGGAATTAACCCGGTCGCTGGCGGTTTCGAGGGCACGGGATTTATCGCGGTTGAAGGTGGCCTGGGTGAGGGCTGTGACGAGATCGAGGGAGTGGGAATAGATGCGGTCTCCGAGAGTGAAGCGATGGGAGCGGGGCAGGGTGCCGGCTTTCGAGATGAGCCAGAGAGTGAGGGTGTAGGATTTGTCGAGCGCGACTGGTGCGGTTGGTGGTTGGGGCATAGTCCAGTGTTGGCCTTGGTTGAGGGTTGGTGAGGGTGCTTTTTAGTTAGGTTTGCGCTACACTGGCTTGAATTTGCTGGATTTGAGAGTTTTGCAACTTGGGATTTTTAGTGGTTGAAGTGATAGTGGAATTGCGCTTGTGTGCTGTCGCCTGGGTAGATGCCGTTGCGGCGGCGGGCGTAGTTCTGTCTGGATGTACTCTGTGATGGCTCGGATGTTGGCTCTCCCCTTTCGCGTCAAGTTGGCATTGGTGGCGGTGCTTGGGTTGCTTTTGCGGCTGTACCGGCTGGACTGGCAATCTGCGTGGATCGACGAGCTGATCACGATGCAGGTGTTGAGTATGGATTATCAGGCGATGATGCAGGAGATGATCTGGGATTACGCACATCCTCCTGTCCATACGCTGATTGCGCGTTGGGTTACAGATTTGCTCGGGTATGGTGTGTGGCAGGTGCGGCTGCTGTCGGCAGTGTGCGGGACGCTGGAGATCTTTGTGGTGGGGTTGCTGGCAGAGAAGCTGTTTGGGCAACGCGTTGCGATTCTTGCCGGGCTGCTGGTGGCTGTCTCTCAAGCCAAGATTTATGAAGCGCAAGAAGCGCGGGGATATGCACTGGCTGCGCTGCTGGCTACACTGGCGACCTACTGGTTTTTCAGTGCGCTGCAGGGCAGGCGAGCTATCGATTGGTGGAAATTCGTGGGGGCGAGTTGCCTGATGTTGAACGTACACTATTACACCGTGTTTGTTCTGCTGACACTTTTGTTGTTTGCAATCTGGTTTCGCCGCGAGTATCCTGTGCCGAAGTTGTGGTGGGTGGGAGGAGCGCTGGTACTGGTGCTTGCGATGATGCCGTGGCTTAGCAGCGGGGTGATGCAAGAAGCTCTGAGCTCATGGAGGCCGAGCTCATTCCCCCAGATGAATCGAGCGACGGCAGGAACGGTATTTATGATTTTGAATTGGTTTAACAGCGGGAAGTGGGATGGGGCTACGGCTACATCGCCGATGTGGACCTTTCCTGTTGGCGTGCTGCTTTTTAGTTTGCCTGCGGCTTTGGGGGTCTGGCAGACGCGGCGGCAATCGAAGGATTCTGCAGAGCCGGCAGGATTGAACTTTGTTTGTGCGCTCTGGCTGGTTCCGATGCTGGTAATCTGCCTGGGATCGTGGGCGATTGGGATGATTTTTTCGGCCCGTTATGCCATGTTGGCGCTTGCTCCCTATCTTGTGGTTGTGGCCTTTGGGATAGACAGGCTTCGAGTGGAGTTAAGGCGCGTGCTGATTCCGGTGATTCTGACTTACTGTGTAGTAGTTCTCCATGCTAATTACTTTGTGGAAACAAAAGCAGATTACAGGGGGGCCGTGAGGTATGTGGCCTCAATGGAGGGGGAGGGAGTGTGCCTGATTTCACTGTCCCAACGCAGTTCGGTTGAAGTTGGCGTCGCGTCGTGGTCGCTCTATTCGGGCAGACCGCCGTTGCCTCAAACGAGTCTGAAGCAAGCGGCGTTGGACCCGGCTGCGTGCGGCACACTTGTGCTGGTAAGGGATTTGTTTTCCTTTTCTGAGCCTCCGGATTCAGAGATGCGAGCGATCGCGGAGAGCTATCCGTTGCGGACAAAGAAGCAATTTCGGGGCATTGCTGTTGATGTGTTTAGGAAAGGCGCCCGCTTGCAGAAATGACATTGAAAACTGCAAGAGCTTCTTTTGGAGAGACGCAGAGCAAGCAGGCCAGTGGCGATGGTTGCGAGGGAAGATGGTTCCGGGATCGTGTAGTTTGGCTGGGGTGGGGTGGTGTTGGTTTTCTCATGGTGATATGCTCGTGGCCGCTTGCGGGGCCAACGTTTTAAGAGATTTGGCTTCGTTATCTACACAACTCAAATTGGAGAATGCACTATGCGAAAGACTTTAGGCAAGCTGTTGATGGTTGTCGCGATTACTGCTGTTGAAATACCGGGAGCCGATATCAGGCTCGGGACGTGGAAGTATGATGCTGCAAAGTCGAAGACGACTGCCAGTAATCCGGTCAAGACTCAGATCGACGTGCGGGAGGCCTTGCCCGATGGGCGAGTGCAGGTGAGCCGAAGTGGATCTTTTGCCGATGGAACGGTTTTCAAATATGTCTTTGCTTTCAAGTACGATGGCAAAGACTACAAAGTGAAGGGTGCTCCGTTTACAACGATTGCGGTGAAGCGGGTTGATATGAACACGACGAGCTTTGAGGCGAGCGTTGAGCCGAGCAAGACTGGGAGTAAATACAACATGCGGGGACAAACGGTTGTCTCGCGCGATGCGCAAACGATGACGCAGACTTCACGCGGTACGGATGCGGCAGGGAAGCCTGTGGAGAGCACAGCGGTGTTTATTCGCCAGTAAGGCTGCCTAGCGAATGAACTGATTGATAAAGTCAGCGCCGAGGCCGCAGGCGATGTAGTGCTTGCGGCACATCTCGATCTTGGTGAAGACATCTTCGTAGGATGTGACTGCACCGTTTTCGTCGACGTAGATCATTGCGCCTGTGATGTGAAAGAGAGTGATCATTTGCGGGACGCCGTCGGGGACCGTGAGGGTGTGAGTCTCGCCGGGGGGCTCGAAGACGTAGCTGCCCTGTGTGGCAGTCCAGTCGTGTTCGAGGTACTTCCATTTGCCTTCGATGACGTAGCCGTGGACTGGGGCGGGATGACGGTGGCGGCTGAGGATTCCAGACTTGCGGACGCGCAGGAGATTGACCCAGTAGCCTTGTCTGGTGGAGAGACAGAGGGGACGGAACCAGATGTTTTCGGCTTGCGGAACCCAGACTCGTTCGTCTTCGGGGATGACACCGTTTACTACAATGTCTTTGGCCATCTCGATAGGATTGAGCATTGGTTTTACGCTATCAGGTATCCGCCGTCGACGGGGAGGATTGCTCCAGTGACAAAGGCTGCGGCTGGGGAGGCGAGGAAGAGGGCTGGGCCTGCTATATCTTCTGGTAGGCCCCAACGGCGCATGGGGGTGCGGAGGCGGATGGCTTCGCTCTTTGAGGATTCTTCGCGGAGGGCGGAGGTGAGAGGGGTCTCGATCCAGCCGGGCGCGAGAGCGTTGACGCGGATGCCGTCAGGGGCCCAGGCGATGGCGAGGCTCTTGGTGAGTTGAGCGAGACCGCCTTTGCTGGCGCTGTATGCGGGGGCGGGGCCCGAGCCGAAGAAGCTGAGCATTGAGGCGATATTGATTACGCTGCCTTTGGAGGCTTTCAGGTGGGTGTGGCAGGCCGAGCACATGCGCATGGCCCCGTTGAGGTTGATGTCGATGACTTGAGCGAAGACTTCGGGGGAATGTTCATCCAGGCGGCGGATGACACCGGCGGCGTTTACCAGGACATCGACTGTTTGGATGCTTTGGAGTGCCTGTTGGATCGTGACCGGGTTTGTGACGTCCAGGCCGGTTTCGAGGCCGAGGGCATGGACGGTTGCGCCGCTGCTTGCAAAGGCCTGGGCGATGGCTGCGCCGATGCCGCTGGTGCCGCCTGAGATGAGGACGGACTTTCCTTCGAAGCTATACATTCGGGCTAGAGGTCGGTGAGGTGATCCACGCGGCCGGTGGAGTCTCCGAACTTTTCTTCTTTCACGCCGACGGTGTCGAGCATGTTGAGGTAAAGGTTGGTCATGGGTGTGCCCTTGCGGTAGCGGATGTGGCGGCCGCCTTTGATTTGCCCGGCACCGTGACCGGCGATGACTGTTGGCAGGTTGAAATGCTCGTGCTTGTTGCTGTCCGAAAGACTACTGCCGTAGAGGACCATAGAATTGTCCAGCAGGGTGCCTTCGCCGTCTTTGGTCTGCTTGAGCTTGGCGAGGAAGTGGCTGAACATCTCGACGTGGTGTTGGTCGATTTTCTGGAGGCGCTCGATCTTGGCTGGATCGTTGAAGTGGTGGGAGAGGCCGTGGTGAGCGTCTGGAACGCCGATCGAGCGATAGGTTCTGTTGCCGCCTTCGCGACCGATCATGAGGGTGATGACGCGGGTGATGTCGGCCTGAAAGGCGATGGTCATCAGGTCGAACATGAGCTTGATGTGCTCTTCAAAAGTAGGGGGCACGCCGGGGGGCTGGTCGATGCTCGGGATGGGAGCGCCGGTGGCGGCGCGTTCTTCGGCCTTCTGAATGCGGCGTTCGATCTCGCGGATGGAGTCGAGATACTCGGTGAGCTTAAGGCGGTCGCTGGTGCCGAGGGTTTTGCTGAGTTTGCCGGCATCGGCGCGGACGAAATCGAGGATGCTGCGGTTTTGGCGGGCCAGGGTAGCGCGTGCTGCCGGATCAGTTGTGTCGCCGTCGCCGAAGAGACGCTCGAAGACGGCGCGGGGATTGGTTTCGAGTGGAAGAGGAGTTGAAGGGGAGCTCCAACAAAGGGTGTTGCTGTAGGCGCAACTGTAGCCGGAGTCACAACCGCCGACCATACGGTTATCGTCGAGGCCTAACTCTAGAGATGGAACCATAGTGCGGGAACCGAGTTCTTTGGCGGCGATCTGGTCGAGCGAGGTGCCGGCCTGGATGTTGATGCCTTCGGTTTTGCGCGGGTGGACACCGGTGAGCCAGGTGGCACCAGCGCGGGCGTGATCGCCGGCACCGTCGCCGAGGGAGTCTCCGTTGCGGTGGTCGAGGCCAGTGAGAATATTGAGGTGTTCGCGATAGGCTTCGAGGGGCTTGAGAGTGCGGGAGAAGTCGAAGTCGCGACCTTCTTTTTCTGGAGTCCAGTCCTTCATGATGATGCCGTTGGGGACGTAGAGGAAAGCCATCCGGACGGGCTGCGCGGGTGAGTTACGCGAGGGGGCAGCCATGGCATCGAAGCAGGGAAGGGCGAGGGCTGCGCCTGCGCCTCTTAGAAAAGTTCTGCGAGCTAAGGGCTTCATGGTTCGGGGTTTCTCCTCATTTGGAAGGGTACGCTATTCACTATAGATTGTACGAGAGCTGAGAAGCGGTACTCTTTCGTTGCAGTCTCGCGGCGGATTTGACGGACAGTGGGTTGGTCACTCGATTCGAGTCCACGGCCCAGGGCGTAGGTAAGAAATTTTTCTGTGAGGCAGTCGACGAATTCGTCCTGGCGGCTCATGAGGACTTGCTTGAGGCCTTGGGGGCCGTCGAGGATTTTGCCGTTAGGGAGAGCGCCCGTTGCGTCAATTGTGGAGCCGCCTTCCGCTTTTCTAAAGCGACCGATTGCGTCGTAGTTTTCCAGCGAGAAGCCGAGTGGGTCGAGGCGGGAGTGGCAGGAGGCGCAGGCTGGACTGGCACGGTGCTTCTCCAAGGCGGCACGCAGGTCTTTGGGCGAAGTAGAGGCGTGATCTGCAAGGTCTGGCACGTCAGCCGGAGGAGGCGGGGGCGGGGAACCGAGGATGTTCTCGAGCACCCACTTGCCGCGCAGGACGGGTGAGGTTCGCGTGGGGTAGCTGGTGACGGTGAGGATGCCGCCCTGGCTTAGGATGCCTCCTCGCTCGGCCGGGTTGACTGCTACGCGGCGGAAGTAGGAGCCCTTGATGTTGGGGACGCTGTAGTGGCGGGCGAGGCGTTCGTTGAGAAAAGTGTAGTCTGCGTTGATGAGGTCGAGAACGCTGCGGTCTTGTTCTACGATGTGGGCGAAGAAGAGTTCGCTTTCTTTCTGAAAGGCGGCACGGAGGCTCTCGTCGAAGCCTGGGTATTTGTCGGGATCTGGCTTCCAGCCGGCGATGTTTCTTAGCTGGAGCCACTGGCCAGCGAAGTTGTCGACTAGCGAGTTTGATTTGGGGTCGGCGAGCATTCGCTTGACCTGTTGAGCGAGGACGGGCCGGAGTTGCCTGCTCGATGCGAGGCGGAGAAGTTCATCGTCGGGAAGGCTAGACCACAGGAAGAAGGAGAGGCGTGAGGCGAGTTCGAGATCTGAGACTTTGTGGGAGGTGCCGGGGGCGATCCCTACTGGAGTTTTTTCGACACGAAAGAGGAAGTTGGGCGAGACGAGGATGGCTCTTAGGGCTGTTTCGATACCGGAATCGAAGCTGCCGCCGTCTTTGCGGCCTTCTGTGAAGAGCCTGAGGATGGGTTGCAGTTCGGTGATCTGGATGGGGCGGCGGTAGGCTCGTCTGGCGATGGGGGTAAGAATTTTCGTGGCACAGGCGGCTTCGGTGAGGGCGGCAGTGGGGCGGCAAGAGAAGATGCGTTTGCGGCTGGCAGTTTCGCCGGGGCCCTTGGGCTGGAAGGGACCGCCAATGGTGATGTAATCAATGCTGAGACCGAAAGTGGGTGGCGGGCCGAAGCCGCGGCGCTGTTGGACGCCTGCTTCGGTTTTAGGGGATTCGACGAGGAGGCCGGCTCCGATGGAATGCAATCCGGCTGTGAGCGGAACGCGTATCTCGAAGTTCCTCGTGACTTGATTCTCTTCGGCAGGGTCTACGTTAGCTTCGAGGAGTTTGGTGCGCTGGCCATCGACACGGATGTCGAGTTGAGAGACCGGGAGGAGCGGGTCTGGAGTGCCGCGCATTCTGATGAGGATGGAGTATTCTGCATCGAGCGGGAAGTAACGCTGGATAGCGAAGCCGTTGCGGACGCTCAAGGGCATCTGGTCTGTGGTGAGGGCTTCGCGGGATCTGGGTGTGTAGCGCTCGATGGCCGGGGCAGCTTTGATGGTGCCTACGGCGAGACGGGCGACACGGCGGGCGGTGCTCAAGTATTTCTCGAGCAGCATCGGGGATGTGGTAAGTACGGAGCCGATGTTATCGAAGCCGTAGCCGGAATCGTCTGAAGGAAGAGTGGCGGAATGGTCGAGATCGAGGGCGAGGAGGTCGCGGATGGCATTGGAATATTCAGCGCGATTGAGGCGGTGGATGGAGGGAGTGCCAGGATTGGGTTTGCGGGTGAAGTTTTCGTCGAGGGCTTTTTCTACATGTGCCACGACTGAGGCTCGCGCTTCTTCTGAGAGTTTGGGGCCTGCTGGAGGAGGCATCTCGCCACCACGGACCTTGCGAAGAATCTTTTCCCATTCCGGCGAGGAGGCAGCGATGTCTGAGGCTTTGAGGCCCTGGATCGAAAGACTGCCGGATTTGAGTTTTTCGTTGTGGCAGCCGAAGCAGGTGCGGTTGACGATTTTCTGGGTGGATTCTGCGGCGGCATCTTGCGCCGGAATTGTGGTTGCGGAGAGGAGGAGAAGGAAATAAGCCCGGTGCAAGGGTGGTAACTCGTTCATTATTAATCTATCATCTTTCTTATGCGATTTCTTCTCCTACTTGTGGCGACGGCGGCAATCTCGGCGACGAGCAACGATCCCCGGCTGATCGAAGCTGTGCAGAAGGGGGACCAGAAGCGCGTGCTTGCGCTGCTCAAAGGCGGAGCGAAAGTGAATGAGGCACGTCCTGATGGGTCGACTGCTTTATCGTGGGCGGTGAGTCGTGAAGATAAGGAGATTGTTACTGCCTTGCTTGGAGTAGGGGCCAATGTGAATTTGGCGGATGAGAATGGGGAGACGCCGCTTGGGATTGCTTGTGGTTTGGGAAATGCTGGCATTGTCAATATTTTGCTTGAGGCGAAGGCGAATCCGAATTCGGCTCGTTGGAATGGTGAAACGCCTTTGATGGGTGCGGTGAACGCGAAGAGTGCCCCAATTGTGAAGCGGTTAATTGAGGCAGGGGCGAAGGCGGATGTGATGGAGACCCGGTCTGGGCAGACAGCACTGATGTGGGCTGCGGCGGAAGATAGCCCGGAGATTGTAAAGATGCTTCTAGAAAAGGGTGCGCCAGTGAATCCGGTTTCGAAGAAGGGATACAACGCTTTGTTGTTTGCCGCGCAGGGTGGAAATGTTGAGGCGGTAAAGGCGCTGATTGCTGGTGGGGCCCAGACGAAGAGTGTGAGCCCGGACGGGGCGACGCCGTTTCTGATTGCATTGAGCCGGGGGCATGAGAGCGTCGCGATGCTGATGCTGAACTACGGGGTGGATGTGAATGGACGCGATAAGAATGGGAGTACGCCGCTGCATGAGGCGGTGCAACAGGGTAAGGTGACGCTGGTGAAGGAGCTGGTTGCTCGTGGGGCTGATCTGAAAGCGCAGACGGGCGTGTCCTCGGGTCGAGCCAGTTTTTTTCGAATTGGTGGTCTAACGCCTTTCTTGACTGCGGCACAGACGGGGAACATCGAGATGATGAAGACGCTGATTGGGTTGGGGGCGAGTGCAAAGGAGAAGAATCCGGACGGGATCAATGCGCTGGTGCTGGCGACGTTTGGGCGGAAGCTGGCACCGATCCAGTTTCTGGTGGAGGCAGGAGTGGATGTGAATGAAACCCGCAAGGGGGATGGAGGGGCGCTGCATGCGGCGATTCGATTTGGGCTGAATGATGTGGTGGAATATCTGGTTGCCAAAGGTGCGGATTTGAATGTGAAAGATCGATTTGGACGGACACCGCTGGAGGAGGCGGAATTTGAAGCGCCGAAGCCGACGATTGAATTGATGAGGAAATTGACGGCGGCTCAGAATAAGTGAGCTATAGTAAAAATGTTGTTTGTTCGGGCCGTAGCGCAGCCTGGTAGCGCGCTTGCTTGGGGTGCAAGAGGTCGCGAGTTCGAATCTCGCCGGCCCGACCATTTAACACCGTCCTATTCCCTCTGATTTATCCCTTCTGAAGCTTTCTTTTCTTTCCACTTTTCTTTTGCTGTTTGTGCCGGATACTTGCGTATGGGATTGGGGCTTGAAAGTTCTAAAGGGCAGAGGAACTTTACCGAAGAGAGTTTTGTATTTGATTGGACCCAACCATTGCATCCAGAACTCGAAATCAACCTGAAGAAATGCTCGTCGTTACCCACGCTGTCGGCAGTGGCGATTGAAGTACTCGAACACTGCCAGAATGAAAATCTGGATTTCAACGAAGTAGCGCGAGTGATCGGTCGGGATCCTGCCCTGACTATCAAAATTCTCAAGATGGCAAACTCTCCGATGTTTGGTTTGCGGAACGAGATTCGATCCATTTCGCAAGCGCTGGGAATTCTTGGCTTGAACTGTGTTCGAACATTGGTGTTGTCGTTTTCATTGGTCCGGGATAGCGCACAAGAACGGCAAGGGCCGTATGCAGCCTTTTGGAAGCGATCAGTGATTTCATCGATTGCAGCACGCGAATTGTGTGACGGCTTGGGCCAGCAACTGAAAGAGGAAGCGTTTCTTGCTGGGCTCTTGCAGGATGTAGGAGTAATGGCGCTGGCTAGAGCTTTTGGCAACCAATATAAGGAAATGCATGCAATTGCCGAACTGACTCATGATGGGCTGCGTGAGGCTGAAATAGCTGCCTTTGGTGCCGACCACGCCGAGGTAGGGGCCTGGCTTTTAGAAAAGTGGGGGGTACCTGGACACTTAGTCAAACTGGTGAGATATAGCCACGATTCACGAGTGCTGATGGATGAAGATCCAGATCTTTACGCAATGGCGCGGCGTGTCGAATATTCAGGACGAGTGGCTGATCTATGGTCACCTGGTAGTTTTCAAGCGCGGGCAGAAATGGCTGAAGCAGAGGCAACCGCTTTGTTTGGCGAAGGTCAAATCGATATTGCCGCTCTGGGGGCGAGGATCCTGGCGGCTGTGGCCGATGTTGCCCCGCTATTTGAACTGAAGATAGATGATGAGGAGATGGCGGCCGTGCTCGATGCGGCCAAGGAAGCAACTGCATCTTCGATGATGCGATTGCAGACATCGATTGTTGCGTTAAAGTCTGAATCGATGCGGGATTCGCTTACTGGCCTTTACAACCGTGGCTCGCTGGACGAGCATCTTCGCCAGCGCTTTATGGGCCCGAATCTGGAACGGATGGGGGTTGTTTTTGCCGATATCGACCACTTCAAGCGCATTAATGATACACACGGGCATGCGGCTGGGGACTCGGCTATTCGCTCTGTGGCGCAACGGCTGAGTGCCGGTGCGCGTGGCGCAGATTTTGTTGGGCGCTACGGCGGAGAAGAGTTTCTCATGGTTGTGGATTTGGCAAGGGAAGAGGATATCCTGATCGTCGCCGAGCGTATCCGGTCTGCGATTGGAAGGACGGCACATCCGATTTCGATTAGTGAATCGATTTCCATCACTATTTCTGTTGGATGCGCAACCTATGGAGCAGGGCAGCACCACGAATTCACTGATCTGGTTGAGGATGCAGATCAAGCTCTCTATATTGCCAAGCGTGAGGGGCGAAATCGCGTGGTGAGAGCGTTGCCCAGGGTAATAATTGAAAACTGCATTGCGGTCTAGCAATCTAGTTGCGGGTGGGACCATACGGACGTCTGTGAGCCGGGCTAACCTATTAGTTTGAATCCTTTCCGAACGCTATTTGAGTCTGATCGCCGGGTGGTGACTTTTGGGTTGATGATTGGGTCTTTTATGGGTTCAATGGAATCGACCGTTGTGGCAACAGCCATGCCGACCATCGTGGGAGAGATGGGCGGCTTGAGTATCTACGGCTGGTCCTTTTCGATTTACGTTTTGGCCTCCAGTGCGGGGATTCCAGTTGCTGGCAAACTGAGCGATCTTCTTGGGCGACGGGTTATTTACGCATGGTCGATGGCGCTTTTTCTAATCGCCAGTTTGTTGTGTTCGATAGCACCGAGTATGGTGTGGTTGATTGTGTTTCGCGGATTGCAGGGCTTGGGCGCTGCGGGGCTGCTGCCGCTGGCTTTGGTGATGATTGGTGACATGTTCAGCTTTGAGGAGCGGGCAAAGGTTCAGGCTTTGTTTAGCGGGGTGTGGGGGATTTCCAGCATCATGGGGCCACTGCTTGGAGGATTTTTGGTGGATCGAGTTGGGTGGCCAAGCGTTTTCTACATCAATATTCCGTTTGGTCTGCTGTCGGCCTGGTTTGTCTGGCACTGGTGGGAGGACCGGCATGAGCTGACAAGCGGCAAACCTCACATCGACTATCCGGGGGCGATCCTGGTTACGCTAGCTGCCGTTGCCTTATTGCTGGGGCTGATTGATGTCACGGTCTGGTATGGCTGGGCGCTGATTGGGTTGTCAGGCTTGCTTGGCTACTGGTTGTGGAGAGTGGAGAAGGGGAGCCCTGATCCGGTGTTGCCGATTGCGCTCTTCCGGTGGCGGCTGTTTACAGTTACGATTTTGCATTCATTGACGATCGGGTGGGTACTGAATGGGGTTACTGCGTATGTGCCGCTCTTTGTTCAGGAAGTGCAGAAGAAGAGTGCGACAGAGGCTGGTGCGGCACTGACACCTCTACTGCTGGCCTGGGTGATTTCGAGCGCGTTATGCGCACGAGTGATGGTGCGGATTGGTTACCGGGGTCCGGCAATTCTTGGGATGGTGCTGGTGGTTGCTGGTAGTGCGCTGCTTTCGCAACTGCATGCCGATTCTGGAAAACTGCTTCTTTTTGGCAGTATGTTTTGTCTTGGCACGGGCTTTGGAATGACAGTTCCTTCGTTGCTGATTGCGGTGCAAATGATGGTGGAACGGCAATCGATGGGCGCGGCAACGGCGACGATTCAATTTGCGCGGAGTGTCGGCGGTAGCGTGGGTGTAGGGGTGATGGGGGCTTTTTTGAACTGGCGGGTTGGGCAGGTTGGAATGGCCGGCGCGATTGAGACTACGTTTTGGGTTGCTGGTGCGGTTACGGTGCTGGGGCTGGGTTTTACGCTGCTTGCGCCTGTTGTGAGCCCGGAAGAGATGAGCCAGCGACGCTGATAGAATTGCCGGCATGAAACGCCGTACCGCGCTTGGGTTGTTGAGTGGTGGATTTGCTCTTTGGGCACAGGAATCGAAATGCCGAATCGAGGCAGTTGAGCTTTGGGAGTATCAAGGGACGCGCGAGGCTGAGCGTGGGGTAAACGGTCAGTATCAAGTGCAGCCGCTGCATGCCTATGACGCCTATCGGCCCAAAGAGTATCGTGATGGGCCTGTGGTGGAGAAGGGACTGCAGAAGACGACGGCGATTTACTTGAAGCTGAAGGCGACGGGTGGACTGGAGGGGCTTTATGGGCCGGTGGATCGTGAGGCTGCTGTCGTTATTGATCAGCAGATCCGTACGTTTCTGAAGGGTAAGGATGCACTGGCGGGCGATGTGGCCTGGGATCAGCTTTGGCGGCTGAATCGGCACGGGCGAGGCGGGATTTTCATGATGGCGATTAGTGCTGTCGACAATGCGCTCTGGGATTTGCGGGGAAGGTTTTTTCAAGCCCCTGTTTACCGGTTGCTGGGTGGGCCGTCGCGGAATTCGGTGGAGGTTTATGGAAGTTGTCTTGGGTACTCGCTGGAACCGGCGAAGGTGGCGGCACGGGCAAAGGATTTGTTGTCGCAGGGGTTTCGAAATCAGAAGTGGTTCCTGGCGGATGGGCCGGGGAATGGGCCGGCTGGATTTGCGCGGAATGTTAAAGTAGCGCAAATTTTGCGGGAGAGCCTGGGCACCGGGGGCGGAATGATGTTTGATGTATTTAACGGCTGGGATCTACCCTATGCATTGCAGTGGTGCAAAGAGGTAGAAGGATTGAGACCGAGGTGGTTGGAGGAGCCGTTTTCGAGCGAGAAGGTTGACGCTTATGCGCGGCTGAGTGCATCGACATCGGTGCCGATCGCAACAGGTGAGCATTTTTATGGGCGTTGGGAAGTGCATCAATTTTTGAAGGCGGATGCGGTGCGGGTGGTACAGGCCGACCCGGAATGGTGTGGCGGGGTGAGCGAATTGAAGAAGATTTGTACGCTTGCGAGTATCTACGATGTGCCCGTAATTCCTCATGGGCATAATCTTCATGCCGCACTACATGTGGTTGCGAGTGAATCTCCCACTAGTTGCCCACTGAGTGAATACTTAGTACTCAAAATGGCTTCGTACTATCACTTTGACGCTAACTTGTTGATTCCAAAAGACGGACGGATTGAACTTTCAGAGCGACCGGGTTTTGGAATGGAGATCGCAAAAGAAAAAGTAGAAAAAAGCAAACTTTTGTCTTGGACGCCCTAAAGCTAAAGGCAGATTGCGCCGATAGCCGTGACATGCCCAAAGTGGGTTTGTCTATGAAAAAAGAAATCGAAATGAGGCCGAAGCGCGGCTTACGGAACCGGTTTGGGAATCGCAAGGGCAACGCGATGCTGGAGTTTGCTCTTTGCTATTTGCCACTGCTGGGAATGTTCTTCGGGATTGTCGATGTGTCTTTTGTTGTTTTTTTGAAGACCATGATCCAAAGCGGGGTACGCGATGGAGTCCGGTTTGGGATTACCTACAAGACCAGCATCAATGGGGTTGGCTGCGGATCCATGACGGAGTGCATGAAGCTGGTGGTACAGAACAATTCACTTGGCTTTCTGAATAATTCGAATACGAATCTGATTCAAGTGAATTATTACGCGCCCACTAACTTATCGACACCCATTACCGCTGGTGACTGCGACCCAAATGGATCGAGGACGATGCCCGGCGATACGCAGATACCGGCAAGGCAACTACGGTATGTCAATCAGCCCGGGAATCTGATTGAAGTCCAGGTGGTGAATTTTCCGTGGAATTGGATTGTCCCCATTCCGCAGTTCTACGGCTCGACATCGACCACTATGAGCGCTACAGCAACTGACGTGCTGCAAGGACTGCCTATAGGTACAGTTGCGCCGCCGGCACCTTAAGAGAGAGAAGCTCCAAATGTCATATCCAATGAAACCAAATCGAAAAATAACTCAGCGAGGCAGCACAATCGTCGAGCTTGCCTTGGTCACCCCATTTTTAATGTTCTTGCTCACCGGTTCTTTTACGGTGGGGATGAGCCTCAACCGGGCGATTCAGGCGAGCAATGTAGTTAGAAATGCAAATGTGCTGATGAGCCGGAGAGTGGATCTATCCAAGGCCGAGAACCAGCGAATGTTGATCCGGTCGGCCTCCGGGCTTGGGATGAACGTCACCGGAACCTACACGCCTGACCCTGCCGGTAAAGGGGCGATTATTTTGTCGAAGGTAATCCGCGTTGGCCCGGTGCAATGCTCGATAGGTATTCCAGGTTGGAATGGCATTGCAGCCAATTGTCCCAACTTTGGCCAGTATGTGATCGCACAGCGTATTTTGATGGCCAACACTGGTAGATGGGGAAGCGCGATTGGAAATCCAAGCAGTATTCTCGCCACTGACGGAAGCTTGAGCGATGCAAACATCGCGAACGTGACGACAAACCGCGCAACGGGCTTTCCACAGTTGCCTACTGAGACGGGTGTTGTTTATCTGGAAAATGATTCTTATGCCTACATTGGAGAGATCTTTGCCGATTTGAGTGAGCTGAGCTTCATTCCGTGGGTTAGCGCCCCGGAAATCAACATGATTAACATTAGCTGACAAAAGCATGAGCAGGAAAAATTGACATGACACCTATCGAATCCATTCCGAATCGAAATCCCCGCGAAAAAGGGATTGCCGTAATACTTGCATCATTGATGGCATTCTTCTTAATCGGAGTTGTCGGGCTTTCCATTGACGCTGGACTAGCGTACATTGTTAAGGGTCGGCTGATGGCGGCCGTCGACGCGGCATCACTTGGAGCAGCGCGCGGGCTGAATTTAGGCGATGATGTTGCTGCAGCCAATCTTGCGGCAACGGCCAGCGCGTCGCGATTTTTCAAAGCGAATTTCCCTGACAATTATATGGGTACAAACCCAGCGTTGACGACCATAACCCCAACTTTTACCCTCCTCACGTTGAACGGCAATCCAACTGGTGTGTTGCAGGTGGATGTTACTGGAGCGGTTACAGCACCGACGTATTTCATGAAAATGTTTAGCGTCGATAACATGAGAGTATCCGCGACCGGAACCGCGACGAGGCGAACTCTGGTCATGGTTCTGATTCTTGATGTTTCAGGATCGATGGGTGGACGCGCAGCCGCGAACGTGATTCCGGCAACGGTGAACAGCTTGTCCACTTCTTGCGACGCGATGGTGTATTCAGCGTCCAAGTTTTTGGATTACTTCAGTGCATACGATTACATAGGTGCTGTTACATTCAGTACCAGTGCGGCAAACCTTTACGCTCCAAGCCGGAGTTACAAGATGTCAGATGCAACAGGTCTCAATGATAAGCTAAGGGCGATCAGTTGTGGTGGCAACACGAACACAGCGCCATCTATCAACATGGCGTGGGACGCGATACGCAACGTTGGGCTCAAGCTTGCTATGAACGAGATTCTATTATTCACAGATGGCATGCCTAACGTGATGACTGGACATTTCCCGCTTCGAACCGTTCGGGATACGCGATTTGGGCCGGCGAAGCCCTATGATACAACCGTAAACCCTGTTCCTCCAGTAGATATTCCCGCGAATGATACATTGTTCTTCCGAGATTCGAATAATCCGTTGAGTCCAAGCACCTATGGTATTGCGCCCGTTTTCACGCCAACACTTGCTGCCCCTTACACAGCGGCTCAGCAAACTCAAATTAATGCAGGCGTTCTTCCGCGATATGGCAATTCAGTCTTTCTGCCTTTGACTGCGGCTCAATACACTACATACACTGGATTTTCGAATGTGAATAAGGCAGCATTTGGGTGGCATATCGCTTCGGCAGCGGGACCATATAGGCCACGCTGGAAGGTGAATGCAACCGTACCGGCGTTGAACTACTTCAACTGCATCAATACGAATACCAACACCGCAGTTGCCAATAGGGGTGTCACGTATATGTGCGTGGATATGCCTTTACCTTCGTTATCGGCGAGTCCGGCAACGATGTATGGTGGCATTGCGCAAGCTTCAAATCCAAGCTACGAGCCGAGGTTCGGGCCGAAGTCTAACTTTTGGGCTCAGCCTTATTCAACGGAGACCGTAGGTTCGGTGGCGAGCAACTTCATCACTATGTCGTCGAACGGCACAGTGGCGAATACGCAGACGATTGCTTTTGTTCCTGATGTGGACGCCAAAAATAACTCCAACTGGGGATTCCGGGAAAGCTGGGTTTACAACGTAAACAACGGTTGTGCTCCGGCTGGCACGATTCTACCCAATGGTGCGACTGACCTTTGCAAAAACCGGGGTGGCCTTTGGGCTGATAATCTTGCAGCAGGTTTGGGAACAAACAAGTTCACCTCTGGTATCAATGACCTTAAACTTCGACCGGACTTGCCCAACGTCTACCCAGCGGTAGGCATGAATAGCGCAGTAGATGCTGCGCTTCGAACCAAGGCCGACACGGAATACAATATTCGATTTGATAGCGTCTACCTTGTAGGAACTGAAGACAATGTGGATCGTGAGTTTTTGCAGATCATAGCCAATGTTCAGGTGTTCAAACCAACCATCTTTGATGGTTTGAATGCGCCGTTGCAGGGCAATAACGGCTACTTCAATCCCAGCCATCAAGAGGGGTTGTGGTACTACACGACGAATCCGGCGGATTTGGCGAATCTGTTCGCCCAAATTGCGGGTTCTCTGCTTCGACTGAGTGCGTAATGGCATGATGGTCTGGTAGCCATCCAGACCATGCGCAGAAGAAGCTTTCTACAAACTACGATGACAGGATTGGCGGCAACTTCGGTTGCCGCCAATTCGCGGTCTGCCAATTCGCGATCTAAGGAACTCAAGACCGAGATCGCCATTATTGGCGGCAGTACCGGCGGCTGCGCGGCTGCTCTTGGGGCTTTGCGGGAGGGGCGCCGGGTGGTGATGACGGAGGAATGCCGGTGGATCGGTGGCCAACTGACATCGCAATTGGTTCCTCCCGATGAGCATCCGTGGATGGAGATGTTTGGTGGGACGCGGGCCTATCGAAATTATCGGGAGGCAGTTCGGCGATATTACCGGGCTCATTTTCCTTTGACGGAGGAGGCACGATCACAGATTCCTTTCAATCCAGGCGGGGGTTCGGTGAGTGGGATAACGCATGAGCCGAAGGTTTCGTTGGCCGTGCTGGAGGCTTTACTGGCACCTTATGTCTCTAGTGGCCAGTTGACGCTGCTTATGGAGTATAGACCGGTTGCAGCTTCCGTTGGTGGGGACCGGGTATTGGCTGTGACTGTCGAGCATAGGCTAGACAAGCACCGGGTTACGATTGCGGCACCCTATTTTGTGGACGCTACAGAGCAGGGGGATTTGTTGCCGCTGGCGAAGTGTGAGTTTGTTACGGGTGCTG
The DNA here is from genome assembly GCA_043718395.1 of Acidobacteriota bacterium. Classification (GTDB taxonomy): domain Bacteria; phylum Acidobacteriota; class Terriglobia; order Bryobacterales; family Bryobacteraceae; genus Bryobacter. The sequence goes on from JAYSVS010000227.1 coordinate 28,344, forward strand.
AAAGCCGGTCGCAGACGGGTGAGCCTAGTGCGCCAGTTGAGAAGCAGCCGGAGAATATTCAGTCGTTCACCGTTTGTTTTGCCATGGATCACCGGGATGGGGAGAATCATGTGATCTCGAAGCCCATAGACTATGCATTCTGGAGGGATTATGTGCCGGCAATGAAGCCAGCCTGGCCCGGAAAGCTGCTGGCCTGGCATATGAGCAATCCAATTACGCTTGAGAAGCGGGTTGTTGCTTTTGATCCTCGCGAGGATGCAGGGAAGGCGAATTCTCCGCTGAATCTGTGGCTTTACCGGAGGATTCGCCGCCGTAAGAACTTTGTGAACTGGGAGCAAGATGCGGATATCAGCCTGGTGAATTGGCCGCAGAATGATTACTGGCTGGGGAATTTGCATGGAGGGAGCGAGGTTGAGGCAGCGAAGCATTTGCGAAGTGGGAAGCAGTTGAGCCTTTCGCTTTTGTACTGGATGCAGACGGAGGCTCCGCGCGCGGATGGCAAGGCGGGGTGGCCGGGATTGAGGTTGAGGCATGATCAGGCTGGCACTGAGGATGGGCTGGCGATGTATCCGTATATTCGAGAGAGCCGGAGGATTCAGGCTGAGTTCACGGTGACCGAGCAGTTGGTTGCTACCAAGGGCAGGGAAGCGACGGGTGCTGAGAAATTTGCCGATAGTGTTGGAATTGGAAGTTACCGGATTGATTTGCATCCTTCCAGCGGTGGGGACAATTACATCGATGTGAGTTCGCAGCCGTTTCAGATCCCGATGGGGGCGCTGATTCCGAAGCGTCTTGAGAATCTGTTGGCTGGCTGCAAGAATCTGGGAGTGACCCACATTACGAACGGTTGTTACCGTCTGCACCCGGTGGAGTGGAATATTGGCGAAAGCGCGGGGGCCTTGGCCGCAGAGGCTTTGCGGACTGGCGAGCCGCCGCGGAAGATTCGGCAAGATGAAAAGATGCGCAGCGCGTTTCAGGCGCGGCTGCGTGGGAGAGGTATACAAACCGAATGGCCGACTTTGTCACCGCGTTAGTGATCACGCTGCTGGCTCAGCAGATTACGCCAGAGAATGTGAAGAAGCTGGAAGTTGCCTGGCGGTATCACCACGGCGAGAACCCGGAAGTGCGGACGGGGAACCGGTTGAGCTTTAATGCGACTCCTGTTTTGGCTGAGGGGAAACTGTTTGTGATCACCCCGAAAGGCTCGGCGATTGCCTTGGATCCTTTCACTGGTAAGGAGCTTTGGAAGACCCCGCGCAATGGGGAAGCGCGCCGCAGTTGGGGCGCTGCTTATTCGCGTGGCAAACTCTTCTTTGGCACCCCGGATGGCAAGCTCATCGCCTTGCTCGCTCGTAATGGAGAAAAGCTCTGGGAGACCGATCTGCGAGCGGGCCTTCATCCTGGCCACCTTTCACAGAACATGCCTCCCGCAATCTTTGGTGATCTTGTGATTACGGGCGGCGAGGTGCCTGAGGGGACGGCGCAAGGCCCCGAGCCACTGATCCGTGCGTGGCGACAGTCTGACGGGAAACTTGCCTGGGAGTTTCACACGATTCCGAGGGATGGCGAAGCTGGCGCTGAGACCTGGGCCCCGGGCTCGCGGACGAATCGCACGGGCGTCAACGTGTGGGGTCAATGTGCAGCCAGTGAAGCGGAAGCCACTCTTTATTGCCCTACCGGCAGTGCCAGTTATGACTTCTATGGTGGAGACCGACATGGCGCCAATCTTTACGCCAATTCGGTGGTTGCCCTCGATGGCCGCACGGGAAAGCTGAAGTGGCATCGCCAGTTGGTTCACCATGATTTGTGGGATTACGATCTCCCGGCCAAGCCTGTTTTGCTGAATGTTGGCAAGACGCCTGCGCTAGCGCAAGTTACCAAGATGGGCTTTATCTGGTTTCTGAACCGTCGCACTGGCGAACCTGTCTTTGGTGCGGTAGAGAAGCCTGTCCCAAGCAGCGAAGTGCTTGGTGAGCAAAGCCACCCGACGCAGCCCTTTCCGGTGAAGCCCCAACCACTTTCGCGAATCAGTTTTAGCGAAGCCGACCTCAACAATCTGACACCTGAGTGGGCCAGCGAGTGCCGTCAGCTCTATGAGCAATCCGGTAATTCCGGGATCTTCGCTCCCTGGGGCAAGGATAAGTACACGATCATGCTGCCTGGCACGCTGGGCGGCGGCACCTGGTCTGGGGCTGGTTACGATGCGGGGCGTAACCTCATCTTTGTGAACGCGAACGAACTTGGCATCATTGGCAAGATGGTGGAAAAGGATGGGAGTTGGCAGAGGATCAGCCCCGGTACACACCCACGCTTCGCCACCAGCGATTTGGTTCCTTGCACGCTACCGCCCTGGAATACCCTCAATGCAATCGACACCAATACTGGTGAGATCCGGTGGCGCATCCCGCTGGGTGAGCTTCCTCAGGCCAAGGCCAAGGGCTTTAACAACACCGGTGCCTATGGGCTTGGAGGCGCACTGGCGCTGCCTGGTGGTGTGGTTTTCATTGGTGGAACGGCAGACCAGCACTTTCGCGCTTTCAATTCTCAAACCGGGGAGGTGCTCTGGCAGATGGAAACCAAAGCTAGTGTCTACGCGACTCCGATGACCTACAAGGACGCCAAGGGCAATGAGTACATTGCAGTGGCTGCGGGAGGCGGCGGGTTTTTCCCAGGCCCGCTTGGAGATGAGCTCATCAGCTTGCGGCTTCCGGCTAAACCCTGAGCAGGTCAGTTTGGTTCAAAACAGATTGGAGTTTTGATCCATTTTCGATTAACCTGAAAACAAAATATGATCCATGTCAATATTCAGGAGGCGCAGACTCATCTGTCTAGTTATCTCGAGCAGGTTGAGAATGGTGAGGTTGTAATCCTCTGCAGGGAGAATCAGCCGGTAGCTGAACTGCGCGCTATTCAAGCCTCCGGTCTGCATGGGACCCGCGTGGCTGGCTTGCTCAAGGGGATGGTGCAATTTGAGCCAGGTGTATTTGCATCCATGAGTGAAGAAGAGCTTGCTGACTTTGAATCCATGCCGCTTCGACCGTAAGAAAATCGTGAGCTGATTGCTTATTGCTTGTGTTCTAGTCGGCGCGGAGGGTTTCTGCTGGGGATAGTTTGAGGAGGCTTCGGGTTTTGAGCCAGATGCTGACTACGGCTGTTGCAGCGAGGATTCCAATCACTGATGCGCGCCAAAGTGAGGGTGGGGTGGTGATGCTTGAAACGAGAACTATGAGAAAGCTTGAAGCCCAAGTGCTGAGCAAGAAAGCTGCGCTTAGGCCAGCGACGACGGATGGGAGAAGGTGGCGCAGGATCAGCCAGCGGAGTTCGGCTGGGGTTGCGCCGAGGGCGCTGCGGATTCCCATCTCGCGACGGCGTTGTTCGAGCAAGTTCGCGCAAAGGCTGTAGCCGTG
>JAYSVS010000228.1:0-31675 GCA_043718395.1 Acidobacteriota bacterium
AGATGATCCTACAACTTTTTCACGATCAAAAGGGTTACATCATCAGCATAAGGAGTACCAGCGCACCAAACCTGCAAGTCCTCGATCACTCCTTCGATCATCTGGCTGGCCGTCTTGCTGGTGCGGTTGAGGATCGCCATGGAGATCCTCATCTCTCCAAAGTCTTCGTCACTCCCGTTCGGCATCGCCTCGCTGACTCCGTCACTGTAAAGTACCAGAGTATCTCCTGCCCTGATTTCGCTCCGATGTTCCGTATATTGCGCAATCGGAAGGATTCCGAGAATGATGCCGCCACCTTCCAGCTTGTCGGTGAGTCCACTGGCGCGAACCAATAATGGCGGATTATGCCCTGCGTTGCAGAATCGAATCTCGCCCGTTGCCGGATCGATGATCGCCAGAAAGAAAGTAATAAACCGGTTATCCGGGCAGTTGCCCGAAATGCTCTTGTTCAGCCTCTGTACTATGCTCGCCGGATTCTCATCCGTCTCGACCAAAATCTGCAATCGCGCCTGCAGGCTCGACATCAACATTGCCGCCGGCATGCCTTTACCCGCTACATCGCCAACCACAATCGCAATCTTGCCATCAGACAAGTTGAAGAAATCGAAGTAGTCCCCGCCCACTGTCCGGCACGGCAGATTGTAGCCAGCCAGGTCCATGCCAGCAATCTGGGGAGCCTTACGCGGCAGCAGATTACGCTGAATCTCGCCAGCCTGCGAAAGCTCCTTTGATATCATCCGCTCGACCTGCTCCACTTCATTGAGACGCGCGTGTTCAATTCGGATTGCCGCGACATTTGCCATGACTGTCAGCAGGCTCAGATCTTCTTTTGAAAACTCGCGTGTGATGTCCGGCATGTCAATGTACAACAGGCCAATCACCTTCTCGTTGGTCTGCAACGGCACAGCCATGAAGCTTCGCACCCGTTGCATTACTATGCTTGCCTGCTGCTTGAACACATCATCCATCGCCGTGTCGCGCACCAGCAGGGAGTTCTTCTGAGTCAGGACCTGATCACGGACGGTCTTCGATATGCGGAAACCCTCGCCCCGATTCGCCTTGGGTTTCAGCTCTTCCCCTTCCAGCGTCATTAATACGGCGCGAGAACCACCGACGGCGTCCACAGAGAGGTCGAGAATCAATTGGAATAGTTCACTCAAAGGGCGATGACCGGCAAGCTCACGCCCAGCCCGGACCAGCGCGGCCGCATGACGGTCATTTGTCATCGACTGGGCGGGGTTCACTTCATGCAAGCTCGAGACAACCGTGTTGCTGGGCGCAGACTCCACATCGGCCTTCTCGACAAAGACCACCGTCTGGCTCATCGTGTCGGCTTCTTCTTTGCCTCCGAAGGTGATTTGCAAGTGGCCGGCATGCACTGTATCGCCATTGCTGAGCGGTGTCGGCGCTCCAATCCGGAAGCCATTGACCACCGTACCGTTCTTGCTTCCGAGATCCCGGATCAACCACTCGCCATTCACTTTCTCGAAAATCAGATGCTGGCGCGAGAGGCCAAAGTCCTCCGGGTAGCAGAGTTCATTGGTCGTCGCCCTGCCAAGGCCGATATTGGTGTCAAGGAGCGGAACGGTTCTGGTCGAACCGTCCTGCATGCGAATACTGAGTTCCATGGACATGTGCGGGAATAACTATAGTATCGATCATGCGACTAGATCTGCTCTACATCGGAAAAGCCCGGGATGAACATTCCAACGCCATCGCCGAAGAATTCTTCAAACGCACCGGCCGCTGGACCACGGTCGCAATGCGTGAAATCAACCCGGATCGCTACGATATCTTCGCGCGCCACACTGCTGCCCAGAAGGTCTTCCTCGACCCAGCCGGTAAGCCCTGGGATTCCGCCCGTTTCATCGAATTCATTTCGGAAGGGGAGAGACTGGCCCGCGATACCGTCTTTCTGATTGGTGGTCACGACGGCCTTCCTGCGCTCTGGAAGCCCCGCGCCGACCTGCTTTTGTCTCTCTCCGCGATGACCTTTCCTCACGAACTAGCGCGCGCCATGCTGGCCGAACAGATCTATCGCGCCTTCGCTACCCTGCGCGGGCATCCCTATCCTCGCTAAACTAGAATTTAATGTCTTGGTTCAAGCGCGACAAGCCTGGAGTGGAAACACCCAGCGATGGCGACCGTACTGTACGCACTGAAGGCCTTTGGGTCAAGTGCGAAGGATGTAAGCAGATCATCTTCCGGCAAGATCTCGAGGACAACCGCAGAGTATGCGCCAAGTGTGGCTATCACTTCCGTATCGATGCGCGCGACCGCATGGATCTACTCTTTGAAGGCGAGTGGACCGAGTTCGATGCTGAACTCAGTTCCACCGACCCGCTGGGCTTCTTCGATTCCAAGCCCTACAAGGCCCGCCTCGCCAGCATGCAGGAATCCCTCGGCATGAAAGATGCCATCCTCAGCGGGCAAGGCAAAATCGGCGAGCACACCGTCAACGCCTGCGCGATGGAGCTTAAGTTCATCGGCGGCAGCATGGGCGCAGTGATGGGTGAGAAGATCGCCCGCGCTGTTGAGCGGTCCATGGCAGGGAAGAACCCTCTTGTGATCGTCAGTGCCACCGGCGGTGCCCGGATGCAGGAAGGGGCAGTCAGCCTCATGCAGATGGCCAAGATCTCCTCGGCCCTGATGCGGCTCGACGAGATGGGCATCCCCTACATCAGCGTACTCACCGACCCGACTACCGGCGGGGTGACTGCTTCCTTCGCCATGCTGGGGGACCTCAATATTGCTGAACCTGGTGCCCTCATCGGCTTCGCCGGCCCACGCGTAATTGAACAGACCATACGCCAGAAGCTCCCGGAAGGCTTTCAGCGCAGTGAGTTCCTGCTTTCGCATGGCTTCCTCGACGCCGTTGTTCCGCGTCCCGAGTTGCGCAACTACCTGGCGCGCAGCTTCGACTTTTTCGTAAACTGACACGACATGAAGCGCCTTCTCTCTCTTACACTGCTTGCACTCGGCTGCTTGGCCGCTGACTACGATCTCATCATCCGCAATGCACGCATCATTGATGGCAGCGGCAACCCCTGGTTCCGCGCTGAGATTGGCGTGAGCGGAGGCAAGATCGCCAAGATCGGCGTCCTCACCGGCAAGACCGCCACCCGCACCATCGACGCGGCAGGCAAGATCGTTACCCCGGGCTTCATCGACGTCCACACCCATTCAGAGTCTGGCATCGTCAAGTTTCCGCAGTCGGAGAACTTCCTCCGCGACGGCGTCACCACTATCGTCACCGGCAACTGCGGCTCCTCTGAGCTCGATATCAAAGACTTCTATTCGAAGCTCAACCAACTCAAGACTGGCATCAACGTCGCTACGCTGGTTGGTCACAACTCGATTCGCATCGAGGTGATGGGCTCTGAAGACCGCAAGGCCACCCCGCAAGAGATCGAACGCATGAAGGTGATGGTCGACAAGGCAATGCAGGCCGGCGCTGTTGGCTTCTCTACTGGCCTTGAATACGTACCCGGCACCTACTCGCCGATCGAGGAACTGGTCGAACTGGCCAAAGTTGCCGGTAAATACGGCGGCATCTACACCTCACACATGCGTGACGAAGGCTCTCAGGTTCTCGATGCCATGCGAGAAGCAGCAGAGGTCGGCCGCCTCGCTAATGTCCGCGTCCAGATCTCGCATCTTAAGCAGGACACCAAAGCCTATTGGGGCAATACCCAGAAGATGATTGACCTGCTCGAAGACTATCGCGCCAAAGGCGTTGAAGTCACCGTTGACCAATACCCCTACATTGCCTACTCAACCGGACTCGGCACAACACTTCCCACCTGGGCCTTGGCTGGCGGCCACTCCAAGCTGGTCGAGCGCCTTAAAAATCCAGCCACTCGCAAGAAGATTTTCGACGAGGTACTCGCCTCAAACACCAAGCGCGGCTACAACGACTTCGAGTACACCAGCGTCGCCAGTTGCAGCTTTGAGCCCACTTACGAGGGCAAGAACCTGCGCCAGATCTCGGCCCTGCGTGGCCGGCCCACGTCTCATGAAGCCGACGTCGAGACGGTGCTTGAGCTGATGGAGAAGGGCGGTGTTAGCGTCGTCACCAAGGCGATGAGTGAAGAAGACGTCGACAACATCATGCGCTACCGCAACACTGCCGTCGCCAGCGACGGGGGCGTCCGCGAGTTTGGCGCGGGCCGCCCACACCCACGCAACTACGGCACCAACGCCCGTGTCATTAACGAATATGTGCGGCTCAAGAAGACTCTCACCCTTGAGGACGCGATCCGAAAGATGACCTCGCTGCCCGCCCAGATCTTTGCCTTCAAAGACCGGGGCCTCTTACGGGAAGGCTTTGCGGCTGATCTGGTCGTCTTCGATCCAGAAGCAGTGCGCGACAACGCGAACTTTGAAAATCCCCATCAGTACGCGACCGGCTTCGACTACGTGGTCGTCAACGGTAAGGTCGCAGTCGAATCTGGCAAATTGACGCCAGAACGCGGCGGACAGGTAATTCTCAGGCAGTAATGATCCAATTCAGCAATGCGGGCAAGCGGTTTGGCTCGAAGGTTCTCTTTGATGATGTCAACTGGCTTATTGGTCCCAAGGACCGCATCGGCTTGGTTGGCGCTAACGGCACTGGCAAGTCCACGCTGCTCAAGATCATCGCCGATTTTGAACAGGTAGACAGCGGCGACATCTCCCGCATGCGCAACATGCGTCTTGGATACCTGCCGCAGGACGGTTTGAAGCTCGAGGGCCGCAGCGTATTCGCCGAATGCGCCAGTGTCTTTGAGCACATTCGCCAGGTGGAACGCGACATGGAAGAGACGCTTTCTTCTATGTCTGATCTCGATCACGAGAGTGCTGCCTACGCTGCTGCTGCCGACAAGTTTTCCCGCCTCGATAACGAGTTCCGTGCCAAAGAAGGCTACACAATTGACATGCAGGTGGGCTCGATCCTCACGGGTCTAGGATTCAGCAAAGACGACTGGGCCAAGCCTTGCGAGGAGTTCTCCGGCGGCTGGCAGATGCGGATCGCCCTTGCCAAGCTGCTGCTGGAAAAACCCGAAGCTCTGCTGCTGGACGAACCGACGAACCACCTGGATCTCGAAGCCCGTAACTGGCTCGAAGAGTACCTCCACAACTATCCCAACGCCTTTATCCTGATCTCGCATGATCGATACTTCCTGGACGTTACCGTCTCGAAGATCGTCGAAGTCTGGAACAAGAAGGTGACCATCTTCGCGGGCAACTTCACTCACTACCAGCGCCAGAAGGACGAGCGGCTCGAACAGATGCGTGCCGCTCAGCGCAACCAGCAGGATCGCGTGGCCCAGATCGAAGCCTTCGTCGACCGCTTCCGCGCCAAGGCCACCAAAGCCAAGCAGGCTCAGTCCCGGCTCAAGGAGCTCGACAAGATGGAGATGATCGAGATCCCTGAAGAAGAGCCGATCATTCACTTCAAGTTCCCGACGCCGAAGGCTAGCGGCCGAATCGTCGCCGAGTTCAAAGATGTCGCCAAGAGCTACGGCACAAAAAAAGTCTTCGACAACGCCACTTTCAATATCGAACGCGGCGACCGCATCGCTTTGATCGGCCACAACGGCGCAGGTAAGTCGACTCTGATCAAGCTGCTCACTGGCCTTGAAGGCCTTTCCTCAGGCGAATACAAGCTAGGTCACAACGTCGAGTTCGACTACTTCGCCCAAGATCAATACAAGGCGCTTGACCCTGAATCAGAAATCCTTGACGACCTTTGTGCCACTGCCCCCAAGGCAACCGCAACCGAGCTACGCGGGTTGCTCGGCTGCTTTCTTTTTCGCGACGAAGACGTCTTCAAGAAGATCGGAGTTTTAAGCGGCGGCGAACGCAATCGGTACGCTCTGTGCAAACTGCTCACTCAGCCATCGAACTTTGTCTTGCTCGATGAGCCCACCAACCACTTGGACATGCGAGCCAAGGACGTACTGCTCGAAGCACTCAAGAACTACGAAGGCACCGTCGTCTTCGTGAGTCACGATCGCTACTTCATTGATGAGCTGGCCAAGAAGGTCTTTGAAGTTGGCGATGGCACGGTAACCGTCTATCCAGGGAACTATGAAGAGTACCTTCGGGCAAAGTCGCGGCAGGTCGAAGTGCCTGAAGCCGTCGCAGTGGTTGTGAAGGAAGCCGTTGCCGAAGAGAAGACGCAGTTGTCCAAGCGGCTGAACCCGATGAAGGCGAAGCAGCTCGAAGACCGGCTCACTGGTGTCGAAGCCGAGATCGCCAAGCGTGAAGCCGTTGTGGCTGGCTACGAAGCCGAACTCAGCAACTACGTTAGCGCCGACGAAAGCCAGCGCATCGCAAATGAGGCCGCCATCGAGCGCGCAGCCATCGAAGGACTGATGCTCGAGTGGGAAGCTGTCTCAGAACAGTTAAACTAACGGCAATGAGACGCCGCGAACTCCTCCTCTCCGCATTGGCCCTGAAGGCCGCACCTGCATCCGCGAAAACCAAAGGCGAATGGCGCAACAAGCAATCTGGTATGGCTTACCGTCAACTCGGGCGGACAGGCTACATGGTGAGTGAAGTAGTGATGGGCGGCAATACGATTTCGCCCAAGAACTATGACCATGTACTTGCTGCCATCGACATGGGGCTCAACTACCTCGACACCGCGCCAGCCTATGGCGGCGGGCAAAGCGAACTCGGTTATGCCGAGGTGCTGAAGGTGAGAAAGCGCGACAAGTTCTTTATCAACTCGAAGGTCTCGATCTGGGATGTCAATCGCAACCGTCTGTATCAGGACATCTACAAGTCTCTCGATGAGACCGAACAGAAGCGGCTGCGTGGCCTGGCACTGGAGGAGATCGCCCGTCGCAAGGCCGATGCCCCTGAATACTTTATCGACTACTTCAACGGCCAGCGTGGTGAACTGGATGCGGCTTCGCTCGCAAACGTTATGGCGAAGCAGTACGGCGAGAGAATTGATCGCGGCAAGAACTACCGCCAGATCATCCTCGACAGTGTCGACAAAACTCTTGCGACACTTGGCACCGATCATTTGGACCTGCTGATGTGCCCGCACGGTGCCAACACGCCATACGAAATTCTGAACCACCCAGAGATCTTCGAGGCATTCGAGAATTTGAAGAAGGCTGGCAAGGTGCGGCATTTGGGACTGTCTTCGCACACCGATCCAGGGGGAGTGCTTGAGGCTGCGGTGAAGGCGAAGGTCTATTCGGCCGCGATGGTGGCCTACAACATGGTGAACTCGCCCTATGTGGATCGCGCTCTTGCCGCTGCGAAGAAGGCTGGTATGGGGATGATCTCGATGAAGTCGGCGCGGCCGTTCAACTTCCGGGCACCTCGTCAGACCCCTGGCGACCACATGGCCAAGCTTAACGCGGCGGTGCCTGGAGACCTCAAGCCAATGCAAAAGGCGTACATCTGGAACCTTCGTAACTCGAACCTGACTGCGGCGATCTCCGAAATGGTGAACATGGATCACGTGAAAGACAATGTGCCGCTGGCCGGCACCAAGGAGAAGGCAGCCTAGGAGATGTTGAAAAGGCGATACGAGCGCTGGCTTGACCGATGGGAGACAGACTTGGCGACGCGGTCCACTGATCGAGTGGTGCGGCCCTTTGAGTGGGGCACAGAGTGGCTGAAGGATTTGAATCTGCCTGGCCTCAGACCCTATGATGGCGGCGACGAAGAAGCCTGGCTGAGTGAAGTGAATCAGGCGACCATCGCCAATGGCGGGGCTTACTTTCAACACAAGACTCCCAATGACTTTACTCTCGATGGCGAGTGGCTTCGATTCACTTCGCCGCTTGAATCGCCTTACCCGGAAAACAATCTCGTTGAGGGACGCTGGTTTCCGATGCCCGAAGGCAAGGAGAATAAGCGCAAGCGGGCTGTGATCGTATTGCCGCACTGGAATTCTCATGCTCAGCAACACGTAGCGCTTTGCCAGGGCTTTCAGAAGCTGGGCATCCCGGCGCTGCGTCTGAGTCTGCCGTATCATGACCGGCGCATGCCGCCGCCGCTGACTCGCGCCGACTACGCGGTCTCGTCGAATATTGGCCGCACGATCCATGCGACGCGGCAGGCAGTGCTCGACATTCGAGCTGCTGTTGATTGGCTTGAGCAGTCTGGCTTTGAGAACATCGGTATTGTCGGAACCAGTCTGGGGTCGGCCTTTGCCTTTCTTGCGAGTACCTTTGACAAGCGGCTGAAAGTGAATGTTTTTAACCATTGTTCGGCCCGTTTTGGCGATGTGGTCTGGACGGGGCTTTCGACCCGCCATATCAAGGCCAGCCTCGAACAGCATCTCAGCCTCGAGCGGTTGCAGACGGTTTGGGATTCGATGAGCCCGCGCTTCTACATGGATGAATTCGCCAGGCATCAAGAGAAGAAGAACCTCTTCATCTACACCACTTACGACACGACGTTTCTGCCCCAGTACAGCAAGGAAATTCTGAGTTGTGTCAAGGCGAGCGGTGCGCCGCACAAGCTGGTAGTGCTGCCTTGTGGCCATTACACGATGGGTGAGACCCCCTTTAAGTTTGTGGTTGGTTATCACATCATTTCTCACATTGCTCGAAAATTAGGCTAAGTGCTGGACTGAACTGTGGCAGCTTTTTCGGGCTCGCGGCAGTTCAGGTTGTAGAGGTTGAAGTGGTCGAAGGCCCAGAAGTTGATGACTGGGATGCCTTGGCCTCTGGCCTCCATGTATTCTTTTTCCCAAGCTGCGCCGCCCCTGAAAACGGGTACGAGATAGCGGAGTGAGTCTTTGGGCCAGCCGAGAACGATGGGGAACTCGATGGCGGTGCGGCTCAAGTCGAGCGAGCGGGAGAATGATCCAAAATCGAGTGCCTCCATTTTGAGAGTGTCGAGTCCGCTGCCGAGCTTGGTTTCGAATTCAACAGGGAAGTTGAGGAAGTAGTTGAGTGCTCCGCCCAGTTGGTTGACCCCTGCTGGAGTTGGGTGGTTGACGTCGAAAGGGTAGAGAAATTCGAATTTGGCGTTGGCGTGAGATGCCAAGACGTGAGCGCGTAGTGCGGCGATGTGATCGCGCAAGCGGTTGCGCAAGAAGATGGCATCGGCGCTGGAGTTGACAGTGGGGTCGTCAGTGGGGCGACGAAAGATGTGGAGAGGGCGGCTTAATGCAGTAGCGGCTAGCGAGGCTGTCTCTGAGTCATAGAGAGCCATGCCCCCCAATGGGTTGGTGGTTGGGTTGTAGTTGGTAAAGAACCACCAGAGGAATTCACCGAATTGGATGTTGGGGATGAGGCCGGCGGCTGCCTGGATATTGGCGATTTCGAGGTAGACGCTCTTTTGGTAATTGCGCATCGCAGTGTTAAAGCAGCAGTGTGTTGATTTCAAGTTGGCGAAGCCGACATCGGTAATGACTTCATTGCCATCCGGGTAGACTGCGGCGAAGCCAGGGGGCGGATTTACCAATTCCATAGAGCAGGCGATGATGAGTTCGCGCGAGCGTGTGGCAGCCTGGGTGCAGAAGTCGGCGTGCCAATCGCGAGCGGCGCGGTTGAGAGGTGGGCTTTGGGCAAGGTCGATCTCCCACTTGCCTAAGACTCCATTGTCGAGTGCGCCCGCTATGGTTGCCGTCCCGGATGCAGAGGTCACCGACACGGTGAGTGGGAAGGCGTAGGCGGGTGTTGGTGAGCGGTTGCCAATCGTCAATACGTTGCCCGTTGCGGTTGCGTAGACGCCGACTTGATTGGAATTGATGAAGGAGGCCATGTGGGTGGCGATGATGCCGTTTGACTCGGCGGGAAAAACGGTTTTGCCCACCGGACTGCCACCGATTGAAATCGTGATTTGATCGCCTGGCAGATAGGTGCCTTCGAAGGTGATGGTGGCTACAGGTACTGTGGCACCCACGCGCTTGCGTTGGTTCCACCAAAAGACGCCGATGTATTCGTTCATAGGCCCGTCGAAGCCGAGTTGATCGAGAATCCAGTGGGTGCGGGCTGGAGGGAGCTTGAAGGTGTGGTCGGTTGAATAGTCGAAAGCGGGAGATACGTGGGTGCGGGCAGGCAAAGGATTTGGAAGGTTCGATGCGACGACTGCCTCGATGAAATCGAAATCGAAATTGCCCGTATTGGTGAGCGTGATTGTGACGTTGTGGCGGCCGGCGGGAACGCCTGCTCTCAGCAAACGACGCGCGTAGATGGGTGCTTCGGCGGAGACGGCGAAGTTATGTGTTGTTGAGGAGCCGTTGTCCAGACTCACGGTCACTGCGCCGCGATCTGCGAAGAGTGTTGTGCCGAGATAGAGGTCGTGCGTGGAGTTGCAAGCGTAGAAGACTTCTACCTTGGCACCTGCATCGGCAGTGCGGCTGGCGAAGGCTCCTGAGTAAAAGCCGACTTGAGGAATCCATAGGCCTGTGTATTTGCACCACGCGGAGTCTTCTTCAACACGCACGGAATCGGGGCCGGCGACTTTAAGTTCGCGTTTTGCGGCGGGGCCGGTGAGAGTCCAGTTGGTGAATTCTGCCTCCCATTCTGTGTCGATCAGGGGCGTGCCGTCCGGGATAGGCGGTGCAAAGGTGAACCACATCTGACGGATGGCAGGGATGCTGAGCGCAGCGAAGTTGAGGCTGACGCGCCAAACACAATCTGAGGAGCCACCGGTAAAGTAAGCAAGATAGTGGGCAGTTGCGGGATTGGTTGTTGTCGTCGCCATGAGGCGCGTGTTCTTGGCGACAGAGTACATGATGATCGCGTTGCCATCAATGCCGGGGGCTGTGCATTCGATGGTGAGCACTCCTGCTGTGGCGGTTGCGGCGAGAGGTAGAGCGATTTCGAGGGCAGACCAGTTGACGCTGTTGATCTGAAAGGCGAGATTGGCGGCAACTGCCTGAACACCGATACCGTAGAGCGTGAAGCTTGTGGCACTGGCAGAACTGGTAATCACGTAGGCTTGCTCATCGTCGATCCTGGTGCGCAGGTTGATCTGGTTGGCCGGCCCAGTAGTTGCTTTGAGTTGAAGCGATGCGTCTACCAGTGCGGCAAGGTTGGTGGCTATTGTTGTATTGGTGTCTGTAACCAGCTCGGTGTAGATGTAGTTTGTTGAGCCGATAGAGATGCGGTGTTGCGTGCCTGCTCCTGCACCGGTGAAGGCATATGCGCATTCGACTTTGGGAACCAGATAATCGAAGGCAAAGTTCATGTACCAGACGGTGACTCGATCAAATTCTTTGAGCTCGTTGTCGACGATGGTGAAGGTGGTTTGCGCTTTGATGTGGGTGCCGGATTGGAGAGTTGCGTAGTCGCTCAGCCGAACACGCGCAGTTGTGTTGTCAGCCTTTATGACGTCGAGATAGGGCCAGTCGATTGTGGCGAAGCGGGGAGAATCGAGCGGACGCAAGCCATCGTAGTGGACGTCGAACTGAAGAGTCAGCCCGTCGAAATCGAAACTGGGAAGGTATTTGAGGCTGGAGTGTTCGTAGAAGTTGTCGGCGTCGTAGAGCACGAGGACGGCGAAGTCGGCGGCATCGCGGAAGACACCGCTGACATTGAAGGAGTTGGCGGTTGCCTGGTGCATGGCAGCGGCGGCACCAAAGGAATCAAAACCGCGGAGTTGCATGGTGCGGTTGGGCTGGAGTTTGTAGATAGTTTCAGGCATGGCTAGTCGAGGGTGCCGTTCGGTTTGGGTTCGTTTGGTGAATTTGTTCGTTTGGTGAATCGATGTTGAGATGGCATGGTGGACTCCTCAAAAAATTGCGGGCCTCGACACTTCCGAAATCAGAGGTGTCAGGCCCGCCTACGGAAGCTACGGTAACAAGGGGTTTGAGGGCTGGCTCTCTGCGAAGTATTGTGAATTGATGGAAAGAAAGGAGTTAGAATCCAAAAAAAAGTTTAAAATTGTTGTGACCCTATTTGTATAGCACTTTGCTTTACAATGCATAGCGGACACGCTACACTCCATGCTTGAGAGTGATTGCGAAGACAAATCTAATAGCAGCGGCGAAAAGCACGGGCAATTCGGAGCTGGTTAGAAAGGTCGAGCGATGGCATCAGATGATCTCGCAGGGGAACTTTTTATCCATGGAAAGTCTGAAACTAGCGTTTCCATCCGTGGACCGGGTGGGCGAGCGGTTGGTGTTCAATCTGGGCTCGTATCGACTGATTGCGGGTTTTAGCTTCCGCTCGCAGGTTGTCTACTTCAAGCACCTTCTCACACACGACGAGTACATGCGAATGGATTGGCGATGACCATCACTGCCCCTAGTTACGCGGAATTATTGGCCGAGCATTTACCGGCAATGCCCACCAATCAGGGGGAGCACGAGCGACTAGTTGCGATTCTGGAGAGTTTGACGCCGGACAGCCGGGAACTGAGTGAGGACGAGCGCCGCTTTGTAGAGACCCTGCTGGTGCTGGTGTTGGAGTATGAGCACCGGGTATGCCCGATGAGGGTGGTTCCAGCCCTGGAGATGCTGCACGGCATCGTTGAGGAGCGCGGGCTCAGGCAGGCGGATTTTGTGGTGGAATTCGGATCCAGGGCTTATGTCAACCAGATTTTCAAAGGGACACGTCCAATCACCAAGGGCGTGGCGGCGAAGCTGGCTAAGGTACTAAACATCAATTCAGAAATACTGATTTCTGCTGGCCGATAGACAGTCTCACCGCGATCCTGGAAACGAATTTAAACCGCAACTAAGTTAGAAAGTTTCGCTTGAAATACTAAAGACTTCGTAGTATAGTTCTCGTAGATGAGCAAGAAGCGTTTGGATCCTTCGCGTCCGACCGATGCCGAGTTGGAGATTCTGACTGTGCTTTGGAGCCGGGGGGCGAGTACGGTGAGGGAGGTTCATGAGGCGATTTTGGGGCGGAAGGCGACTCAGTACACCACGGTTTTGAAGATGCTGCAGATCATGCTGGAGAAGGGGCTGGTGACGCGTGACGATTCGGAGCGGGCCCATCGATTTGTGTGCAGTATGCCGCAGGAATGGACGCAGCGGCAACTGGCGGGAGATCTGTTGCAGCGGGCATTCGCCGGATCGGCTAGCGGCTTGATGCTGGGGGCGCTGTCGGCAAAGAAGGCTTCGAAGGCGGAACTGGCCGCAATGAAGAAGTTGATTGAGGACATGGAAGGCGGTGCAAAATGATTTCCTGGAATGCACTTGGCATGGCGCTGGTTCATTTTGGCTGGCAGGGCGTTGTGATTGCCTTGACGCTTTTTGTGGCGATGCGCTTTACCGGGCAAGCCCGGTTGCGGCACGGGCTTGCTGTGGGTGCGTTGACACTCATGTTGCTTAGCTTTGTTGTGACGCTGGCGACTTTGGTTCCCGTTGCTCAACCGGTGCAGATCATTTTGGCGCTGGGCGAAAGCAGTGTTACTGGTGTTGTTGGGTGGAGCCAGCCTGCCGGGAGTTGGAAAGTGTGGTTGCCGTGGCTGAGCGGGGTCTGGATTGTTGGTGTGTTGAGTCTGGCTGGGTACCGGGCTGGCGGCTGGTGGGTGACCCGCAAGCTGCGGCAGGATGGTATTTGCAAGCCGAGTTCGGAATGGCGAGAGCGGATGCGGCTGCTTGAGGAGCGCATCGGTTTGTCGAAAGCAGCGCTGTGGTTTGAGTCTGGACTGATTGAATCACCGATGGTTTTGGGTTGGCTTCGACCAGTGCTGCTGACTCCGGTTGGGATGCTGGCGTCGATGCCCGTATCGCAAGTGGAATCTATTCTGCTGCATGAGTTGGCGCATTTGTACCGGCGCGATCCGTTGGTGAATTTGCTGCAGGTGACGGTGGAGAGTTTGCTTTTCTATCATCCCGCTGTGTGGTGGGTGTCGGGCGTGATTGGCGGCGAGCGCGAGAAATGTTGCGACGATTTGGTAGTTGCTTTGCAGGGTGATGCGCCGGAGTATGCGCGAGCCCTGTTGACTCTGGAGGAACGACGCGCCACACGGCTAGAGCCGATGCTGGCGGCAAACGGAGGAGATCTGATGGAACGAATTGAAAGATTGGCTGGACATAGAGAAGAACCGAGAAGTTTGGGTGGTGTGATAGCGATTGTTGGTTTGCTGACGGTGTTGGGATGTCTGGTAGCGCTTGGGCAGAAGCCAGGCGGCCCCTATGAGATGTGGCTTAAGCAGGACGTGAGTTACATCATCAAGGATGCTGAGAAGGCCCAGTACAACAAATTGAAGACAGATGCTGATCGCGAAAAGTTCATTGTTGAGTTCTGGGCCAAGCGTGATCCCAGCCCGGCAACTCCAAACGAAAATGAGTTCAAGGAAGAGCACTACAGGCGTATTGCTTATTCGAACCAGAAGTTTGCCACCAAGTTGGAAGGCTGGAAGACAGACCGGGGGCGTGTGTACATCCAGTACGGGCCGCCCGATGAAATCGAGATGCATCCGGGCCGTGCCAGTTGGCTCTACAAGAGTATCGCTGGAGTTGGCGAGCGCGTGATCATCGAATTCAAGGTCGTAGACGGTGAGTATAAGTGGACGCGCGACCCTCAGTGAGTCATTGAGTAGAGGATGTAGTTGATGCCGAAGCGGTAGCTGAGGCTGGTCATCTGCTCTGGGTATTCTGGCATGTCGGCGTGCTCCCAGGCATCGCCGATATCCATGTTGAAGTTGATGGCGACGATCATGCGGCCCTGGTCATCATAGATCGCTCGCCATCGCGGTGGGATGGCGGTGGGTTGAACGGTGGTGGTGCCGTTGGGGCCGCGCCGGAGGTGGCGCAGGCCAGGGATGAAGGTGCGCTCTTTGATCTCGAAGACGAGGTTCATTACCGGGTCGTCGTCGGCGATATCGAGGATGGGTTTGCCGGGGAGGACTTTGGTGATAGATGCCTCGAAGAGCTGCCAATCGCGGTCGCCGTGGAAGTCGTCTACGACGAGGAAGCCACCGCGGTTGAGATAGTCTCGAAGGCGGATGATTTCGGGTTCTGACAGATCCCACCAGGCGACTTGGGTCGCGTAGATCCAGGGGTAATCGAAAACACGGTTGTCTGTGAGAGGCGTGTGGCGAATTTCTCCGGTGTGTATGCGAGTGAGGCGCTCAATGCCTTTGGTGAAGTGGATCTCGGCTTCGGGCATGTCTTGCATCCACCAGCCGCGACCCCAGGGACGTCGTACAAAAGGAGCGTCGGTATACTCCAGACGAAGGAAGTAGAATTCGGCTTTTTCGGGGAAGCCGCCGAGGCCCGCCAACAGGGGCAGAGAGAAGAGTACGAGCCAGAGGCTAGTTCTTCTTGCGGTCCAGCCCGAACTGCGGGTTGTCTTTGTCGCCGGTGATCTTGATGGGGAGATAAGTGCCAACGTCGTTCTTCGAGAATATCGGATTGAAGGGCTTGGTTGCCCAACGCTTCCAACCGCTGAAGGTTTCGCTGACTTTGGCATCGAGGTTGAGGGAACCACGGAAGTCTAGCGTGCCTGGGTCTACCTGGTAGGAACCGGTGAGATCGACGAGGGCTCCAGGGACAACGAAAACGACAGGCTCAAAATCGAGCTTGCCATCGGCCATTTGGAACTGGCCGTTGAAGGTGGCGGGGACGTTGTCCAACTTCCGATCTTTGGGGCGGCCCGAGCCGCGCTTGGCGAGGCCGTCTATCTTGTCCTGAATCGCATCAGAAGTAAAGTTGGCCTCACGCACTTCGAAGCGGCCCTTAAGCTTGAGCTTTTCGATTACATGGACATTGCCGCGCGGGATGTCGATGCTGGATTTGAGATTGATTGCGCCTTCGAGGAATGGTTTGTCACCCTTTACGGCTAGCCTGATTACATCTTTGAGGTCACCCTTGGGCATTACGACGTCAAGATGGATGGCACGTCCTGGCTGCCCTTTGAGGCCGACTACTTCGCCTCTTGCCGTGAATGCGGTTCTGCCGAGCTTGGCATCGATGTGTTTCAGGTAAGTATCGCCGTCGGCTCCATCGACAAGGGCCTTGTACTGGACGCTGAGGGGAACTGGATTGCCGGACATCGACAGGCGAAAGTTGGGAACGCGGCATTCGCCTTCGGCATCGATTTTTTCGAGCACGCCCGCGAACTTGCCGGTGGAAGCCATTGTTCCCGCGATGCCTTTAAAGACTCCCAAATCGGCGTTTATGTAGTTGTAAGTGCCTCCCAGATTTGTTTGCCGGGGATCTTTGCCATTCCAGGGACCGAAACGGCCCGCAGACGTGACTTGGCCGGGCGGCTTGGGAATGGTGAGGGTTGTCTGGTAGGAGTATGGTTGACCCGGACCATTGCCTGTGAGGGTGAGTTTGGTCAGGTCGAAATACAGGGGCTCTTTGCCGGCTTTGCTGGGCAGAATCTGAAGAGTGGCCCCGTCGGCTACGATAGTTTCTACTATGACCGGGTTTTGCGAAGGCGGGCCGGCCTCTGGCTTTGGACGTTCGTCTCTTGGAGGGACTGTCACTTTTAGGCCCTGGATGACAACGCGCTTGATGATGCGCGGGCCGGCGTAGAGGGTGGCGATGTCGGATTGAATGTGGATCTGATCGAAAGCGATGATGGGAGGGATATCGGTTCGGCGCTGGAAATGGAGTTTGACGTTTTTCCCGCTCGCTTCAATGAAGGTGCCTTCCAGGTGACGGAAGTCCAGTTCTCCGATTTCGACTTTGCTGTCGAAGCGTTCTTCGAGATATTCAATGAGACGCTGGCGAGCTAGAGGTTCCCAATCCCGCTTTGCATTCTGTGAGAAGTAATAGAAAACACCCAAGCCAGCAGATAAGATCAGGGCCACGGCAATCGCTATTTTTTTCATCGGAAGTTATCGATCCCGTTCTGTAATGATGTCGGCGATTATTAAGACGGCCTTGCGGTAAGGAGAGTCAGGGAACGTCTCAATTACCTGACGAGCCCGGGCGGTAAACTGTTGCGCACGTTCTTGCGCTTTTTCCACACCTTTGTACTTTTCGATGATTTCGAGAACGGTAGAGAAAGGAACTCGTTCGTAGTTGCGATCCTTGAGGATCGTTTCAATCATGCGGGTTTCTTCGCGAGTTGTTTCAGTCAACGAATAAAGCAGCGGAAGGGTGACTTTACCCTCTGCCAAGTCATTGCCTACAGGCTTGCCCAGTATGTTCTCTTTGGAGGTGAAATCGAGGATGTCGTCGATCAACTGGAAGGCCATGCCGAGGTTCCAGGCAAATTCACCAAGGCGGGCGGACTGGGTGTCATCTGCGCCTCCAGCCATTGCCCCGAGGCGGCAGCAGGCGTTGAAGAGACTAGCGGTTTTACGATCAACCAGCTCCATGTAGTCGGCTTCAGAAATATCAATGCGGCCCAGGCGATCCAACTGGAGGAGCTCACCTTCGACCATCATTTGGGTGAGGCCGATCAGGATATCGAGCACCGTAAAGTTACGCTGCCGCATCGCGATCTGGAAGGCCTGCATGTAGAGCCAGTCGCCGGCGAGCACGCTCATCTGATTGCCCCAGACGGCATTGGCGCTGGGACGGCCTCGACGAGTCTTGGACTCGTCGATGACGTCATCGTGAACCAGTGTGGAGGTGTGGATTAGCTCGACTACGGCTGCGAGCTGAATTGCGTCATCGGTGGTTTCTGTGCGGGAGGAAACGAGTCTGCTGGAAAGAAGGAGCAGGATGGGCCGGAGGCGTTTGCCGCCGGCGGCCTGCATGTGATGAGAAATCGTGTTGATTGCGGCTACAGAGCCGATGGTCTCAAGGCCAATGGCTTTCTCTACTCGCGCGAGGTCGTCGCGGACGAGGTCGAGAATCTGTTTCATCGAGACAGCTTGGGTCAGCGTCTTCATGACGGTTGCTCCAGTTTAGCCGAGAAGAGGCGGCGGAAATTTTGAGTAGTGAGGTTGTCGAGCTCTTGCACTGTGAGACCCCGGAGGGCGGCGAGGCGCTTGGCGGTGTCGAAGACGTAGGCGGGCTCGTTACGCTTGCCACGATTCGGAATAGGCGCGAGGTAGGGGGCGTCGGTTTCAAGCAGGATTCGATTGAGAGGGATGAAGCTGGCGGCCTCACGCAGTTTGTCAGCCTTCGGATATGTGAGGACTCCACCGATGCCGAAGTGAAAGTTCATTTCGAGGGCCTCTTCTGCCTGGGTGACGCCTTCACTGAAGCAGTGAAAAATGCCGCCGAGAGTAGGATCCCAGTGTTGTTTGAGGATGCTGATGGTGTCGGCCCACGCTTCGCGAGTGTGGATGATGATGGGGAGTTGAAGTTCTTTGGCCAAATGTAGATGTTGGATGAATACCTCGTGCTGCTCTTCTCGCGGGGAGAAGTCGTAGTGGTAATCAAGACCGATCTCACCTATGGCCACACACTTTGGATGCCGGGCGAGACGGTTTAGCTCAGGATAAGTTTTTCCAGTGACGCGATTGGCATTATGTGGGTGGACGCCGACGGTAGCGAGGAATACTTCGTGCTTGCTGGCGAGCTGAATCGCCGCGTCGAGATGAGGGGGGCCTTCACCTGTGCCGATGGCAAGCATCGTTGTGACACCCGCAGCGATGGCGCGGGCGATAGCAGCTTCTCGGTCTGAATCGAATTGGTCGCTGTCGAGGTGACAGTGGCTGTCGATCACTTCAGCCGTGCTCCTACGGGTACTTCTTCGAGGAATGCGGCAAGAGCGGGGCTGCCGCCTTCGAGGCTGGCAGCTACGATCATGCCCTGGCTTTCAATTCCTTTGAGCTTGCGCGGCGCCAGATTGGCGACGATCACGACTTTGCGGTTGATCAGCGAATCGGGCGAGTAAGCCTTGGCGATGCCGGCGACGATGGTACGCGGGCCGGTGGGCTCGCCAATGTCGATCTTGAGGTGGAGGAGCTTGTCGGCGCCTTTGACGGTCTCGGCGCTGAGGACCTGGCCGACGCGGAGGTCGACCTTGACGAAGTCGTCGATGGAGATGGTTTCGGCGATTGGTGCGATGTTGCTTAGAGGTGCTTCTTCGACCTTGCCGAGGAGGGTGTTCTGGCGGGCAAGCTCTTCGGTTTCGAGGGCCTTCATTTGTTCGATTGCGACCTTGGCGTCGAGGCGCGGATAGATGGGTGAGATCTCGCCGATGGTGTGGCCTTGCGGGGTGTGGCCCCAGGTGAGAGGGCCCTTTATGTTGAGCTGCAATGCGATCTTGGCGGCGGACTCGGGGATGACGGGGGCGGCGAGTGCGGTGATCAGGCGCAGGCTCTCAAAGCAGCGGTAGAGGACGGCGTCGAGGCGGGTCTGGGCTTCGGGTGAAGTGTCTTTGGCCAGCTTCCAGGGGGCGTTCTCGACGATGTATTTGTCGAGGTCGCCGATCCAGCGCCAGATGGCTTCGAGGGCTTTGTGGAACTCGAAGTTTTCATAGTGGGCGAGAGCGATGGGGATCGCCGAAGAGTCAGCTTCGACTGGGGTGGGAACTTTACCTTCGCGGTATTGAAGGATCATCGACAGCGTGCGGCTGAGGAGGTTGCCGAGGCCGTTGGCGAGATCGGAATTGTAGCGGGCGACAAGGGCGTCGAAGCTGAAGCTGCCGTCAGAGCCGAAGGGGATCTCGCGGAGGAGGAAGTAGCGGAGGGCATCAAAGCCCATCACTTGCTGGATGGGCGTGGCGCGGACGATGTTGCCGCGGCTCTTGGACATCTTGTTGTCTTCAAAGAGGAGCCAGCCGTGAGAGTAAATGCGCTTGGGGAGGGGCCAGTTGGCGGCCATCAGGAAGGCGGGCCAGTAGATGGCGTGGAAGCGCACAATCTCTTTGGACATCAGGTGGAGGTCTGCTGGCCAAAGGTCTGTACCTTCTACGGCAGACCAGTAAGTCATCAGTGCGTCGAACCAGACATAGAAGACGTGGCCGGGATGTCCGGGGACGGGAATGCCCCATTTGACGGTGGTGCGGCTGATAGAGAGGTCTTGCAGCTTCTCGTTTTTGAGGAAGGCGAGGACTTCATTGCGGCGTGAATCGGGCTGCAGGAACTGAGGGTTTGATTCGTGCAGCTCAATGATTTTGTCCTGGAAGGCGGAGAGCTTGAAGAATAAGTTTTCTTCGGTGACCAGCTCAAGGGGTTGGCCCGAGTCTGGGTCGACGTCGCCTTCTTTGGCGTCCGCTACGAAGGCTTCGCTGGTGACCGAGTAGTAGCCGGTGTAGCTGCCCTTGTAGATGTAACCGGCAGCATCGCAGGCGGCGAAGAGCCTGGCTACGGCTGCGGCATGCTGTGGCGAGGTGGTGCGCTGGGACTTATCGATCAAGAGGCCGAGCTGTTGCCAGGTCTTTTCGAATTCGGCGGAGATGAGGTCTGTGTAATCTTGCGGGGACTTGCCGATTTTTGAGGCGGCGCGTTCGATTTTTTGACCATGCTCGTCGGTGCCAGTGACGAGATAGGCTTCGATGCCCTGCATGGCCTTCAAGCGCTTGATCGTGTCGGCGACGAGGGTGGTGTAGGTGTGCCCAATATGAGGGGCAGCGTTGACGTAATAAATCGGAGTCGTGAGGTAGTACTTGGACATTATGTTTTCGTCTTCAGGTAGGCAAAATTAGCGGCCGAGATGACTTCCTTGAGGGGGATGTTCTTCTCGCGCGCGAGGGCCTGGCAATCGTCAAATTCAGGGGCGAAACCGTTGGCAGTGACCTTGATCCGTACGGGGCCGTAGGGGGTCTTGACTTCGGTGAATTCACGCGGGAGGGTGCGGCGTTCGGCGCTGGAGATACGCAGGCCGAGAGTGGTAGTTTCGCGGAGGATCAGGTTCGACAGGGCGTCTTTGTCTTCTTGCTTAGCAACGACGGTGAGGATGTGACCGGCGCGGTTTTTCTTCATGAGGACTGGAGCAAGGGTGACGTCGAGGGCACCGGCGAGGAAGAGTTGGTCCATGGTGTAGCCGAGGACTTGGGGGGATGAGTCGTCGATGTTGGCTTCGATGAGGAGGACGGTTTGAGCTTCGGTGGAATCTAGCTTGTCACCGATGGTGATGCGGAGGACATTGGCACGGTTTGAGAAGTCTTTGGTGCCAGCGCCATAGCCGAGGGAACTGATACTGAGAGACGGCATGTTGCCGAAGCCTTTGGCGAGGGCGGCGAGGATGGCTGCTCCTGTTGGCGTGGTGAGCTCGAAGGCGGGGCCGTCGACGTAGATGGGCTTGCCCTTGAGAAGGAGGGCAGTTGCGGGAGCGGGTACTGGTAGCATGCCGTGAGCGGCCTTGACCGTGCCGGACCCAACGTTGATAGGGGCGCTATACACTTCGTCGACCTTAAGGAGATGGAGGCCGTAGCAGGCACCGACAATGTCCGCGATGGAATCGACTGCGCCGACTTCATGGAAGTGAACCTCTTCAATAGGGACGCCGTGGACTGCGGCTTCTGCTTCTCCGAGGATCTGGAAGACTCGGCTGGAGGAGGCTTTGACGGGGGCGGGGATCTTGGCCTTGTCGATTAGCTCCAGGATCTGGGTTAGGCCTCGGTGGCTGTGATCATGAGTCTGATCGTGAGTATGGTCGTGATCGTGCTGTTCGCCGTCGTGATGGTGATGGACCTGGTCTGCGGGCTGGTCGCCGATAAGGACGTCGAACTTGGTGGCGGTGATGCCGTAACGGACAGTCTTGGTGGCCTTGTATTTTGCGCCTAGCCCTAAGTGTTCGAGGCCGTGAATCAGTTTATGGGCGTCGGCGCCGGCGTCGATCAAGGCACCAACGGTCATGTCTCCGCTTACGCCGGAGAAAGCGTCAAAGTAGGCTACTCGCATAGATTATGGTCTCTTATACTATTGAAGCAGTTTTACAAGGATTTGAACGTGCAATGGAACTGATTGTCGCCGGGGAGGAGCAACGCCTGAGCGTGAAGCGCTTCCTGGCGCGGCGCTTTGGCGGGCTGAGCCAAATGTATTTGCGCGGACGCGTGTATCAGGGATTGTGTAGTGTTGATGGTGTTGTGGTGGAGAATTGGGGGCAGAAGCTGAGGGCCGGGCAGCATGTGCTGATTGATGTCGATCTTGAGGCGGCGACGGCGCGGCGGGCGGAGGAGATCGAGCTTGAAATGTTGTTTGAGGATGACGGGATGATTGTGGTAAATAAGCCTGCGGGGATGCTGGTTCACCCGACGATGCATGTGAAGACCGGGACGCTTGCGAATGCGCTGGCTTGGTATTTGAAGGGGGCGCGGTTTTGGTTTCCGCATCGGCTCGATCAGGAGACGAGCGGGGTGTTGGTTGTTGCGAAGACTGAGGCGGCGCTGGGGATGTTGACGCGGGCATGGGCAGGAGGGCGGGTGAAGAAGGAGTACGTGGCGTTGGTGGAAGGGGTTGTGTCTGAGAATTTTATTGAGATTGATGCACCTATTGGACGGGACGCTTTGTTGAAGCCGGCTTGGGGTGTGAGGGAAGCAGGGAAAGCGGCGCTGTCACGGTTGTGGGTGCAAGAGCGACTGGAGTCCCGGACTTTGGTGAAGCTGGAGCCGGTAACCGGGCGGACGAATCAGTTGCGGATCCACTGTGCGCATGTGGGGCATCCGATCGTGGGGGACCGGTTGTATGGGCAGGGCGGGGAAGCGCTACGGCTTCATGCGCGGAGGCTTGAGTTTGAGGGGCGGAGCTTTCAGGTGGAGGCAGACTGGCGGGCGGCCCTGACGATGCCGGCGGCGTGAACTCCAGATTTGCCTAGTGCTGTGACGTGGCCCATCTTTCGACCCGGGCGGGCTTCTTCTTTGCCGTAGAGGTGCAAGTGGATGTCGGGAAACTGGAGCATCGCTGACCAGTTGGGCGTGGGCTGCCAGAGGTCTCCGAGGAGGTTCGCCATGGCAGCCGGGGAGTGGAAGGCTGTGCTTCCTAGCGGCAAGCCGCAGACGGCGCGGAGCTGTTGTTCAAACTGGCTGGTGGTGCAGGCGTCGATGGTGAGGTGGCCGGAATTGTGAGGACGCGGGGCGATCTCATTAACGATGATCGAGCCGTCGGATTTATAGAAGAACTCGACGCAGGTGGTGCCGATGATGTCGAGCTTCTGGAAGATGCCTTCGGTGATTTCGATGGCGTCTTTGTAGGCTTTGGCGGGGATCAGCGCCGGGGCGGTGGTGATGTCGAGGATGTGATTGGCGTGGGTGTTATCGAGGACTCCGTAGTGGACGAAGGCACCGTCGAGGCCACGGGCGGCTACTACCGAGAGTTCCCGCTCAAAGGGCACGAAGGCTTCGAGGACGCAGGGTTGTTTGTCGAGCTTTTTCCAGGCGGTGGCTAGTTCTTCGATTGAATTGACCTTGTATTGGCCTTTGCCGTCGTAGCCGAAGCCGGCTGTTTTGAGGATGGCGGGGAAGCTTGCGTCGTTTGGGAGCTTGTCTTCGATTTCTATGAAGTGGGTGACTGGAAAGTTGTTCTTTTTGAGGAAAGTCTTCTCGCGGAGGCGGTGCTGGGTGGTGTGGAGGACGCTTGGGCCGGGGCGGAGAGGGGCGTGCTTTTCGGCTTTTTCGGCGGTGGCGACTGGGATGTTTTCGAATTCAAGCGTGACAACATCGACCTTTTTTGCGAAGGCCTTGACGGCGTCGAGATCGTCGTAGTCTCCGACGGATTCCTTGCCGGCGATCTGGCCGGCGGGGGAGTTCTTGTCAGGTGAGAAAACGTGGATGTGATAGCCGAGGCGGCGTGCCGATATGGCGAACATGCGGCCGAGTTGGCCGCTGCCGAGGATGCCAATGGTGGCACCGGGGAGGATAGGTTTCATGGGAGTGTTTCGCGGCGTACTTTGTCGGTCTGTTCTTTGCGGAAGGCGCGGAGTTTGGTACGGAGTTCCGGGTCGTGATTGGCGAGGATCGCGACGGCGAGGAGGGCGGCGTTGTTGGCTCCGGCGCGTCCGATGGAGAGGGTGCCGACGGGGATGCCCCCGGGCATTTGAACGATGGAGTAGAGAGAATCGATGCCCTTCATGGCGTGCGATTCGACGGGGACGCCGAGGACGGGTACGAGGGTATGAGCGGCGACCATGCCGGGGAGATGGGCCGCGCCGCCAGCACCGGCGATGATAACTTCGATTCCGCGCTCTTCGGCCTCGCGGGCGTAGGCTGCCATGTAGTCTGGCGTGCGGTGGGCGCTGACGATGCGGCATTCATGAGGGACGCCGAAGAAGTTGAGCATGTCGTCGGTGTGACGCATGGTTTCCCAGTCGGACTTTGAGCCCATGATGACCGCGACGCGCGGAGGAGCAGTGGACATGTCTTTCTATTGTCGCTGATTGAGGCACATTTGCGGACCCATGGTTGTTTCCGGGTGGGGTTTCAGGTGGATAAGGGAAGCGAAGAGAAAAGTGTCCCAAAAATTGGGGTTCGTTTCGTTCGGCGGATTCCGCATTGCTGGACGAGGCCCTCCAAACTCCGTGCGACACACGCAGTGAATGCACACAGCCAAGAACCATCTGGCAATGCGGCTAGACCATTGAGGGACAGTCTAACCGCTCAGCTAAGATCCGCTTAATCGGGAATGCAAATCGGTTTTCCAGCATCGGAGGTAGAACGATGCTGTCCGGCCGGGCATGGCGCGGCTTTACCGGTATCTCCGGTCTGGCCCGTGGCCCCAGTCTGGCCGGGCTGCCCTGGTTCGCCCACCTGCCCAGACTGTCCGGTCTGTCCGGTCTGTCCAGTCTGTCCCGGCTGTCCTGCCGGACCTGCGACAGGCGGTTGTGGGCCTAAGTTGCAGCCTCCAAGCAATAATACGACGGAGATGGATAGAATACTCAGCACTCGATTCATTTGGTTTTCCTCTGTGAAATTGTTAGCCGCAAACTGATGCGATCTTTCAGACGAGAGTTCCGATTCGAATCGAAACCTTCGTTCAGAACAAGCTGGTAGCACGACGAGTGCCAATATCGCCTTTCGCCGATTTGATAGATGCGGCGACGAGTTTCGAACGACTTTCCTACTAATTGCCAGGTGTTCTGTGCCGCCGCTAAAGCGTCACCTGACCATGGGCAGTCATGTTTTATAAGTTGCCGCCGATTAACGCAGAGGTGGCAATGATCTCTGGAATGGAATGTCGAAGTCGAAGTTCGCAACAAACGAAGCATCGCAAATCGCTTTTAGGGGGGCAATTCTCAATGCTCGCGAGCAAATGCGATGGGCGGCATGCTGGACGATTGGAGCAACTGAGGACTCAATCCCATAGACAAGCCCTGACGCTAGGCCTTTTGGGGCGCAGATGGCTAGGCTATGCGACGGCTAATCAACAATTTTGCTGGCCTGAGGGCCGACCCAATCCAGATTGCGGCCAATGAGAAGTTCTTTCATTTCCACGAGATGAGTGTTTTGCATGGCAACGGTTCGCATCTTGAAGCCGTGCTTGCGCGCCAAGTCCCTCACACCTTCATTGTCGTCATAGGTCATTAAAAAATCACCTTTCAGCGTTGCGGTGATTCGAAACAGTTCCTCGTGGTCGAGGTCGAAGTGTGTGTAGAGCCGGTTTCCGGCCTTCTTGCCCGCAGCGGTGTATGGAGGGTCAATGAAAAACACGGCATCATGGCGGTGTGCGTTGTCGCGCATCACTTTGATTCCGTCACCATTGATAAACGTGATTCTGTCGCGAAGCGTGGCAACTTTAAGGATGCGCTTTTTGAGAGTTTCTGGGTACCAACGGGATTTGATGCCCTTGCCTTTCTCTCCGTGTTTGAGAACGCCGGAACCCGGCGCGAGTATCCCGCCATGGCAAATACGGTTTCTGAGGAGCGTTTGAAAGCCTGTTTCCTGCACGGTTTTGTCACCGCTCTTTAACCGGACGTCAGCATTTTCGGGAGTCAAGTCGAAGCTTGTTACCTCGTCGGCGAGCCATTCTGCGTGTCCATTCAACATCGTTTGCCAGACGGCCGAGACGTCTGGATCGAGTTCAACCATAGTGACGTGGCTGGCCAGCTCCATGTTGGCCGTGGTCAAACTGATAATCCCCCCGCCTGTGAAGGGTTCAATGAATTCGTCTGGAGGTTTTTCGAAGCTCATGAGCCAGCGAATCAGCCTCGGGACAAGCCAAGTTTTTCCACCGGGATAGCGGAACGGGCTTAATTGTTGAACTTGTGCAACGTTGACGACCCGCGCCAAATCGTTCTCGTGCTCAGGAAAAATTGACAGCTGGTAGCTTGCTGCGGCAGTTCGGGCATTTGACATTACTTTTACCTATCAATGATATCGGCCAATGTTGGTGCATCTGGAGGATTTCCGTTATCCAGCTTTTCGTCCAGCTTCTCTTGCAATTTGCTGATGAAGCCTTCGACGGATCCCGCCTCTGTTTTGGTGATTTGTTCAAGAGCAGAATCGAACATCGTATAGACG
This sequence comes from Acidobacteriota bacterium, assembly GCA_043718395.1. GTDB lineage: Bacteria > Acidobacteriota > Terriglobia > Bryobacterales > Bryobacteraceae > Bryobacter. Next base: position 26,172 of record JAYSVS010000228.1, read on the forward strand.
ATTCGATCAAGCTTAAGTTTGTACCTGTCCTCTGCAGCATCGTGTTGAAGATAGTAAAGCTGCCATGCAATGTCGGCTGTCGCTTCCTGGCCGACCTCGACAGAGCGGAGCTTGGGCAATGTGGCATAAAAGCTTTTATGCACGACAACCGCTTGCTTTTTCTTCCACGCTTTCATGATCCCGCCCTTATAAATCAACTGAGGAGCCAGGCGTTTTCGCGATGAGGAAAGGTAATCTGCGCGTGGATAATTTTTCTGACCTGTCCAGTCCATCTGTCTACGATTGTCTGGGTCTTGGATGAAATGCTTGAAGGGCTGAGTAATGTTGCCGGAGATGTAAACGCCTTGAATTTCTACGGAGCCGAAATCGGTTATGCATCCAGCATCGTCGTATGAAACTAGCACAACATCTACGTTTCCAGCCGACTTACCGTGCTTGTCAGCGAGTCTGACCTCAGTGAGAGAAGTCCATTTGGCGTCGGGCGGAAAGAAAAACTTTGCCGCATCAATCGTAATGATCCAGTCTTCACGAAAGCGAACCGGGCAAACAATCGTAGGTTCGTCGCCTTCATGAAGGGTGCAGACGCCAAGTGGGTTTTCTGCCTTATCTTTCGTGCAATTAGGGACCTTGTTGTTGTAAGGACACAAACGGTTTTTCTGGTAGCGGCTCGCATCAGCCGATGTGTTAGTTATTGGAAAGCCGAAGACCTCGGCGAGTGGCTGTTTGGGCATGGCAGGAACCCCTTATGGTACGCCAATTCGAGAAGACTGAAAGGCGGAACGGCCTGACGCGAACCTTGCACTTTGCAGGCAATTTTGCAAAGTTTGTGAGCCTATGCTTTTCAACCACAAGATCTAGTGATCCGTCTGTTCACCCCGGAGCCACCGCAAGTAGTTCTCACCAAAAACCTAATTGCCGCATCGATTCCCAAATCAGCACGCCGCGCGCTCCAAGCGAATCTCCTAAGCTCCTCAAAAAACTCACCGGATCATGTCTACCGAAAAATTGAATTCTATTGCTTCTCTTTGAGTGGCAGTGATGCTGAATGCCATCAATCACCCTGATGGGTTTTGGATGCGGCTTTTCGTTGACGGACTGGCGGCACTATTTCAGCAGAAGCAAATGCGGTTCCGTTGGGCCCCAATAGAGCTAGAAGCGTACTCACAGGATTGCCTTGCTCCAAAGGATGCCTCAGCGGCAAAGAACCGTTGACCTTGTAGCGGTTTCGCCGGCCGATGCGCTCGGATTCCAGATATCCCGCTTCGATCAGATCCGCAAGGATTCTTTGCGCAGCCCGCTCGGTGATTCCCACGCGCACAGCAACTTCCCGCATCGTCTGATCTGGCGCAGCCGCTATGGAAAGCAACACGTGGCTGTAGTTGGTAAGGAATGTCCATTCAGTTGCCACAATCACATCATACGAATCTTAAATTGAGTCTTGCAATATACGACTCTAATGTCGTATATTTAAAGTCGTGAAACGGAGATCTTCCAGATGATTGAATGCCTTACTCTTCCCGCCATTGAAGAAAGCCTTGGAAGCAAAAAATCCAGAGCCGTTACTATTGCCATGGGTGATGGGATTGGGCCGGAAATCATGACGGCCACCCTGCGCATTCTCAAGGCTGCCGGGGCAGAGCTTGACATCGAAGAAATCAAGATCGGGGAGTCTGTCTACAAGGAGGGATTCTTATCTGGTATTGAACCCGAGTCATGGAACTCGCTGCGCCGCACCAGTGTCTTTCTGAAGGCACCGATTACTACGCCACAAGGTGGGGGCTACAAGAGCTTAAACGTAACAATTCGCAAAACGCTGGGACTGTACGCCAATGTGCGTCCTGTGGAAGCTTACTTCCCGTTCGTCAAGACCCGGCATCCAGACATGGACGTGGTGATTGTTCGAGAAAACGAAGAAGACCTCTATGCTGGAATTGAACACCGCCAGACCGATGAGGTGTATCAGTGCCTAAAGCTGATCACACGGCCAGGCACGGAGAAGGTGGTCCGTTTCGCGTTTGAATACGCCCGTCAGCATGGCCGCAAGAAAGTGACCTGCTTTACCAAAGACAACATCATGAAGCTGACGGATGGTCTGTTTCACAAAATATTTGATGAGGTGGCAGCGGAGTATCCGGAGATCGCCAAGGAACACATGATTGTCGATATTGGTGCAGCCCGGTTGGCCAACAATCCAGAGCGCTTTGATGTGATCGTAACGCTCAATCTCTACGGCGACATCTTATCGGACGTTGCCGCTGAGATTGCCGGCTCGGTAGGGCTTGCTGGCTCATCGAACATCGGCGACCGGATCGCGATGTTTGAGGCCATTCATGGTTCCGCCCCTGATATTGCTGGCAAGAATGTTGCCAATCCTTCTGGGCTGATTCAAGCTGCGGTGCTGATGCTGGTACATATGGGACAGGGTGAGGTGGCGGGCAAGATCAAGAATGCATTGCTGCGCACCATTGAAGACAGGGTTCACACTTCAGACATTTACGACGAACTTGCCAGCCAGCAACTGGTTGGAACAGCAGCATTTGCCGATGCGGTGATTGCAAGGTTGGGGCAAGTGCCGCAGCAACTGCGCATTGCGAAGTTTGCAGCCAATGAGAAGGCACCGATGATCGAGGTCAAGAGACGGCCTCAGGCAGTGAAGGAAATTGTTGGTGTCGATGTCTTCGTTCACTGGGCTGGAGTAGAGCCGAGCGAGCTCGCGCCACAATTGCAAGCAGCAGAGGAAAGCCCGTTGAAGCTGGTTATGATTACCAATAGAGGCGTCAAAGTGTGGCCGAATGGGTTTCCGGAAACTTTCTGCACGGATCACTGGCGATGCCGGTTTCAGGCCGATGGAGTGACGGTTCAACATCGGCAGGTGGCAGAGTTGCTGCTGCGGTTGAGCGATACAAAGCTTGACGTGATCAAGACCGAAAACCTGTGCACCTTTGATGGTGAAGCTGGCTATTCGCTTGGTCAGGGTCAATAGATTCGTTCGCTACATTTTCATATTGAAGTATAGCCGTAGCCACAGAACCTACAAGATCGCGCAAGCTCTTAAACCAGCTTTTCTTGCGTGTGATGTAATCGCAGCATGAACGCCGTTGCGTGTTGCTGGTTGCTTTTGTTTTTGTTGGCGGGGCCTGCGTTGGGGCAGGTGGCACAGGAGGATGTGCGGCAGACTTATGCCAAGTTATGCTCGGGGTGTCATGGGGCGGATGCGCGGGGGTCGCAACAGGGGCCGGGGCTGTCGGGGAACTTGCGGTTGCGGAAGCGGTCGGCGCAGAGTTTGCGGAATGTGATTGTAAGAGGGATTCCGGCAGCGGGAATGCCGGGTTTTGATTTGCCTGCTGCTACGCTGGATGGGCTTGTGGGGCTGGTTGTCTCGCTGAATGCGTCGGCGTCAGAGACTAAGGTCGAAGGGGATGTGGCGGCGGGGAGCGAGTTCTTCTTTGGCAAGGGTGAGTGTTCGAATTGCCATATGGTGTCGGGGCGGGGGGATGCCGTTGGGCCGGATCTTTCGAGTGCTGCTACTGAACTTACGGTGGATCAACTGCGCGACGCTTTGGTGAATCCTGGAGTGAGGATTGCAGCGGGCTATGATCTGGTAACGGTGGACCTTAAGAAGGGCGGCAGCTTGCGGGGCTTTGCGAGGAACCGGACTGCCTTTGAGATTTCGTTGCAAGACCTGAAGGGCGGCTTGCATCCGGTCTTGCTTGATGATGTGAGCCTGGTGAAGGAAGAGAAGGCATCGCTGATGCCGGTGGTGAAGGCTAGGCCAGTTGAGTTGCAAAATACGATAGCGTTTTTGAGCAGCCTGAATGGAGTGAAGCATGGCATGGTGGTGGAGAAGTCTGGCGGCGTGGATTTTGATCGCATCCTTAATCCGAAGCCCGGGGACTGGCTAACCTACAACGGCAATCTGAGTGGCAATCGTTACAGTCCGCTTGCCCAGATTGATCGAACGAACGTGAAGCAGTTGAAGCTGGAGTGGGCGTTCTCTGTTCCGCTGTGGACGCAGTTCTTGCCAGATACGCCTTATTTCCGTGAGAATATGCGCTATTTCGGGCTTGAGACGGTGCCGCTGGTGGTGGACGGAATCATGTATATGACGGGTCCGAATCAGGTCTTTGCGCTGAATGCGGCGACAGGGCAGCAGATCTGGCAGTATTCGCGGCCGCGTACTCCGGGGCTTGTATCGGACCCGTCGCTTGGGACCAATCGCGGGGTGGCTATCTTGGGGGAGAACTTGTTCTTTGTCACTGACAATGCGCATCTGATTGCGATCCACCGTGTGACGGGCAAGGTGGTATGGGAGACGGTGATGTGGGATGAGGCACAGAAGTATGGCGGGACGATTGCGCCACTGATTGTGAAGGATATGGTGGTGGCCGGTGTGGCTGGCGGGGATTGGGGGATTCGCGGATTTGTTGCAGCTTACAAGGCTGGGACGGGGGAGAGGGTGTGGCGTAAATGGACGGTACCAGCGGCAGGAGAGCCTGGGATCGAGACGTGGAAGGGAGAGGGGTACAAGCTGGGCGGGGGCTCGACGTGGTTGACGGGTTCTTATGATGCCTCTACCGATACGTTGTTTTGGGCGACTGGAAACCCGTGGCCGAACTCTGATGACCGGGATCGCGGCGGGGACAATTTGTTTACCGATAGCGTGTTGGCGCTGGATCCTGCTAGCGGCAAGATGAAATGGTATTACCAGTTTACGCCTCATGATACGCATGACTGGGATGCTACTGAGCCGAATGTGCTGATTGATGCAGAGTATCAGGGGCAGATGAGGAAGCTGATGCTGCATGCGGATCGCAATGGGTTTTTCTATGTGTTTGACCGGACGAACGGGAAGCTGCTGTTGGCGAAATCGTTTATGCAGCGGCTGACCTGGGCGAGCGGGATTGGCAGCGATGGGCGGCCGGTGATGGTGAAGCCGGGTGAGTTGAGTTGCCCGGATCATGCGACGAATTGGAACGGTACTTCGTATAGCCCTGTAACGCGGCTTTATTACGTGATTGCGATTGAGAAGTGTGTGGCGAATTTGTTGCCGGGGAGTTGGAAGACGGTGCGGCCGGCTGAGGATCCGGGCAAGAAGCATTTGCGGGCTCTCGATATCGAGACAGGCAAGACGGTGTGGGATGTGCCACTGGTTGGGCCGGTGGACGGGAAGCGCGTAGCGGGGATCCTGGGTACGGCGGGTGGGTTGTTGTTTTATGGTGACCCGAGCGGGTACTTTATTGCGGCTGATGAGAGGGACGGGAAGACGCTTTGGAAGATGCCGCTGAATGCAACGATCAAGACTTCGCCGATGACTTATAGCGTGGGTGGCAAGCAATACGTGACGCTGGCTGTTGGCTCAAATGTGATGACGTTTTCTCTGCCGGACTAGGTCAAGCTCAATCAGAGCTGACACAGCAAAGTAGTAATGTCCTATAGAGCAAAGTAGAAATGTCCTCTTGACAACCCACCGAAGAAGAGAGGGTGGACGAAGGACAACTACTAAT
>JAYSVS010000229.1:0-9688 GCA_043718395.1 Acidobacteriota bacterium
CTGCAGATTCAAACGCGCCATGTCTGTAGCCGTCACCACGCCTTTCTCCTCAGATTCGTTGGCTCCGGCCAGCGCGATTCCCGTCCCCAGCATCGGATCCCCGCCCGGCCGGTGAAAGCCCTGCGTCGCGATGTGAAGGATCCGCGGCCGCTTCATCTTCTCGCCGAAGAGCGCCTCCTTGGTGGCCTTATCTCCACTAAAATCCTGAAACTGTTTAGGCCATACCCGCTCCATCAGATCGCGCTCGAGCAGTGTGGATCGTAGCCGTGGAAACTCCGCTGGGCGGACGTCTTTCGAGGTGCCGAAGTCAGGGTCAAAGAAGCCTACGGGATCGATCTCGCTGCGATATTGCTGCTTCCACTTGGCGAGGTCACGCAAGCTGCCCATAAGACTCACAGAACGGGAATCGCCAATGTTCTTGCCATCTGGATCAGGCAGCCGGTCAAACGCGATACTAGCCAGCGGACCCTCCGGCGAAAAATAGATCGGCCCTTGTTGCGGCAAGTCGCTCCAATAAGGGTTCAGCAAGAGCCGAGCGAGTTCGTAGGCGGCGCGTTTGAGGCGAGGCCCGTTGTCCGGGACGGACAACGCCAGGTTATAGCGTTCCGCTGCCTCGCGAATCGGCTTGGCGAGCCCCAGATCCTTCAGCGATACCGGGCCTTTGTCGGTCCAAACCACTGCGAAGTAGTGCTCCTCTCCTTCGTCAGCAGGTGCGAGCGCGACGAATTCGACACCAGCAGAGCCACCTAGTAATGCTGTGATCTCCGCCACGTTCGGGATACGGGTCAAGTCTCGAAACTCAAGGCTCCGCGAACTGATCGCCGTCAGGAGGCCCTCACGCTTTGCGTAAAGGGCGTCCACGTTCACGGGGTTCTTCGAGCGGCTCGCCCGGACGATCTCCTGCTCCACGCTCTCCAGTTGGTCGATCAGGGCGCTCAACTCGACGTTGCCTGGTCTCCGCCGTAGCGTCTCAATGGCCGTCTGAGTCTCCTCCAGCAATCGCCCGCGCGAATGCAAAGTCCCTTGCGCAAACTGACTCAGCGTGAGAGTGCGAAACTCCGGCCATTGCAGTTGGACCTTGGAGAGAACTCGCAGAGTCTGCCTGAAGCGATCCAAAGCCGCCACTCGAACCTCTCTACTTCCCGCAGCAACTTCGAGATCGAGGGCCTTCAAATGGTTGGGTGTCAGGGCGTCGAGATTATCGCGAAGAAGTGCGGACGTCCGGGTTGTGTGATTGCCGCTTCGAAGAGCGTCCACCGCAGCAAAGGCGAGCGTTCGCCGCACCCACAGGGTATTAGGATGCGCTTGCCCCAGCGCTCGCTCGCAGATGGCCAGTGCCCGCACATACAGCGGCTCTGCCTTCGCATACGCCCCCTGGTTTCTGTACAGCCCAGCCAAGTTGTTCAGCGACGTCCCAGTATCCGGGTGGTCCGCCCCCAGCGCGAGCGCGCGGATCGCCAGTGCCCGCACATACAGTGGCGCTGCCTTCGCATACGCCACTTGGCTCTCATACAGCATAGCCAGGTTGTTCAGAGACGTCGCCGTTGACGGGTGGTTCACCCCCAGCGCGCGCTCGTTGATCGCAAGCGCCCGCACAAACAGCGGCTCTGCCTTCGCATACGCCCCCTGATTTCTGTACAGCAGAGCCAAGTTATTCAGCGACGTCCCTGTATCCGGGTGGTCCGCCCCCAGGGCGCGTTCGCTGATCGACAGTGCCCGCACAGACAGCGGCTCTGCCTTCGCATACGCCCCTTGGCGCTGATACAGCCCAGCCAGGTTGTTCAGCGACGTACCCGTGTCCGGGTGGTCTGCCCCCAGCGCTCGCTCGTTGATCGCAAGCGCCCGCACAAACAGCGGCGCTGCCTTCGCATACGCCCCCTGGCTCTCATACAACCCAGCCAAGTTGTTCAGCGACGTCCCCGTTGACGGGTTGTCCGCCCCCAGCGTGCGCTCGCGGATCGCCAGTGCCCGCACATAAAGCGGCTCTGCCTTCGCATAGGCTCCCTGGCTCTCATACAGCCCAGCTAGGTTGTTCAGCGACGTCCCCGTTGACGGGTGGTCCGCCCCCAGCGCGCGCTCGTTGATCGCCAGTGCCCGCACAAACAGCGGCTCTGCCTTCGCATACGCCCCCTGGCTTCTGTACAGCAGAGCCAAGTTATTCAGCGACGTCCCCGTTGACGGGTGGTCCGCCCCAAAGGTTCGCTCCGCCAGCGCAAGCGCCTGTTCCGCGATTACGGACCCCTCCGAGAACTTTCCGGCACCATAGAGCCGGAATGCTTCTGCGTTCAACCTGTCCCACTCCTTCCGGTCTGTGTTCTGGCCAAATGCGGCAAATGCGATCAGAATCCAGTTCAGAACAAGTGCGCCGACCCTGGAAAGCGACCGATTATGTGAAAGAAACTCAGATCTCATCTTCAAGACCCCGATCCCTCTGCAGTCACTGGTTGCTCGCTTCCAGTTAGCTTGCCGCCATGCTCTTTCTCTAATTCCACCTGCGCTTCCTGCGCCTGCTCCACTAGATTCACCAGTTGCTCAATCACCACGCCCAAAACGAAGGGGACTACCGCACCTTCATACCCAAAGGCCACCGCCACGATATTCCCCGCAAGCGCCAGCAAGGTCAAACCGGCCAGGGACAAAATCGTTGCTGGCAGTGCGAAGAGGAAATGAAAGAGCAGGCCAATTACCGCCCCAAGGGCGAGCTTGAACACCCATTTCCCTGGTATATGGTTCACACTCTGACCTGAAAGCTCAGCCTCAATGGCGCTGCCAAGAATCTCGACGCCCCACTTTTCATCGAAGGGATTCTTGTGAATATCACCGAACTGATAATTACCACCAAAAATCACGATCTTGCCGTCTAGACTCTCCGCGTTGGGCGTAGCCTTGTCTGGCAATTTGCAGGCAGTCGAAGTTGGAGGAACGAAATCGACCAGCGTGTTCGTATGCAATTCGTAGTTGTAGTTGTTGCTGAGACGCGCCACTTCAAGATTCCCGCCTTCGGATTTGAGCGTGCCCCAGGCCGGTGCTGGCTTGCCCTCTTTGAGCGCACGAAACTCCTGCACCGCTCGCCAGTGCACCGTGGCAAAATACTTTCCGTCGGTGAAGAGCTCCCTGGCGAAAGATCGAATGGCACCATCGCGATCCGGCGGGCTTGCTGCAAATCCCTGCGATCTTGACCCCGAAGCCTCACCCAACACCCGCCCGCTGTAGGTTTTACCTCTCACTCGATTGATACTTCGGGCCCAGACAATTCGGGTTTTCGTTTCAGGAATCGCCATGGCCGCGAATGCAGCCGCCGACGTGTCAATATCCACTACCAGCACTGCCGGATTCTGATCCAGCACGGCACGAATGGCTTTGCCGAGCACGTCAGGATTCAGCGGCGATTTGCCGCCGAAATACTCCTCGCACTCATACTCCTCTGGCGTGATTAGTACCAGTGCGGTATCCCGCGGTGGCAGCGGCTTCCCCAGGCTCCAAATCGCTTCATTTACCAACAAGTTTGGATATTGAAACACCCAAAATTCGCTGATTACGCCGGAAAACCAGACCAGAAATACGGCGAAGCAGGCAAGCCAGGCCAAGCGCCCGCGGGAAACCTTTTCGCGATCAGGGCGGACCCAGGTCCATGGAGCCAGCCGTTTCATTTCTGCTCGGCGTACTTCCCGCCAAGGTAGTAAAGATAAGTAACAAGATCGCGGCGAGCCTTCTCGGGATCGAGCGACGTCTCTACCTGTGCCAAGGCCTTGGCATACAGCTTTGAAAGCTCGTCATAGCTCTGCTGGTCAGGAACGAGCAAAACGTAGGCTTGTGCGTCAGTTCGATCAAACTCGGTGCCAAACTTCTTATCGACAACGAGCTTGTAAAAACCCGGTTCCGCAGGTACGGTAACGGACTTCCCATCCCACAGGACAGGCTTGGCAGGATCCGGGCATAGACCTCCCGGCCGAACCTTGCAGAACTCAAACCACACTGGTGTATCAGCGGCGGGTGCTCTGCTGAATAAGGATTTGGCGGCTACCTTGCCATCGGTGGACAGCAGAATTCCTTCGGCCAAGTCGATCCGCCCGCGATGGATAAAATTGCGCAGGTTGCGAAGGTCTTCTTCGCGGTCACGCCAGCCCTTCGTAACGAATTGAAGAAAATCGTCCACCGCCTTGATATTGGCAAGCTGGATCGGGACACGGGCAAGGTTAAGAGGGCCACTGCAGGTGACACCGTCATTGCACTTAAACGGCACCAGCTCAGAGCCAGCTTTGGCCGGTCTAATGGTGAGCGAGTTCGAATCCGCCAGCGGCGGGTGACGCACAAGCTGGCTTTCCGCGCAGACCTCAGAGTTGTGCTGAATCGACTTCTGCGTTGTGTTGTCGAACCAGTTGCCGGATGCCTTACCGAAGTCCATAACTCTACCTATTGGTTGTTCTTTGCACTTGGTTGCCGCCTGCCAGGCGAACAACATTGGCGAATGCAAGAAAATCAAAAACATCAATCGAGTCATGATTACCTCCAGCAATGCTGGCCAAGTTCTGCATTCTGAGTATAACGAGTGCGAGCATGATGATGTCCTCTTGCACTTTGGGAATGCGATCAGCCTAAAGCGCCGCCGCCTCGTCCGTCCCAAGTCCTACCCCACAAAGCCCGGACCATTCTTAAACCAATGCGCCTGCTCGCAGCCTGTTGATTTCCGGCCTCTGCGAAATACAAAACATTTCGCAGAACAAACTCTAACTCTACTCCTGGATAAGTTGAGCCAAATCAAATAGATGGCTGCGAGACTAGGGCTTCGAAAGTGGCGAAAGCGTCTCTGGAGGGGCCGCAGGGGCCATCCAGTCCGCAGTAAAAATATGGCCGTCCCGCACATACGCTATGGACCGGCCATCGGGAGAAAAGCTCGCCTCGCCTACAAACTTGCTCCCCGTAGTCAACTGCACCAGCCCAGACCCATCGAGGTTCACCATGAACAACTCGTACTTGTCTCCCTGGCAGCTCGGCATGTTCGACGAAAACACAATCCGGCGGTTATCAGGCGTCCACGCAGGATGCAATATGCTGCAACCAAAGCTCGTGATCTGCTTCTCGTCCAGCCCCTTCAAGTTCATCACATAGATCTCGCTCGGCGACATCAGTGCACGCCCAAACGCGAGCTCGTCCTTCACCTGCTTCTGCCCATCTGCTGTCCTCGCTCGCGAACTCCGGAATACAATCCGCCGCCCGTCATTCGACACGTTCGGATCGCCATCATAACCGGGCGAATGTGTCAATTGCCGCTTGTTCATCCCATCCCATTCCATCGTCCACACTTCCAGATCGCCGCTCGCCTGGCTCGTGTAAATAATCAGCTTCTCAGACACACTCACATCGAGTTCGGCGTCATAGCCGGCCGCACTCGACAGGCGCTGCATCTTGCCCTTCTCATTGTTCGTAAAAATGTTGAAGTCCGGCGGCACACTCCCCAACATCGCTGGCGCACAAGCTTCCCCGGAATCCTGCGTTGAATCGTAGGCCCAGCTCTTTGCTTTAACCAAAGGAGCCGCAGACCGCACACTGCCTTTACCCGAACTCGCCAGCTTTTTCGCCTTCGTCAAAAGATCAAGCCAATACGCCTGCTGACACTTGCCCGTCTCGGTCGACAACACAAGCAAGCTCTTGCCGTCCCCAGACCAGTGCGGCTTCCGGCTCGCGCCGTCGGTTGTTATCTGCACCACCTTCGCAAGATACCCGGTCGATACCGGAATCTGGGCACCAAAACGCCCTGGAGCCTGGCCGAACAAGCTGCCCATGACAAACAAAGCCATCCACAACGAAAAACGCATTCTTACCTCAACAAATCTTCGAGCTGCAATTTGCCATCGGTTTTTTGATCCCGATACTTCACAATCACAGGCGTATAAAGCGAGACGCCCCACTCCTTGCCAATGCCCTTCGATACCTGACGCGCGCCAGCCACCACAACAGCCTCGGGCGGAATCACCAGCGGCTCATCATCCTTCGCCACCAGCACCCGTTCATTGACCAGGTCATAAACCGGGGTCGAGCGGTTCAGAATTACACCGCTACCCAGCACTGCCCTGCGCTTCACCACCGTGCCTTCATAGACACCGCAGTTGCCGCCCACCATCACGTCATCTTCAATAATGACGGGCAGCGCGCCAACAGGTTCCAACACGCCGCCAATTTGCGCGGCAGCCGACAGATGGCAGTTCTTGCCAATCTGTGCGCAACTGCCCACCAGCGCATGACTGTCTACCATCGTCCCATCATCGACGTATGCCCCGGCGTTGATGTACATCGGAGGCATGCATGTCACCCCGCGTCCGACGTAACAACCGTCCCGGATACTCGATCCGCCCGGTACAATCCGCACCCCGCTCTCCGCCGTAAATGCCTTAAGCGGATAAGTCGCCTTGTCAAAGAAGGGCTGCCGTTGCACATCGACACTCATATCGACAATCTGCCCCAGCCGGAAGCCCAGCAGGATTCCCTTCTTCACCCAGGAATTCACGCGCCAGCCTGTCGAAGTCGACGCGTCCGGCTCTGCCGCACGATATTTGCCCTGATTCAGAGCTGCCTTAAATTGTTGGAACAAGCGCTGCTCGGCTTCACTCAATTCACTCGCCGCAATCTGAAACGCCGCCTCAATCGCTGTCTGCATTAAACTCCTACCTGCTTCAGTACACTCTGAATCTTCGCCATGCTCGCCTCAGAAGGTGGCACAAGTGGAAGCCGCCATACCGGCTTGCACAATCCCATCGCCGCCATCGCCGCCTTCACCGGAATCGGATTCGACTCAATGAAGTTCACTTCCATCAAAGGGAGATATTGCCGCTGGATCGCTCGCGCCGTGGCAAAGTCCTGATTGAGACAAGCCTCCGCCAGATTTGCCATCTCGCCCGGAATCTCGTTGCCAGCAACAGAGATGATTCCGTGCCCGCCCAGCGCCATCAGCGGAATCGTCACGCTGTCATCGCCGCTTAAAACAAGGAACCCATCCGGCACTTCCTGAATCACCCTGGCAATCTGCGCCATGCTCCCCGACGCTTCTTTGATCCCGATGATGTTTTTGATCGCAGCCAGGCGCACCACCGTAGACGGCTCAATGTTCACGCCCGTCCGCCCCTGCACGCTATACAGAATGACCGGCAGCTTGGTCGACTTCGCAATCGCCTTGTAGTGCTGGTAAAGTCCTTCTTGCGTCGGCTTGTTGTAATAAGGCGTCACGCTCAGAATGCCGTCCACTCCAAGGGCTTCAATCCGTTTTACGAGGTCGATTACGTCCTCGGTCCAGTAGCCGCCGGCACCAGCCAGCACAGGCACTTCGCCCCTGGCCGCCGCAACCGTCAGCTCCACAACGCGCAGATGCTCTTCGAGCGAAATTGTCGGGCTCTCACCCGTCGTCCCGCAAGGCACAAGAAAGTGGATGCCTGCGTCGACCTGACGCCGCACCAGTTTCTTGATGGCGGCTTCATCAAGCGAACCGTTCTTCTGAAAGGGCGTGATTAACGCTGTGCCACAGCCTTGAAACATAGTCAATTCCTTATCCAAACAAAATCTCGCCAAATTCGTAAACGCCGGTCTTGCCCTTTACCCACTGTGCCGCCTTCAGTGCTCCGCGTGCAAATCCCTCACGGCTCCGCGCCGTATGCCGCAGCGTGATCGTATCAGCCGCTGTATCAAAACCAATCTCGTGGGTGCCAGGCACAGCCCCTGCGCGATTCGAACTCTCACTCACCTCACGCGTATAGCCACCACGGCGCATCTGCTCGACAGCCATCTTCAGCGTCCCGCTTGGCGCATCTTTCTTGGCCGAATGATGAATCTCCCAGGCCCAGGCGCCATACTCCGGAAAGTCTTCCATCCGCGCCGAAAGCTGCTTTACTGCCGCAAAGAACAGATTCACGCCAATGGAGAAATTCGGGCTCCACACCAGCGTCCCCCGCTTCTCCCGCACGTAAGCCTCCACCCGGGGCAATTCATCAAGCCACCCAGTCGTCCCCACCACTGTCGGCACCCCCAGCCCGGCCAGCTTCAGAATGTTGCCTACTGCTGTATGAGGCGTCGTAAACTCGATCGCCACGTCCACGCCCTCAAAATACTCAGGCGTCATCATCACTTGACCGGCGTTGTTAAACTCATCGAGGCGCAACACCACCTCGCCGCCATACTCGTGCGCAAGAGACTCAATCATTTTGCCCATCTTGCCGTAGCCAACCAGCGCGATCTTCATTCAAAAACCTCCGGGTCGACATCGGTAAAGAACTCCTGGTGTAGCCGCTCCACAGCTTCACGCAGATCAGACTGCGCCACCACAAGGCCCAGATTCCGCAAGCTAGCCCCCTGGCTGATCATACGAACATTCACCAGGTCGAGCGCGCGAAACACACGATGCGCCACCCCAGCCTGCCACCGGATGTTATCGCCGACCAAACAGACTACTGCCTTGTCCTGCTCAATTTCAACCTCGGCAAATTCACGCAACTCGGCAGCGATCATCTCCAGTTTTGCGACATTATCGATAGTCAACGACACGCTCACCTCGCTGGTGGCAATCATATCCACCGGCGTCTCATGACGGTCAAAGATCTCAAAGATCCGCCGCAAAAACCCATGTGCCATTAGCATCCGCGTGGACTGTATATTGACTAGAGCAATGTTCTTCTTGCAGGCAATCGATTTCGCCACGCTCTTCGTCACTGGCCCTTCAGCTGTGATCCTTGTCCCGTCCACCTGCGGACGGCGCGAGTTCAAGATTAAGACCGGTATGTTCTTCTCGATCGCTGGCACAACCGTCGAAGGGTGCAACACTTTGGCACCAAAGTAAGCAAGCTCCGCCGCTTCAGCAAAGCTCAGGCTCTTCACCCGCCGCCCGCCCGGCAACACAGTTGGGTCGCATGTCAGCATGCCGTCGACATCGGTCCAGATCTGGATCTCTTTTGCAGCCAAGCCCGCGCCCACAATGCTTGCCGTAAAGTCGCTACCACCGCGGCCCAGCGTGCTGGTCACCCCCGCCAGCGTTGCCCCAATAAAGCCACCCATCACCGTGATCTCGCCCCACTGGGTCGCCTTTAGCCGTTCATTGGTCTCGGCATAATTTGGTGCCGCCATCGTATGCCGCTCATCCGTGACAATCACCGTCCGGCTATCGACATGCTTTGCCTTCAGGGCCAAGGCGACAACTTGACTTGAGATCCGCTCGCCGAAGCTCGAAATTGCATCAATACTTCTAGGAGTCAACTCACCCAAAATGGCAAGCCCGCGCACCAGCTCAGCCAATTCCTGGAAGTGCTGGTCAATCATCGTCGACGCCCCAAAGCCATCGGCTTCCGCATGATGATAAGCCCGCAGTGATTCTACTTTGTCGAGAGCCTCAACCCGTTGGCCGGCCACAGCCAGATTCGCTGCCTCAAGCAGACGGTTCGTAGTCTTTCCCATGGCAGAAACGACAACGATTGGTTGCTCCGCAATGCGGCTTCTGACTATGCCAGCCAGACGTAGCATCGCGGCGGCCGATTCTACGCTCGTGCCGCCGAATTTCATAACGATCATTGCGCTAGAGCAGTCCTTCGCTCTGCATCAGTTCGGCATTGAGAATTGCCGCGCCAGCCGCGCCGCGAATCGTGTTGTGTCCAAGGCAAACAAACTTCCAGTCGAAGATCGAACATGGCCGCAGGCGACCCATAAACACCGT